>NZ_FMTV01000020.1:0-9941 GCF_900100445.1 Mucilaginibacter sp. NFR10 | reverse complement strand
TAAAGACTTCTCTAATTGCTTTATACGCTGTTTAAGGGCCTTAGGATCATTTTTATCTTTAGCATCCATGACAGCTAAAGTTACGGCTCCTTTTTCCAATTTTTTCTTGTAAAGGTTAACCCAGTTATTAAGCATCTGGACATTGGGCAATCTGTAACTTTTGGCGACTTCTTTAGCTGATCGGTTGCGATACATCACCATCAGTACCAGCTTCTCCTTAAAAGTCTCTGTAAAGGAGAAGCGTGACAACATTGTTTCTTTCATCTGGAATAAGTTTATTCCAAAACTGTAAACCTATAGCCGTATGAGACCGATTAATTGATAAATCCTGCTATAGGTTTACATTACACACAGGCACAAGTGAGCCTTGCTCAATCAACCGCACAACACTTGCGCCAGAGAAGGGCGCCAGAGAAGAGCATATTATTGCATTTGATTAATCATTCGTCCTTCTATTCTTCAACCAATACCAGCCTAAATTAAAGGCGATAACAAAATGGTTTAAAACAGTCGGGATCAAGCCATAATTCCGCCTCATGATCTCGAAACGCTCCATCAAACTTTGGCGGTGCCTTTTCTTCGACATGCCCCCTACCAGGTATTTGGCCACGTAACGGTTAACGTTCACAATCTTTTTAGCCTTTTTTGCCGCGCGGATTATCCAGTCGATATCCGAACTCAATTGATATCTTGGGTCATAGGGTTCTGCCAGCGACCGCCTGATATAGATAGCCTGGTGACTAATGCTCATGCCATATTTAAAACCACGCCAGGTAAACTTTGCGGGTGCTTTGTGACGGCGCTGCCCTAAACTACTCCCCTCATCGGCTATCATTTCTGTCTCACCATAATAAATGTCGGCATCCTCTGCAGCAGCAAAAACCGCGGCAACGGTTTCGTTATCATAAAACTCATCTCCCGAGTTCATGAAGATCACATAATCGCCGGTAGCTAAAGCAAGCCCTTTATTCATGGCATCATAAATGCCCTCATCTTTTTCGCTGATGAATTTGGTTATTTGACTTTTATACTTGTCAATTACCTGTAGGGTACCATCATTAGATAAACCATCGACAATAATATATTCAATATTAGTATATGTCTGATTAATCACCGAGCGGATAGTACGCTCAATATCTCTAACATTATTATAAACAATGGTGATAACGCTTAGTCTTGGATTAAACATTATTCCCTCCCTTACTCAGTAATTGTCGATAAACTTCGATATGTTTTCTGGCTATTACTTCTTCCGAAAACCTATCCATAATGGTTTGCCGGGCCTGGTGGTTCAACTTGTCCTTTTCAGGATGTTTAATGATCCATTCCATCCCATCAGTAAAACTTTCGGATGAACGATAGGTGGCAAGGAAACCACTATACTGGTGCCGCACCATATCCGGGATGCCACCTGTAGTAAAAGCGATTACGGGTGTACCGCAACTCAGGCTTTCCATTACGGTGTAAGGTAAATTATCCTCAAGCGAAGGGATTAAAAAAGCATCGGCCGCGGCGTAGTGCAGGGCCAGTTTCTCATCGTTATTGATGGTTCCTAAAAAGCTGGTTTTAAAAGGAAAGTCAGGCAGGTTTTCCGTACCCCGGTTGCCGAACACCACCAATTCTATCTGATCGGTTTCTGCACCTAAACGCTGTCTTAGTAATTCCATACTTTCCAACAGATATTGGGTACCTTTATGCAGATCTTTACGCGATGGCATAAAGCCACTTAAAAAGATAAATTTATCCGTCGGCAAGCCTGCTTTGGCTTTCGCCTCCTTTTTGTTTATCGGCTTAAAAACATCCGTTTCCAGCGTATTTGGAATATTGCTTGTGGCTTTGCTCCGCATCAAACTGCTTTTCTTTACAGAATCTTGCATCCATAAACTTGGGGCGATAATGTTGAAGTCGAGTTGCTGATAAGCCTTATTTTTTTGCTGCCAAATGCGGTGCGAAATATCATCATCGGCAGAGTTGATCAGCAGCGGGCAGTTACCGCATTGTTGCTGGTAATGATCGCAGGTATAGCGTACATGGCAACCGCCGGTAAAAGCATTGCTATCGTGAAAGGTCCACACCACAGGCTTGCCCAGCTTTCTAATTTCGGCTATATGTTTAGGGTCCAGAAAACCGTGATTAATCCAATGCAGGTGAATGATATCGGCTTTTTTCACATCGGGATGATTAACTACCGAACGGCCAAACCAGGTGAAAGAAAACGGGGTACGGCTATCGGGTTTTAAAAAGCGTTTGGCCAATATCCGTTCCAGGATAATAGTAGCGGCGGCGTATGATTTTTGAATGATATTACCGTTAAAAGTCTTGATATCAGGATTATTTCCAAATTTATAATGTACTATAATTTTAGAATCGATATTTTGGCTAAGTAATGCCCGGTTAAGGCGCATGCAGGCCCTGCCCGCGCCGCCGTTACCGTCATACGTATTGAGGTGCACCACTTTTAACATGGCTCAAAAATACATTTATTCATAAAACTTAAACCATATGAAGAAACTATACATCGTATTGTTTTTGGCAGCACTGTGCCAAACCAGCCTTAAAGCCCAAACAACCGGAAGCTATTTTACATCTAACCCAACCCTAACACCCGATGGCAAAACTGTAATTTTCAGTTACGAAGGCGATCTTTGGAAAGCCGATATCAACAGCACAGCCGCCACGCGATTGACCGCCATGCAGGGTGAAGAAACCAGTCCGCGGGTATCGCCCGACGGGCAATGGCTTGCTTTTTCATCAAACCAGTTTGGCAACAACGATGTATACGTAATGCCCCTCGCCGGCGGCGATATCAAACAGCTTACCTATAACGATGCCGGCGATAACGTAGATTCCTGGACCTGGGATTCGAAATCCATCTACTTCAACTCAAGCCGTTATAATGGCTTCAGCGAATACAAAGTAGCAGCTACCGGCGGCACCCCCGTTAGGCTGTTTGGTCATTATTTTAATACCATACACGGTGTTGTTGAGCATCCGCAAACCGGCGAGCTATTTTTCAGCAATACCTGGGAGAGCATTTATTTCCCCACCCGTAAGCACTATAAAGGCGCTTACAATCCCGATATTCAATCATACAATCCTAAAACCAAAGCCTATAAAAAATATACCGACTGGCAGGGCAAGGATTTCTGGACCACCATTGATCAAAAAGGCAACATCTATTTTGTATCCGACGAGGGCAACGAAGAATATAACCTGTATGCCTTTATCGATGGTAAAAAAACCGCGTTAACCCAGTTTCCCACCTCTCTCAAACGCCCGCAGGTAAGTGCCGATGGCAGCAAAGTAGTGTTTGAAAAAGATTACCAGATTTTTGTTTACGATGTGGCATCCAAACAAACGCAGAAGCTAGGCTTAAACCTGTTCCGCAATAATGTACTGCCTAAAGACCAATCGTTTGAAACAGGCGGTAAAATTGAAGGAGCAGCATTATCACCCGATGGCAAAAAGCTGGCTTTTGTATCCCGCGGCGAATTATTTGTAAGCGATGCCGAAGGTAAATTCGGCAAAAAACTGGAGCGTAATACCAGCGAACGCATTACCGAAGTAAGCTGGATGAGCGATAACAAAACCCTCATTTTTGGTCAAACCCTGGGTGGCTATCCTAATTGGTACACCATAACAGCCGACGGCAGTGGCGCCGAAAAACAGCTTACCACAGATAAAGGCAGCAATCGCCTGCTGAGCATGAATAAAGACCGCACACAAGCCATTTATCTGAGCGGCCGTAATGAACTGAAACTTTTGGATCTGAAAACACTCACATCAAAAACTATTGTTACCGATGAGTTTTGGGGATTCTACAACCCTCCTCCGCGCTTTTCGCCAAATGGCGAGTACGTGGTATACAACGCTTACCGCAATTTTGAGATGGACGTTTTTGTTTATGAGATAAAAACCGGGAAAATACTGAACCTTACCAATAGCGGTGTTACAGAATCGGCGCCATTCTGGTCGCCGGATGGCAAGTATATTTATTTTTCATCATCCCGTACACAGCCCGAGTATCCTTACGGCTCAAAAGATGCCCACGTTTACCGGATGCCTTTGCAAAAGTATGATGATCCTTTTAAGATGGATAAGTTTACGGCCCTGTTTAAAGAGGAGAAAAAAGACGACGATAAAAACAAAAAGGATAAGGACAAAAAAGCGTCTAACAAAAAGAAACCTTTATCTGAGCAGCCAACACCTAAACCGCCTGCCGATATTGTTATAGACACCGAAGAACCGATGAAAAGGCTGGAACGCATCAGTCCGGAGTTTGGCCAGGCCCAGGGACCTTACGTGATTCAAAAAGGAGATAAAACATTGGTATACTATGCCTCAAACCATAGCGAAGGCAAAGGGGCACTTTACCGTACCACCCTTGAAGCTTTTGAAAACCCCAAAACTGAAAAAGTTGGCAGCGGCGACTTCGGCAATTACGACATTTTTGGCAATGGCGATAAATATTTTGTACTGGCCGGAGGCAATATCTACACCCTAAACATCGACGCCAACAAAGTAGATAAGTTAGATATCAATTATAGCTTTACCCGTAACATGGCCGGGGAATTTACACAGATGTTTGATGAAACCTGGGCGGGACTGGATGAAAACTATTACGACGGCAATTTCCACGGAGCCGACTGGAAAAAGGTTCATGACAGCTATAAAACATTTGTCCCTTATATTAATAACCGGGCCGACCTGCGCCTGTTGCTGAATGACATGCTTGGCGAGCTCAATTCATCGCACCAGGGCTTTTACTCAAACGGCAACGAGGAAAAGAAAACCTTCAGCTACCGTACCATGGAAACCGGAATTATTTTTGACAATGATTCACCATACAAAGTTAGCAGTATAGTCATCCATAGTAATGCCGATAAAGCAGGTATCGATGTAAAACCGGGTGATATCCTGAAAGCAGTGAACGGCGTCACGGTTGATGAAAAACAGGACCGTAATTATTACTTCAGCAAACCATCGCTTGATAAAGAAATTGAACTGACCTTTAACCGCGGCGGCAAAGATATTAAAGTGAAGCTTCACCCTGAATCGACGGGCGATCTGTCAGGCAATCTTTACGACGACTGGATCAAGGCCAACGCCAAAACCGTAGCCGAAAAAAGTAAAAACCGCATCGCTTACTCTTACATGAAAAACATGGGTGATGGCGCTCTGGAAGATTTCCTGGAAGATATGGTTGACGACGCTTATAATAAGGATGCGCTTATCCTCGACCTGAGATATAATACAGGCGGTAACGTACATGATAATGTTTTAAAATTCTTGTCGCAAAAACCCTATTTGCAATGGGCTTACCGCGACGGTAAAAAAACACAGCAATCAAACTTTGCACCGGCGGCCAAACCGATCATCCTGCTCATGAATGAGCAAACCCTTAGCGACGGCGAGATGACCTCACAAGGCTTTAAACAACTGGGCCTTGGCAAGATCATCGGCACCGAAACTTACCGCTGGATCATTTTTACCAGTGGCAAAGGTTTGGTTGACGGATCATTCTACCGCATTCCGGCCTGGGGCTGCTATACGCTTGACGGCAAGGATATTGAAAAAACAGGTGTAACACCAGACATTTATGTAAAAACAGATTTTGCCGACAGAATAGAAAATAAAGATCCGCAGTTGGACAGGGCTATTGAGGAGATTTTGAAACAGTTACCTCCTGCTTCATCAAAAGCAGAAAAATAACCTGTTCATATTTTATCGAACTATTTTTTAATTTTAAATTGGCTGGTCGTTTATCATGACCGGCCAATTTTTTTCCTAAACAATCGCAAAATGTCTGAAATAACAAACATCGAACTAAATGCAGAAGAGCCTGAAAACATTGCTCTCGCTCCGCAAACAGCCTATCCTAACGTAACATCTGTTGTAAAGTTATTTTTCGTATATCTTGTTTTTCTGATCATCGTTGCAATAATCGCCGCCATCATATTTATGAATACTCCACAAGAATTTCCGGCTGTGAAATCGATATTCAAAGTATTGATGAATGCTGCTCCCATACTAATGGCAATACAGTATACTTTAAAAAGGAGTGAAAAACAACAAGGTTATCCATCAACCATAAATTATAATAAAATCAAAGGGTGGCTTATCCCGGTATTGATCATAGCGGCAGCGGCATTCTCAATCGTCTTAGAACGAATTTCAGTATTGCTACCAATGCCACTGAAAATTCGCGAGATATTTGAGCGGATGTTCACGAGAGATATATTCTCTTTCATGAGTGTTGTTATTATAGCTCCAATCATCGAGGAAATATTGTGCAGGGGCATTATTTTAAAAGGGCTTTTAAAAAATTATTCGCCTAACAAAGCTATATTCATTTCTGCGATCCTTTTTAGCGCACTGCACTTAAATCCCTGGCAGGCCATTCCAGCGTTTTTCGGAGGTTTATTTTTAGGTTGGATTTATAATAAAACGCAATCCGTAATTCCGGGAATGATTTTTCATGCTGCCATAAATACTACAGGATTTGCATTTTTGTTTTTAGGGAACTCCAAACAAGACCTACCTGATATTTTTGGAAAGATGTATTATCCGGTTCTGTTGATGTCCGCATTAGTTTTCACTGTATCATGCATCTTCATCAACAAAAAAGTGAAGGTTGCCGTAACCAACCACTAACTCCCAATAACTTATTTAGAACTTATCCAAATAACATTTGTATAAAGCACTAACAGCTTTCAAATGTTATTTTTTGTAAATTCGCCGCTCTAAGGCCGGATAACGGGCTTAACGTCAATTTCTTTTACTTTTCACCTAAAAATCAAATACAAATGGCTTTTGATTTAGATATGATCAAAAAGGTTTACGACCGCTACAGCACACGTGTTGATGCTGCCCGTAAAGCGACCGGTAAACCCCTAACTTTAACCGAAAAGATTTTATATGCCCACCTTAGCGAAGGCGATGCCCAAAAAGCATTCGGCCGCGGGGTTGATTATGTTGATTTTGCACCAGACCGTGTAGCCATGCAGGATGCTACTGCGCAAATGGCCCTTTTGCAGTTTATGCAAGCCGGTCGCCCGCAGGTTGCCGTTCCATCTACCGTACATTGCGATCACCTGATCCAGGCTAAAATTGGTGCTGTTGAAGATTTAAGTACTGCTGTTGACGTTAACCGCGAAGTTTATGACTTCCTGGCTTCAGTATCTGATAAATATGGTATCGGTTTCTGGAAAGCCGGTGCAGGTATCATTCACCAGGTAGTGTTGGAAAACTATGCTTTCCCGGGTGGTATGATGATCGGTACCGACTCACATACTCCTAATGCAGGTGGTTTGGGTATGATTGCTATTGGTGTTGGTGGTGCTGACGCCTGCGACGTAATGGCCGGCTTACCATGGGAGCTTAAATTCCCTAAACTGATCGGTGTTAAATTAACCGGTAAACTTTCCGGCTGGACTTCAGCTAAAGACGTTATCCTGCGTGTTGCTGGTATCCTTACTGTAAAAGGTGGTACCGGTGCTATTGTTGAATACTTTGGCGAAGGCGCACGCTCAATGTCTGCAACCGGTAAAGGCACTATTTGTAACATGGGTGCAGAAATTGGTGCTACTACCTCTATCTTCGGTTACGACGAAAAAGCTGCTGCTTACTTAAAAGGTACAAAACGTGCCGATATCGCTGAACTTGCCGATGCTATTGCTGAGCACTTAACCGGCGACGAAGAAGTTTACGCTAACCCAGAGCAATATTTCGACCAGGTTATCGAAATCAACCTGAGCGAGCTTGAACCACATGTAAACGGTCCGTTCACTCCGGATTTGGCATGGCCTATCTCTAAATTTGCTACCGCTGTTAAAGAAAACGGCTGGCCCACTAAATTAGAAGTTGGTTTGATTGGTTCATGTACCAACTCATCTTACGAAGACATCACCCGTTCGGCTTCTATCGCTAAACAGGCTATCGATAAAAAATTAAAAACTCAGGCCGAGTTTACCATCACTCCAGGTTCTGAGCAGGTACGTTACACTGTTGACCGTGACGGTTACCTTGCAACTTTCGCTGAAATGGGCGGTGTGGTATTGGCTAACGCCTGCGGACCATGTATTGGCCAGTGGGCCCGTCATACTGATGACCCTACCCGTAAAAACTCTATCATCACTTCGTTTAACCGTAACTTCGCTAAACGTCAGGATGGTAACCCTAACACTCACGCTTTCGTAGCGTCTCCTGAAATTGTTACCGCTTTCGCTATCGCGGGTGATTTAACTTTTAACCCCCTTACCGACACTTTAACTAACGAAGCCGGTGAGCAAGTTAAATTTGATGAGCCTCAAGGTATCGAACTACCTGTAAAAGGTTTCGCGGTTGAAGATGCAGGCTACCAGGCACCAGCAGAGGACGGCAGCAAAGTTGAAGTTATCGTTTCTCCAACTTCATCACGTTTACAATTACTTGAGCCGTTCAAAGCCTGGGAAGGTACCGATATTACAGGCCTTAAATTGCTGATCAAAGCTAAAGGTAAATGTACTACCGACCACATTTCTATGGCTGGCCCATGGTTGAAATTCCGCGGTCACCTGGATAACATTTCAAACAACATGCTGATCGGTGCTATCAACTACTTTAACCTTACTGCCGATAGCGTTAAAAACGAATTAACCGGCGAGTATGGTCCTGTTCCGGCTACTCAGCGTGCTTACAAAGCAGCAGGTATCGGTTCGATTGTAGTAGGCGACGAAAACTATGGCGAAGGCTCATCACGTGAGCACGCAGCTATGGAACCACGTCACTTGGGTGTACGTGCTATATTGGTAAAATCATTTGCCCGTATCCACGAAACCAACCTTAAAAAACAAGGTATGCTGGGTATCACCTTCGCTGATCCTAACGATTACGAAAAGATCCAGGAAGATGATACTATCGATATCACCGGCTTAACTACTTTTGCCCCTGGCCAGCAGTTGACCGTGGTATTACACCATAAAGATGGTTCAACCGAATCATTCCCTGTAAACCACACTTACAATGCCCAGCAAATTGAGTGGTTTAAAGCAGGTGGTGCATTGAACATCATCCGCAAGCAAATGGCGTCTTAATTTCGGATATCGGAATTTTGATTTCGGATTTAATATTGAAGGCCTTCCCATTTTGGGGAGGCTTTTTTGTTGGGTAAAATATAAATAAGCGTCATTGCGAGGTACGAAGCAATCCCCGATTTGCAGAGCGACTATACAAGTGCCTCTGTACGGTTCGCGATTGCTTCGTGCTTCGCAATGACGCGTGATAAAGCTTTGTCCTTTCCCTGGCCGTGTCCCTGCGGCCAACTATATACAAAAAAAAAGCGCCCGTGATAACACGGACGCTGGGGGTAGATGTATTTTTCAATTCCATGAACCATCAACCATGATCCATGAACTAATTTTTAAAATTTATACCTAACAAACGCCTCCATAGCCTCATATTCAGCTAAACCAAGACGGTCATAGCGTTGGGCCGTGTCGCGGGTGCGGTCTTCCGCACGTACCCAAAACTCCCTTGCATCATCACCAGGGAATACCGGAGTATCCTTCTGTGACTGGTGTTTGAAGATCGCGTTACGTTTGCGGATCACTTCCTGTGGCGACAATGGTACTGCCATCTCTATCTCATGTGTTTCAAACTCATGCCATGCACCACGGTACATCCACAGCCAGCAGTCTTCAACCCAGGCTTCTTTTCCTTTTAATCTTTCTAGTGCAGCTAATATGATTTTGAAGCATACCAGGTGGGTTCCGTTAGGATCTGCAAAGTCACCTGCCGCGAAGATCTGCTGTGGTTTTACTTTTTGAAGCAGGTCGATGGTTAATTGAATATCTTCCTCACCTACCGAGTTCTTCTTCGTTTTACCGGTTTCGTAAAACGGCAAGGCCATAAAGTGGATATGATCATCCTGTAAACCGGCATACCTTGCACCTGATATAGCT
>NZ_FMTV01000003.1:0-734900 GCF_900100445.1 Mucilaginibacter sp. NFR10 | reverse complement strand
TAACCATAGCTGGTACCGTAGCCGGTTACCCGCTGAAAGGAGGGACTATTAACGGGTGGACCTATTACGAGCACCAGGTTACCGGGCAGACGACAGTTGCCGTATCAGGTACAGGTAATATTGATGAACTCAGGTTATATCCGAAGGGCGCTCAGATGACCACCTATACTTATTCGCCGCTGATCGGCGTGACCGGTTCGATAGATCCGAAGAACAATGCCTCGTACTACGAATATGACGGCCTCGGACGTTTGCAAAACATCAGGGATAAAGACGGCAACATCGTTAAACATACAGATTACCATTACCAGGGACAATAACAAATTAGAACCAATCACATGAAAAAATTAACCTTAATCACGATTTTGTTCGTTTTTATCTCGAACTATCTTTTTGCGCAATGGACAACCAGCGGCACCAATATATATACCAATAATGCGGGCAGTGTGGTTATCGGGGCGACAACCCCAACAGTAGTCAATGCTTCAGCGGCTTTATTTCCATCTGTTACGTCCAAATTCAATGTAGTAACAGGGACCGGACCGGCAACCTTTGCTGATCTGGTAGTTCTGAATCATCCAGGCGTGAACGTAGATGCTGTTCAGCGGCAGATCGGCCTTGTTTTTAAATTATCAAGCGAAAGCACCACAGGTGAATCTGACAAAATGGGTGGGATGCTATTGGAAAGCAGTAATGGATATGCCAATCTCCCTTCTTTTAGCCTGGTAACAGGCAACATCCGTAGGCTTACCATTGATGCCTCTGGAAATGTAGGTATTGGTAAAACGGACCCGCAAAACAAACTGGATGTCAATGGCACCATACATTCTAAATCCGTGCTGATCGACCTGAATGGCTGGAGTGATTATGTGTTCAAAAAAGATTATCGCTTGGCACCGTTATCGGAGGTCGAAGCATATATCGATCAAAACCAGCATTTACCGGAAATCCCTTCAGAACAGGAAATGACCAAAAAGGGGCTTAATGTCAGCGAGATGAACAAGTTACTGATGAAGAAAGTGGAGGAGTTGACCTTGTACGCGATAGAGAACGAGCAGAAGGATAAGGAAAAAGACAAGCTTTTGGTTTCGCTCCAGGAACAGATCAATCTGTTGAAGCAACAGCTCAAGCCTGCTTCAAGGCAAGCAAAGAAATAACCGGGCCTATATTACACCTAAATACTTAAAGCATGAAGAAAAATGCTGATCACAAAAGCCGCAAGACGGTTTATCTGCTTTTACTGTTGCTGCTTACGCTTTGTATACGGGCATCAGCGCAGATCTACCTGGCGCCGCCGGTGTCGCTGACAACGGCGCCAGCTCCAGGTTCATATTACAACAATACGGGCATTACGCTGAACCCGAACTTTAGTTTTACGGCAGCGGCGGGGAGCAGCCTGAAGTTTTATATAGTAGCTCCGGACTGCGTGCCACAAACGATATCGTTGAGCGCAAACCAGAACTATATCCTGACCTCGGTATCACTGACCAAAGGTTTGACAAACAATGCCATGCTTGCGGGCCGAATGACCTGCGAGCTGATGCAGTCAGTACAATATTTTGACGGCCTAGGCAGACCCCTGCAAACAGTACAGATCAAAGGCTCACCATTGAAAAAAGATATAGTGCAGCCATTCGCCTATGATCAATATGGCAGGGAAGCCATGAAATACCTGCCCTATGCGGCTACAAGCACCGACGGCAGCTACAAGAGCGATGCGCTGACAGGAGCGCTGACCAATTTCTATAACCCCGGCAACACCTCGGCAACACAGCAAACGAGCGGTGTGCCGAATACTTCGTTCCCTTTTGCGCAAACGGGCTTTGAGCCTTCACCGCTTAACCGGGTGATTGAGCAGGGTGCACCGGGAACGTCATGGCAACTGGGCACTAACCCCGATGCAGGCAGCAACAGCCATTCGGTAAGGGTGGTGTACACTACCAATGACCAGACCAGTACTTTTAGTATGGCTGTAACAGGGAATAACGGGAGCAGGATCGCAGCTTTGTATACGGCAGCTATCAGTGCGACCGGCAATCAAAGCCGTATCTTAAGCAGGGCAAACAACAATGTCACCTATGCGCCTAACCAGTTATCGGTGACGATCACCCGTAACGAAAACTGGAAGTCGCAGCCGTCCTCAGACGGCTGTTTCAATACCACGGAGGAGTATAAAGACAAGGAAGGGCATGTGGTGCTGAAACGCACCTACAACATCAAGGGAGCGGCAGCAGAGATGCTCTCGACCTATTATGTGTATGATGACCTGGGCAATCTGTGCTTTGTATTGCCGCCGGGTGCAAACCCGGATGCACAAGGCACAGCAATTTCCCAGGCAACACTTGATAACCGCTGTTACCAGTACCGCTATGATGCGAGGAACAGGCTGGTACAAAAGAAGGTCCCGGGGAAAGGCTGGGAATACATGATTTATAATAAACTCGACCAGCTGGTAGCCACGCAGGATTCTGTACAAAGGATGAAAGCTACCCAGGAGTGGATGATCACCAAGTATGACGCGATGGGCAGGGCGGTACTAACGGGTATTTATCAGCATACCGGAAGCACACCGGGAACAGACAATCACGTGGTGCTGCAGGCGGTAGCGGACACCACCAGCGCGCAATGGGAAACGCCGGTAACAACAGGTAATGGCTATACGGCATACACCTGGCCCAAAGCATGGACAACGACGTTAAGCGTAAACTATTATGACAGCTATACGGGTATCCCGAGCTTTCCGGCTGCTTATGACCAAACGGCCAACACCGCGTACAGCAAGCAGACAACCGGCCTACTGACAGCTTCGAAAACATTGGTACTGAATACTACAGGCGATTACCTGTGGAGCGTGCCGTACTATGATAATGAGGGAGAGGTGATCCGGACATTCAGCCAGCATTATGTTGGGGGGAACGCCTCGCTCAGTTTGTACAATTATGATGATATCCAGACCAAATACAATTTTACCAAACAGCCTACGGAAGTATACCGGTACCATTACCTGAAAAATGCGGCAGGCAGTGCCGGGGTACGTACGCTGACCGAACGGAACAGCTATGCCTATGACCACATGGGGCGTAAGCTAAGAACTGTTCACCAGTTACAGGATGGCGGCAGTACAACGCCGCAGGATTCGGTGATATTGACCCGAAGTGATTATAACGAGGTAGCGCAGTTAAAAACCAAAAGGCTGCATTCCAAAAACAGCGGGACGAACTACCTGCAGACCATCGATTACCGGTACAACCCGAGGGGCTGGCTGAGCAGCATCAACAATGCGAACCTGAACAGCGACGGCGGGCTGACCAACAATGATACCAACGACAAGTTTGGCGAAGAGCTGAGCTATGACGGTGCAACCACGGCAGCCAAACAATACGGCGGCAATATAGCCACCGTGGCATGGAAGTCGGCGCCTATTGTCATCGGCGGAACAACGGTAACGCCGGTAAAACAAACCTATGATTACGGGTATGATAACCTGAACAGGCTGCTTTCAGCAGTATCAACAACGAACACAAGTAATCCAAAGGACAACCTGTACGGAGAGAACGTGACCTATGACAATATGGGTAATATTAGCAGCTTGGGCAGGTATGATAACATTCCATCCCAGGGCAGAAAGCAGATCGACACGTTAACATATACCTATAACCATTACCAGGTAACCCAGGTAGACGATGCTTCAACCTATTCCGGGTTATTTGGTTTCCAGGATCCGGTAAAAGTAGCGAATGAGTATACCTATGACGGTAACGGCAATGAACTGAAAGATTTGAACAAGGGCATCAGCAGCATCAGCTACAATCTGCTGAACCTCCCGCAAACCATCGCCAAAACCGATGGAAGTACCGTAACCTACATCTACAGTGCATCGGGCAATAAGCTGAGGAAAATACTGGTTGCTGGTGGCATTACCACGACCACAGAATATGAAAACGGGATCGAATATGACAACAGTACCAACACCATCGCTTTCATCCAGACAGAAGAAGGACGTGCAAGGAAAAGCGGAAGCAATTATGTATATGAGTATGACCTGAAAGACCACCTGGGCAACACGAGAGTGACCCTGACACCTGATCCGAATGACAGCAGCCAGCAAACAGCAAAACTGTTCCAGGAGAATGATTACTATGCATTTGGGTATGGCATCCAGTCAACACAGCAAACCATATCTCCTAAAAATGAGTATCTTTATAACCATAAGGAGTTGCAGGAAGAGACGGGGTTATACGATTATGGCGCGAGGTTCTATGATCCTATCGCTGGGAGGTGGACGAGTGTAGATCCGTTGGCAGAGAAGTTCCAGGCAATATCACCATATGATTATGTTGCGGACAATCCACTTAAGTTTATTGACGAGGATGGACGTGATATAGTTGCACCAAATGTTAGCCAACGAAAGCAAATTCTGAGTTATATAAATTCACAAAGTTCAGGAAAATTTGATTTTAACTCAAAAGGGCAGCTGTATTTAAAAAGCAAAGGTAATGGTGACGAAAAAGGGAAATCAAAATATTATACTTCAAGGTTAGTTGCTGCAATAGGGGACCACAAGGACGTCATAACATTACAGATAGGCGACAGCTATAAGGACAATTCCGGTAATATTAAAGATACGCAGAAAGATGGAGGAGGTGGAGCTACTACTAAGGAAACGAAAATATTAAGAGAACCATTCCGGATAGAAAAGGAAGTAGATATTACTTTGTCAGGAAAAGAAAGCGTGGAAATACAGGATGTTGATGGGAATAAATATAAAAGTAGTGCGGCAGAAGTTTTGATGCACGAGTTATTGGGACATGGACTTCCTTATATTTTAGGGAAAGATACGGGAGATGCTATAAAGGATGAAAATAAGGGGAGAAAAGAACAAGGAAAGAAGCTTAGGAAGGAGGAAAAGAACCATGTTGAATAAAGATATTTCTAAATCATTAATTGGCATTTTGTCATTGTTATTATTTCATTGCACCCATAAAAAGGAACAACATGATGATTACAACGTCGGAACAGGAAAGATCAGAGTATGGGCAATATCAAATGATAGTTTGATATACGTCAGGCTACAAAATATTAGTCATAACAGCTATTATGTTCCGGCGAGGCTTACAATACAATTATCAGATTCTGAGGATACCGCTTACTTTAGTGGTATCAATAAATCAAAAATCAGTGTTAAGAGTTATTATTACTATAGCAAATTTTCGGACCCAATCGTTACTAATAAGAAGTTAACAAACTTGCCATATGACTCTGTTGAGACCACGAAAACTGAAGCAAATTATTTTCAGTTTCAACCACCTTCTCTCATTGAATTAAAGCCTGGAGATGTGAGGAAATATAAAATATCATTCCCGTTATCAAGAAATACCCAATTCGGTGCATTTAGAATATATAAAATAAAATATATCGAACCTTCTGATGGCAACTATGAGGAGTATCACTCATTCGAAAATTTTATCAGGTTCGAGGACACTAATACTTTTTTCGTTTTTTCGAAAATCTTACCAGCAATCGTCAATTCAAAGAGGCACTAAATGTGGTTTATTGAATCCTATATTTACAAAATGGCATTTGGTGAGTTCAAAGAAATAACATCTCCCAACTGGCGCGTATGCAGCGCGGGCAAAAGGGTAGCGTACTCGTGACATTTTAGCACTTTTGGTAGACAAAGCCAATAAATCAATCCTGGATGAACCTACATCCGGGATTTTTTGTAACGGGTAAAGAAAACGTACGATTACGGGTATGGCAACCTGAACAGGCTCCGTGCGGCCGTATCGACGAGCAGCGCAGCCAAATACAACCTGTACGGCGAGAATGTAACCTATGACGGTAATGGTAATGAGCTGAAAGATCTGAACAAAGGTGTCAGCAGCATCCCCCGGATATATTAACACATCAGGGGGTATACTATTAACGCAGGAGTAATGCTGCTGCGTTTCCATTGAGAAATGAACATTGAAGTATCAAAGAGTCATTGTCGTGTTTTATTATAAAAATAAAAAACACCCCTATTCGGGGTGTTGTGGTTGGCGATACAGCAATTCATTCCATGCAGAATGAATACGCCTTTTGTAGCCATCGTTTGCCCCCGCTGCCACAAGCCAGAGGCTTGTGGCCCGTTTGCAAAGTATTGCACATGCAAATCCCGGATGTTGATTTCATCCGGGATTTTGTTGTAAATAAGTAAGTCAATATTCTATTATGATTATGATAATCTGAACCGGCTACACCCGGCAGAATCGCATTCCCATTCAGGCGCGGGTATGTAGCGGTGGGATTGTGGGCTGGATACTCGTGGCTTTTAAGATTGCCTCATAATCCAGCCACTGAACTGACAACATCTTGTCAGTGTTCAATTTTTTAAAAAGCAGCTGTTCAACTTTTGGAAATGCTATTTTGTAATAGCTTGATTATCAATGATAATTTGTTCAAAGCACGGTTTGGTGTATTTTAACACAGATGTAAGTTGTTGATTATTAGCACTATTTTTTGGCGAAAAATACAAAGTGTTCACACTTTTAAAAATTGAACACCTGTGAAATGGGTAATCATCCTTATGTTTTCGAGCGCTCAATACAGGCCGTTAATACTTGTTCCAGCACCGGTCGTGAAACCGGTTTGCTAAAAAAGCCGGTGACATAGCTATAGCTAAGCGCCCGCTCACGGTCTGTCGGATCGATGGATGAGGAAAATACATAGAGTAGTGGTTTAACCGGCAATGCAGGGTACAAGTCCCTAAAGCCTTCAAGGAAATCCCAGCCATCAAACCTGGGCATTCTAATGTCCAGAAAAATAACATCCGGGCAATCCGCCGGGTTATCTATCAATGATTTTAACGCATCTTCACCATCGTAACTATGTGATACGGGGTTAAAATCTTCAATTCCTGCAATAAGCTTATCCAGTATAATATGGTCAAGTTTACTGTCATCTATAAAGAGTAATCGGAACATAATTGGTAATTATGATATTGTTGCATAAGTTAAGATATATTATCCGCTTTTAAAAAAAATGGATAGTATTACTACGCTCAATCTGCAATTAGGGAAAGTTATTGTAGTATTGATTAATTTATTTATAAATTATCTATGGGGCTATTTTTGAAAGTAATAGCTAAAAGGGCACGTATTTCGCTTTTGCGCATACATACCCTTTTTAGTTTTAATGAACCAGAAATATCACCGGTACCGGAGAAGCAAGCTTATAATTTGGTTAAAGCTATAACGTAGCGCTTTTTTCAACAATTACATTCCTTGCGCGCATATAAGTGGTTCCGGTAGGACCGGGTGATCCTGACGACCCTTCCATTTGGTAATCAATAATAATGTTCAGGTTTTTCCCGACAAAGTTAGCGCCCGTTTGGGTGCTTTTTAAAACACCATCTATCCAGTATTCGATGGACACGTCGGTCGCATTCGTCTTGGTCATATAAACCGAATAAGTGTGCCAGTTTCCGGGGCTGGAAATAGTTGTACCCACACTCGACCAGCCTCCGCTTGCATTTTTGTAGGTATTTGTCCAGCAGGTTGCACTTCCTTTAAATTCCATAAAATCGCTTTCTGGTGGCCATGAGTCAGCTCCTGTAACCCAAAAGGCAGGCCATGTGCCAGTTTGTGATTCGCACTGAAATTCACCTTTAAAATGCCACTTAGGCCAGGAGTCGGTTACTACAGGTACGGTCTTGGCATAAACTGTCCCTGAATAATAATGGATCGGTAAATATGGATCTTTATTGCTGTTGCCAACGCTGCCGCTGGGCGCACTGGTTAGTGTAAGCACACCTCCGGAAACTGAAATATTTTGAGAGCGCATACGGGCAGATCCATTATGATCAGATCCCCAGGGATACAGGTCATTCCAATAAGTGCTGTACGAGCTAAAGGAGATAGAAGGAATAACATTTACCCATGATACCGTATTGGTTGCAAGATGACTGGCTGAAGTATTTGCGGCGGAGTTGGCGGTAGCTGCATTATCTTTTCTACATGCAAAAAACGATGTAATCACAATAAATGCAATTAAAACAAAAGTTAAATTTTTCATAATAAAGATTTTTTAGGTTAATAGGTGTGCTTCTCTCGATAGTTAATGAGAGTACTGGTTAATTGGTGACACAAATTAACATACTTAAAATCCCATGGATAGGGGGCAAAACTGGAATTTATGGGGGTTATTATATATTAATATTATAATATAACGATACGATAAAGCGATTGGAGAGAGTGCCCCGAAATGCCCGGAAATGAAAAAGGTTGCTTTCGGGATGAAAACAACCTTTCAGAGCTTACTGTCGCCGGTTATTTCCAGATAGATTTCAACCCGGAAATGCTGATATTATTAATGGCTAATTTTCCGGTGGTTTTAACTGCAAGGTTGTTGAAATCTTCGGTTGGGAAATAGATTGCAGTCATGGTGGTTAAGCCTCCGTCGGCAAATAACTCTACTGATGATTTGTCGACTACTAAAATGAGATCTGAATTTTTAGCAGCGCTTTGCCGCGGTGCGGTAAAACGGCCGGAGAAATTCTTTTGGAAATCCATTTTTCCGGCTTTGGTACGATCTATATAGTATTCATCTTTGGCAGGGTCGTAACCAATAAGCAGTTCTTCACCTTTAGTGTTTGATAGCCTGATGCTATAATCTTTTAAGGTAGCAAAACTCAATTTTAAAACGTACCGGCTTTTGAGCTTATTAATTTTTGAACTAAGATCAAGAAGTGACCTGTTAAACACGGGCTGCTTTAACGAAATTGTTTTTTCTTCAATGTTTTTTAGTTCAGCCACAGGTTTGGATACCAGTAAAATTTGGCCTTTGCTTTGTTTCAGGCTAAGCTCACGTGGAATGGTTACGGCATTACGCCAGGCCTTTGTGGGCACCTGATTAGCATATTGCCAGTTACTCATCCACCCTAAAAATATTTTACGGCTGCCGGTATTGCTCCAGGTAATGCCTGCATATTCGTCGGGACCGTAGTCAAGCCACCTGGTATTTGAATCAAGCGGGCTATACTTATTCCCGTCAAAATTTCCTACAAAATATTGCGTTGCTGAACCGCCGTTAGGCCCGCCGGGGTTAAGGTTTACGATCAGGATCCAGTAGGTTTTTCCGTTCATTTTTAGTGGGAACAGATCAGGGCATTCCCATACGCCACCGTGTGCACCTGCCTTGATGCCGAACTCGCTTTCTTTTTTCCAGTTTTTCAGGTCAGGGGCCGAATAGAAGGAGATATGATCTTGCGTTGCAAGGGTCATTACCCATTTTTTCTCCGGGGCATACCACATCACTTTGGGGTCGCGGAAATCCCGGACTCCGGGGTTTTTCAAAACCGGGTTGCCGCTGTATTTAGTCCATGTGCTGCCGCCATCCAGGCTATAGGCAAGGCTTTGGTTTTGAAATTTATCGGTACCCTCTTTTTCTCCTTTAGGGTCATGATGGGTGAATATGGCCACCAGGGGTATTTTGCCATTTTTACCAAAACCGGTTGTATTATTGGAATCGACAACAGCACTACCAGAAAAGATATAACCAAGGCTATCCGGATACAATGCGATAGGTAACTGTTTCCAGTGGATTAGGTCTTTACTTTCCGCATGCCCCCAGTGCATTGGTCCCCATACAATGTCTTTAGGATAATACTGGAAAAATAAATGATAAGTATGGTTATAATAAACCATACCGTTTGGATCATTCATCCAATGTTGGGCTGGTGAAAAGTGTGCCTGGGGACGATGTTCATCCGCATAAGGTTTTGGGGAGGAATCCTGGGCCTTACAAATACAATTTAAGGCAATAAGGAGGGGCAATATAAATGCGCCGCATTTTGTTTTCATAATTTAAGCTTTTAATAGGTTATATATTTGGCAGGGTATGCAAAAACTTACGGTACTTCTGGTATAAAAAAGGGAATCCCGGCCTAATAATTCAGGCCAGGTTTCCGTTGGTTAATTATAGTTTAATAGCCAGGGTTTTGTTTATATAAACCGTTGGTGAACGTAATCTCCGATTGCGGAATCGGGAGGTATTCATCTCTTCCAGCGGTAAATTTAGCCGTTGCTAAAAATGGCCTCCTAACTTTTTCTACATTAATGTAGTCGTTTAAAGTTTTTTCTGCAATCCCCCATCTAACTAAATCAAAGAAACGTGCCCCTTCGGTAGCAAATTCCAATCGCCTTTCCCATTGTAAAGCCTTGCGGGCATAGTCCTGTGTCCAGTTTGCCGGGCCATAGGGTTTTATATTGTAGGATGAAGGGAAAGTTCCATCCAGCTTTTTAAGTCGCCCTGTACTGGCTGCTGCCCTGTTTCTTATTTGATTAATTAATGGCAGTGCACTTGCCTGTTGCCCTAACTCAATATAAGCTTCGGCCTGCATTAATAAAACGTCATCATACCTGATGATATCATAATTTTTTGCCGAGCCCATAAATGGTCCCAGTTTAAAATAAGATGCGCTTGTAGCTAACTGCTGGTTACGCATAGTATGAAAGTTGCCATAAACTCCCGGGTCGCGCACCCAGCTATTGCTGAATGGTTTGGTGTTATCATATTTGTACGGATGCCCGTCAATGCCAACAGTATGGTCTAACCTAGTGTCGACAGTAACTTTCGACAGATCGGCTATGCTGTTATTGAACGTATCAAAGTTAGGTAAACCATTGGCATCAGTTGTATAGGCATTAACTAAATTCTGACTTGCAGCATGGAACCCGCAACAGCCGTATTGAGGTGCCCCGTGCGGATAGTTTAAGCCGTCTTCAAAATTTAAACGCCCGGAGGTAGTACCATCATTGATAGTAAATTGTATGGCGAATACTGATTCGGGCCCGTTCTCTGTTTCGGGTAAAAAGTTATCGGCAATATCCGGGCTTAGCGAGTATTTGCCAGATGCTATCACCGCTTGTGTAAGCGTAACAACTTCCTGTAGCCTTGTTTTATTGATATTGATCACATGGTGTTTATCATCCTGCTCATAGGCCTGGTATAATCTTAATTTAGCTAAATAAGCCTGTGCATTTACTTTATTGGCCCTCGCTAATTCAGATTGTTTAGCCGGCAAATTATCAACTGCATATTGAAAATCATCGGCAATTTTATTCCATGAATCTTCGTTTGATAAAGTGTTTGAAACCTTCAGAATGTCGGCAGGAGTTGCGGTTTCATCAAAAATAGGGATGTTTTTGTATAGCAATTTCATGGTAAAATAGCTATGTGCCCGCAAAAACCTCAATTCGGCCAAACGGATCTTTTTGTTTGGGAATTCAGCATCCGAAAGGGAGTTAACTGCCCTAATTGCCACATTTGCCCTTGAGATAGATTTAAACAAATTTTTCCAGGTGCGTGACACAAACGAATCCATCGAGGGCGTTACCAGGTTGTAATGTTCCAAAGCGTCAACTTCGCCAACATCTCCTGTGCCGCCGCCACCTTTATAAGCATCATCTGAACGGACGCTGCCATAAGCCCAGTCACTATATATTGGCCCTATCATATCGCCATTCCCGATAGCTGCATAAGCTGCGGTTACCAAACCTTCAACGGCGGCCGGTGATTTTAAATCTGAAGGAGATAATACACCCTTTGGAGTATAATCTAATGCTTTTTTACAGGAACTAAAAATTATTAGCCCCGATAAAATAGTTGTTACTAATATTTTCGATTTCATATTGAATGATTTTTTTCGTTAAAATGATGCATTGACGCCAAAGCTGAAGATCCGTGGAATTGGGATAGGGTTGAGGTCAATCCGCTCAGGATCGGGGCTCAGGTACTTGCTGCTTTTTACAGTAAAGATGTTTTCGGCCATGGCAAACACCCTTAACCTGGTAAATACAGCTTTAGGTAAAATGGTATATCCAAGTTGAAGGTTCCTTAATTTGAAATAAGAGGTGTTTACAATGAAGTAATCGGAAGTACGGCCTTCGTTGTTATTGTCTTTTAACGTTAATGCCGGTACATTGGTGTTGGTATGCTGCGGTGTCCAGCCATCAAATACGCCGGGGCCAACGTTTTCGCGGCTGTGCATCAAATTGTTAAACAGAGTATATACGTCAAACCCCTTTCGGCCGGCAACACCTGATCCGAATATGGAGAGGTCGAATTTTTTATAGGTGAGATCAATTCTTGCGCCGTACTCTAAAGCCGGTAAAGTAGTACCTATCCATGTTTGATCGTTGGCATCAATTTTTCCATCGTGATTGATGTCTACATAGCGGATCCTGCCAGGACCGGCGCCGATTTGCGTTGGGGCAGCATCAACTTCGGCCTGTGATTGGAAAAGTCCATTGGTTTTATAACCAAATATATCAAACTGTGAATGCCCTATGATGGTATTGTCTATATTGCCCGGGTAAGCTGGTCTAACGTTCTCCGGTAAATCGGTGATCTTATCCCTGAAATGAGAGAAGTTTAAAGTCACATTGTAATTAAAATCTCCTGACCGTTGGCCGTGGTAGGTTACTAAAAACTCCCAGCCTCTATTGGTTTTTGATGCACCGTTAACGGTTTTAGATTGTCCTTCACCAAGTGCGGATGCAACCGGAGGAGTGATCAGGATACCAGTGGTTTTCCTGGTAAAATAATCAAATGAACCGGAGATTTTGCCGTTTAATATAGCGAAGTCCAGCCCGGTATTTAATTCGTCGGTTGTTTCCCATTTAAGAGCAGGGTTTTCTGCTTGGGTTTGAACAAAGCCCGATGGCAACGAACCTGTGTTAGCGCCGGATAATGAATATGCAGTGCCCACATTCATATATTGCTCCCAAAAGCCTGGCGTAAGTTGGTTTTGGGTAGTGCCATAGCGTGTATTGTAAAGCGCATAACGTGACAGGTCACCGATTTCCTGGTTACCTACGCGGCCTATGCCTGCCCTTAATTTCAGTTCAGAAAAAAGGGTGCCGTTTTTCATGAAATTTTCCTGGTCTATTTTCCAGCCGAGAGATGCAGATGGGAAGATACCATATTGGTTATTAGTACCAAACCTTGATGAACCGTCGCGCCGAACGGTAGCCGACACTAAATATTTGCCTGCATAATTGTAATCAAAACGACCGAATTGCGAAAATAAGCTATTACCTATTGATCTGCCGGTAACAATAGTATTTCCTGTGCCGGCATCTAAGGTAAAGTAGTCTTCCGTTTGGATAGCGTATCCTTGTTTCAGGGTAGTTTGAAAATCAGTAAAGGTTTTAATATACTCTGTACCAACTAATATTTTAAAATGATGCTTGCTATTTAAATCATAGCTGTACCTCAAAGTGTTAGAAAGCGTGGTGCTTAGGTAATGGTTCTGATCAAAAAATAAGCTGTTGGTAGTGCGGTTTAAAGCGCCCTCCGAAAAAGTTGGTGTAATTACCTTGCTCAGGTAGTCTGCATTATCTGCACCATAATTTGACCGGAAGTATAAATTCTTAATGGGCTGTACTTCTAAAAATACGTTGCCGAATGTGTTTAACCTGTTGGCGTTATTCCATTTGGCAAGGTCCTGCATGTGCAGTGGGTTGTTCCTGTCAGAATAACCAGCCCCTGATTCCCCGGCGTAGGTTACACCATCTTTTTGATAAACGGGGATAGTGGGCGCCAGCGTAACTGCCAGAAATGGGGTCGAGGCACCACCCAGATCGTTAGTGGTAAGGGTTTCGTTTGAGTTGGTGATTTTTATATTGACGCCGAAGGTAACTTTGCCATCAAAAGGCCGCGTTATGGCATTAATGCTACCGGTGGTACGTCCGTATTTGGTAAAGCGCACAAGGCCGGTGTTTTTGATGTTTCCAAAATTTATTTGGATAGAAGAGTTTTTGTTGCCTACCGAAGCCGTAAAATCATTATTGTAAACAAAGGCTGTTTTATATAATACGCTTTGCCAGTCGGTATCGCCGGCGGGCGTGTTGGGGTCGCCGCCTACAAACGGTTTAGGCGTAACGCTGTTTAAAACCGGGTTTCCAAAATTATTGTTCCAATCAAAGTTATAGATCTCGCCATAACCTGCAGCGGGGTCCTGACCGTCATTAACCGAGGCTTGCCACAATGCCCTGCCTCTGTCAACCGAGTTCAGCATTTTAAACCTTAACGATTTTTCGGACTGGATTGAAGTACTGTTATTAAACTGAAACTGTACCTTACCCTCTGTGTTGCCGCCATTTTTTGTGGTAACGATAACAACACCGTTAGACGCGCGTGAACCATAAATTGATTCGGACGAAGCATCTTTTAGCACCTGAACCGATGCAATATTTGAAGGCGAAAGGTTTTGAAATACTTCCGGCCGGGTAGTCGGGATTCCATCAATAATATACAGCGGGTTATTGTTGCCCAAAGTATTGGCCCCCCTGATTAGGATCCTGCTGGTTGCACCATTGGCCGAGCCATCTTTTTCAATATATAAACCCGCAACCCGGCCCTGTAATGCCTGCATGGTATTTCCCGAACTATTGTTTTTTACCGGCGCTAAATCAACAACCGCAACCGCGCCTGTTAAATCTTTCTTTCTTTCAGAAGTGTAACCGGTTACAACTACTTCATTCAGCTTGTTTTCCGCGTCTTTAAATACTACGTCAAGTGTTTTGGTATCCGCAGTGATAGTAACCAGTATTGGTTTGGCACCTACATAAGAAAACCGCACCGACTGACCGTTTTTTACGGCGATACTGAACTTTCCGTTTGCATCTGATAGTGTTGATTTTTGGGTTTCAACAACCACTATAGTAACTCCGTCTATAGGTTTCGAGGAGTTATCTAACACAGTCCCGGTAATGGTACGGGATTGCGCATATCCTTCACTTATGAGCAGTATAAGGAAAGAACAAATAAGTAATAATTTTCTCATTGATTTTTGTTTAAGAGTAATTGGTTTGATTAAAACATCTTGTTTATAAAGTCTTGGTATTCTTTGATTTTATAATCCGGACAACCTCCTTTCTTTGTTGCAATAAAACCGCCCATCGCTATTGCATTTTTTAATAAAATTTCTGGTGATTCGCCACGGTAATGGTTGGCTATGAATGCCGCTAAAAAGGAATCGCCGCTGCCTATGGTATCCCTTACTTTCACCTCACGCCCGGCAATGTGATAGGCTTTATCTTCTTTATAATAAGAAGCGCCGAATTCGCCTTTGGTAACTATGATCTCAGGGACGTTAAAATGATCCTGGATAAATTTGATCTGTTCCGATTCCTTCCAGAATGAACCTCTGAACAGGCCCTGCACCATCTCAAGCTCGGCCTGGTTAAATTTTACGATGTTGGCTTTGTGCAGCAGATCGGCCAGCAGGTCACGGCTTATAAAGGGCGGCCTCAAATTAATGTCGAATACTTTGATAGCATCGCTTTCCAGCAGCTCAAACAAGGTGTTGCGCGATACGTTGTTCCTTGACGCAAGGCTACCGAAAACGAAATAGGTTGAAGGCCTGATCTGTGTTTTGATGTGCTCGCTGTCATTAATAAAATCCCAGGCTACAGGAAAAATAATCTCGTAGGATACCTCGTTGCCATTATTCATTTTGGCTATCACCTGGCTGGTTGGGTGTTCGGTATCTGTTTGCAGCAGGTGTTTTTTTATGCCCCAGTTATCGAGCAGGTTTTCAAGTTTCTGGCCATCGGCATCATTACCTATTTTGCTTACCAGGCTGGCAGGCATGCCCAGTTTATTAAGATGGTATGATACATTGAGCAATGCTCCGCCGGGTTGAGGGCCATCCGGCAAAACATCCCAAAGTATTTCGCCATAGCAAACGGCCGGTGTCAAGGTATTTGTATGTAAGTTCATCATAGCTGATCCTGATTAATGCATTACCATGTTAGTTTCAATTTGCTCCAGCGATCTGCCTTTGGTTTCGGGCATCAACCTCCACACAAAAATTAACTGGCATATCATCATGGTGCCGAAAAAGGAAAATGTTATTGTGCCGCCAAGCTTTTCGGCGAAATACGGAAAGGAGAAAGCGATCAATGCAGCCATGATCCAGTGGGTTGAGCTGCCCAATGTTTGGCCCTTGGCACGTACCTGGTTTGGAAATATTTCCGAAATAAATACCCAGATAACGGCACCCTGCGAAAACGCAAAGAATGCAATGAACAGCATCATATAAGCGGGAACGGCAAAGCCACTCATGTGCCCCGAGTAAAAGGTATAGGCTACCAGGAACAGGGAAATGATAAGGCCAACCGAGCCAATAAGCATCAGGATCCGGCGGCCTACTTTATCAATAATATTAATAGCAGCAAGGGTGAACACAAAGTTGATTGCCCCAAGGCCCACTGTTGACAATAACGATGAATGGGCTCCAAGGCCTGCCATTTCAAATATGCGGGGTGCATAATAAATAATAGCATTGATACCCGAAACCTGGTTGAAAAAGGCGAACAGCACAGCTAATATTATAGGTGTTTTATATTGACCCGAGAAGAGGTTGCCGCCGGAAGCAATATCATTTAAAGTTGAGTGTTTGATAGATGCCAGCTCCTGTTCACAGTTAAGCGGATTAATGATCCGTAAGATCCCGAGGGCCTTTTCCATTTCGCCCTTTTTAAGAATAAGCCAGCGCGGGCTTTCAGGTATAAAGTAGATCAGTATTAAAAACAGAGCCGAAGGGAAAGCCTGTACGCCAAGCATCCATCGCCATGAAGTTTCGCCAACCTGGCTGATAAGGTAGTTGGACAGATATGATATCAGAATGCCCAGCACCACGTTAAACTGAAACAGGCCCACCAGCCTGCCCCGGCGGTCAGCAGGTGAAACTTCTGAAATATAGATAGGTGCTGTAACTGATGAGATACCAACACCAAGACCGCCCAGTAACCTGAAAACCAGAAATACATACCAGCTATCGGCCAGTGCAGTGCCCAATGATGATAGTAAATACGCCGCAGCTACAAAGTAAAGCGTGTTTTTACGGCCAAACAGATCTGAAGGCCGGGCTCCTAACAATGACCCGATGACTGTTCCTATTAGTGCGATAGAAATCGTGAACCCATGCTCCACTACGGATAGGTGCCAGAATTGCTGGATAGATTTTTCAGCGCCCGATATTACAGCGGTATCAAACCCGAAAAGGAAGCCACCAAGGGCCACGACCATGGACCAGGCCAGGACGGAGTGTTTTCTCATAATAATTATAAAAGGTGTTATATTGGATTTATTGAGGCCAAAGTAGGGTAATGGGCCATGTGAGGGTTATTGATTTTGTATCAATAAAGTATAAAAATCAATCTTGTTTTATCTTGTTGGTTTTCAGTTAGATAAAATAAAAAATTCGAAATTTGAAATTGAAATATTCGTTTATGTTACCTGTTACTTTCAATTTGGTTACATCACTCCGGTTGTGAGGTAGGTTGCCCGGCCCTATAAATTTGTTTTTCAGGAACGTTTATAGATATCTTTACTTTGTTTAATCCTAAAAGGGAAAAAATAAACCAATAATTAACCCTGTTTTATTACCTTTTTCTTCCAAATAATCTGAGCTTATGACCTTGCTTAATAAGTGGCATGCAAAAAACATACGGACCGGTATCCTACTGATCGGTTTTATGATGCTTATTGCTGCCGGTTGCAAGCGGGCCGATAAAACATCACAGTATACTATAGGGTTTTCGCAATGTATTGGTTCTGATCTCTGGCGTCGCACGATGCTTGATGAAATGAGGATGGAGCTTTCATTACACCCCGACGCCCGGTTTATTTATGCCGATGCGGACGGTAACAGCAGCAAGCAGGTTGAACAGGTGAAAAAAATGCTGGATGATGGTGTCGATCTGCTGATTATATCACCCAATGAAGCGCAACCCCTCACCGGAATAGTGGAACAAACGTACAATAAAGGTATCCCGGTAATTGTGATCGACCGTAAAACATCATCAGCTTTATATACAGCTTATGTTGGTGCGGATAATTACCAGATAGGTAAAATGGCGGGTGAATATACAGGTGCTCTTTTAAAGGGAAGGGGGAACGTTGTAGAAGTTATGGGGCTGCCCGGCTCGTCTCCGGCTATTGAAAGAGACCGCGGCTTTTCTGACGGTTTAAGGAGATACGCTGATATTAATATAACCGACAGGATATATGGCGATTGGTTAAAGGATAGCGCTAAAAAGCAATTGACCAGGATTGCGCCTGTTATAAAAAATGCAGATGTAATATTTGCACATAACGACGTAATGGCCCTCGGGACGAGAGAGGTGCTTGACAAATTTAAAATTCATGGCACCAAAGTATTGGGAGTTGATGCCTTGCCCGGACATGGAGGTGGCCTGCAAATGGTTGCTTCAAAAACTATCAATGCCAGTATGCTATATCCTACCGGGGGTAAAGAAGCAATTATGACCGCTTTCAGTATCCTGAATAAAGAGTCGTTCGCAAGGGAAAACCTGTTACAGTCGGTTGTTATTGACTCTGCCAATGTACAGCTAATGAAAATGCAATGGAGCAAGATCAGCAGTCAGCAGAAAGATATTGAACGGCAACGATCATTACTGACGGAGCAGCGTGAGGTGTACAACAGCCAGCAATTGGTTTTAAACGTAATTGTAATGTCGCTGGTGTTAGCTATCGTTTTTGGCGGTCTTGCATTTTACTGGCTCATGGAAAACCGGAAGATCAACAAAAGCCTGGAGGTTAAAAATAATGAAATTCTGCAGCAGCGTAACCAGTTGATCGAGATGTCGGCAAAGGCTGAAGTAGCTACGGAGGCTAAATTGCAATTTTTCACTAATATTTCTCACGAATTCCGTACGCCGCTCACACTTATCCTCTCGCCAGTAGAAGATATGATGAGTAATGAAAAGCTAAACCTGGTTGCAGGGAAAAGTCTGAAACTGATCCATAAAAACGTATACCGTTTGCTGCGCCTGGTTAACCAATTAATCGAGTACCGTAAAATAGAATATGATAAACAACAGATCAATGTATCACCCAATAATATTGTTGAATTTGCCAGGGAGATCATCACCAGCTTTCAGGAAAATGCCCAGAAGCGTAACATCAGTCTGAGCCTGGTAAGCGATGAGCAACAGATAATTGTTTGGTATGATGTTAACCTGTTAGATAAGGTGTTTTTTAACATCATAGCTAACGCGCTGAAATTTACCAACGACAATGGCCGTATCCAGGTTAGTTTCAAAAATAGAGATGACAATTCTGTTGATATTGCCATCCAGGATAACGGGATCGGTATGGAGCCGCAGGACACTACCCATGTATTTGAGCAGTTTTACCAGGCGGAAAACAGCTCTTCAGGAGGATCTGGATTAGGGCTCGCGCTGTCAAAAGAAATTGTGTCCCTGCATCATGGCAGTATAGAAGTAAGGAGTAAAAAATGGGAAGGAACTACTTTTACCATTAACCTGCTGTTAGGAAATAGTCATTTTGACCAAACTGCACAGGAGCACGCTAATGCAAAACAAACAGGTATTGAAGAGCGGGCAAAAATTTATGTTACAGACCTGGCAGCACCTGTTACATTAACGGATGAAGGGCAAATATTCGGCACGCCCAGGGAGCAATCCATATTAATCATCGAAGATAATAAAGACCTGCTGAGCTACCTGAGTGAAAAACTGGGAGCTACTTATGAGATATTTACAGCCGATAATGGCACAGGCGGATTAAATGAAACCTTTGAGCGTGTCCCGGACCTGATCATATCTGATGTGGTATTACCGGGGATGTCTGGCAAAACTTTAACAGTAAAACTGAAAACTGATGTCCGTACTTCGCACATTCCTATTATTCTTTTAACGGCACAAGGCAGTGTTGAACAACAGATAGATGGGATTACCTGCATGGCCGATGCCTACATTGTTAAGCCGTTTAACTTTGATTATTTACTCGCTACCGTGAAGAATTTGATCAAAAGCCGGGCAACACTTAAAGAACATTTTACCAGTGATGTAAGTAAATCAACTGTGCCTGTATCAAAAGCCCTTGACAAAAAATTCCTGAATGATTTTGCGGGTATTGTAGAACAGAATTTAGCGAATGAGAACTTTAGCGTTGATGAGATCTGTAAACTGATAGGAGTTTCAAGGATCCAGCTTTACCGAAAGGTTAAAGCGTTGCTTGGCTGCAGCATCTCTGATTACATATTAAACCGCCGGTTAAAAAAAGCGAAATATTTGTTAATGAATGAAGGGTATCCGATATCTGAAATAACTTATATGGTGGGTTTCTCTACACCAAACTATTTCTCCACGGTTTTTAAAACAAAATATGGCTGCACGCCAAGTGAATACAAACGCAAGCAACAGCATTCATAGGTTTTATTTTCTGATCATTAACGAAGGAATAAACGTTAGCTATTGTATAACAAAGTAACATAGCATGCACGGTGCTTAAAACTTTTTTTGCCAATCCCTGTTACTCCTGCATCGAAACAGCCTGTTGAGTTTTCAATGATTGGATAAGATGTATAAACCACACATCTTAATAAAACCGGATATTTACTAACAGGGCAAAAGAAGATAGCTTTTCATGAAAAATAACTTATTACCTGACCTCTTCACCTTAACCGCCATTTTTGAAGGAATGGAAGATGCGGTATTGAGCCATGATCTTGACTATATTATTTTAAACTGCAATCCGGCTGCTGAAAAAATGTTTGGCTGCCCGGCCCCGGTGTTATTAGGGCAGAACATCCTTACCCTGATCCCCGAAAGCGTCCGTCAGGAACAACTGGCTATTCTTGAACGTGTATGGTCTGGTGAAAGAATAAATCACTTATATACTGTCCGCAGCAGTAAGCTACAGATTGATTTTCCGGTGTCACTTACTATTTCGCCAATAAGGGATGAACAGGGGGAGGTAATTGGAGCATCTCACATTATGCGCGATGTGACCCACGAAAGAGAGACAGAAGAGAAACGAGGCATGCTGGCTGCAATTGTTGAAAATTCTGATGATGCCATTATTAGCAAAACCCTTAACGGGATCATCACTACCTGGAACGGTGGTGCCGAAAAGATTTTTGGTTACCAGGAAAGAGAGACTATCGGTAAACATATATCTATTCTTATTCCTCGCGACAGGCTGTCCGAAGAAGATGTTATCATTGAAAACATCAGGAACGGTAACAAAGTTGATCATTTCCAAACCGTTAGGCTGCACAAAAATGGAAGCGCCATTGATATATCCCTTACTGTTTCACCGGTAAAGGACCGGCATGGGACCATTATTGGTGCATCAAAGATTGCCAGGGATATTACAGCCGCAAAGAAAGCCGAAACGGCCATCCGACACCAGGCGGCAAAACTGAAGATCCTGAATACTATAGGGAAAGCCATTTCAGAGAAACTTGATACCGAATCTATCCTGCAAAAAGTAACGGATGCCACTACACAGATTACCGGTGCCGCTTTTGGCGCATTTTTTTATAATACCATCAATCAGGACGGCGAAGCCTATATGTTGTACTCTTTGTCGGGCGCGCCAAAAGAGGCATTTGAAAATTTCGGAATGCCCCGGAATACGGCAGTTTTCCATCGCACATTTAGCGGGGAAGGCGTACTAAGGGTAGATGATATAACGAAAGACCCCAGGTATGGACAAAATGCACCGCATTTTGGAATGCCCGAGGGGCATCTGCCGGTAGTAAGCTACCTGGCAGTGCCAGTTATAAGCAGTTCAGGCAATGTTATTGGCGGCTTATTCTTTGGTCACCCGAAAGCCGGTGTTTTCCTGCAAGAGCATGAAGACTTTGTGGTTAGCTTGGCCTCCCAGGCGGCAGTGGCGCTCGATAATTCCAGGCTGTTTACAGAAGTAAAGGAGTTGAGTCAAAAAAAAGATGAATTTATCGCTTTGGCCTCCCATGAATTGAAAACGCCCCTCACTTCTATGAGCGGTTTTTTACAACTTCTGGAACGAAAGGTAATTGATGTAAACCGGCCTTTTGTTGCAAAAGCAATAACTCAGTTAAAAAAGCTGAATGCGCTGATCAACGACTTGTTTGATATCTCAAAAATACAATCCGGAAAATTGCAGTTTTATTTTGAAGAATTTGATTTTACAGCGCTTATCAAAGAAAACCTTGAAGCTATTCGGGAAGCCTATACATCACATGAAATTTATTTTGACGAAAACGTAGAAATGATTTTAGAAGGGGATAAAATGAGGCTGGAGCAGGTATTGACCAACCTGGTCACCAACGCGATCAAATATTCGCCGGAATCTGATAGAATTGAAGTATCAGCAAAAAGGTCAGAAACGGAAATTCAGGTATCTGTTAAAGATTATGGTATGGGCATCAATGAGGAAAATATCAGCCACATATTCAGCCAGTTTTATCGTGCAAAAGATGTAAACAGGAGCATTACTGGCCTGGGCCTGGGGTTATACATTACCAAAGAGATCATTGAACGGCATGGGGGCCGCATCTGGGTAGAAAGTGAGCCCCGGATGGGATCGACTTTTTCCTTCGTGTTACCGCTAAAAAAACTAAGCAGTATTAATGCCCGCCTCCATAAAAACGGAGAAGAAAGATACTGAAGTTAAAGTTTTTCCGTTCCGGCATCAGACTTTGCGCACAATATACACCAGCCGGCTACACCAGCGATTTCTTAAGCCATTTGTATATGCCAGTAGATGCCCGAGCTTTATAAGCGTTCTATAATAGATAATTCGAATTTGTATTTTTTCACATCATTACGCTATAGTTAAATTACAGCCGGAGGGCTTGCCTGTTCGCGGAAATTCCGGGTGAGCCTGGTGAGTTGTCTTTTAAGCACGGTGGCCTGTTTCTTTAGTCCTTTGAGTGTCTCTTTGCTGTTCGGGGTATCCGCAGTGGTTAAAAGAAGTGCGATGGCCAGTTCATTGTCATGCCAGTCGCCGATGGCTGCTTGTACCTGGTCAAGATAAGGTTCATTAAAAGGGAGGTCCAGTTCCGGGCGGGCCAGAGGGTAATTATAAAGCAGTACCTTCAGTTGTTTACGGCAGGTATGCAATTCCTCATTAAAACGGGGAGGGTTTTATGGTTGTAGCAATGATTTCCAGTTGTTGCCTGTAATACAAGGAGAGATGATGTTTACTGATCGGCCTGATCCGCTTCAGCAGGCTGCGGCGTGTTTTTCGGAGCCAGGCGCTGTGCTGATCCTTATCGGCGTTAAATCTCCGGGTGGTGATTTTCATAATCTGCTGTTGCTCCCGGATAAAATCGGTGTTTTCACCAACTGCCTTGCCCAGTTCCTGGTTTATATAAGCATTCCTGATTTCGCCGGCCTGTTTAAATATCTTACGAACAGGTTTGAAGCGTTTCTCCAGCGTAACGTCCTCTGCCGCGCTGTCTCCCAAGATCAAAAGCGCCCGTAGTTTTTTTACCCCGGTGCGAAAACGATGCAAATCTTCCTGTTCGTCGTTTTTGACAAAAGAGCGGAGATGGCGTTTCATGGTTCGCCATGTTTTAATTATATACTTCTTTTCCGTTTTCTTTTTCATACCGGTTGGCATATTGTTGTTGAAGCCTTGCGATATCCTCAAAAAAGGGTGCCGCATATTCAAAAATACGGCTAAAGCGACAAATCTGGTCCAAAAAAAGGATCTAATTACCCCAATATTATTACATACAAATCGCCGGCTACACAACACCCATGGAGAGGCAATGAGAAAATAGCATATCCTTGCTCACCTGCTATGTTTTGCATTGCCCACGCCTGATGTCTGGATAGTTTTACCCGGAGCTTTATCATACTGAGCCAGGCAACTGTCCAGTGGTTTGCCCAGATTGTGTACACAGTCGCAAAAAACTTTACAAGCCTCCGGCTTGGCATTTCCAGCACACCCATTATTGCATTCCATTAATGAATTGCCCGGTCGGATATCATATACGAACTGGTTAATTACTATTACTGCGGCTATTGTTGCAAAAACGCCTCCAAAAAACACGAACGGAAACTTGTTATTTCGTATTTCAGGTTGCGTTGTATGGCTGTTTTTTTGCTTGAATGGCAAAATGAATTTTAAACGGTCATAATCCCACCCCAGCAAATATAAGTTGGCAAGTACCATTAAGGTGGTGATGCGGGTGCCTTCAAACCTGACGGCGTAGGCCAGTATGCAGATGTTCAGTATAATCGGAAAATAGATTAACGCCCCGAGGAGCCGGGTACGGGGAATCAATAACAGGATAGCTGCTGCAACCTGCAGAACACCAATAAAAGTGTAATAATAACCTGTATGGTGCAACGCTTCTAAATAATGGCCCATCGGTTGATTGGTCGACAAACCGCTGGCGAACCGCTCCCCCATAATTTTAACACTACCGGCAATAAAAAAACCAGCCGCCAGCATTATCCTGTTAAAAGTAGCAAAAAGCTGCATCCATTTATTTCCTTTTGCCTGGTAATGCAATTGGTCGAGTGTGGTAGAAATCGGCATGTTTACCTGTAATTTATGTTCATAAAAGCACTTTGAAATACAAAGTTATTGAAAATAGATTGATATTTGCAAGAAGCAAAAAATCCTCTTAGCGTTAACTTAGAGGATTTCTTTTTCTGTGGTACCAACAGGGAGTGAGCCAGCGCCACAAGGTTAAATAAAGAATTTTTATTTGACTCGCTTGTAGATTTCTATAGATTGGCCATTTGTGGCACTATTAATCACCTGGGTATATTCGTCATGGCCATTCATCGTAACTTTAACGGTAAATTTATTACCCTGAAGAAGCCGGTAGTTTGATATTTGCTCTTCTTCCCTAAGCGTATCATTACTAAAAGTAAATACCCCGGTGCCAAACCCATTTTTAAAGATGGTTTTTTCCTTATTTTGAGCAAGCCTGTGGACGAAAATAAAATGCCCTTCCCAGAATATTTTATACTGCGTTACGTCAGTTGAGATTGTGTCTTTGCCTTTTATTGTATAGGTTCTTTCCATTTTCCACAAGCCGTCAAGCACTGAGCTATCCGCTGACGGGAATTTTTTATATTCTTCCTTCAATGCATATTTTACACCTTTTACCGTGGCAAAGTCGGGGATGACTTGGGTATAACCATCCGGTTTTTTTGTAACCTCAAGATTATACGTTAGGGATGAGTCGAGCGCTCTGCTGGTGTAAATACTATGTTCCTTAAGTCGGTTAGCAGAGTCGAGTGTATAAGTGCCCACACCAAACCCAACAGATGAATCAGGAACGATACTGGCGTATAAATAGTTATGATCTGTGTAGATTTTAATTTGCGTTCGTTTAATAACAGAGTCTTTGCCTCCTCGATCAAGCACTTGTTTTTCAAGTTCATATACACCCGAAAGGCCTGCCTCGGACGACTTCTCTTTTTTCTTGCATCCAAAGATCAAGAAGCTAAATAAAGCTGCGAAAACTAAAATCTTATTCATAATGCTTAAGGTTTAATATGATATAAGGCTTTATTTCGTCTGGCAGTGGTTTTTATTTGGCGGGCGACAACTTCTTGGTAAAAGAGCCAGGTAAAGACAAAATAATGCCTAAAATTTTATCACCATAAATAATGCAATTGGTTACATAAACTTACAAATAATATATATCATAAACAATTTGTCAGTGAATTATTAAAAGCTTGTTAATGAATTTTTTAAAAAGAAGTATGGCCGTTTAATTAAATACGGAACAATGAGAATGTGAATCAATATTTAGCCGGAGAGAAAAAGATGCCTTTAAATGCAAAAAAAGGTCATTTCCTTATCTCAAGTTGTGGCTATTACAGTATATTTGATAGTAATGCTCTTTCAAATACTTGCTTTAAAAGGTAGATTTCTCAAATCATTTGCAAATGATTTACATTCTGTACCTTTTAAGACAAGTAGTCGAACCTCAAATCTGCAAAAGGCACTTTCTAATATTAAGCATTAGCCCATTGCTTCAGAGTCACTAAATCCGATTTTCTGTCTGTCTTCCACAAATGGACTTCATAAAAGTCTTCTCCCTCTAAGCCGTTTTTACTTAAGTTGTCAAGGTTTCCATAGTAGATCCTTGCTCTATAAATTCCATTTGAAAGCTCAATCCTTTTGGCTTCTTCGAAATATTCCGTACACCCTGCAATAACAATCTTCCCAGAAGTAACTTCTAAATCACATTCATTTATTTGATCAATGATATTCGACTCATTTAATAACACTTCAGGCTCTGCTTCGAATATCTTAATGTTGACAGGCACTGTCATGTTTCTAACGGTGCCTACTACAAATGCACCCTCAGTAATAGCAAGTAGCATTTTAAAAGCTTGTTCTGTCCATGCGTTACTCAAATCACCTGGCATCTCTTCGTCTTGAAGATAAAACTGGAAGTAATCTGCAAAGAGATTCAAGTTATATTCTGTCATTTCCTTTTTAAGGGCAAAGCTAACAAACTGTTTGGAGTGTATCGGCAAAGATTAGCCCATACTCAAATAATACCGTCCCCCTATAACCCATTTCTTGGCATACAATATTTTGACTTTGTGTTGCGCGGATTCCTGTCGGTTGAAATTAGCCCCTCTCCAGTGGCCGAGTGGAAAGTCATTTGTTTTCACTCTTGAGCGCAAGGACAGCGCTTCCAAATCAAGAAAATCCGGGTCCTGCAAACGGCTGCTTTCAGCATCCTGCTTTAGTCCATATATCCTGCCTTGGGATTTGCTGTCAACCTTACTCTCAAGCGAAAACAACTCAATTACTCACCTCAAATCAATCCGCAGAACATGAAACGAACAACAACAAACACCTACACACCAAAACCAAGATGGGAAAAAGCACTATCCCTCAATTACGTTGATCCTCAAACACTGGAATCAAACAAGGAAACACTTGAACTTTATAACAGTGCACTTCTATTAGTTAATACAGAACTTATGCTGGCATTTCCTGAATTATCTTACGAAAGGGATTATCGGCAATACCCTGTTCAAGATATTCCTGGTGCCGTACATTGCTTTATGACCAAAACCTTTTATTGGTATCTCGCCTGCGATGAGTGCGATTTTTTTATCATCCATTACAACTTTTCGGATTGCCCCTTTGAAGCAGAAATCCGAAAATTGCTTCAACCATTCTCAAACAGCCCATTTACAACCCAATTCAAATTACAACCTAATCTTGTTACAGCCTTCAAACGGATTTCGAGGCTTGAAGACAGCAAATTCTTTAAGGCTTGGTGATTAATCACCAAGCCTATCCTTTATCACTTATCTCATGGAAAAGTATAACAAACCCCCAGAACCACCTAAACCGCCTATTAAACTGCCCTATCGCTTAAGCAAGCGTTGGAAAAAGGTAAGCGACTTATCACATCCGAACAAACTTAAAACAATGAACGGAACCATCATGATCCAGTATTATGACGCGCTTAAATTCATTAAGGCTGAATGTCTGGCGGTCGGCACCCGCTATTTTGAGCGGGACTATAAGGATGATCCTAATGATCCGTTTATGCTGCACAGCTTTGTTTCGCCTCGGCTTTCGTTTCATCTCGAATGTGGCTTTGACTATTTCATGAAGATCGAATATGACTTTGCAGATTTCCCACGCATCGATGATCTGCTTTGGCGGGTTGGATATGTCAGGGAACAAGGCATGCTCATTTACAAAGCATGTTTACCCAACCTTCCAACTTTCTTTAATAACGTGGTTGCCTATCAGGATCCACAATACATTCACACCTTTCAATCACAATAACTCATGAGCAACAACCCTTATCAATTTAGTGCTGCCACATCCGTAGATGAACTTTACGTTTTGGTCAAATGGCCATTCGTTCAGGATTTAATGGAAGCAGATTGGTTCCGTTCTGAATGCGTTCTCTATTAAGCTTTCGATGACCAGGAGCATTTAGATTCAGCTTACTTCGTTCCTTTAAATCGCCTTTACGAATTCCGATCTGCGGAATAGCGCTGTACTTAAAAGGCACACGTGGCAAATTCCCACTTAAATAACATCTTCAAAACAATCTCAAAGCCTTGGTTTAGTTTTAATTGAGTTCACTTTATAAACCCTTTTAACCAATTCTTATGAAACAGAAACGACCAGCCATTGAGATTCTGTCACCTTATAATAACAGTGTCCGACAGGCTTATAATGCTATCTACAGACACGCTAAACAGCTTTTATCTCTTGAAAATGAGGAACTCCGATTTGGTTTGGAGCGTGAAGAGCGAGGCCAGCCGATAGTCGGCACCATAATTCACGAATTCGTTAACCCATTGCTTTATCTCCGGCTTGAATATCACCCAACGAATAGCTTCGCTATTCATTATGGATTCGAGGAGTCGAAATCATTCAACCAGTTCGCGAAGATTACGGCCTCATTTGTTCGGAATATCTATAAGATAACCGCTAAGGAAAGCACAGAAATCAACATTGAGGACAGTGTCCGTACTGATTATTGCATTTATTTATGTTCGGAACTTTATGAATATGCTGAGGAGCGGAATAAACATCATCAGTTTAAACAGATTAAATACCGGCCAACGGCAGCTAAACGAAAACAAATGCAAGCAGTTGCTTAAAGAATGGAGGCTTAACCGCCTCTATTTAAAAGGCTTCTCAGGTATAAAATCCTTTATAGAACAGTCGAATATTATTGCCAGTTGGTTAAGATGGTTCAGATTGTATTTAGTTGGCGATCTCGAACTTTCCGCTTGACCAATGAAACCATTTGACACATCTAAGCGTACCGCAAGTTCTGATTGCGAGAGGTTGTGTTGTTCTCTCATCTCCTTTACCTTACTGATAACGTAAGCTTCAATATCTGACTTTAGGTTGGCTGCCATCAGATACGAAAGAATAAAAACAACACGCAAGCTTTGCTTAGTTATTGCTAAGTAAATTTGTATTTTTGTGTTGCAGCATGTCGACTGTGACGTTAACAAACCTGCCGATTAAGGACTGCTCGGCCCTTATCTAAAAAGAAATGCCAACAATTAAATTTAACTGCCCTTCTTGTGGTAAGCAATGGACAGCCTATGTAGATAAATCAAAGATTCGCACATTTTTATTTTAGGCCTTACTCTATATACTACGCGCAACAAAAATGTGCAGATCTTAATGGCCTTTAATGATGCTGCCTGTCATGCTATTTGAGGGCGCAAAGTCGTTCATCACATGAGCTTTCTCTGTCTTCATCAACCTTTCACTTATGCTGCGCTTTCACTTGGTCTGTCGACCAGGTGAGCTTGCAACGCTTAAGATTAATTCAGCCAGTCGCTCATATTGTTTGGCTCGCCCGCGCCATCGCAAAAGGCTTCAGCTTTGTCACAGCTTTTGATAGGCCAATACACAACCCAGGTAGTCAAAATCAGCGCTAAGGCTTTGTGAAGCATTCTGTAAAGTCGCTGCTTTGCATCTTTCTCTTCACAGACCTTTTGCTCAACTCGCAGCGGCTCGAAGATCAGCTACAAAGCATCAGTAGCCGATAATACATTTACGAAAATCCCGGATGCTGATTTCATCCAGCATTTCCTATACCTCGCAAGCAGGATGCTTGCTTTGTTTTTGGTCGAAGTTACGCTTTCGCTAAACTTCGACCAGTGAGGGGGTATATAAACATTACCGCCTCAATACATTTTATATTTTATCATCTGCAGCCAGCTTTTGCCTAAATGCATCCGCGGCTAATCGTTTCACTGTATTAGCATTTAATATACTTTTCTCGTCAATAATAACTTTTTCTGCTGCTTTAAACCAATCGGCTGGAATATCATCGATTGGCTTCGATGGACAAAATCTTAAAGTATAATAACCATCATCATTTACTTTGATTCGATTAATCACCTTTTTAGATAAATTGAATAGTTCCTGGATATCTCGACTAGATTCTATTTTTTCAAAAAGATTTTCTTGCGATAAAAATCTAATTTCTGTTATTTTCAAAGTATTTAAAAAATCTACTATACCATTTTCATCTGCTTTCCACCATCCATCCACAATCCCGGGTAAGCAAAATCTATCATCTAGTAGCCGTCTTCTTTCTTCTATATTTAAAAACTTGCTAATTCGCTCATAAGATTCGCATGGAATGTCCCCCCATAAAGCCCCCCAAATGGTTATTTTCGACAAATAGAAGGAAGCTGTGAACATTTCTGGATAGTTTTTAGAGATAGTCAGCCCTAACATTACAAAATATTTATCATTAACCTGTTTTAGAAACAATCCTTGAGCTCCCGTTAGTGAGTCTTTTATAAATTTATAACCCAGTGTTCTCAATTGTTCTTTGGTCAATCGAATTAATTTATCTTTTGTCATCTTTATTTCGGTCCTATATACGTTGGCGATCCCGGTTTATATGCTGGATTGGTAGGATCATAAAAAATAGATTGGTTCTTTACCCCATTTTTATTTAAAAGGTTCTCCCTTCTTTTTGCAGATTGTCGCCCTGTTGGTGTATCCGGTTTAATTATAATTGCAGTTCCATCTGGCATAATCGCATCTTTACGAACAACAGTTCCGTCTTGTAATGCAATTGTTTGCTCGGTCAAAGCTCCCTGTAATTCTAATTTCCTGCCTTCTTGCCGATGTGCTTCTTGACCTATAACACGAGCATTATTTGAAGTTTTATTGTTTACGCCTTTTTGCGTTTTGCTAGAATTTTGACTTCCATTGGCATTGATTATATTAGGCGTAATTTTCGGTACGCTATTAGTAATTCTTGTATTGTCATTTGTAAATATTGGCCTATCAAAAGTTGATGTATTGGATGAATGATCAATGATCTTACTAGTGACATAAGTCCCTCCTGCGGTAAATATCAACCCACCTACAACCTGCTCAGTTGTTAACGCTTCCAAAACCTCAACTGCAACAATCAAGCAAATTGGACAGTTTCCATCCGGATCATTTTTTAAAATTGGATTATTACCAACATATGCATAAGGCGACAAATGAATCTGCTCTGGATGTTCAGCAAGTTTGTCTACACTTCCCCATCTGCCAATCACAGGATCGTAAAACCGCGCGCCATAATCATACTGCCCTAATTCTTCCTGCAGCTCCTTCTTATTGTAAAGATACTCATTCTTAGGGCTTGCTGTAGTGCCCCGGGATAATTCCATCCCAAACGGATAATAATCATCCTGCTGCCTGATCACCGTAGCGGAGTTCTGATCAAAACTTAAGCGATTGTTACCCAGGTGATCTGTCAGGCTGTATTCATAGATATAGTTGCCCCCGTTATTGATGGCCCGGCCTTCTTCGGTCTGGATAAAAATGATGTTCCCGTTTTCATATTGGATCCCGTCAATATAATCGGTTATGGTCGCCCCGTTGTTTTTGCGTAACTTTTTACCTGCTGCATCATAGGTATAGCTCAGGTTAAACCCAGTTGCGGTTACACTCTGCGGTAAGTTCAGCAGATTATACGCGATGGTCTTCTGATTACGGGCATCAAATTTGACGTTGCCATTCGGGTCGTATTGATATGTACCCGTCGTCAGCCCGCTTACCGACTGCAACTGGTTGCCTGTATAATTATAAGTATAGGCTGAGCTTTGACGGGTAAGGTGCTGGATATTCCCTGCCAAATCATAATCAATGCCCTGTTCATTATAGTTCTCGGTAGTGGGACTGTAGATCCCTGCAGTCAGCCTGTTCAGCGCGTCATAGGTATAATTATAACTTTTGCTTGCGCCACCCTGTACCTGCCAGCTCTGTTTACTGATGTTGCCGTTGAAGGGGGCGGTATTACCATTATTATAGGTTAATTGCATGGCAAACAAGGGTGAAGTACTGCTTTTTAACCATCCACGTTCATTGTAGGCATACGCGATATTCTGCAGGAACGGTGCTGCTCCTGTAGCCCCGTGCAGGTGTTTGGTTTGCACCTGGCCAATCTCGTTATAATCCGTCTGGCTCAACAATATGTTCGCACCACTATTGATCTGCTCCTTGGTCTGCACCTTGCGCCCCATGTGATCATAGGCATAGCTGTTCAGTATCGTTACCGATTTAACCTTATCCGTATTGGCTGTGTTTTTGACATAATGTTCACGCTTACTGGTGGTCAGTTCGCTGGTAATGTTATTATACGTATTGGTGATCTGGTCATAATTATACTGGCTTACCGTGCCGCCTAAATAGTGCTGTTTAAACAGCTGTGTTTCCCTGCCCTTATCGTCATAGTAATGTACTGTCCATAAATAATCTGAGGGGTTGTTCAGCACCGCTGTCTTACTGGCTGTTATTAATCCTGTGGTCATTTGGCTGTTCCCCGATACGGTAAAATTGGTCGGGTAACCCGGGTAGCCCGCCAGGTTATTATAACTATCATAATAGTTTACCATCAATGCTACTGCCCCTGGGCCGCTCGGGAATGAAGTATTGGTATAACCATGAGTACCGGCAGCACTGGGGATTTCCCATCCCGTAACTCCTGACGATGCGTTCTTTAGTGTTGTGGTTATATAATCCTGCAGGCCTTGCCTGGTTTCGGTATGCCCGCCTTCTGTACCGGTCATAATTACCCTGCCCAAAGCATCATATTTGATAAAGCTCCATTCCTGGGGCGATTTTGCATGCTGACTGGCATCCTGAGTAAAGATTACCTGGTCCAACAGGTTATACACCATATATTCCCAATCTTTGCCCGGCACTCTTTTTTGAACCAGCCGGTTCCGCTCATCATACTGGTACTGGTAGCACAGGTTATCCAGTGTAGCTTGATTGGCAGCGCTGGTGATACCTGCATCGGCATTGCTGTTCGGAGGCAGTACAAAGGCCAGGTTCCCCAGATCGTCATACACATAATAGGTTGATAATACCTGTACGGTTGTGCCCACCTGGTTAAATGTCCGTTTCAGTATCACATGTCCCTCTTTGTCTTTATACTCTTCCGTAGTGCCAGGCTTTCCGCTTACCCAGTTCTCATCTTTACTTATTGTTACGTATAGCTGACCGGCAGCATAGTTGGCACCGTTTGCGTGGTTGAGTGTCCGGCTTTGGTTGCTGTTGATCGTAACGGTATACAGCACAGCGAGGTAACTGTTCGGATCGCCCAATGCCGTGGTATTATTGGTGGTATAATCCGTTTTATTGGTATGTCCGGCAGCACTATTGGCTACCGGCTGCCAAACCGCTCCGGGAGCTCCTTGTTCCAGTACCCGGTTCAGCGGTGAAGGTTCAAAATTAGTAACCGAAAAAGGGCTCGCTACTGCTGAAACGCCCGATCCGGACGGCGGAGAGCTATAGAATGCTGTTTGGTCGCTGACTGCCGTACTTTTATAGCTCCCGTCTGCTGCACCCTGTGCTGCGTAAGGCAGGTACTTTTGTACTTCCCGTCCGAACTGGTCATACGCAAATGGCTGGACCACATCTTTACCCGCTGTCGACCCTTTTACCTGTACCGTTTGCAAGGGCCTGCCCAACCCGTCAAAGTATTGTACTGTTTGCATCAGGTCACAGGCCGTTTTACCGCTCGTGCTGAACGAGCTCATCGCCGTACGCGGCGTACTGGTAACAATATAGTTCTGGTTCTGGCTAAAACTGTTTGTTAGCAGCTGGCAGTCAGGATTGGCGATATACAACCTTACACTCTGGCCCGCCGCGGGTGTAATTGAGGTAACGGGCCCAAGTACTATGCTGCTGTAATTATAGTATTGCCCGGGCGCTATCGCTGTGCCGCTGAGCTGATTCGTTGTTACATATTGGGCTACTGAACTGATAGCCGAAAGCATCAGGCCCAGGGCTGTTAGCAGGCTTTTGATATTTTTCATCGTGATAATGGCGCTATAGTTTGTTCTTCAGTTTATTGCCCCTGGTAATGATAGTCCATGTGTTTTACAATATTCCCGTCTTTATCCTTCACATTCATCAGGCGCTGCAATCCATCATATTCGTATGTCGTCGTCATCCGTTTACCATCCGTCATGCTTGTTATACCTATTAAAGGTGTGTAGGTATAGATAGTCAGTTCAGTTTTTGGAAGAGCGGAACGCAGTGGAGCTAATACACTTCTCACGTTACTATCCGAGCCTGGATTTGTATTCAGTAAATCTAACTGAGGTTGTCCTAATGCATTCACGACATCCTGGTAAGTCGCATTCTTCACTGCAGCTATTGGATACTGCCTGTTGTATCCCCACAAATAGGTGACATGGGGACCATTTAACGAAGATTGCTCCAATAAGTTTCCATAATTATCGTACGCGTAATTACGGATACGGGTTTCAGCATTGTTGCTTAATACCTTCGTTTCAATAGTTCTGGGAACTATCATACTTGCTGTATTGTCGCCCCAAGAACCGTTTTTCCAGTAATCGTAGGTATTTGTTATCGACTGTAAAAAAACGTCATTCTCATAGGCTGATTGTTCTATTAAGGGGTTGTGCATATTACGATTAGACATCGTGTTATATACATTGGGTGTACCTGCTGATTTTAAATCATCAGCGTATTTCATTTGCGTCGTTAAAAGTTTTCCGGAAGACGACTGTTCTTCTTTTTTAGTCAGTTGTCTATGAACAGCATTTTGATAATAAAAATTCCTTACAGTAACTACTGAGTCAACACCGATATAGTCAGCTACCGATTCTTTTTTTTGAGTAATCCAGTAGGAGGCATTGGTATATGTATTGGTATAAAAGCCTGTGGAAGTGAATGGAACAGTCAGGAGCTTGATAGCCGGTAGTAGGGGATTGGCGCTTCCCCAATCCAAAGCATATTGATTTTCGACTTTCTTTAATAGCTTATTAGTATTATCATAATATTTTACCGCCAGCATCCTACCATTTAGCGGATCTGCATCTACCGGCACAGATGGTGTCACCAGGCCCTGAATTGCTTTGTTGGAAAAATAGTATTCTGTTTTACCATTCTCACCTTGCTCTCCTGACAGTTCAGTTACTTTACTGTAACCTATCAGGCCACCTTTTGTGAAGCCCAAACTGTTGATGGTATTGGAGTATCTTACAAAATACACGGAACTCATATTTTCGCCGCAGGCATCTGTACCACCAACTATTGTAATGAAATCATATTTAACTGGAAGGAGCAACAGCCCACTGGAGAAACCATCCCTATCATATAAATATTTCTTTACAATCTGGTTTCCGAGGCCATCCATGTTAACAATCCTTTGCACTCTTAAACCACCGCCTTTCCTTTTCGTCAGTGGCGTACGTGCAGTCCATGTAGCACTAAAAGCCGAGTTATAATTTGGCAACGAACTGAGTCGCATTGTGTAATGGCCAGGAGACAGTAACAGTGTTTCATCTGTAACATCAGTGCCGTTCGGAGCATTATGAAATGTATGGTAAGGCTGATTATCTTTACTTAAATAAGCGTAATCAGCAACAAATTCATCTCTGTGACTTAAGTCATTGGGATCGTAATAATTGAAAAAGAACTTCACTTCAGTTACGTTTTCAGTCAAGGTGAAATTGCCTGTTTTGTCCGGTGAATTGGGAGTTATTGTTCCCAAAGACAAGGTAGTGTCTTTAGAGTTGTACTGGTCTTCATCATATAAGTTGGTATATTCATTTAGCTCATATGTAAAGTCGGTCCGTCCTCCCGTCGGGTAAACGATTGAGGATAGCACCCCATTTTGTACTGAAGCAAGATTCGTGTCCGATTGGCGGTTGGCCCCGGTAAATGATTTATAATAAGGGGTTAATGTAACGGTACTTGGCAGTAAGCTTGCATTTCCTGTTTGATTATTGAAATACCCCCAATGGTCTATGGCCTTTGTATATTTTGGTGGCAGAGTATTCGGATTGAAGTAGGAAAACTTATATGGCGGCATTGGTTGCGTGGGAGACGTTACATCTTTAATCGAATCCAGCTTTAGCCGCTTGTTTACTACGTCCGGATCATTGGCATTATAGTAAGAATGATAGAGATCTATTCTCTTTATAACGACGCCGGCCTTGTCCTTTTCTACAATATAAGCCAGTCGAGACGAGGTGTACGCGCCATTGGCATCTTTTACGTCAGATCTACTGCTTTTATGAAACTCAATTGAGCCATTAGTAAATAAAATCTGATCGGGCTGCTTACTTTCCAGTAATTGTCTTGAGGCACTATAGGTATCTAGTTCTGCCGGAGAGCATGTACTAGGATTACTAAGCCGGGTAAATCGCTGCTCTGATTTACTAAGCAGGCTGACATTTTGTTCATTTGTATAACTAAAGATTATCTTCTGAGAAGTAGCAGTTACAATCGAATCAAGATACCAGGCTGTTACAATTCCGTGTCGGTTTAGGTTTTCATCTGTCAAATCATTAATTCCAGCATCATAGGTGATTTCATGATCAGTTGACAATGAATAATCTGTGGCTGTCTCCTGCGCGTTGAAATAGTAATTATTACCGTCACCATCTATAATTTTCCAGCCTGGATTTAAGTAAGTTATTTTTGCGTTCGTGCTTTCCAATTGCAAGACACCGGACCCGCTTACCGTTTTGTCAAAAACAAACTTGCCATTGTTGTCACCAAAACTGTAGGTGAAAATATCCGGCTCGGTATCCATCAGCCCGTTACGCACGCTCATGAGATAGGCTCTGAGAGAGCCATCCGTATCAGAGAAGCCGTTTGAGTTATAAAAATTTTGAAGTTGAGTATCCGTAGGCAACGCCTGGGTAAAATGATAACCACCCGAATAAAGATCATCTAATCCTCTTACAGTCCTCGTGATAACACCTCCGCCAAAAGCTAACGACCAGCCAAGCCCTACCCAGCTTGCATCCTGCGCAGCCCTTGTTCCTGATGCATCGTAGCTCAACGCAATATTTATTTTTTGACCACCTGCTCGTGTGTTTAAAATCGGGATCGTAATTTCAGGTACGCCATTATACGTTCCTTTTGAATTATTTCCAAAATTACCAAGTGATGCTGATGTAGGCGAAGGCGGAATGACCTTCGATAAATCTGCAGTATATTGGGCACGGCTACTACTACTCCAAATGAGTAAGCAGAATATTAAAAAGATAGGGTTATAGGGTTTCATATGCGACAAGGTTCTAAATGAACTTTTACGATTTAAGATGGAGAATTCAGGCTCGTTTGTTTTTCTTTAATATTTTGATCTCTTTTTGTACTGTTTCTAATTGCTTTTCCTGTTTAATAAGATACAAAGTCAGCTCTTCCACTTTCTTTAGCAGCAGTTTATTCATTTCTCCCACATTCAAGCCGTTTTTTGCGATTTCCTGCTCGGAGGGTATTTCTGGCAGGTGCTGGTTTTGATCGATGTATTCCTTGACGTCTGTTAAAGATAGCAGCTGATAAGCTGGCTTGAAAACATAGTCAGGCCAGTTGGCAGTCTCTACTTTTATCTGTTTGGAGCGGATATTACCGTTAACCGAGAGCGCCTCCCTTGGTGTATTGGTTCCAATACCTACATTCCCACTGATATATAGTTTATCCGCAGATGACCAGGCAGGCGGATCGTACCCGATTCCTACACCTGTTCCGTTAACCTGCAGTACCTTTCCGTTTTCCGTACTGCTCAGATCGATGAATCGAAAATTACTGGCATAGGCCGGGGTGCCCCAAGTTCCCTGATAAAACATTTTCAGTGCGGTCGTCTGATTTACGTCGTACTGGTTGAAAATATGCAATCTGGCACCGGGCGAAGTAACGCCGACACCGATGGCCCCCGCAAAATACCCCTGACCGTCGGCCCTGACGCTAAAGTTTGTGATCCCGTTGGCAATGCCATCGAAATAGTAATTGGCTGCATTATTGTTATTGTCAGTTATGGCACGGAATATGCCTCCTGAATAATAATACCCCGTTCCCAACTAATGGCCAACAAAAAATGACTGCCCGATTGAGGTCTGGGCGACGATCTTGGTATTATTGTTCAATGCGTCATTCGCATCTACCGTAACAGTTTTCGTTTGTGCAAATCCGGTATGGATTCCCGCCAAACCAGTTATGGCCAGTAATAAAATTCTTTTCATCGTTTATTCAATTTGTTTTTTAGCTGTTTAACCTCTTTTTTCAATGCTGTTATTTCTTCTGTTGCTTTAATCATGTACAGCGTCATTTCTTCCATCTTTTTTAGCAAAAGCTTGTTAGCCTCGCTGACATCAAGACCGGTTTTGATCATCTCGGCTTCCGATGGAACTCCGGGGAGATGCTTATTTTCCCGGATATAGCTTTTAACCTCTTTCAGGGCCGGTAGTCTGTAATCCTTTTTGAAAACATAGTCAGACCATCCATTCAGATCGATCACTACAGACTTGGCATGAACGGTGCCATTGACAGACAGCTTCTGGTCGGGGGTTAGGGTGCCAACGCCAATATTCCCGGTTCCGTCAATAATAAGGTCATTCCCATAATACCATTGGGCACCAGTCCCCAGTTTATCAAAACTTCGTCTGGTCCCTAAGATCATTTTCCCCGTGGCGTTACTGTTGCTTGTATTTCCTGCTACGGTTATTATTCTTGCCTGCCCCCAGGCGTTAGTACCATCCGTATTAGCGGGAATGATGAATTCCAACTGAGCTCCTAAAGTTGTTGACCTGCCACCCGTGTTGGCCTGGATAGCCAAATCATTATTATTGATGCTAATGCTGTTACCGCCGTCTATGGAAACACCGCTTCCAATTAAATGTAAACGTGCAATAGGACCTGTCGTGCCAACACCCACATTACCATTGTAAGTCCAAGTCATGGCATGCTGATCGGGGATGTCATTTTGATTATTGCCACTATTGATAAATAAATCTAACTGTGATCCCCAAAAACTGGGACCGCCGTGCCCAATTCTGAATTCCGCACTTTCGTTATAGGAATAACCGGACGTACCTGATCTGGAAAGTTTAAAAACCGATTTGGTTGGTGCTAAGACGCCTCCCGGTTTACTTGTTGTTGGCTCTACAACCTGTAGGTTACTTACAGGTGTTGCTGTGCCGATGCCTATAGCATTTGAAGTTGATGTAACAGTATTTGCTCCATTAGTTATCCATTGAGCAAAAAGATAGTTCGATATGCAAACGAACAGACTGGTGATTAAGGTTAGTTTTTTCATGAGTTAGTTAGAATTATTGTATTATCCGTGGTAATTGAAAATCAGTTATAGGTGACAAGCCTAAACTTTGGCTTGCCCGAGTGGGGCTAAAAGTTGTTTCTCGTGGTGTTTAAAGGGTGCCGCTGTAGCTTATTTATGAGATTCAGCGACCGTTATAACTGGTAGTTTGTAAATGCTGTTGCGCAACTGTACTGGATGCTCTTTTTTTAAGAAAAGACACCCTTAAATCATTGAACCGGATTGGACGGAAATTAGGATTGCGAAGAAAGATTGATATGGATTTCATGTGATAAGTAATAAGGTTGTTTCTGAATTTTACACAATGATATTTAATAATATTTATCAATCAAAGTTCTTATTGAAAAACTTTACTGTTTTCAGGCTCGCTTTTATATTGGCCTGATAGGTTTTGTTTCGATTGCCAAGGCAGTCATTCGAATGATCATTAGTCAAGTTATCGGATTCAGTGACCTTTTAAGTCGAGTGATGGAAAAGGCAACCCAAAATAATCAAGCCAAACTCAACATTGAGCGTCTATCTGCTCATTCTACTTTTCTAATTTATTTACCAATCTTACTTTATAAAGGCGATTACAAAATCATAGAAAAAATTAGAAAACCCCAATAAGTATAGACCATCAATAACTATGAATCTAAACCTCATTATCGAAAACCTGGCCTTTTTTACGGTTACCGCTATGAATGTTGCTGTTGTAAATTATGTTGCCAACAATAGCAAAAACAGCGTTATGATAGATTTTATTACCCTAATTCTTTCAGGAGCACTGACAATCATATTTAAAGATATTGTTTGCTTAATATATTCCTCACCTTTTCTGCTAATCAAAGAAAGCTCGATCGATTGACAAATTCGTTTTCAGACGAGCATATAGAGCAAACTAAACAGGTCTTATACTCCATTTTAATTTTCAATCTGATGCTATATGTTTATTTGAAATATTCAGAGTATTTGAAAAAAAGAACACAAAGATTGATAGAGCAAGGAAAGAAAAAAAGACTTGAACGTACAAATCCTTAAAGCATTCAAAAGATAGCCATAAATGCCACTGCAAGGCTTACCTTTTAAGTGAAACTGGTTGAATAGCGAACTTTAACGCTATACTCAATTCTAACTTTTCTTATTTTTATTGAAATGTTACTTTTATAAGGGTAATTACAAGATTCTATAAAAAATTAGAAATGGAAAGGAGAGCAGGAAATGAATTATTAGGCAAAGTTACGCTTATAGCTGCTGGAGCGTTGCAAGGAACTACGGCATAAACACAACCCGATTCACAGCCCCTCATTTATTCCGTTCCTCCTTGCACTTGATTGCTATAAGAGTGCATGGGCATCACAATTCATTTATTCACTTAAAAAGTGCGCCAAAAGTGCGCCAAATAACCTTAAAAAGCATAGCAAAATACGAAACAGACAGAAAAGACACAGAACCGCTAAACCAACGAGTAATTAACAAGATTTTATTAAAAACCGCATTTATAGCTTCCAATAGCAGTTTTAAGGCATCAAAAAGCCCCTTAGAATTAACTAAGAAGCTTTAACCTGTGGTACCAACTGGGATCGAACCAGTGACACAAGGATTTTCAGTCCTTTGCTCTACCATCTGAGCTATGGTACCAAACCGTTCCCGTGTTTGGGGAGTGCAAATGTAGCCTTTTTTTTATGTTTGAAAACTTTTTTTTGAAAAAAGTTTCTGCTCGCCTGCTGGTTTTAAATAATTGTGCAGGTAATCAGCTAATTAATTTTCAAATATTTTTTCAATCCCAAAACATTTCGCCCTTTAAACAATTCATTTAACTTTGAGAAAAATACTATGCACGCATAATGATTGCTCAGCTTATATTTATTATCATCCTGGCGGTTGCCGTTTACTTCTTCGGCAAGAACGTGTCTAAAATCAGGCGCAATATTTTGCTGGGTAAAGACACGGATCGTAACGACCAGCCGGCCCTGCGCTGGAAAGTGATGGCCAAAATTGCCCTTGGCCAAACCAAAATGGTTAAACGCCCTGTAGCAGCGGTAATGCACTTTTTTATTTATATTGGGTTTATTATCATCAATCTTGAAGTGCTGGAGATCATGATTGATGGGGTCTTTGGCTCGCACCGTATCTTTGCGCATCCGCTTGGTGGCTTGTATAGTTTTTTAATAGGCGGTTTCGAGATGCTTGCAGTATTGGTACTTACGGCATGTATCGTTTTCCTGTGCAGGCGCAATGTTGTACATCTAAAACGCTTTACAGGTACAGAAATGACTCAATGGCCAAAATCTGATGCGAATTACATCCTTATTACTGAGATCTTGCTCATGACAGCTTTCCTGACCATGAACGCTGCGGATTATAAATTACAGTTATTGCATTTTGGTCACTATGTTACTGCGGGGAGTTTTCCGGTAAGCTCATTACTGGCGCCGCTATTGCCCGATAGCGCTTCGGCATTGGTAATTACCGAGCGTGTTTGCTGGTGGTTTCATATTGTTGGAATCTTGTGTTTCTTAAATTACCTGCCATATTCAAAGCATTTTCATATCCTGTTGGCTTTCCCCAATACGTACTATTCAAACTTGAACCCTAAAGGGAAATTTACCAATATGGCATCGGTTACTAATGAGGTCAAAGCCATGCTCGATCCATCATTCGTTCCCGAAAATAATGGCGATCCCGCCCGTTTTGGTGCAAAGGATGTAACCGACCTTACCTGGAAAAACCTGATGGAGGCATATACCTGCACCGAATGCGGCAGGTGCACCTCGGTTTGCCCGGCTAACATTACCGGCAAACTGCTGTCGCCGCGCAAGATCATGATGGATACCCGCGACCGGATTACGGAAGTCGGCAATAACATTGATAAGCACGGTAAAGACCATCAGGATGATAAATCATTGCTTGACAATTACATTACCCGCGAAGAGCTCTGGGCTTGTACCAGTTGCAATGCCTGTGTGGAAGCTTGCCCGGTGAACATCAATCCGCTGGAGATCATAACAGAAATGCGCCGTTATATTGTAATGGAAGAATCGCAGGCCCCGGCAAGTTTAAATAATATGTTCGGTAACGTAGAAAACAACGGCGCCCCATGGAAGTACAGCCAGGCCGACAGATTTAACTGGGCGGAGGAATAGTTTTACAGATCATAGTTAATGGTTTATAGATCATGGCTGTGAAGGGAAATAAAAATAATTAACAATGGTCCATGGACTATCGACCATAAATAAAACCATGAGCTATGAACAATGAACCATTGGCCATCCCAACCATGGCCGAAATGGCTGCACAGGGTAAGGAGCCTGAAATTTTGTTTTGGGTAGGATGTGCCGGTAGCTTTGATGAGCGTGCCCGGAAAATTACCCGCGATATCTGTAAGATATTGCAGCATGTGGGTATTAGCTATGCAGTGTTAGGTACAGAAGAAAATTGCACCGGCGACCCTGCCAAACGTGCGGGAAATGAATTCCTGTTTCAGATGCAGGCCATAATGAATATCCAGGTGCTTGACGGTTATAATATCAAAAAAATAGTCACCGGTTGCCCGCATTGTTTTAATACCATAAAAAATGAGTATCCCGGCCTGGGCGGCAATTATGAGGTGATCCATCACACGCAACTTATTCAACAGTTGATTGATGCCGGTAAGCTGAAAGCCGAAGGTGGCGAAAGTTTTAAGGGGAAAAGGATCACTTATCATGACCCCTGTTATTTGGGACGGGGAAATGATGTTTACGAGGCTCCGCGCGCGGCGTTAGAGATCCTGGATACCGAATTGGTGGAAATGAAACGCTGCAAATCAAACGGGCTGTGCTGTGGTGCGGGCGGCGCGCAAATGTTTAAGGAACCTGAACCAGGCAAAAAGGATATCAATATAGAGCGGATTGCCGATGTTATAGAAGTCAAAGCACAGGTGGTAGCCGCCGCCTGTCCGTTTTGTATGACAATGCTTACTGATGGCGTAAAAAATCAGGATAAGGAACAGGAGATAAAGGTGCTGGATATTGCCGAGATCACGGTTAGGGCTAATGGTTTATAAACCTTTTGTCCTGAAATAATGCAACGCGCTCTTCAGACTGTCAAATTTGGTGGAGCTCATGTTATGTACCGGTAAATCAAATGTAGTGGCCATTGAGTCGATATTGCCATTGGGATCCTCATAGGTTTGCACAATGATATCATCGGTTTGGGTATTGAATTTTACTGTGCCTGTAGTGTCGCTGCCCACGTAATCAACATTGGTTAAACGGTGCAAGTTGAAAGAAAAATATTCCTGCTTGCCCTGTTGATAAGTTTTCCTTAAACGTAAAAAATAGTCGTTGGTAAGGGCAATCTCCCACTTTTTAAGGTTGATATCAGGCGCGGGGTTAAACGAGGTGCTAAGGCACTTATTACTCCAGTTTAACCATTCCTGTTCGCTCATTCCGGCTTTAAAACCGTAATTTAGCGCACTAAGGGCTAAAATTGATGTAATGAGCGCGGTTTTTCCAATTGATGGCAGAATTGATATTTTCATGACAACAAAATGTAACCCGAAGTTAATAAATTGATATTTTTGGAAATGAAATTTTCTCCACAGTCAAGAGTTTGGATCTATCAGTCGGACAGGAAATTAACCGATCTGGAAGTGCAGCAGATACAGCCCGAGCTGAACAAGTTTACCACCAACTGGACAGCCCACAACAACCAGCTGAAAGCCAAAGGTGAGGTTAGGTACAACCGTTTTTTTATTTTGATAGTTGATGAAAGCCAGGCAGGCGCCAGCGGCTGTTCTATTGATAAATCGGTTCATTTTATGCAGCAGGTGCAGCAACATTTAGGCATCAATCTTTTCGACAGGTTCAATTTGGCTTATCGCGAAGGAGAGGAAGTGCTCTCACTGCCACGCCATGATTTTGAGGCTAAGCTGAAAGATGGTAGCATCAATAAGGAAACGGTTGTTTACAACAACCTGGTGCAAAATTTAACCGAGCTTGAAACTAAATGGGAGGTGCCGTTTAAAGATAGCTGGCATATTCAGCTGTTTCGTGACCTCGTAGCTAATTGATTGCCACGCAATTCAATTTTTTTAAATTTACTGTGCTTAAGCCGTGCAAATGTTTACCTTTGGCACAAAATTTAGATATAAATCATTTTACTGATACTTTATAAATAAGCTAAAAATGAAAGGCTTCATCTCAACAAAAACTTACGGATTTTTAAACTACGTTGTAGCCCTGTTAATGATTTCATCATTATGGACGTTTGATACACTTCATGTTGGCGGTGCTGCTTTGTTCCTGCCTTTGATCATTGGTTGGTTACAGTTGATCATGGCTATCTTCGCTAAAAACGAAATGGGCTTTATTAAGCAATTTCCGATGGTTATGCATAATGTTGGTGATGTAATTATGGGATCATTTTTATTTTGTTCACCATGGGTTTATGCTTTTTCTGATAAATTGGTAGCTCCGCAATTGATTTTTGGTGCTTACCTTTTAATTGTAGGTTGCTTTACCAAAGGTTCACCATTCATTAACCCACAGGTAGAAGAAGATCACGGTGTAAGCTATAATGCTTAATCCTTTTTCCTGAAAAGATATAATACAAAAGAGGTGCTCAAATGAGCACCTCTTTTGTATTATATGCCAAGCTCTTTTGATCGCTGTTCTTCCCGTTGATTACGCATGATTTTAGTGAAACCACGATGATTGTGCTGTTCATCAAACAGCGGGAAAACCAGCCCGCTGCCCCAAAAGCGTGTGCCGTCCTTGCGTACATGATAACGCTCATCGATAGCTCTGCCCCGGCTCAGCGCTTTTTTTAATTCGGCTTCGGGTTTACCTTCGGCAATATCTTCGGGAGTAAAAAAAATCCGGGCGCTTAGGCCTAATACTTCCTGTTCGGTGTAGCCAAGCACTTTTTGGGCACCGGTATTCCAGCTGTTAACGTCACCATTTTTATCTGTAGTGATCACCGCGTAATCTTCCAGGCTGTCCAACACCTGCCTGAAAAATTCCTCGCTCATCCTAAAATAAGTGTCGTCGAAAAGGTCCTGGCTGGTTATAGTGTCACCAAAGGTTTGATATTCGATGAAAATACTGGTATTGTCGACACCACAAACCAGTTGCATGGGCTCGCGGGTGATGCGGTAAAAAGTTTCAAAGCCTGTTGGTAATTTATTTAATTCCGGTTTTTCTTTTATTGGTACAAGTGTTATGTCGACAGCCTCATCTTGCTGTTGGTTCAGGTTGATCTTTACCAATACATATTCGTAGCCTTTTTCAATCAGGTCGCCGAGTAGTTGTGAGGTTAACGGAGTGCGCATTTATGGTAGATTGCTTGTTCAGGCAATTTCAGCACAAAAATGACACCAATTATAACGGTATAACCATCATCGTAGCCTGCTTATAGTTAAAATACCTCGTTAAGTCCCAAAAAGAACCCACTTGAACCATAAGTTCCCCTGGCATAATCAATACATAGATTAGAGCGCGTGTATTTATTAAACAACAGTCGCAAGCCCACTCCGCCACCGGGCTCCCAATACCTGAATAGTTTTATGCGTTGCTGGTTGTTAGCCGTTTCGGCATTGACAAAGGCAACACCGCTGAGCAACTTATTGCTTGTTAGCGGAAAGCGGTATTCGGCCTCATTGTATACAAACGACATGCCTTTAAACCTACCTATAATAAATGCTCTGCCAATGCGGCCATAAGCATCGCTGCCGGTGCCGGGCAGTTCAAGGTAGGGCAGTGCCCCGCTTAATAAATAGTTTGACCAGTGCCACAACGCAAAAACATGTTCGGGGTGAGTTGATGACAGGCTCCAGTACTTCCTGAACTCAAACTTTACCTGCATGGCATTGCGGTTGCTTCCCAGCCAGGTTTGGTTGCTCCGAAAAACTATATCGGCATAAATACCCCTGAACGGGCGGTTAGGCTGGTCGCGGTTATTGAACTGGAAATTGAACAACAAGCCATTAGCCTGGTACGAGTTAACAGGAAAGCCGTTACGGATACTATAGCGGTAGTTATGAGTTTTTGATATGGGGATATCCTTGCGGTCATCATCTATATGGCTGTAATAATTAAAGCTTAGCCCGGCACCTACATATATATGATGTGCCAGTTTACGGTAGATGCGCTCATTGGCTTTGATGTATACATAACGGATAGGGAAGGCATCCGGATTGTTTTCAAAGTGGGTATTGTTCATGAAAAAGCTGCCTTCGCCAAAGCTGCGCCTGCCGGTGCCGAGGCCGTTGTCCATGGCAACGGTTTTCCCTATTTGTACAGTGCCCTGCAGGTTCCACTTGTTTTGAGCCGAAAAAGCGTTTTGTTTAAACTCAAAAGTAGAGAGCCCGCTTGTTGACAGGTAAAAGCCGGCATTAATTACCGAAAGTGTTGTAGTTGAAGGATCACCAAAGTATTTTCCTCCTGATGAGATAACCCCAACGGCAAAACCCACGCTTGGGTTGTAAGCTGCCGATGGTAATACAGACCAATAGGTGCGATTTCGTAGCTGTTCGGTAGCTGCGGCAGGTTTGCTGCTTTTGCCGCTGAATATGGAAGCTAAGATTCCATTGGCGTCTACCTGTGTTTGTAACGAATCAACCGGATCGGCCAGGGTTTGGGCAAACAACTTGCAGGTACTTAAAAGTACAATCAAGGTTAAGGTGAGCCGGTAAGCAGCGGGAGCCAATTATTCAGGAATTAATTAGTGTTCCTGCTAATATATTTATATCATCTGAATGTAAAAAACTTATTACAAAATAAAAATTCCATAAGTGCCGGCCGTCTGACGAATGACTAATTACAAGCAATTAAGAAGCTGCTTGCAACCAATTTGCTATTTTGTGCATCATGTTTGATATGAAGCTGCCTTTACTCTTATTACTAATAATGGTGTTGCCTGTTGTTGGCTTATCTGCAAAAAAACAGGATACTCTTGCTACAGAAAAACACTACTCAAAACATCAGTTAGCCGAAGATGTAAAATACCTGGTTGCCACGGTTGCCGACGTGCATCCTGATATGTATCACAGCATAAGTAAGGCTTCCTATTCGCGGCTCACTGATAGGGTGCTTGCCAGCCTGCACGATGGTATGACAGCGAAAGAGGCGTGGCCAATTATGGCAGGGCTGATAGGCGCATTGAATGAAGGGCATAGTGTGTTTAACTATCCCGAATCGTTAGTTGACGAATTGAAGGCTGGGGGAAATCTTTTATTTCCTGTACTGATAAGAGAGTTTAACGGTACAGGGTTTATTGTGAGGCTTGATGCTTCCTTGGAAGATAAACTAAAGCCGGGCGATGCCATCATCAGCATCAATGGAATTGCTACAGAGAAATTGATGGGTAAGCTGGGTGGTTATGCGGGCGGTCTGCCGCAATATAAAGCTCTTGATATCTGTCGTAACCTCATCGTGTATTTGCATCTGTATGGAGTAAACGGGCCATGGCATATCCGTTACCTGCGCAACAACCAGGTAGATAGTGCAGTAGTAAACCCGGTTTCATGGGCAGATTTCAGAAGCAATATTGCTGCAAGAGCGAAAGACCTGCCTAAGATTAAACCAATTGCAGATCATCAATTTGATTTTTTGAATACGGATAAAGCCTATTTGGCATTGAATACACTTACAGCTGAACCGGCTGTATTTAAACGGTTTTTAGATTCGTGCTTTACTTCCATTAAAAACAAACAAGCCAAGGTGCTGATCATCGATTTGCGAAAAAATGGGGGAGGTAATTCGGCATTAGCCGAAATGTTATTAGGCTATATTACCGATAAGCCTTTCCGGATGGCAGGAGGTGTAAAGTGGAAAGTAAGCCAGGAGTACAAAGATCAGCTTAATGAAAAGTTAAAAGGAGAAGGGCCACAAACGATGGCTTATTATTTTAATGCCATTAATGGTACTACTATATCAAATAGCGGTGATAAACCTGCCCGGTCAACATTTAATGATTTGTTATTCAAAGGGAACGTTTTGGTGCTGATTGGCCCGCATACTTTTTCAAGTGCCAACATGCTGGCCAATACCATTCAGGATTATAAGCTGGCTACATTGGTCGGTGAACCATCAGGCGAACCGGCCAATGATTATGGTGAACTGATTTTTTTGAAACTGCCTAACACCGGGTTTACGTTTACTACTTCAACCAAGCAATTTATCAGGGCCAATGGTAATACTAATGATCAACACCCGGTAATGCCAGACTTTATGGTAAAGGATAACCCGCTAACACATGCTGATGAGGTATTGGATTTTGCTTTAGCTAAGTAATTGGAGAACTGATTTAGTAGATTTAAGAAGGTAAAGCATCATACTCATATAGCATTCCGGATGTGTTTTCTGTGTTAGGGATAGAAGTGGATACCGGCCATGCGCGTAATGCCTGCAGGCGTATGAACGTATAGCCCGGGCCGCAGGCAACACCATTATTTTGATTTGAGATTTCGGATGTTGGATGTCGGATTTTTTTATTGGGATTACACCGATTGATTTTTGATTACACAGATTTTTTCTGAACCGGGTTTATCGGATTCTGGTAGTTGTCTGAACTCGAATTAAACGAATTATTGAATTTTTTCGAATTCCTAAAATTTTGACTATTCCGAAAATTCAACAAGTTCGGGTTCAGACAAAATAAAATCCTGACAATCTTCGCCCCCCCCCTTAAATTCCGGTTCAGACACTCCATCAGTCCAGTCGCAATCTTTTCCTTAAAATCTATTTGCTAATAAGATAATTAACCCTATCTTTGCAGTCCCGAAAATACGGGGTATAATAAACGTTTAAACAATTTAATTTAAAGCAAGTGAATACGTTAAGTTACAAAACTGTCTCAGCCAACAAAAAAACCGTTAACAAACAATGGGTTGTTGTTGACGCCGAAGGCGAGATTTTGGGGCGCTTGTCTACGAAGATCGCAATGATCATCCGTGGTAAAACCAAGCCTGATTTCACCCCAAACGTAGACTGTGGTGATAATGTGATCGTTATCAACGCAGACAAGGTAAAACTGACCGGCAACAAACTAAGCGACAAAGTTTATGTTCGTTACACTGGATATCCAGGTGGTCAGCGTTTTATTTCTCCTAAGGAGTTATTGGCGAAACATCCAACCCGCATCATCGAGAAAGCGGTACGTGGTATGTTACCTAAAAATCGTTTGGGTAAAGCATTATTCGGCAATTTGCATGTATATGCAGGTGCTGAGCATCCTCATGCAGCGCAAAACCCAACAGCCATTTAATTTTTAATTTTTAAGGAGAAAAAAAATGCCAACAACTAACACTTCAGGCAGAAGAAAAACAGCCGTTGCCCGCATCTACCTTACAGAAGGAAATGGTGCGATCATCGTTAACGGTAAAGATTACAAAGAGTATTTCCCTACTTTGCCATTGCAATATATCGTAACTCAGAGCACTGAGGTTTCTGGTAGCACCGGAAAATACGATGTTAAAGCAAACGTTGCAGGTGGTGGTGTAAAAGGACAGGCAGAAGCCGTTCGTTTAGCTATCGCTAAAGCTATTGTTGAACTTGATGCTGAAAAGAAACCGGCATTACGTGCTAAAGGCTTAATGACCCGCGATGACCGTATGGTTGAGCGTAAAAAACCAGGTCGCAGGAAAGCACGTAAGAGATTCCAATTCAGTAAACGTTAATCAAAGGAGGACAACAAAATGGCAAGAACAACTTATCAGGATTTACTGGACGCTGGTGTACACTTTGGTCACCTTACCCGCAAATGGGATCCGAAAATGTCACAGTACATTTTCATGGAGCGTAACGGTATCCACATTATCGATTTAAATAAAACCTTAACTAAGGTTGAAGAAGCTGCTGCAGCTATAAAACAAATTGTAAAATCAGGCCGTAAGGTATTATTCGTAGCTACAAAGAAACAAGCGAAAGATATCGTTGCTGATTATGCAAAAAGTGTAAACATGCCATACATCACCGAGCGTTGGTTAGGTGGTATGTTAACTAACTTTGCTACTGTACGTAAGTCAATCAAAAAGATGTCAAACATCGATAAATTGACTAAAGACGGTACTTACAGCAACCTTTCTAAAAAAGAGCGTCTGATGATTCAGCGTGAGCGTATCAAATTAGAAACCCTTTTAGGTGGTATCTCTGATCTGAACCGTTTACCGGCTGCTTTATTCCTGATCGACGTTAAGAAAGAGCATATCGCGGTTTCAGAAGCATTAAAGTTGAACATCCCTACATTTGCTATGGTTGATACCAACTCTGACCCTTCAAACATCGACTTCCCGATCCCTGCGAATGACGACGCTACAAAATCAATCTCTTTGATCACCAGCATCATCATCAAAGCTATCGAAGAAGGTTTAGATGAGCGCAAACGCGAGAAAGAAGACGAAGCTGAAAAAGAAGCAGTAGCTGCAAAAGCTAAAGCTGATGCTCCTGAAGTTAACGAAGGCGGTAAAAGAACCCGTAAAGTTGCTGAAGTAGCTGCTGAAGGCGAAGCTGAAGCTCCGGCTGCTGAAACAGAAGAATAATCTTCCTTGTTAACCCTTTAAGGGAACAACAAAAAATATATTAATTCTCTCACCTCAGCAAGGGGTGGGAGATTTTTAATATTAAAAATAGTTGCAGGTTACAATGGCATAATACCATTACGGTAACTTGTAACCCGATATAAAAAATCTTAAAACTCAAAAAAACATGTCTACAGTACAAATTTCTGCAGCCGACGTAAACAAACTGCGCCAGCAAACCGGTGCCGGTATGATGGATTGCAAAAAAGCATTAACCGAAACTAACGGTGATTTTGAAGCAGCTATCGATTTTTTAAGGAAAAAAGGTGCTAAAGTTGCAGCAAGCCGTCAGGACAGGGAATCAAACGAAGGTGTTGTTATTGCACGTACTTCTGAAGATTTTAAAACCGGTGTTATCATCGAGCTTAACTGCGAAACTGACTTCGTAGCTAAAAACGCTGAGTTCATCGCTTTTGCAAATGAAATTGCTAACAAAGCTGTTGAAGCAAAACCAGCTTCAATTGAAGAGCTTTACGCCCTTGAAATCGACGTTGAAACTGCCCGCGTTAAAATCGGTGACGCGATCATCGAAAAAACCGGCAAAATCGGCGAAAAAATCGGTGTATCTAAATATGAAGTTGTTAACGGCGAAAAGGTTGTTGCTTACATCCACGGTAACTTCCGTTTAGGTGTATTGGTAGCTTTAAGCGCTGATGGTGCAGGTGCAGAAGATGCAGGTAAAGACGTAGCTATGCAAATTGCTGCTATGAACCCTATCGCTTTGGATAAAGATGGCGTTGACGCTTCAGTAATTGAGCGTGAGCTTGAAATTGCTAAAGAGCAGATCCGTGCAGAAGGTAAACCAGAAGCAATGGTTGAAAAAATTGCTGCAGGTAAATTGAATAAATTCTACAAAGACTCAACCCTGTTAAACCAGGAGTTTGTGAAAGATTCGTCTAAGAGCATTTCACAATTCCTTGACTCGGTTGAAAAAGGCCTTACAGTAACCGCCTTCAAGCGGGTAGCTTTGGGAGCTTAATCATATTATCCCCCGATGAAAATCGGGGGATTTTTTTTGCCCTGTTGTTTTTAATCAACCCCGTCATTGCGAGGTACGAAGCAATCCCCGATATGCAGAGCCGCTCTGTGGAGTTCGCGATTGCTTCGTACCTCGCAATGACGTAAAACGAAGAAACATGCCTATCGTCCTCCACAACCTTAAACTCATCTCTGCCGGCACCATCGCCGAAGGCAAAGCCGTTTTGATCTCAAACGGAACTATCATTGATGTTATTGACGAAAGCGCTATCCCAACGGAGAGTGAAAAGAAAGACCTGAACGGCGCATTCCTTGCCCCGGGATTTATCGATCTGCAGATCTACGGCAGCGGCGGTAAGCTTTTTGCCGGTACACCTACCGTTGAGGCGCTTGAACAATTGGAGAATGACCTGCTGAACCAGGGAACTATAGGCGTGTTTGCCACTATCGGCACCAATACCAATGAAATTGTGGAAACCGGTATTGAAGCGGCTAAGATCTATCGCGAAAAAAGCAGGGGGGCTTTCTGGGGATTGCACCTGGAAGGGCCGTATTTAAATCCTGCCAAAAAAGGCGCTCACCCCGAAAAGTTTATCAAAAAGGCTACTTTGATTGAGGTTAAAGGCTGGCTTGAAAAAGCTGATGGTGTTATCAAGATGATCACCATTGCGCCCGAACTGCAGGATCAGGAGGTAATTGATTATTTATATGAGCAGGGTGTTATCATATCATCCGGCCATAGCAACGCTACCTATGCCGAAGGCAAATCATTTTTAAAGAAACCGGTGCAGGCAGTAACCCACCTGTTTAATGCTATGCCATCCATGCACCATCGTGAGCCTGGTTATATTCCCGCTATTTTTGAAGAGCGGCCATATACCAGCATCGTAGCTGATGGTATCCATGTTGATTTTGCTATGATCCGCCTCGCCAAACGTGAGCTTGGCGACAAGCTTTTCCTGATCACTGATGCCGTTACTTCAACCAAAGAAGGAGCTTATCAACATGAACTAAGGGGCGACAGGTATACCATGCCCGATGGTACTTTATCAGGTTCAAACCTTACCATGCTTAAAGCAGTTGAAAATTGCGTTAAATTGGCCGGTATTGACCTGGCTGAGGCCGTAAATATGGCTTCATTATATCCCGCCGAGTTAGCATCGCAAACAAAAAAGGGTAAAATAGAGAAAGGCTTTGATGCCGACCTTGTTATTTTTAACGCTGATTTTGAAGTGCTTGGGACTATACTAAAAGGTGATTTTTTAACAAAGACAACATAAAATTTTAACACTGAAATTTATTCGCTATTTTTGGCGAACTACTCCCGTATGAACAGAGCTTTATCAATTCTTGATATAAACAAAAGCAGGTTTCATCTTTTTCTATTATTAGCAAATCACACCAAATGAAATACAAAAGAATATTACTGAAACTTTCGGGCGAATCGCTGATGGGCGCAAGGCAATATGGTATTGATAACAACCAGGTTTTGCAGTATGCTCATGACATTAAAAACGTTTATGATGCCGGTATCGAGATTGCGGTAGTTGTTGGAGGCGGTAATATTTTCAGGGGATTAAGTGCTGAAAAATCGGGTATGGAACGTGCGCAGGCCGATTATATGGGTATGCTTGCAACAGTGATTAACTGTATGGCGCTGCAAAATGCTTTAGAAAGCATTGGTGTGGAAACCCGTCTGCAATCGGCCATTAAAATGGAACAGATCTGTGAGCCTTATATCCGTCGCCGCGCTATGCACCACCTGGAAATGGGCAAGATCGTGATCTTTGGTGCCGGTACTGGTAACCCTTACTTTACTACTGATACTGCCGCTTCATTACGCGCCATTGAAATTAAAGCTGATGTGGTATTAAAAGGTACCCGTGTTGACGGCATCTACACTGCCGACCCGGAGAAAGACCCAAGTGCAACCCGTTACGACGAGATTACCTTCCAGGAAGTATATGATAAAGGCCTGAATGTAATGGATATGACCGCCATAACCCTTTGCCAGGAAAACAAGCTACCTATCATTGTATTTGATATGAACAAGGAAGGTAACTTTATGAAAATTGCCAAAGGCGAAGATATTGGTACGCTGGTAAAGTAATTTAAGCTAAAAGCAGAAGGCTTAAAGCCGAACTCAAAAAGCTCAAAGCTAATAACGCTAACACTCAAAACGCTTTTAGCTTTAGGCCTTAAGCTCAACCACATCGCTTTACGCTAAATACAAAAGGCCGCTCTTAACAAAGGCGGCCTTTTGTATTCAGGGTGAATGCACAAAGCTATAAAGCTTTTAGCTTTAAGCCTTTAGCTTTCTGCTTATTTGGCATCATTCACAGCCTTGATAGCATCGTCAGCAGCTTTTGCCGATGCATCGTCTTTCATAGTAGCACGCGAGGTTTTGATACCTTCCAGTTGGGTTACTATAAATGGTGCTGCTCCGTAAACCTTAAATTTAATGCCGGCATTTTTAAGCTCTTCAATACCTTGTTGAGCGTACTCGGGCTTATTCACTTTGGCCGTCATGTCAGCAAAGTTTTTAAGGGAATTGAACTTTTCCTGAATCCCAGCCTCGGTAAACGCATGGTAAACAAATGGCCATTCAGCATCATTACCATTAGTTGTATATAAAGTCATGATAGCGGCAGTTAACGCGCCTTTGTTGTCTTTTTCAAGACCTTTGGCTAAGCTTAATGCCTTGGCCGGGTCAAGTTGTGCTATGGCGTTTAAGGCAGCGCCCTGTACAGCGTATGATTCGCTCGATATGGATTGGGTAAACAAAGTCATATTACCGCTTGCTTTCAATTTGCCTAATGCTGTAATAGCAGCTGCTTTTACAAGCGTGTTATTATCGGCTTGAGCTAATGCGATCAATATTGGCTGGGCTGCATTGCGCACATCATCTTTAGTGAGGTTTAATGCCCTGATGGTTTTAATGCGCAGTCCATAATACTTATCCTTTAAAGCAGCAATCAAAATCTTTTGTGCTTGCGGACGGGTTTGATCTGATGCAGCAGCTTCTATCGCTTCGTAACGATCAAGGTAATTAGGGGCGTTGAAATACTGGAATGAAAACTCGTCAATTGTTTTATTGTCAGTTTTCTTGGTTAACAGGATTTTATCGGCATCAACATTCACCAAATCAGGTTTGCCGGTCAGTTGGTAGCTGATAGAATCTACCTTGTCATTCATCCACTCTTTACGGCGCACTTTTTTACCGCCCTGGTAAATATCAATAGCCATTGGCAGTTTAAAGGTTTGGCCATCCTGTGTTTGTTTCAGGTAAACGGTTTCGGTTTTAGTTGCCTCGTCCCATTTGTAGCTGATATTCAGTATCGGGTGACCGGCGCCATAATACCATTGGTTAAAATACCAGTTAAGGTCCTGGCCGCTGGCCTCCTCAAATGCTAAACGTAACTGTTGTGCTTCGCCGTTTTTGAAGGCGTTAGTTTTAAGGTAGATATTAAGGCCTTTATAAAATGCGGCATCGCCTAAATAATTGCGGAGCATGTTCAGGATGCGGCCGCCTTTTTGGTAGGTTACGGCGTCAAAAACGTCCTCTTTATCTGCGTAATAAAAGCGTACCAGGTTTTTGGTACTGGCTCCCTGCGATCTTAAATATGATTGCATATCCGCATAGTTATGCGCATCGGCTTCGTCTTTGCCGTATTTATGTTCGGCCCAAATGGTTTCGCTAAAGTTGGCAAATGATTCGTTTACGGTAAGGTTGCTCCAGCTTTCGGCAGTAACATAATCGCCAAACCATTGATGAAACAGTTCGTGAACAATGGTGCTGCGGCCGTTGTTGAAATTAGCATCTATCAACTCACGGTGGGTAGCCTGTACGTAATCGCCATGAAGGGTAGCCGATGTATTTTCCATAGCACCGCTTACGTAGTCGCGTACTACAATTTGTGAGTATTTAACCCATGGAAAATCAACACCTAAAGTTTTCGAATAAAAGTCGATAGCTTCGGGCGTGAAACCAAAGATCTCTTTGGCATAAGGCGCATATTTAGGCTCCAGGTAGTAGCTTACTTCTTTATCTTTCCACTTGTCTTTATAGATCTTGAAATCGCCAACGGCCATCATAAACAGATATGGCGAGTGCGGCAACTCCTGTTTCCAGGTATCGGTACGGGTTCCATCGGCATTAGTTTTTTGAGCAGTCAGTTTACCGTTTGATAGGGTTACATATTTTGCCGGAACGGTCATCGTGATCTCTTCGGTAGTTTTTTGGCTTGGCTTATCAATGGTAGGAAACCACGCCGATGAGCTCTCGGTTTCGCCCTGGGTCCAGATCTGGGTTGGCTTATCTTTTTCCGTACCGTCGGGATTGATGAAATATAAGCCTTTAGCGTCATTGATAGCTGCACTGCCTTTTGCTTTCAGCTCATTGGGCTTGGCGGTATAATCAATGTAAATGGTATAACTTTCGTTGTTGTGATATACTTTATCCAGTTTAATAGCTACTGAAAGGCTGTCCTGGTAAGTAAATTTAAGCGGGACGTTTTTTCCATTTTTTACCACCGAGATGTTTTTAAGGTCCATGCCTTTAGCGTCGAGCCTTAAGCTGTCAGTTGGATAAAAGTGAGGTTTCAAAGTAACCCATTCCTTACCGTACAGGTAACGTTTTTTGTAATCGAAACGAACATCAAGTTTGGTGTGGATAAGATCGTTGATTTTGGTTGGTACGGCCCGGTAGATTTTTAATGCCGGGTTTTCTGGCGGAGGGGTTTGCTGCCCGTAAGCGGTTGCCATAGCTGTGGTAAGCACACACGACAGCATGAGTTTTGTAATTAATTTGCGATCAGTCATATGTAGTACAAAAAGTTTGCTTTTTACAAGCTGTTAAGGATAGTTAATTTTCAAATATACACCCTGCCAGCCAAAATGTTTTGTGCGTAAATCACCTATGACGCACGGGATAGGATTATGTTACGGGAGAGTAGAGAAATTGTGAGTTTAAACCGGATGGCTTGGGAGTTAACAGGGTTAACACAATTCGTATTTTTATTGAATAAATAATTGAAAATAAGCTTTTTAATTAAAGAGGGGGTAACACCAAAGATTGGTTAAAGCTGTTCAGTTGTGGCTGGTGTTATCATGCCTGCTCAGGCTAAGGAATGACTCTGCTTAAAACCGGACACCAGATGTACGCTATCGTACAGTAATAACGGGTGTTTTTGTATAAATATTTGATATACAGATTTTTGTATAAATGGCACATGTTTTATTCGAAAATAACAGTTGTGCACTGCCTTTGATAAACTAACGCCCGTTTGAGAGATGAACTTGGATGACCACATTTGGAGCCTTGCTTCAAAGAAATTGGCTAATGAAGCTTCGGAAAAGGAGTTGCAGGAGCTAAACGCTTTGCTGGCCGAAAACCCGGAGCTGCATAGCCAGCTAAGGTTAATGTCGAAATGGTGGGATGATGGAGAGGAAAAGCCAAAGAGTGACGGTTCGGTTTTGTTTGGTAAGATCCAGGCAAAGATCAAAGATATGGAGGGTACAGGACAACCAGCGGTTGCAGTTGAAACACCCTCTCGGGTTAAACCTGAGAAAACCATGCAGGCTAATTATAACAGTACTGAAAAATTAAAACAACATAGTCCGTTTTTAAATAGCACCGCCATGATCAAAAATTATTTAAAGGTCGCTTTAAGACAGTTACGCAAGCAAAAAATGTATGCCGTTATTAAAATTGGCGGCTTTGCGTTTAGTATTGCGGCCTGCCTGCTAATTGCTCTGTACATTCGCGATGAGTTGAGTTTTGATAGAAGCTACCCTAATGCAGCTAATGTTTACCGTTTGCTTGGGCATTACCACGATGGCTCGGTAGATGAAAAAGGTGTTGATTGGCCTTCGGTGATGGCCAAAGTGATTAAACAGGACTATCCGGAAGTAGAGAAATCAGGTCGTTTAATGCCAAATTCACTTTTTTGGGGTGCCGGCGCCAATGAGTTAAAGCGTGCAGACCAGGCTGATAATACCCACGAAGAAGGTTTTGCCTATGCAGATCAGGGCCTGATAGATATTTTGAACCTGCCCATGGTTTACGGCGATTCAAAACATGCCTTGAGCGAGCCATTGAGTATGGTGATTTCAAAAAGCAAGGCAGATAAATACTTCCCCGGTCAAAACCCGGTAGGTAAGGTAATGTACCTAAACAATAACAAAACTAAACCTTTTAAAATAGCCGCGGTAATGCAGGATATCCCCGGTAATTCGCATCTGCACGATTTTAAGTTCTTTATCACCCTTGCCGGTGTTGAGTTCTGGAATGGCGAACAGGCAACCTGGGATGCCAATAATTATCATATATACATGGCGCTGAAACCCGGCACCAACATAGCACAGTTTAATAAAAAGGTAAATGATGGCATCCTGAAAAATTATTACATCCCCAGCATGACACATAATGGCGATAAACGCGCCAGCAGGGTAATGAGCATTTTTAATTTAGTGGTTCAAAATGTACAGGATATCAATTTACGCTCGTACGATATTCATGATGGCATGTCGCACGGGGATATCCGTTTCGTGTGGTTGTTTGGCGCGGTGGCCGGTTTTATTTTGGTGATTGCCTGTATCAATTTTATTAACCTTTCTACAGCCAAATCGGCTAACAGGGCCAAAGAGGTTGGGTTACGTAAAGTAGTTGGCTCGCAGCGAAGTGGTTTGATAAGGCAGTTTTTGGCCGAATCATTATTGTATAGCTTTTTCTCGTTTGTATTAGGCCTGATCCTGGCCTGGGTACTACTGCCATATTTTAATACGCTGGCGTCCAAATCGCTTACTATGCCGTGGGCGGTTTGGTGGTTAGTGCCGGTAGTGCTGGCGGCGGCATTCTTAATTGGCATTTTGGCGGGCATTTATCCTGCGTTTTACCTCTCGGGCTTTAAACCAGCCGAAGTGCTTAAAGGCAATTTAAGTACCGGAAGTAAAAGTTCGGTATTGCGTAATGTGCTGGTGGTTTTCCAGTTTGCTACATCTATTATCCTCATCATCAGTACGGTGGTTATTTATAACCAGATGCAATACCTGCTTAACAAAAAAGTAGGTTTTGAGAAAGATCAGGTGGTGATGATACAAGGTACCAATACGCTTGATAATCAGGTGAAACCATTTAAAAGCGAATTGCTGAAACTATCCACAGTTAAAAGTGCATCAATCAGCGATTTTTTACCGGTTTCGGGCACTAAGCGTAATGGCAACCAATTTTTTATTGAGGGAAGAGAAAAAATAGATCCTACTGTAGGTGGTCAGTTTTGGGATGTGGATCATGATTATCTCAAAACACTGGGCATTAAACTGGTGGCTGGCCGCGACTTTATTCCCGATATGAAAGCCGACTCGCAGGCGGTGATCATTAACCAAATGATGGCCAACAAACTCGGACTTAAAAATCCGATAGGGAAAAAGATAGTTAACTATGGCCCGGGTAAAACAATTATCGGCGTGGTGCAGGATTTTAATTTTAACTCGATGCGCGACGGTATCGAGCCATTGGTGATGCATTTAAGCTCAAGCGAATCGATAGTATCGGTAAAAATAAAAGCCGGTGATGTAAAAAAAGCGCTCGACCAAATCACTGCAACCTGGAAACAGTTTGCACCAAACCAGCCCATTAGATACACTTTTATGGACGAGCGTTTTGCCAGCATGTATGCCGATGTACAGCGTATGGGGCGTATTTTCACAAGTTTTGCGGTACTGGCTATCATGATTGCTTGTCTCGGTCTGTTTGCCCTGGCTGCTTTCATGGCCGAGCAGCGCAGCAAGGAAATAGGGATCCGCAAGGTATTAGGCGCTACTATTGGCAATATCACTGCAATGTTATCCATGAATTTTGTAAAACTGGTATTTATTGCCATTGTGATAGCAACGCCTATAGCCTATTATGCAATGACCCAATGGCTGCAGGATTTTACCTATCGCGTACAGCTTAGCTGGTGGATGTTTGCGCTGGCGGGGGTGGCCGCAATTATGATAGCCCTTGCTACGGTAAGCTATCAAAGCATTAAAGCCGCGTTAATGAACCCGGTAAAGAGCTTGAAAGCGGAGTAGAGCGGTTAGAGGTTGGAGATTAGAGGTTAGGTTGATTTTGGAATATAAAATATGTCATTGCGAGGAGGGACGACGAAGCAATCGCACGTTATACAGAGCGGCGATGCTTCCGTGCGATTGCCACGCTACGCTCGCAATGACATGTTTGAAAGCACTATAATGAACCATTGAACAAATGAACTAATAAAATGATTAAAAGTTATTTAAAAACGGCATGGCGGTTTTTGTTGAAAAACAAAACCTTTAGTTTAATTAATATAGTGGGATTGGCTACAGGTACACTGTGTTGCCTTTATATTTTGCTTTATGTGCAGGATCAGTACAGTTATGATAAGCAACACAAAGATGTTAAAGACCTGTACCGTATTACCACAACGCTTGAGCTCACGGGTGATAAGCATGATGGCGCGGCAAGCTCGCCGCCAATAGCGCCGGCCATGAAAAATGATTTTGGCGAGGTTTTGCAGTTTACCCGGTTAGTTACTACCGAAGGTTTTGGGGCAAAGCAGCACCTTTTGCGCTACAAAGAAAAATCATTTTATCAGCAGGATGCGGCTTATGTCGATTCTACTTTTTTTGATGTGTTCAACTTTCATTTTGTTAGCGGTAATGCTAATAAGGTACTCTCCGAACCTTATAGTATTGTATTGTTGAAACCGGTTGCTGATAAGCTTTTCGGGGGAGAAAATGCTATAGGCAAAATGATCTCTATCGACAATTCATTCGGTAAGCATGATTTTAAGGTTATGGGGGTTGTTGACGAAAGTGCCGGCCGGTCGCACCTTCATGCCAGTATGTTTATGGCCATGAACAGCGGCGGTTTGGGCGAGTATGTAAGGAGGAATACCGCCTGGGCCGGGAATAACTTTTTATACGCTTATGTAAAACTACGTCCCAATGCCAGCGCTGCCGCGCTGGAAAAAAAGCTTCCGGACTTTTTAAATAAATACGGTGCCGACCAACTGAAGGCCATCGGCATGAAAAAGGCGCTGCACCTGCAGCCTGTAACTACCATTCATACAACGCCAGGACATGAGCATGAGCTAACCAAAACACTTGATCCTGCATTCCTGTACATTATGATACTGGTAGCTGTACTGATACAAGTAGTGGCTTGTATCAACTTCATGAACCTATCAACAGCGCGGGCATCCAAACGTGCCAAAGAGGTTGGCGTACGCAAGGTAATAGGAGCGGGCCAGGGCGATTTGATGAAGCAGTTTTTAGGCGAATCGTTTATGCTGACCCTCATGGGCGTAGCCATAGCGTTACCATTACTCGTATTGCTGCTACCATATTTAAATCAGGTAACCCATACAGATATTCATTTATCGTTTTTTAGCAATTATAGGCTTTGGCTAATGCTGATGGGCATAGTTGTGGTTACTGGTTTTGTGGCCGGAAGCTATCCTGCATTTTACCTGTCGGCGTTTAAGGCTATCAAGGTGATCAAAGGGAATTTTACCAGTCATATTTCGGCGGCAGGGATCCGTAAATCATTGGTAGTATTTCAGTTTGTGCTGTCGATTGTGCTTATAACAGGCATTATTGTGATCTACAGCCAGCTCAATTTCGTAAAGAATAAAGATCTTGGCTTCGACCAAAATCAAAAGCTCATCTTTAATTTTTATACCAATACCACGCAGGGCAAAATGAAAAATTTTGCAAATGATTTAAGGCAACTGGCCGAAGTTAAGACCGTTAGCAATGCTGATAATTACCTGAGCCAGTTTGTACCGCATGATCACGGAGTTTACACGGCAGGGGGCAATATGACCACCGCCATCGATGCACAAAATATTAATACCGATGAGTTTTTTGCCAAAGCCAATGGTATTAAAATAATTGCCGGCCGGGACTTCCGGATAGGGGATACTACCCGGGTACTCATTAATGAAACCTTATGTAAGCGCCTGGGACTAAACCCGCAGACTGCTCCGGGTACACGATTGTATACCCAATATGATCCGGACCCGGTAACCTTTGTTGAAGTGGCCGGGGTAATGAAGGACTTTAATTACAACTCCCTGCATATGGAAGTAAAGCCGTTTATGCTGGTTTACCGTAATGATCCGAGGCAGTTTAATGTGATGGTGGTATCAACAGATAGCAAAAACTATAAATCGCTGCTGGGCAAAATGGAAGCGCTGTGGCGTAAAGACATAGCCGACGCACCATTTGAATATTCTTTCTTAGATACCGAGGTGCAAAAGCAGTATGAAACTGAAGTTACCTTGTCGCAAATTATTAATGCCTTTACGCTGATGGCGATAGTGATATCCTGCCTTGGCCTGTTTGGCCTGGCAGCTTTCAGTGCCGAACAGCGCAGTAAGGAAATAGGTGTACGTAAGGTGCTCGGCGCCAGTGTAACGGGTATTGTGCAGTTATTGTCGAAAGATTTTGTACAACTGGTGCTGATAGCCCTTGTAATATCCACGCCGATAGCATGGTGGGGCATGAGCAAATGGCTGCAGGCATTTGAATACCGGGTAACTATAAGCTGGTGGATGTTTGCCCTGGCCGGTGTGCTGGCTATGGTAATAGCCCTGCTAACGGTAAGCACACAAGCCATAAAAGCTGCAAGAATGAACCCTGTGAAGAGCTTGAAGGCGGAGTGACGAAAGTCATTCCGTCATTTGCTTCGCGTCATCAGGTCATTGAGTTAAAAATGACTTAATGGCTGATGACCCAATGATATAAAGTAAATGAACTAAGCATATGATAAAAAACTATTTAAAAGTAGCCTGGCGTAACTTGCTGCGTAATAAAACGCATGCATTTATTAATGCTGCGGGGCTTTCGGTAGGTTTGGTGTGCAGCCTGCTGATCATGCTTTGGGTGCAGAATGAACTGGATATGGATTCGTGGTTTAAAAATGGGTCGCGGATCTATGCAGTTTATGAGTTACAAAAATACGATCATAAGCTGCATGGTAGTTACAATACTCCGGGCCGTACTACCGAAGAGATGAAAAAAGTATTCCCGGAAGTACAGTACGGTGCAAATATGGGTTTCGACCAATGGAATACCTTCCAGGTAGGCGATAAAATATTAAAGATTGGCGGTACCTCCGCCGGCGAAGATTATTTTAACATCTTTAGTTATAAACTGCTTCAGGGTTCGGCCAAAACTGCATTAAATACCCCAAAGAGCTTGTCCATCTCACGTAAAATGGCTAACCGGTTTTTTGGCAGCGCAGAGGCAGCCATTGGTAAAACAATCCGCTATGAAAACGCTAAAGATTTTACAGTTACTGCTGTATATGAGGACATGCCGAATAACAGCTCGCAAAAGTTTGATTTTGTGATGAACTGGTATAACTTTTTGGATGAAAACACCTGGGCGCGCGACTGGGGTAACCAGGGGCCAGCCGCTGTTATTATGCTTCGCCCTGATGCCGACCCGGTGAAGTTTGCCAAAAAGATCCCTCATTTTTTAGATTCTTATAATGGTACAAACCGTAAAACATCAACTTTTATCATCGACCTTGGGATGATGCGTTATAGCGATACTTACCTGCGGGGCAATTTTGAAGATGGAAAAATTGTAGGAGGGCGTATTGAATATGTACGTATTTTCAGCATAGTGGCGGTGTTTATTTTGTTGATAGCCTGTATCAACTTCATGAACTTAACTACAGCTCGCTCGGTTAAGCGGGCTAAAGAGATTGGGGTACGCAAGGTAGTAGGTGCCGTGCGTTCGGCTTTAATAGGCCAGTTTATTGCCGAGTCGATGCTCATTACCGCACTTTCGGTTTTGGTTTCCCTGATATTGCTTGTACTGTTGTTGCCGTTGTTTAACGAGGTAACCCAAAAGCAAATTGAATTGCCCTTTTATGATGCTGCTTTTTGGTTTAAACTTGGGGTAGTTACGTTTGTAACCGGTTTAGTATCGGGGAGTTATCCGGCTTTATTCCTGTCGTCGTTCAATCCGGTTAAAGTGCTCAAAGGAGCACTGAAGCTTGATACCGGTACCACTTTGTTCCGTAAAGGGTTGGTGGTGTTTCAGTTTGTACTATCAATTGTGCTGATTACCGGTACTATAGTTATATCGGGACAGATGAATTTTATCCAGTCGAAAAATTTAGGGTATGACCGCGAAAATCTGGTTTATATTCCGCTTGAAGGTGATTTGACAGCCAAATACAGCACTGTTAAGCAAGAGGCTTTGAGAATGCCCGGCGTGCAATCAATTACCCGGATCACCACTACGCCAACCAATATCCAGAATGGAACTGGCGGTGTTGACTGGATAGGTAAGGATCCCAATGTTAATATCCAGTTCACCCAGGCATCGGTAGGATACGATTTTGTGAAAACTATGAAGATCAAAGTATTGCAGGGTCGCGATTTTTCGAAAGACTTCCCGACGGATTCTGTTGGCTATATTCTTAACGAAGCCGCGCTGAAAAGGATAGGGTATAAAAACCCAATAGGCCAGCCGCTGACTTTTTGGGGCAAACATGGCAAAATTGTAGGTGTAATCAAAGATTTTCATTTTAACTCCATGCATGAAGAAATTAAACCATTGGTGTTAAGATGTGCCGAAAACGAAAACTATGGCAGTATCCTGTTACGTACGCAGCCCGGCAAAACCCGCGAAGCACTGGCCAGCATGGAAAAGTTGTGCAAACAGCTAAATCCGGCCTTCCCGTTCAATTATAATTTTTCGGATGAGGAATACCAGAAGTTGTACCAGAACGAGCAGGTAATTGGTAAGCTATCAGATGCATTTGCCTTTTTAGCCATCTTTATATCATGTCTTGGCTTGCTTGGTTTAGCCATGTTCACAGCCGAGCAGCGCGTAAAGGAGATAGGCATCCGCAAGGTACTGGGCGCGAGTGTAGGCTCGTTGTTCAGGCTTTTATCATCGGAGTTTATGTTACTGGTAGTAATCGCCTTACTTATTGCTTCACCAATAGCCTGGTATGCTGCTTCAAAATGGCTGCAGGGTTATGCTTACCGTACACAGGTACAATGGTGGATGTTTGGACTATCGGGCACGTTAATTATTTTGATAGCGCTGGCAACTGTAAGTTTCCAAAGTATTAAAGCAGCGCTGATCAACCCGATAAAAAGTTTGAGGTCGGAATAATTTGATATCGGATTTCGGATGTTCGATTTCGGAGTTAAGAAATAATATTTTATCTCATTGTGAAGAGCGATGAAGCAACCGCATACTATACAGAGCCTATTTGCTTAGCATGCGGTTATCCTCCGGCAATGACTAAATGATAGGCCACCAATGAACAAGTGAACCAATGAACTATAATCATGTTAAAGAATTACATCAAAATCGCGTTCCGTAATATTGTTAAAAACAAGGTGCATGCCTTTATTAACATTGCGGGTTTATCGGTGGGGATGGCAGTGGCCATGCTTATCGGTCTTTGGATCTGGGACGAGCTATCGTTTGATAAGTACCATAGCACCTACAATCGCATGGGGCAGATTATGGTTACACAAACGGCAAATGGCGAAACGCCTACTTTTCGATCGACCGTGGTGCCGCTGAGTGCCGAATTGCGCACTAAGTATGCCAGCGATTTTAAACATACTTCGCTTTTTTGGGGTGGGGCGCATATTCTTTCGGTAGGTGATAAAAAGATATCACAAATTGGGGCCTGGGCCGAGGGTGATTTGCCGGCCATGCTTGCGTTGAAAATGGTAAAAGGCAGTTATACCGAGTTTAGGGATCCTTCATCAATAGTTATATCTCAATCAATTGCCAAAGCGCTGTTTGGCAATGCCGACCCGGTCAATAAAACTATCAAAGCTGATAATAAAACAAACTTAAAAGTTATCGGCGTATATGAAGACCTGCCACGCAATACTTCATTTTATGAAACAAAGTTCCTGATGCCCTTTTTTAATAAAAACAACTGGTGGGGCACGCAAACGGGAGCATGGGACAATCATGGCTGTTCATTGTTTGTTCAGCTGGCCGATAACGTGGATTTTGATAAAGTATCGGCTAAGATCAGAAACATTACCAAGCCACATTTCAAGATGAATGATGAAAGTATACAGGTGCACCCCATGAGCAAATGGCACCTGTACAGCGATTTTAAAAACAGCAAACCTGTTGGCGGACTTATTGAAATGGTTTGGCTGTTTGGTATTATCGGGGTATTTGTATTGTTACTGGCCTGTATCAATTTCATGAACCTGAGTACCGCCCGAAGTGAGAAACGTGCTAAGGAAGTGGGGATCAGAAAGTCTATCGGCTCCATGCGCTCACAGCTCATCAATCAGTTTTTGAGCGAATCGGTAATATTTGCCTGTTTGGCGCTGGTAGTTACACTGGGTATAGTTTTGGTTGCGCTGCCATCATTTAATCATATTGCTGATAAACAAATAAATATGCCATTTGGCAATGTTTGGTTTTGGCTCCTGGCTTTGGGTTTTACCTTGTTTACAGGCGTCATAGCAGGCAGTTATCCGGCATTTTACCTTTCATCATTTGAGCCGGTGAAGGTTTTAAAGGGCACTTTCAAGGTCGGCCGTTTTGCGTCTCTGCCGCGTAAGGTTTTGGTTGTTGTGCAGTTTACGGTATCCATAGCGCTGATTATAGGTACTATCGTTGTGTTCAGGCAAATCCAGTATGCTAAAGACAGGCCGGTTGGTTATTCACGCGCGGGCTTGCTTTCTATCGAAATGAAGACCCCTGAGATTTACGGCCATTATGAAACCATGCGTAACGACCTGATCCAAACTGGCGCGGTTGAGGATATGGCCGAATCAAACAGTACTACTACAGAGATTTGGGCAAATAATGGTGGGTTCGATTGGGAGGGCAAGCCCGCAGGCTTCGACCCCACTTTTGGTACCGTTGCTATAACTTATGATTTTGGGCATACTGTAGGCTGGAAAATTATCCAGGGCCGCGATTTTTCAAGAAACTTCCCAACAGATACCGGTGCCTTTATCCTCAACGAATCGGCAGTGAAAATGAGTGGTATTAAAAACCCGGTGGGCAAAGTGATCAGGTGGAATAAACAGGATCATGTTATTACGGGCGTGGTGAAGGATATGGTGATGGAATCGCCTTACAAAAAAACTGTAGCTACGGTATTTATGATGTTACCGGGCTGGGTTAATTTCATAACGCTGAGGGTTAAACCAACCATGCCAATGCAGGAGGCACTTAAAAAAATTGAACCGGTATTTAAAAAGTATAACCCAGGTAGCCCCTTCGATTTTAAGTTTAATGACGATGAATATGCGCACAAGTTTTCGGATGAGCAGCGCATAGGTAACCTTGCCACCATCTTTGCAGTATTGGCTATATTTATATCATGCCTTGGCTTATTTGGTCTGGCTTCGTTTGTAGCCGAGCAGCGTATCAAAGAAATTGGCGTGCGCAAGGTGCTCGGTGCATCGGTAGCTAACCTGTGGCGGTTACTTTCTACAGAGTTTGTTGTGCTTGTTACCATTTCACTGTTTATCGCTATACCAACAACGTATTATTATATGAACAACTGGCTGCACAGGTATGAGTACCGATCAACCATAACCTGGTGGATCTTCGCGGCATCAGGAGTTGGCGCCGTGGTAATCACTTTATTAACGGTTAGCTACCACGCCATAAAAGCGGCGCTGGCCAACCCGGTGAAGAATTTGAGGAGTGAGTAAGACCTCACCCAACCCTCTCCAAAGGAGAGGGCTAATAAATTAATAATCAAATCAAAGATCCCTCCCCTTTGGGGAGGTTAGGAGGGGTAAATGTTTAAAAACTATTTAACCGTTGCGTGGCGAAATCTTGTTAAGAACAAGGCACATACGCTTATCAATATTACAGGCCTGTCGGTAGGTATGGCAGTAGCTATGCTTATTGGCCTGTGGATATGGGACGAGTTATCGTACAATAAAAACTTCGATAATTACGACCGAATAGTTCAGGTTTGGCAAAATCAAACATTCAATGGAGTAACGGGCTCGCAAACGGCTATGCCTATACCTCTGGGTTATAAGTTGCGGAACGACTATAAGCACGATTTTAAATACGTGGTGCTCTCCTCCTGGAACTATGGGCACATCATGGCCTATGGAGAAAAAAAGCTGACTAAGGAGGGAAGCTACATGCAGGCCGAAGCGCCTGATCTGCTTACTTTAAAAATGCTGAAGGGCACACGTGATGGTTTGAAAGATCCATCATCTGTTTTACTTTCGGCAACATTGGCCAAGGCCTTGTTTGGTGATACCGATCCGATGCTTAAAACCATCAAAATAGATAATGTATGGAATGTTAAAGTGACCGGCGTTTATGAAGACATGCCGCATAATTCCGAGTTTCGCGAGCTGGGTTTCATAGCGCCATGGGATTTATATATGACTACCGCCGCCTGGTTAAAACGGGCCGAAACACGTTGGGGCAATAACTCCTGGCAAATTTTTGCTCAGCTGAAGCCTGGTATCAACGCCAAAAAAGTATCGGCCGAGATCAAAGATCTTAAACTGCGTGCGATTAAAGCGCAGGGAGACGACGTTGGCGCCAGCTTTAAACCGGTAGTATTTCTGCATCCAATGAGTAAATGGCACCTTTACTCGAGCTTTAAAGATGGCTTTAATGTTGGCGGCGATATCAAATTTGTATGGATGTTTGGTATTATCGGCGTGTTTGTGCTGATGCTGGCCTGTATCAATTTCATGAACCTGAGTACCGCCCGTAGTGAGAAACGTGCCAAGGAAGTGGGGATTCGTAAAACGGTGGGCTCGTTAAGGAGCCAGCTGATCAGCCAGTTCTTTATCGAGTCGGTAATATTAGCGTTGTTCGCATTTTTAATTTCGGTTTTACTGGCGCAGCTCACGCTATCGTGGTTCAATGGCGTGGCCGATAAAACCATGCACATCCTTTGGGGCAACGCGGTTTTCTGGCTGCTGGGTTTAAGTTTCAGCATTATCACAGGGCTAATTGCCGGTAGTTACCCGGCATTTTATCTGTCGTCCTTTCAACCGGTTAAGGTTTTGAAGGGTACATTCAAGGCCGGCCGCTATGCAGCAGTGCCGCGTAAAATACTGGTGGTACTGCAGTTTGCTGTGTCGGTTACGCTAATCATCGGCACTATCATCGTGTTCAGGCAGGTGCAGTTCACCAAAAACAGGCCTATCGGTTATGAACGTACGGGGTTGGTACAGATAGATATGCGTACCGATGAAATTCATAAACATTTTGAAGCCGTAAGGAACGATCTGCTTAAATCGGGGGCTATTATTGAAATTGCCGAGTCTGGTAGCCCGCTTACTGCTGTGTACTCCAATAACAGCGGCTTAAACTGGCGGGGAAAACCTGCCGGTTTACAGGATGACTTCGCCACGATAACCCTTAGTCCGGAGTTTGGCAAGGTTGCCCAGTGGAAGTTAATTGAAGGGCGCGATTTTGAACGCAACAATGCAGGCGATTCGTCAAGCATGATTGTAAACGAAACTGCCGCCCGTTTCATGAATTTTAAGCACGCTGTAGGCGAAACAATCGACTGGGGCAAAAAATTCAAGATCATAGGCGTGGTAAAGGATATGGTGATGTCGTCGCCATATGAGCCGGTTAAGTCATCGATATTTGTGCTGGATAATGATCCGGGCGGGCTTGTGGATATCCGTTTAAACCCCAAAATGAGCGCCCACGACGCTATTGCCAAAATTGAGTCAGTTTTTAAACAATATGCGCCCGGCAGCCCGTTCGAATATAAGTTTACCGACGAAGAGTATGCCCGTAAATTCACCAACGAAGAGCGCATTGGCAAGCTGGCCGGCTTCTTTACGCTGCTTGCCATTTTTATCAGCTGCATGGGCTTGTTTGGTATGGCATCATTCATGGCCGAACAGCGTACTAAGGAGATTGGTGTACGCAAAGTGCTGGGTGCTTCAATATTCAGCCTATGGCAATTAATGTCGAAGGAATTTGTGCTTCTGGTATCGGTATCATTATTGATAGCCATACCAACAGCTTATTACTTTATGCAGGGCTGGCTGCAGGATTATAAATACCGGGCCGATTTATCATGGTGGATATTTGGCCTCACCGCAATAGGAGCTATCGTCATAACGCTGCTCACCGTAAGTTATCAAAGTATAAAAGCAGCTTCAATGAACCCGGTAAAAAGTTTGAAAACGGAATAGAGTAGTTAGTGATTAAAAATTAAGGATCAGTTTTACCCCGTTGTCGTGCCCCCTCGACAACGGGGTGGGAGTTTTCTGGACCTAAATTTATAGAATTTAATGAATTAACCGGATGCCAGGCAAATTCCAAAAATCTTTAATTCGTTTAATTCGAGTTCAGACATTCTGAGTCAGGCAATAACAAATACAAACACCGTAATGTCAATCTTACATCCACGCATAACGGTTTAAAGCATTATCCTTTCGGCATTCGGCACAAAATCTTACATTTGCCTGTCAATTTGGCTCTAACGGCTGCTATGGCGCAATTGTTGAACCGGGTTGTATCATAATAAAATAATATGTTAAATTTTATCAGTAAGCTTTTCGGAAGCAAATCAGAACGGGATGTAAAAAGTATACAGCCTATAGTTGAGAAAATTAAGGCTGAATATGCTAAGCTTGGCTCCCTGAGTAATGATGAGCTTAGGGCTAAGACCATATATTTTAAAGAAACCATTGCCGAAGGCCTTTCTGGTATCGACAGTGAGATACAAGCCATCAAAGATCGTACAGAAAACGAGCTTGATATGGATGTAGCCGAAAAAGTTGAGCTTTATACTCAGCTTGATAAGCTTGAAAAAGATCGTAATAAAGAGCTTGAAGATATATTGATGAATATATTGCCCGAGGCATTTGCTGTAGTTAAAGAAACAGCAAGCCGCCTGGCTGCCAATAGTTCATTAGAAGTTACTGCCACCGAGTTTGACCGCACGCTGGCTGCCCGCAAACCAAACGTTACTATTAAAGGCGATAAAGCTTTTCATAGCAGCACCTGGATAGCAGCCGGCAACGAGGTTACCTGGAACATGGTTCATTATGATGTACAGCTGATTGGCGGTACTGTACTGCACCAGGGTAAAATATCGGAAATGGCCACAGGTGAAGGTAAAACGCTGGTAGCCACGCTGCCTGCGTACTTAAACGCCCTTGCCGGACAAGGTGTTCACATTGTAACGGTGAACGATTACCTGGCCCGACGAGATAGTGAGTGGATGGGCCCATTATATGAGTTCCATGGGTTATCTGTTGATTGTATCGATAAGCATGAACCAAACTCTGAGCAGCGCCGTGCTGCTTATTTGGCTGATATTACTTTTGGTACCAATAACGAATTTGGTTTTGATTACCTGCGTGACAATATGACACGCAGCCCTGAAGAACTGGTACAACGCAAACTGCATTATGCCATGGTGGATGAGGTTGACTCCGTTTTAATTGATGATGCCCGTACACCTTTAATTATATCAGGCCCTATACCACGTGGCGATGAGCATGAGTTTTATGAGCTTAAACCACGCATCGAGCGTTTGGTTAATGCGCAAAAAAACTACGTTAACGGCGTATTGAACGAAGCTAAGAAAGCTATTAACGACGGTAATACCGATGTTGATGGTGGTGGCTTAGCTTTGTTACGTGCTTTCCGTGGTTTGCCAAAAAGCAAAGCATTAATCAAATTTTTGAGCGAAGGTGGTAACCGTACCATCCTGCAAAAAGTAGAAAATCACTACATGCAGGATCAGGGAAAAGAAATGCCAAAGGTTGACTCTGAATTATTCTTCGTTATTGATGAAAAGAACAATCAGGTTGAACTTTCTGAAAAAGGTATTGAGCTGATCACCGCATCCGGCGAAGATCCTCACTTTTTTGTGATGCCTGATGTAGGTACCGAAATTGCTGAAATTGAAAAATCATCCTTAAGCGCTGAAGAAAAGATCGCCCGTAAAGACGAATTGATGCGTGACTTCTCCATTAAATCTGAACGTATCCATTCAGTTAACCAGTTACTGAAAGCTTATACCCTGTTTGAAAAAGATACCGAATACATTCTTGACGAAGGCAAGGTAAAGATAGTTGACGAACAAACCGGTCGTGTATTGGACGGCCGCCGTTACTCTGATGGCTTACACCAGGCTATTGAGGCTAAAGAAAACGTAAAAGTTGAGGATGCTACCCAAACTTTTGCAACCATTACCCTGCAAAACTACTTCAGGATGTACCATAAGCTTTGCGGCATGACTGGTACCGCTGTTACCGAAGCAGGCGAGTTTTGGGAGATCTACAAACTGGATGTGGTTGAAATACCAACCAACACCCCAATTACCCGTGATGACAAGCAAGACCTTGTTTACCGTACTGTACGTGAAAAATACAATGCGGTGGCCGAGGAAATTGTTAGTCTTACTCAGGCTGGCCGCCCGGTACTGGTTGGTACAACATCGGTTGAAATTTCTGAATTATTAAGCCGGATGCTTAAACTGCGCGGTATCAAACATAACGTACTGAATGCCAAAATGCACCAGAAAGAGGCCGATATTGTGGCCGAAGCTGGTAAAGCCGGCACTGTTACCATTGCTACCAACATGGCTGGTCGTGGTACGGATATTAAACTGGGCCCTGGTGTTAAAGAAGCCGGTGGTTTAGCCATTGTGGGTACCGAGCGTCACGAATCGCGCCGTGTTGACAGGCAGTTGCGCGGTCGTTCTGGTCGCCAGGGTGACCCGGGTTCTTCACAATTCTTTGTATCGTTAGAGGATAACCTGATGCGTTTATTCGGATCAGAGCGGATCTCAAGCCTGATGGTACGTATGGGTATTGAAGAAGGCGAAGTGATCCAGCACTCCATGATCTCCAAATCAATTGAGCGTGCACAGAAAAAAGTGGAAGAAAACAACTTCGGTATCCGTAAGCGCTTACTGGAATATGACGACGTGATGAACTCACAGCGTACAGTAATCTACACTAAACGTAAAAATGCATTGTTTGGCGAGCGTTTGGATGTTGACCTGAGCAACACCATTTTTGATGTGGTTGAGGACATTGTTACCGAATATAAAGAAAGTGCCAACTACGAAGGCTTTACCTTAGAAGTGATCCGCTTGTTCTCAGTTGATATTGAGCTTAGCGCTGATCAATTTGCATCAACAACAATTCCGGCATTAACCGATTTGACTTTCCAAACGGTAATGGATTTCTATAAACGTAAACAGGAAGCAGTGGCACAACAGGCTTACCCGGTTATTAAAGATGTTTATGAAACCCGCGGCCAGTATGTTGAAAATATCGTTGTTCCGTTCAGTGATGGTATCCACGGTATCCAGGTAGCTGTTCCGCTTAAAAAGGCGGTTGAAAACCATGGCCATGAGGTATTTAAATCGTTTGAGAAAAACGTTACCCTGTACCTGATCGACGATGCCTGGAAAGAGCACCTGCGCGAAATGGACGAGTTAAAACAATCGGTACAAAACGCGGTTTACGAACAAAAAGACCCATTGTTGGTTTACAAGTTTGAAGCGTTTGAATTGTTCAGGGGGATGTTGGCTAACGTGAACAAGGAAATCGTAAGCTTCTTGTTCCGCGGGGGGATCCCGGTTCAGCAACAGGCCGAAGAGGTAAGGGAAGCAAAGCCCGAGCCAAAGCTTGATCTGCGTAAAATGAAAACCACCAAGGCCGAAGTGGTGAGCGAAAGTAACGGCGTGCCTATGGATGATTTTCCACAGGAGCCGCAAAAGATCACCCCGGTAAGGGTTGAAAACAAAATTGGCCGTAATGACCCCTGCCCTTGCGGTAGCGGTAAAAAATACAAAAATTGCCACGGCGTAGGGCAGAATTAAGCCTTTGAAAATGTCATCCCGAACTTGTTTCGGGATCCCATAGGATAAGTTGCCAGCATGATGCCAACCATGCTCGTGGGGTGCCGAAACAAGTTCGGCATGACAACATTTATTAAAAAATAAAAAGAATGAAAAAAGCAGTATTTGATCATCAAGCTAAACCAGCCGTTATCAGATACTGCTTTTTTGTTTTATTACTGCTTGCATCAACCCAAGGCTTTGCACAAACCCGCGGCAAGGTTGAAGTGATCAAAGACCCGCTGGTTGACAGCCTGATAGCTAAAAGATTTACGCTGAACAGTACAGCAGGTACCGATGCTGCCGGTTATTCATCCTACGGCTACCGCGTACAATTCTTCAGCGGCTCAAACCGAAAGGATGCCTATAACGCGCAAAATCGGTTGCAACAGCAATATCCCGAACTGCGTACTTACATCAGCTATCGCGAGCCCAACTTTAAAGTGAAAGCAGGCGATTTTCGTACACGTCTCGAAGCTGAAAAACTGGTACAGGAACTGCGCTCGTCGTTTTCGAGCATATTCATCATTTCCGAAAAAATAAATCTTCCTAAAACGGATCCTAATAATGATTAAAGAGCAAATACAGGAATTATCCGCAAAAATATTCAATGAGGTAGTGGCCAATCGCCGCCACCTGCATGCTAACCCGGAGCTTTCATTTCATGAATTGCAAACCTCGGTTTTTGTAGCCAACAAGCTTGAAGAGCTTGGCCTGGAATACCATAAGATGGCCGATACAGGTTTGGTAGCCCTCATTAAAGGCGAAAAACCGTCTGACGCCGGCAATGTGGTTGCCTTGCGTGCCGATATGGATGCGCTTCCGATATTGGAAGCTAATGATGTTCCGTATAAATCGCAAAACCCGGGCGTAATGCATGCCTGTGGCCACGATGCGCACACGTCATCATTATTAGGTACAGCTAAAATATTAACCGAATTGAAAAGTCAGTTTGCAGGCACCGTTAAACTGATCTTTCAACCTGCCGAAGAAAAACTGCCCGGCGGTGCCAGCCTCATGATTAAAGAGGGCGTCTTGGAAAACCCAAAACCCGCAGCCGTTTTAGGCCAGCATGTGATGCCTTTGATCGATGCCGGTAAAGTAGGCTTTCGTGCAGGTAAATATATGGCCTCAACTGATGAACTTTATGTTACTGTTAAAGGTAAAGGCGGTCACGGTGCCCAGCCGCAGCAAAATATCGATCCGGTTATCATTACTGCACATATATTAACCGCGCTACAGCAGGTGGTGAGCCGCTTTGCCGATCCTAAAAGTCCGTCGGTATTATCATTTGGTAAGGTAATAGCCAATGGGGCTACCAACGTGATCCCTAACGAGGTTTACCTGGAAGGTACTTTCCGCACCATGGATGAGAAATGGCGCGAGGAAGCTCACAAACGCATGAAAAAAATGGCTGAAGGCATTGCCGAAAGCATGGGCGGAAGCTGCGATTTCAATATCATGCGTGGTTATCCGTTCCTGATCAACGAAGAAAAATTAACCCATGCCACCCGCGGCCATGCCGAAGCTTACCTGGGGAAAGAAAACGTGCTCGACCTGGATATCTGGATGGCTGCCGAAGATTTTGCTTATTACTCGCAGGCTGCCAGCAGCTGTTTTTATCGCCTCGGCACCCGTAACGAAGCCCGGGGAATAACTTCATCTGTGCACACACCTACTTTTGATGTGGAAGAAGATGCATTTAAAATAAGTACCGGTTTGATGGCTTATTTGGCGGTTAAACAGTTAGGTAACTAATTTCAAGAGATTAGAGGTTGGTGATTAGAGATTAGTTTTAGTCACGGAAATCAATTTTTATAACTATAAAAAGGGTATCATGCTGAGCAAGTCGAAGCATGGTGGGTTGGCCTCTCCGCGCGAGTCTTCGACAGGCTCAGACTGACAGGCCTTCCCATTTACCGCCGATGTCTCCATGATTCGCCATCCGACGCGTATCTACACAATAAGTTGATTGTTTAATGAAGAAACTATTCCTGATCCTTATCCTTATAGGCGCAAGCCTTTTCACCAAAGCTCAGCAAATCAATCGCTTTAACCCTGATACTATCCGTACTATTGTTATCGATTCATTGGTTGATATCCGCTCACATAAACTCAATGCGCAGGATTTCATAGATGCCGTATTGGCCGATACAGGCTTTTATAAAGCCTTCCAGAATATGAAAGGCTTTGGCTTCACTGCCGAAAACCGAATTTTTACTTACGACAGCAAGAACCGGGTAAACGGGCGCATCTACCGTAAAATACTCCACAGCAACGCAGCCGGTAAACATAAAATAGAATACGTTGCTAAAAAGGACAGTGGTGATGTTTACAAAAAGAACGGCAAGTACCAGTTGTATACGGTTGAGATGTTCGATTTTATTTTCATGAACGCCTATAACTCTGATTTTACTAAAGGTGATGCCCTGCCGGGATCGGGAGGTAAAAATGAATCATACAAAAGCAAACTCAAAACGCTGATCTTTACGCCGGGCCGTAAGGTAAGCGGGATCCCTTTCATCAGCAGCAAAACGGAAATTTTCTCTAATGATATGCGCCAGTATTATTATTACGAATTTGCGCGTGGTAAATACCTCGACACCATTCCTGTTTACCGCTTTAAGGTGAGGTGCAAGCCGAGCACATCCGACAGCGATACCATGATCAAGGAAATGACCACCATTTTTGATGAGCGTACCTTTCAGATCCTTGGCCGCTATATCGATATGAAATTCAGCAACATGTTCTTTGATTTTAATGTGCAGATGGACATCGAGCTTAATAATTTCCAGGGCGAACCGCTACCTACAAAAATTACCTACCAGGGTAATTGGAATATTCCTTTTCATAAGGAAGAGCGTGCGAGTTTCTTGATTGTACATAAGGAATATAAGAACGAGTAAGCATTTTTATTTTAGCCCAACACCCGGCGGGAGCAGGGCATAGCAAGAGGTAAATCATGTAGTTTATAGGATAAAAAACTGATCTCTGACTGCCACCCTGGATCTTGGACTAAACTAAGCCATCAATCGGTGAAATCAAACAGGTTAAAACTTAATGATCTTTTCAATCTGCTCATTGACAAATTTTATGGTATCGGGCTTAAATAGGTGCCCTTCTTCATCAAACTCTTTGTGTATGGCCGCTATATGTAATTTAAGCGCCATAATGTTGAGGTGCAGGTAATGGCAAACGCCGGTAAAATGGTCAACCCCGCGGATATTACCATATTTGCCCGATGATAAGCCTACTAACGCCGCTTTTTTATCATAAAAACTTTCGGGGAAACTACAGGCATCAATGAAAACCTTAAGTACACCCGGAAAGCTGCCGTTATATTCGGGGATAAGGAATATGAATTTATCCGTATTGGTAACTATTTGCTGGATAGGCTCAAATGCGGCGCTGCGTTTGTTGTAGAGGTCGGTTTCAATAACATTTGGAGGCAGTTGAGCAAGTGATAAGATGCCTGCTTCAACACCCTTTTCCTGCAGTTTTTGCTGGTAAACGTTAGCAAGTTTGAGCGTTGAGCTTCCTGGCCTGTTGGTTGACGATATTATGGTTATCATTTATTATTAGTAAATTGCTGACTGATCAAATTAGTAATATCGTTGTTGAATAATTGTAATATTTTGTTAATGAATACTTTAGTAATAAATATGATTAAGTAATAATATTTATTAGTTGCCGCATTGATAGTTAACTAATTGATCAATATTGTTTGTAAATAGGCAAAAGCTGTGGAATTCTACATTATTTAATTCCGTATCTTTATCACCGGATAAAAACTTTACGAAAGTAGAAATTTCTGTTTCTATTTAACGTTGTTATAAATCACAGAACTATAAATTTTTTTAAACTATAGAATGAGTAAAATTATTGCTTTAGCCAACCAGAAAGGCGGCGTAGGGAAAACTACATCATCTATAAATCTGGCTGCAAGTTTAGCTGTATTAGATTATAAAACCTTGTTGGTTGACGCCGACCCGCAGGCTAATTCAACTTCGGGTATTGGTTTCGATCCCCGCAATATAAAAAACAGTATCTATGAATGTATCATCAATGAGGTTGATCCTCATGAGGCCATTCAGAAAACTGAAACTCCTAATCTTGATTTATTACCCGCACATATTGACCTGGTAGGTGCTGAAATTGAAATGATCAATTTAACCGGCCGCGAGTTTAAAATGAAACAGGTATTTGAAAAAGTGAGGGATGAATATGATTTTATTATTATCGATTGTTCGCCGTCATTAGGTTTGATCACCATTAACGCTTTAACCGCTGCCGATTCGGTAATTGTACCGGTACAGTGCGAGTATTTCGCATTGGAAGGTTTGGGCAAATTGTTAAATACCATTAAAATAGTTCAATCGCGCCTTAACCCGCAACTGGAGATTGAAGGGATCCTGTTAACCATGTACGATGTGCGTTTACGCCTGAGCAACCAGGTGGTTGACGAAGTTAGGACCCATTTTGAAGATATGGTTTTTGATACCATTATACAGCGTAATACCCGTTTAAGCGAGGCCCCGAGCTTTGGCGTATCGGTAATTATGCATGATGCTACCTGTAAGGGTGCAATAAATTATTTAAACCTTGCCCGCGAAATTCTGGAAAAAAACGGGTTGGTTAAGGGTGAACAGGCAACAGCTACAGCAACAGTATAGTAAATGAGTGGTGAAAAGAGAAATGCCCTGGGCAAGGGACTGAGTGCGCTATTAAACGACACGCCTAACGTACAACCATACCAAAACAGAAACAGGGAAACAGCAAGCCCGGCCGAGGTAAATGACCTTGGCTCGGTTAATGAAATAAAACTGGCCGAAATTGAGGTTAACCCGTTTCAGCCACGTACCGATTTTGATGAGCAGGCACTGGCCGAGCTTTCAGAGTCGATCAAACTGCAGGGTTTAATTCAGCCGATAACGCTCAGGAAAATAGGGGCACATAAATATCAGCTGATATCAGGCGAGCGTCGTTTTCGGGCGTCAAAGCTGGCTGGCCTAACCCAGATCCCGGCTTATGTGCGTACTGCCAATGATCAGCAAATGCTGGAAATGGCACTTATTGAAAACATTCAGCGCGAAAACCTGAATGCTATTGAGGTTGCCCTGAGTTTTCAGCGCATGATTGAGGAATGTAACCTGAAGCAGGAAGAACTGGGCGATAGAGTAAGCAAAAACCGCTCAACAGTGACCAACTACCTTCGTTTGTTAAGGTTGCCGCCGGTTATCCAGGCCTCCATTCGTGATGGCGAGCTTTCAATGGGGCATGCCAAAGCTATTTTAACGCTAACCGATCCTGCCAAACAATTATTTATACATCAGCATATTATAAAGGAAGGTTTATCCGTTCGTAAGGTTGAAGAACTGGTAAGAGAGATGCAAAAGTCGCCGGTAAAAAAGGAAGGCAAACAGCCGGAGCCGGTATCATATCAGTTGCAAAAGATCCAGGATGACCTGGCTTCAAAATTTAGTACAAGGGTAAAACTAAAAGTTGGCAGCCGCGGAAGCGGTGTTATCGAGATCCCTTTCCTTTCGGAAGATGATCTTGGCCGCATCCTTGAAATGCTTGATTGGTAATTGTTAATTTAAAAAATGTATAAATTCCTGTTTTTTTTAGCCGTATCAGCTTTTTTTATTTCTGCCGCACAAGCTCAGGTAGTTGATAGTACGGGGAGTAAAAAAAGTGATACGCTGAAAGTAAAGCATCCTGTTAAAACCCCGTCGGGCTCATTTGCTCCAAAGATTGATCCTGCCAAAGAAAAGATCTATCATCCCGATAGTACCCACATCCCGCATAAAGCAGTAATGCATTCATTGATGATACCTGGTTGGGGCCAGGTTTACAACCACAGATGGTGGAAAGTGCCGTTAATTTACGGAGGTTTAGGTTTGCTAACCTCGGCCATTATATATAACCAGCATTATTACAAAGAATATTTAACATTATCAAGATACCGCCAGGGTACTCCTCCTAATCCCGGCGACCCTTATTATACAGAATATAACCTTTATAAAGACGTGCCCGATGCCAACTTGAGCGATGCCCGTGAAAATTCAAGGCGTAACCGTGATTTGAGCATACTGGGCTTTTTAGCTGTATGGGGTATCCAGGCTATTGATGCTTATATCGATGCCAAGTTCATCCACTCATACACGGTGGATAATAATTTGTCGTTCAAAGTAGCCCCGGGTATAATTAATCAGCCGGTTTATGCGCAGGGTGCTAATAATGCTTATATTCCGGGTATAAAAGTTACCTTTACGTTTTAATAAGGAAAACCATAATACCTGAAATGAAGATAGCGTTACTTGGCTACGGAAAAATGGGCAAAATCATCGAAAAGATAGCCCTTAGCCGCAAGCATGAAATTGTACTTACCATTGATCATGAAACCCTCCATGACCTTACACCCGAAAACCTGCAAAAAGCAGATGTGGTAATTGAATTTACTACCCCGGCGTCCGTATTATCAAATATTGAGCATTGCTTTAATGCCAATGTACCTGTTGTTATTGGTACTACAGGCTGGTACGAGAAATTACCGGAAGTAAAACAGCAATGTATTGAGGGGAATAAATCATTATTGTGGGCTTCAAACTTCAGCGTTGGCGTTAACGTATTTTTTTACGTGAATAAGCTGCTGGCTAAAGTCATGAACAAGTACCCTTATTACGAAGTACAGGTTGAAGAGATCCACCATACCCAAAAAATGGATTCGCCAAGCGGTACGGCAATAACCATCGCCGAAGGCATCATTAACAACACCGATACCAAAAATGAGTGGATTAATGTATTAACTACCGACGACAGCGATGACGATGCGAATGTTGCACCTAACCAATTGCTTATAGAATCATTAAGGATTGACAGTGTGCCGGGTACACATACTGTTATTTATGATTCGGAAGTGGATAGCATCGAATTTAAGCATACTGCCCATAACCGTAATGGGTTTGCGTTAGGCGCCGTACTGGCTGCCGAGTGGCTGCACGATAAAAAGGGTTTTTACTCTGTTGAAGCCATGTTTGATTTTAACAGCTAATAGCTTTTTAATATAAATGGCAATAGCGGGCTATATAGGGTTTTATATCATTACAGGCCCGCTATTGATTTTAATACTGGCCGGATACTGGAAACTTTTTGAAAAAGCCGGTCGCCCGGGCTGGGAAGCGCTGATCCCGGTGTATCACCTGTATGTTATGCTCAAGCTAAGCCAGCGGCCGCTCTGGTTGCTATTGTTGCTTTTAATACCGGGCATAAACTTTATTATAAGTATCGGTATCCTCATTGACTTCATTAAATCGTTTGGCAAGGTGGGCATCGGGCAAATTACCGTGTCGGTGCTGTTGCCATTTATTTTTATCCCCAAATGGGGCTTTGATAAAAATACCCGGTACGTTGGTCCATCGGCAAGTGACGATTTCAGGGAAAAATACCATGATCTTGATAAATCACCTGTGCTGGAATGGACGGAAGCTATCCTTTTCGCTGTAATAGCGGCGACGGTTATCCGCGGGCTTTTCCTCGAGGCTTTCACCATTCCTTCGTCATCTATGGAGAGCTCACTAATGGTAGGCGACTTTTTATTTGTAAGCAAGATCAATTACGGTGCACGCCTGCCTATGACCCCCATAGCATTTCCATTTGCACACCACACTATGCCGCTCACCGGTACTAAAGCCTATTGGGATGGTATTAAGCTGCCCTACTATCGGCTGCCGGGTTTCAGCGAAGTAAAAAAGGGTGATGCAGTAGTATTTAACTATCCAATGGATGCCGATTCGCCGTTTTACCGTCCTGTAGATAAGCAGGAAAATTATATTAAACGGTGCCAGGGCACGCCCGGCGACATTATAAAGCTGGAGTACGGCCAGGTATACGTAAATAACCGTTTAATAGCCGCCCCGCCTAACGGAGAAATGGAATACCGGGTACGTACCAATGGTTCGGGAGGAGGGTTTGGCCCCCATATGCGATATAACCTTCATCTGTCGGATATTCAACAGTTTACCTCGGTTGATTTTACAACGAATATGACTGCACAATCGGCCGAAAAGCTAAAAACATATCCCTATATCGAGGCGGTGAAGCCCGATGTTAAGTTAAGAGGGGTGTACGATCATGAGGTTTTTCCGCATGATCCGCGCTTTAGGTGGAACGAGGATAACCTGGGGCCAATTATTATTCCGCGAAGAGGCTGGACGGTAAAGCTGGATAGCATGACCATGCCTTTTTATCGCCGGGCCATTGAGGTGTATGAAAATAATAAAGTGCAGGTTAAAGGGAACGGAGTTCTTATTAATGGGAGCAAGGCCGATAGTTATACCTTTAAAATGGATTACTATTGGATGATGGGCGATAACCGGCATAACTCTGAAGATTCGCGTTTTTGGGGCTTTGTGCCCGAAGACCATATTGTAGGCAAAGCCGTATTGGTATGGATGAGCTGGGATGCCAATTCGCCTTCATTTTGTAAAATAAGATGGGACAGGGTATTTAGGAGGATTAATTAGAGAGATATGCAGATGTGCAGATTTTAGATGTGCAGATGAATGGGAAGATATGCAGATGAGAGATTAAATAGTTATCAATTTGTGCCTGATCATAGGAATCTATAATTAATATTGGAAAGCGTAACATATAACGTGTAACATATATCTTATACATAAAATATAAACATTAAAAAATCTGCACATTTGCACATCTGAAATTTGCACATTCGATACATCATATGAACTGGAAATTCTGGAAAAAGAAAGATTCAACTAAAGTAAAAAAGAAAAAAAGTGCGCTTCGTGAATGGGGCGATGCTATCATATTTGCAGTAATAGCCGCTACCCTTATCCGTACGCTGTTTATCGAAGCTTACGTTATCCCCAGCGGTTCGATGGAAAACTCGCTTTTAATTGGCGACTACTTGTTTGTAAGTAAGGTTAACTACGGTGCAAGGATGCCAATAACGCCTGTTTCATTTCCGTTTATGCACCATACCACTCCCTGGGGGACTCAGGCCTATTGGGGAGGGGTAAAATTGCCTTATTATCGCTTGCCGGGTTTAAGTGATATAAAAAAGCAGGACATCGTGGTTTTTAACGCGCCGATAGAGGCCGATTCTCCTTATTTCAGGCCGGTGGATAAACGCGAAAACATTATCAAACGCTGCCAGGGTACCCCCGGAGACACCTTAAGTGTTGTTAATGCACAGGTGTATATTAATGGTAAGGCAGCGCCAAATCCCGAAAGAGGAAAGGAAGGTTATTTTGTTGAAACCAATGGGCAGGAATTTAACCCGGCTATTTTGAACGAACTTAAGATAGATATCAGGGGCAATACCGGCAACCGTTATGAAATGATGATGGGGAAAGAATCGGCAGCTACTTTGAAAACTTATTCAAATGTAAAATCAATTGTGCCTGCGGTAACGCTTAAGGGTACCAGTGACCCGCTGAATCCGGTTTACCCTGCCAAGTACCCGCGTTATAAGATCACACCTAATTTTCCTGACTTTAAATGGAATGTAGATAATTATGGCCCCATCATTATCCCTAAAAAAGGCTGGACAGTTAAATTGGATAGCCTGACTTTCCCGGTTTATGGCCGCGCTATTGAGATTTATGAAAATAATAAAGTAAATGTTGTGGGTAAGGATATCATGATTAACGGAAAAAAAGCCGATACTTATACCTTTAAGCTTAACTACTATTTTATGATGGGGGATAATCGTCATAATTCGGAAGACTCGCGCTTTTGGGGTTTTGTTCCGGAAGATCACGTAGTAGGCAAAGCTTTATTTACCTGGATGAGTATTGACAGTACAGCCAGCTTCTTTAATAAAATAAGGTGGAACCGGTTGTTCAGGGGCATACATTAATTGAAAATATAAAAATACCAAAGTGAACGTTTTAGGATTTGTAATAACATTTATTGTTTTAATCATATTGCCCTATATAGGCTTATGGAAATTATTCGAAAAAGCCGGCCGGCCGGGTTGGGAAGCTATAGTGCCCTTGTACAATTTATACGTCATGATCAAACTGAGCGGCAGGCCGGGCTGGTGGTTTATATTATTGCTGATACCCGGTTTGGGCTTTCTTGTTGCCTTGGGTATAACTATCGATTTTATTAAATCATACGGTAAGTTCACGTTTGCAGAGCATTGCGCCGGCATTGTGCTGCAGTTCATCTATTTCCCAAAATGGGGTTTTGATAAGGATACCAAATATTTGGGCCAATCTGCAAGCCCGGAATTCAGGGAGAAGTACAAGCGGGCACTTAAGAAAACCCAGGCACGTGAGTGGGCTGATGCCATCATTTTTGCGGTAATTGCTGCCACACTGATCCGCACGCTGTTTATCGAGGCTTATGTGATCCCCAGTGCTTCCATGGAGAGTTCATTGCTTATTGGCGATTACCTGTTTGTAAGCAAAGTGAACTATGGAGCGCGTTTACCCATGACGCCTGTTGCATTCCCTTTCGCACACCATACCATGCCGCTTATCAATACCAAAGCCTATTGGGATGGTATCGAACTGCCGTACTATCGTCTGCCGGGTTTAAGTGATATTAAAAAAGGTGATGTGGTAGTGTTCAATTATCCTATGGATGCCGATTCGCCTTATTTCAGGCCGGTTGATAAACGCGAAAACTATATCAAACGCTGCCAGGGTACCCCGGGCGATACGCTGAGTGTAGTTAAGGCCCAGGTATTTATAAATGGGAAAGCTGCTGTTACACCACCAAAAGGCGAGATCACCTATGATGTTAAAACAGATGGAAACGAGCTTAACCCGCAGATAGCAACAGATTTGCATTTGTCGGATATTTCATCAGTAAATAATACTGAGTTTATTACCAATACCACCGAAGAATCGGCAAAGGCACTGAGGGGATATTCAAACATCAAGTCAGTTACACCACGGTTAACCCCGCCGGGGGCGTCTGATCCGATGAACCCGGTTTACCCTGCCATTTTCTCCAACTACAAAATAGGAGCTAACACTCCCGACTATAAATGGAATGTAGACAACTTCGGGCCTGTCATTGTACCTAAAAAGGGCTGGACAGTAAAGCTGGATAGTTTAACCTTCCCGATCTACGGTCGTGCGATTGCCGTATATGAAGGCAACAAGGTTGAAGTGAACGGTAAAGACATTCTCATCAATGGAAAAAAAGCTGATAGCTATACCTTTAAACTCAACTACTATTTTATGATGGGCGATAACCGTCATAACTCGGAAGATTCACGTTTCTGGGGCTTTGTTCCTGAAGATCATATTGTGGGTAAAGCACTGTTCATTTGGATGAGTGTTGACGACAATGCATCGTTCATCCACAAGATCCGCTGGAGCAGGCTGTTTAATCTGATCCATTAGCCCCCTAACCCCCTGTAGGGGGAATTAAAGTGAAAAGCCTGTTTTGAGGAGCAAAACAGGCTTTTCACTTTAATAAAATCACTGCCGCGGGCTTTCAACCTGTGGTTTACCATAGTTTCAGTTTTCAGCTGAATTTCCGTAAGCTGGAAGCTTACATTATGCTGACCACGGGTTACGCTGCGCTAAACCCGCGGCAGCGGGCTAATATTGAACCTCTCCGCCAGTTTATTCAAATCTTCTACAACCGCATCAACCAAAGGAATGCCGTTTGCCATCCTGTCGGCTTCTGCTTCAAGTTCCGGCTCACCAGGGATAATGACCTTTTGTGACGGATCAACTGTGCTTGAAGATTTAAACCGCTCCACCCAGTTATCTAAATGATCTTTAAACTCATCAACAGGACGGAAGCCATCCACGCGCATAGCACCTAAAAAATGCCCTATACCCGCGCCAACGGGATCATTCGGCGGATCAAGAAAGGCCACGAACGGCGGTACCCATGGACCGTAATTGGCTCCCGATAGTACCGCGGATAATATATCAACTGTTGCACTTAAACCAAAGCCTTTATTACTGCCATGGTCGCGGTCGCTGCCGAGGGGCAGGAGGGAACCGCCGGTCTTTAGCGCATGCGGATCGGTAGTATAGTTGCCTTCTTTATCCTGGATCCAGCCTTCGGGAACCTGCTTGCCTAAGCGCTGAGCTATTTCCAGTTTTCCATTGGCTGCTGCTGAAGTTGCCATATCAACAATTACCGGGGGATATTTTCCTGCCGGAAAAGCATAACACATTGGGTTGGTACCTAAAAGCCGTTCATTAGAAAAGGTAGGAGCAACCAGTGGACTGGCATTGGTCATGGCAAAGCCGATCATATTTTTCTCCACAGCCATTAACGCATGATAACCAGCAATACCAAAATGGTTGGAGTTACGTACTGATACCCAACCCGATCCGTATAGCTCAGCTTTTTTAATGGCTACCTCCATGGCAAACGGAGCTACTACTAAACCAAGGCCTGCATCGCCATCTACCGTGGCTGTTGTTGGCGTTTCATGCACTATCCGGATGTTGGGCGTAGGATTAATGCGTTTCTTCTCCCACAGGCGTACATAACCGCTCAGGCGGGCTACGCCATGCGAGTCGATACCACGGAGATCTGATTTAAGCAACACGTCGGCTGCTAAAACCGCATGTTCATGGCTGCAGCCAATAGCTTTGAATATATTTTCGGTAAATGCGCGTAGAGTGGATGGCGATATCAGCATACGGCAAAGATAACCGTTGATTTTTAAAATGATTACGTTGATTTCGCTGATAAGGTACCTTGATATACTTGATTTGAGGATTGCCTGATATCAATTAACGCCGGCATATTTCTGACGTTAAATTTGCATTAGATAGCAGCGGGTAGCCTGGACTAATCTCCAATCACCAGCCTCTAATCTCTACCCTCAAGCCATAGCAAACTCGGGCTTTACTTCGTTCAGGTGTTTGTTGTACCAGTTGGTGCTGTTATAGCGGGCGTTTATTTCGTAGATCTCGGGTTTTAGTTTCAGCAGGTTAAGGATATCCTGGCATGAAAAACGGTTACAAACCGGGTACAGCTCTTTAAATACACGCTCGATGAAATAAAAATCCTCGGGGTGATCAAGCGCAAAACGATGCGACATAGAATAATCCAGGCCGGTTTCCCAGGTTACGTTGCCGATGTTAAAAATAAGCGGATTTTCATAGATGTAGGGCGAGGTATGCTCCAGATCATGAGGGCGACCGGCATTTTCCCAGGCTTGTTTGAGGCAGGCCAGGGTCATCACTTCTACGTCGTTGCCATCGGGATAGGTGGCCGGGTACAGGTTGCTTACATAGTCAAACTTTTGCCTGTTGCTGAAAAAATATTCAAGCACGTTATCAATGATCCGCGGATCGATCAGCGGGCAGTCGGAAGGGATTTTTACCACTACATCGGCGTTGAAAAATTTGGCCGCCTGGTAATGCCTGTCCAACAAGTTGCCAAGGCTGCCGCGATAGCAGGGAATGTTAAGGTTTTCAGCCTCTCTTGCTATAACATCGTCTTCAATACCTTCCGAGGTGGCAATGACAATGCTGGCCTGGTGCTGGATCATATCCAACCGCTCAACCATGCGGGCCAATAAACTTTTACCCAATATAGGCAGCATTACTTTGCCATATAAACGACTTGATGCCATGCGGGCCGGCACAATGATCACTACACGCTCATCCATCTTTTCCGGAAATTTGAGGTTTATCAAAAAAACATTAACCGGGTTAAATGTATAATGGTAAGGTTTAAATATGGCGAAGTTTATATTATGAAATTGTTAACCTGTAGGTTGATCTACAAAAAATAAAACCCGGCACAATGGCCGGGCCTTACAACACAGGTATAGGTTATTTAATAATAGTAAACGTTGGTTTGAATATCTGCACTTAGTTTTTTATCGTCGGTTGCTACTTTAATACCCTGCAGCCACACGGTATATACAGAACCCGCCCGAAGGTTAACGTTAGTAAGGCTGGCTAATACCGTAGTAGTGCCTTTTTGACGAATGTTAAGCGTGTAGGTAACATTGCCTTTAATAGTCACAAAATCAGATACCTGCTTGTATGCTTTGTTTGATGCCAGAACCGAATCTTTTGAAGTAACCAGGTCAACCGTACCGGCATCGGCACTGAGGTTTGCCAAACGGATACTGGCCATCCCGGCGGCCGGCTGAATAATAGAATCGGCAACAAAAATTACATCGCGTTTACCTGCTGTGTTGGCAAGGTATACCGAGTAAAGTTTTTTAGCTACGAGGGTGATGGTATCGTCTGCAACTTTTTGCTTTGTGCCCGAAACATAAAAGGTTGCTGTTCTTTTACCTGGGTAGGCATTAATATAATCTATACCATGACCGTAACGAATTGGGAAATTATTGGCCCTGTTGGGCTCAAGATAAAAATCAACCGGATCAGAATCGGGTGAGGCATTGATGACCGAAACAAGTGCCACCGGCGGCTGAACGTAGTTGTTGTGATCTTTTAAACACGAGCTGAGTGTTGTTGCCAGCAAACACACCATCCCGATAATGCCTGCCCGCCTTGTTAATTTTTGCTGAACTGTTTTCATAAAATAAAATATTGGTAGTAAACTGATATTTTAACTTTACGTAACCAGCAGGCATTACGCTACTTTGGATTAAAAATTTTAACCCCGGTGTGATTAGCATAAATACGTTTGAGCTTAGGTTTTAGTATGCAAGGGATAGGGGTTTCAATTGTAAAAAAATAGCGGATAAAAATTATCCGCTATTGTAAATAAGTTAATGGATTATACAACAGGGATAGTGCCTCCATCTATAGTAAATTCGCTTCCGTTTAAATAAGCAGCACGGTCTGATACCAGGAAGGCTACCAGTTCGGCAACTTCTTCAGGCTCTGCCGGGCGGCCCATGGGGATGCCCCCTAACGAATCCATAATGGTTTTTAGTGCTGCTTCTTTGTCACCGCCGTTTTGTGAGGCCAGGTTGTCAATCATACCCTGTGCCCCGCCGGTATTGATAAAACCTGGCGCTACCGAATTAACCCGCACACCTCTTGGTGCAAGCTCCTTTGAAATGCCTTTGCTATAATTACTCAGGGCTGCTTTTGCTGCTGCGTATGGTAATGTTGCCTCGAAAAGCGGCATTTTACGTTGTATGGACGAAATGTGCACTATCACCCCTTGTTTTTGATTAAGCATGGTTGGCAGCAATCCTCTGTCTAACCTAACAGCCGCTAATAAATTGGTTTGCAGGGCTGCTTCCCAGTCTTCATCACTTAGCACCATAACTCCGCCTGCCGGCGATTCAGAGCCTCCAAGGTTGTTGATCAGGATGTCGATACCGCCTAAACGCTTAAGGGTTTCGCTGATCACTTTATCAGTACCGGTTTTTGTGCTCAGGTCGGCCTGGATAAAGTGTTGGGAGGTAATATCCGTTGGCTGCACACGGGCCGTAGTTACGATATTGGCGCCACCTTTAAGCAAGCGCTCAAAAATGGCTTTGCCTGCACCTTTTGTTCCGGCTGTAACCAGGATCTTTTTACCATTAAATTCATTTGGATCGATATTGAAATTTACCTTTGCAATCATTTTACTCTCTTTTTTGTTTATTTGACCGCACAAAGTTCAGGATGTATCGTAGCCGGGTCAAGTACGGAAAAATGATTCAATACGGATAAATTTATCCCTGTAGCCGCCGAAATTGGCAGTTTAAATAATACCAAAACGGAATTATTATGTATGAAAGGAAATTACCTATACAGGAAGAATGCGGGCTTGACCTGATACGTGAGGTGGTATTTGGCAAATGGAAGATCCATTTGTTGTATTACATATCGCAGGGAATCAGCAGGCCGGGGCAATTACAAAAAAATATCCCGGAAGCATCCCGCCGGGTGTTGAATATCCAGCTAAATCAATTAGAGGATGACGAACTGGTGGCCAAAACAGTATATAATCAGCAGCCGCCTAAAGTAGAATATTATTTAACAGATTTAGGGAAATCAATAATGCCCATCATTAATGAGCTCGGCCAGTGGGGCGATACTCACAGCGAACACCTGAGGCGGGTGATCAAAAAGCGATTGATATTGCCTGAGGCATAGCAGGTGAGAAGCGGACTCTTATCGTTCATGCCTGCTTTTGAGATTTTGCTATATCGCGGGTTTTGAAGTATAGTTTTTATCTATAGGTTTTACTTTTCCAGTTGTTCATCTATCATGTGTTGCAATTCATCTTTAAATTTGTCATCAAGCTTGATGTTTCCGGCAACAGACTGATGGAACATGTTTTTGATCATGCGATTAATGGCGGTACTTTGTTGCTGAAATATCCTGCAAACGCGGCACCCTGCCAGGTGGATCTTTAATTCCAGTTTTTCGCGCAGGGTGATCTCTCCTATATGCTGCTTCTCGATCAGGTAAGTAGCCTTTTTGCAGTTGTAGGCTATTTTGGTTAATTCGTCCATATTCTATTAGTTTAAATCCAATTTTTTTGAAGGCACTCTCTCAGGCTTAATTTAGCGCGGTGAATAATTACCCAAAAGTTGGAAGGTGATATTCTAAGGTGGTTGCAGATGGTATCGGCGGGCTCATCATCGAGGTGTTTCATCGTAAAAACCGAGAACCAGAGCGATGGCATTTTTTTTAAACATCGTTGCAGTATCAGCTCAAATTCTTTGCTTTCAAGGTGGTCGGTTTGCTCCATACCAAATTCTGCGGGGCGGTGATCTGGTTTCCAGTTATGGGCATCAGGTTCAAAAAAATCGTCTGTTTCATATTCGGCGAATGTTACCGCAGGTTCTTTAACAAAAGAGGATGCTTTTTTGCGGTAAACATCAATAATCTTGTTTTTGAGTATGGCGGTAAGCCATGTACGTTCGGTGCTTTTACCCTCAAATTTTTTTAAACGTTCGAGCGCAGCTAAAAAGGTTTCCTGTACAAGATCGCGGGCTAACTCGCCATCGTTAACGCGGGCAAGGGCATAGCTGTAAAGATAGTCGGCATGTCGCGCTACCCAGACACGGGGCCCGGTGCTTTTATCAAGGTTAAGATGGGTGCTGTTTTGGCTTTGCATAACTCAATGTGGTGGTAATGGTTTGTGTAAAAGTTTATAGCCCGTGTTAAATTGATGTTTTGATTTGTGCATTAGTCGGGCAGGAGAGGGAATCCTTACGAGGTTTTTTATTTTTTCGGACCGGAAATTTGGCGGCTATTGGAGGTTGAAAGGTAACAACGGACTATGCGCGTTCTCCCGGGTTGCAAATAAGGATAGCCGATCTACAATAAAAAGAGTTATATGACGTGTTTTTACGTAGGGTATTTAATACGCAGTTTAGGGCAACGCTATCTATAATAAATTCAGACAATTAAATGACTGAATAACTTTCACCTGCCTGTAAGGTTCTTCGTATATCTACGACAAAGAGGGTATGAAAAAGATAAATTTGTTTATTATACCATTGATATTATTGGCCCTTAACGCGTGCAGTCAAAGCACTCCACATGCCGATAAAACTGTTGACACCAAAACATATCCGCAGGCTAAGCCGGCGAGCTATTGGAAACAGGTATTAACGCCCGAGGCGTATGAGATATTGGTAAATAGAGGGACTGAGCAGCCCTTTCATAACCCTTACTGGAACAATCATGAAAAAGGGATATATGTGAGCGCGGCTACCGGCAAACCGTTATTTAGTTCGGATGCCAAGTTTGAATCGGGTACAGGCTGGCCAAGTTTCTTTAAACCTATAGATCCAAATGCGATCAAAATTGTTAAGGATACATCATATGGGATGGTGCGCGAAGAGGTAGTTGAAGCCAGCACCGGTTTGCATCTCGGCCATGTTTTTAATGATGGGCCTGCACCTACGGGCAAGCGCTATTGCATGGACTCATATGCTTTTAAGTTTATTCCGGCTAAATAATTAAACTATTTAAATTAAAAATATCATGTTAACAAAAAAGTTAAATGTATGCCTGCTTGGCCTGCTGATATTGTTTGGCTGTGCCGATGCGCAGACCGGCGGAAACGGTTTTGCAAGCCTGCCTGCCCCAAAGGCGGGCGAAAAGGTTGCCACTTTTGCCGGTGGTTGTTTCTGGAGCCTTTCGGAAGGTTTGTATGAATTGAAGGGTGTTAATAAAGTAGTAGCCGGGTATGCCGGCGGCACAACTAAAAATCCATCGTACGAGGATGTTTGCGGTAAAAATACCGGTCATGCCGAATCAGTACAGGTATACTACAACCCTGCTGAAATAAGCTATGCTGCTTTAGCCGAAGCTTTTTTTTATGCACACGATCCTACCACTGTAGACAGGCAGGGCCCGGATGTGGGCGACGACTACCGCTCAGTAGCTTTTTACCGTACACCGGAAGAAAAGAAAACTTTAGAAAGTGTAATAGCTAAAGTTAACGCTACACATCATTACAGCAGTCCTATCGTTACACAGGTTGTTCCGTTTAAAGTATTATATCCTGCCGAAAACTATCACCAGGGATATTACCGGTTGCATATGAATAGCCCGTATATCAGCCATGTTTCAGTACCTAAGGTAATGAAGTTGCGTAAGGCCATGAATAGCTTGTTGAAACCCGAGTTTCAGCATAAAGATCTCAATTAAGTGTGAATGTTGTATTTGACTGTTCTGTTGTCTCTACACCACGTTATTGCGGGTAACCATCAGGGAAGTCTTTTCATCCGCCGGTTGTTTAAGAATAAAGCATTGGTCTCCAGCAAAAAAAGGCGAAAAGTAACAAAACCTTTCGCCTTTTCCCTTTAACCTTTCCCTATCTATTGATTACAGATCGTTTTTAATTTTTGATTATAATCAGGATTTAGCGGTTCATTGGTTTGAGCCAGGCGCTGCGAACCCACATTGGCCGGACAGGCAATGCCATTAGGCCCGTCGTAAACCAAACCGGGTTTTGTGCTGAGGAGTTCTTTCGGCACGTAGATCTGTACAGTGGTTTTTGAATAGCTATGCGGATAAAACCGGATGTAATATCCATCAGGGTGCAATGACCATATGCCTGACGGTACCGCCGGATCAGGCGCCGGAGCCAAACCGGCTAACATGGCATACTTTTCCATCTCTTCGTAAGATGAATTACCAGAGGCAGCTAATCGGCGGATATTGTTTTCGGCCTCAAAAACACTTTGAACCGCAGGCGGCAATTGGCTTTTGGCTTTATCCATTACACTGGCGGGCAATACACCCAGCGCACCGCCTTCCAGCATTAACAGTTCATTAGCTGATAGCAGCCTGGTCGCGGTAAGCTTAATATCGGATCCCATATCAACAAACCTGGTGCGTGCAATAATCGACCATAATAATATCTGGATGCTATGCTGGTCAACCTCGGGATGAGTTTCAGCATGTTTTAATATCAGTATCACCACATCGCGCTTGGGCCCAAGCACCGGGGCAAGCATATACCCATCGCCTGTACTGGGGCCACGAGTACCAGCATGCAGACAATAGCTTTTGCTGGTCATTTCATAAAAACCGGCGCAAAGCTTAAAACCGCCCCCGGGTGCTTTTGGCAAAAGGTATAAAGGCTCGGCTACCTGCCCTTCCATAAACGATGGTGGCTTGGAGCCTGTCTTGTTAACGTCATTAAAGCTGGTGGTAATGGCCTGCGGCTGTTTCAGCAATTTATTAAGGCTGCCGCCCGATACCATATCGGCTCCTTTATCCAATATGGCTTTCCCAAAACCGCCAAACTGGGCTTGTACAGCAGTGCTGCAAAATAGGCAGATACCCAGACAAATGATAAGATGTTTTTTGAAGTTTTTCAAAGATAATATTAGTGTAGGGAGCAGGAGTTTTTTATGTTTCATATAGATATAGTGTTTAAGTTTCAATTGCAAGAAACAAAAAATACTATAAACTGTTTGTTGAATTTATTCACAATTGTTATACAATAGTTAAAATATTTATTAATGGAGGCAAAACGGAACGTCTTTAATTAAAGGTGTTTGTTCGGCTATTTATTTCAGTTCAAGCTCCATTTGGATATTGGCACGTTCATATGGCGAAGGTCTGCCTGCAACTTTTACAAAACCCAGCTTATGATACAGGCTGATGGCCGGTTTTAAAATGGTATTGCTCTCCAGGTATAGTTTATGGGCACCAAGCGATTTTGCCTTTTCAACAATGGCCTGCCCAAGTAAAAAGCCTATGTTTTTACCCCTTGCTTTTGGAGAAACCGCCATTTTAGCAAGCTCATAGTCATAATCAGGATCATCCATTTTTAAAAGGGCACATACACCAACGGGTTCATCATTATAAAGGGCCACCAATATATGGCCTCCGTTGTTGATGATATAACCGTCGGCGTTATCAAGGGCCTTGTAATCGGCTTCTTCCATTTTGAAATATTGGGAGATCCATTCTTCATTCAATGCTTTAAAAGCCCGAGCATATTTAGGTTCATAAGGCACGATGTGTACCTTATTGCTCTCCCTTATTTTTTGATGTGCCTGTACCCGGCGCAACAATGATTTTTGTTCCAGCAGGTATTCCCATTCTTCAATAGCCTTCCATAGGTCATGGTTTGCCTGGGATAAAAGTTCTTCAACGGCATTGGTTACATCTGCATACTGGTCCTGGATTTTTTTTCCAACCTCAATCCCTTTAGCCGACAGGCTTACCATGTTGCGCCTGCCATCAGCCTTATCCTTTTTCTCAATAACAAAACCGTTCTTCACCATTTCGGCAATGATCTTACTTACAGAAGGGTGCGAGTGGCCGATCTCTTTGGCAATAGCTGTAATGGTAAATTCGGCACCATCCTGCAATACATAAAAAACCGGGAACCATTTAGGCTGAAAGTCGATATCATATAACTTGTAAATGCGTGCCGCGTCTTCGCTGATAGTTTCGGTAAGCATCCTCAACCTGCTACCTATGGCCATCTTACCCACTTTATTAAAAAACTCCATATTAATAAGTAACTAATTATGTAACTGATTACGCAAATGTATACTGTTGTTTTAAAAAGTGCAATAATGGGTTACAAAATCAATGTCATCGGCAATTCATAAAACCGGAGCTACTGGCGACTAAAAGAAGTTTTATCTGAACCGTTTCTGAAAGATTGTTTAAATTTTTTTCGAATGTAGAGCCGCATAATTGCGTCTCCCGCTTGCAATTTACGGCGATTGGAGCACTTTTAAATCGACTTGTCCTCCGGGGAGACACAATTATGCGCCTCTACATTTTTTTATTTTTAACAGCTTTCAAGATCCAAAAAGAAATGGAAGGCTTAAAATGCAAAAAGCCAGACTGAGCAGTCTGGCTTTTTTACTTTTTAGTAAGTTTAAATATTATGCTAATGCTTTTCCCATTAACGGATCGCTGAAGCTTGATTTACCTGTTTCAACCCGACCTGCAAAGCGTTTACCGAATTTATCAAAGCCGTCAACTTTTGTACTGAAATCATACCAGTTATGGCTTTTGCTTAAGTTTAATGCAATGGTTGCGCCTGAGCCTGCCTTTACAGCAACTTTATGATCGGGAGTTTTGTAGCCATGATCTGTTACCGTAATAGTTTGGGCCTTACTTGTATGATTTGTTATTTTCAGGGAGATGTTACCTGTTAACTTACCGGCAACCTGTTCGTATTCGCAAACAACATCAACCAGCGGATCGGTAGTATTACCCCGGTACTCGCGGAAAAAGCCGTTAGGGCCATAGGTGCGTAAATGATATTCGCCGTTTTCAAATTCATGCAGCGGCCATACATCTGCCAGGGTATCGCCGGCTTTAACGGTATAGGCCCAGGTACGCAGGTCTTCCATTTTCTGCGGATCATTCATCGTAGCATATTTGCCGGGGACATACACGTTAAATGGTGAGCCCAACGCTTTTGCACCAAAGGCTTTGTTACTCGCAGTAAATTTGATCTCAAACGATTTTTTATCAGCGCTTAATTTACCATCGGCATAAAGCTGGTAGGGCAGTGCCGATGAAGGTTTAATGCCTTTTTCCTGTTGGGGCATATATGGGGATGAATGCGGATCTTTATTGATCTGCGCAATTTCATCGGCGGTAAGCAACTTATAATCTGATGGCAGTTTCTTAAACTGGGCTTTGTGAATGCTCTCCAAAAATGCTTCCCTTGCAACAAACTCAGGGTTCTCGATCTTCTCGCCGTTATATGGGCGGAAAACGCTCGAAAGATCACCGCAAACTGTACGGCGCCATTGGCTGATATTAGGCTCGGTTACTTTTTTACCGGTTTTGTGGCTTAAAAAGTTCTCTAAAAATTGCAGGGTTGAAGTATGGTCAAACACTTCTGAATTTACCCAGCCGCCGCGGCTCCATGGTGAAGCAATTACCAACGGCACACGGAAGCCTAAACCGATCGGGCTTTCACGATCAAATACTTCCGGGAAGTTATTGCGCGCTTTTTCCTGTTCTAAAGTAACGAATTCAACGCTTGGGTCGATACCTGCTGATACCTTGCCGGTCCCCGGTTTATGCGGATTAGGCGCGGTGAAAGGAGGGATGTGGTCAAAGTAGCCATCATTTTCATCATAAGCTAAAATGAAAACAGTCTTTTTCCAAACTTCGGGATTTTGGGTAAGGATGTCCAGTACTTCAGATACGTACCATGCACCGTACCAGGCCGAGCTTGGATGGTCAGAAAAATGCTCGGGCGCCGATAGCCAGCTTACGGTAGGTAATTGACCTCCTTTTACATCGGCACGGAACTGGTGTAATACATCTCCTTTAGGTACTAAAACTTCGCGTTCGGTGCCTTCGTCATTATATTTCAGCGGACTTAAAGTACGATAGTGCGGATCATTGGTATTGGTTACGAAACCTTTCTGGTGAAGGTTTTTTTCGCGCTGCGACAGGCTTGCAAATTTCCCCGGATCAAGGTTTGCCATATCCTTTTTGATGTTGTCCAGGTCGCGTTGTTTTTGTTTAAGCTGCTTTTGTAAATGATCTATATGTGCATCGCCGGTAGGCAAAGCAGCAATTTGTTTTTCAAGGGCTGCTATTTCATCAGGCAAAACAGTTGATTTTTTTTGCAAATGGGCGATGTGTTTATCGTAAAGTTTGATGTTGTACTGGCCAAAAAATTCCAGCGGGTTATCCTGGAAATTTGATAACCATGGATCTTCTTCACCCTGTAAACCGGTATCAATGGCAATCTCGTTCTGGTAATGTTTCCATGATATATTATGATCTTCCAAACGCTCGGGGAAGGTAGCCCAGTTGAGGGTACCATAATCCATGTCATCGTTCCAAACGTGTGCAAGGGAGTTTTCATGCTGCTCAGCACGGATAGTGCCGCTCCAGAAATATAGCCTGTTTGGATTTGTACCTGTCAGGGATGAGCAAAAGTTCTGATCGCAAACGGTAAAGGCATCGGCCAGGGCATAGTAAAACGGGATATCCTCGCGATTGTGGAAACCCATAGTTAAAGGCATGTTGGAATATTCCTTAATACCGTTACGCTTAACGTTAAGCCATTGGTCAAATTTGCCGTCGTTACGAGCATTAACCTGGTTGCTCCATGAATGCGGCAACGAGCTCATCCAGGTTGCTTTGGTATTCTTGATATCAAGGTGGAAAGGGGCATACGTTTCGCCTTTTTTGTTCGATTGCAGCCAAACCTTGTTTTTATTGGGCAAATCAATAGCGCGTGGGTCATTATAACCACGTACCCCCTTCAGCATCCCGTAGGTATGATCAAACGAGCGGTTTTCCTGCATCAGGATCACAATGTGCTCGGCATCCAGGTAAGTGCTCCCTGGTGCCGGGTTAATGGCCATTGCTTTTTGAATAGATTGGGGTAAAATACTGGCGAGGCCGGCTGCACTGGTTAATAAGGCTGCTTTTTTAAGAAAATCTCTTCTTGAATCAGACATAGTTTTATTTTTAGTCCATGGTCGATAGTCCATAGACCATGGTTTTCTTGTTTTTAGTCTATGGTCGAAAGTTCATAGACCTGGTTATTGTTTTTGTCAATAGTTATAGCCAATAAGCCATGGTTGGCTTATTGAAAAACCAAGATATGCAGTTTTTTCAATCCATGGACTATCGACCATGGACTATGGTCTAAAAAACTAACCGTCCTTCCGCCTGGCGATCTCCTGCTCGCACAAGCCAAATGACAGGGTCATGCCGTTACCGCCGAGGCCATTGATGAGGGTTACCCCGGGCTCAATATCAACAATAAGCTCATACGCGCCGTTGGTCATTTTAGGATAGATGCCGTGCCATGACTGCAGCATTTTCCAATCTTTAAAATTGGCGAATGTATGTAAGTATTCAATTATCAAATTATTAATAAATTCCTTATCAAACGGGTCATGAACCAAACCATATTCGTGCGAATCGCCTATAGTAAGCTCGCCGCTGCCGTTTTGTGATACCATAACATGGATGCCCCATTTCAGATGGGTAGCATACTGTTCTTCATAGCGTTTACGCAAAGCAGGCAATGAAGCTGCGGCCTGGAAACCCGGGTAATGGATCATAGACAAGCCACCACATAGCGATGGGCCGATGCGCCATTCATCGGGTTGGGTAACCAGGCGCATCATTTGGAGTTTGCATTTGGTGATCTGTGTTTGCGCGAATAGTTCAGGATATAAAGTTTCAAAATCGGCGCCGCTGCAAACATAGATCTCGTCGGCTTCCCAACTTTGGACGCCCGAACTAACTTTGGGATGTTGGATACGGCTGATAGCTGTATTCCAGTGAAACTCCACGCCAAATTTTTCGGCAAGATATGCTGCTACCTGCCCGATTGCTACCCGCGATTCAACAATCATTTCCTCGCCGCTCCACAAAGCGCCTTTTAAGCCATCAGTATTAATGGCAGGTGATTTTGAAACAGCTTCACCAGGAGTTAGCACAGCGCAATCGCGGTATTGCTTGTTTACATCTACATATTCTTCAATCACCTGCAGCTCATCATCATGGTAAGCAAGGTGTAATGATCCAACCTCATTATGCCAGATCTTGGCCTCGGTGCAAACCGTTTTCCAGATGCTTTTTGATAGCATGGCGCGTTCAAACATTGGACCGGTAGCCTGGCCTATAGGCCACACCATACCAAAATTGCGGATAGACGCGCCTACCGCGCGTTCGTTACGCTCAAACACGGTTACCTTATAACCACGAATGGCCAAAGCGCGGGCAGTAGCTAAACCTACTATGCCTGCGCCTATGATTATAGCAGTGCCCCCCTGCCCCCTAAAGGGGGAGTTTTTTGAGTTATTGTTTTCGCTCATTATATTATTTATTAGGTCATTGGGCCATTGGTCATTTTTTAATTTAGACTCATGACTGCGGACTTATGGCTTGAAAATTTATTTGCTCATTGGTTTCACCCGCAATTATCTTTTTTTTATCACGGGCAGCGCTTTGCAAAAAGTAAATGAGCGATAAAATGCCGCAAATTCCGCCAACAATGGCTACAGTCATTGCGCCTTCCCGAAAAAAGGTTCCCCAGCTTATTGAGGGACGCCCCAGTTCTTTCACTAATAAGACGCTCACACTGCCAAGGTAACCCATCGAATCGGCAATGTACATGATAAAGCCCACATTGCTTTTATAGTGGAACGATGCTATCATCCGCTCAAAAAATATAGCATTGTAAGGAACGTAGCCCATGTATAAGCCAAGGCCTACCAGGGTCATCCATAAGGTTGGACTTACCATTTGAATGGTAAACATGATGGTTGATATACCCACCAGCACACAGCCGGCAATGATCATTAAATGGATAATGCTAAAAGCACGTAGGTTTTTGCGCACCAGGATAAGTAAACTCATAGCTACTAATACCACCAGCGAAATTTTAATATCGGTAGTAGTAAAAATGCTGTTATCCTTAATGCCCAGGCTGGCCCAGATCTCTACTTCAAAATTATCGCGCACATCGCGCATAATGGTGAGTAATACATAAACAATGAGCGTGAGGATAATACCCGGCAAGAAACGGATGACGAATTGTTTACGCTCTGCTGCATTCATCGGTGTACGTTCCGAACGCAGACGTTTATCTTCAGCGGTAGGGGCAGGGATAAGCTCCATACAGCCTACAAAAAATAACAGCGGCAACGCAAATACCGCCCCTGTTAAAAAAGGCATATAGTATTCGTTTACATGGAAACAGGTTATTAAAGTTCGCCCGGTTGTTTTTACAAAACCCGAGGCAAAAATGAGGCTGATGGACAATACCGAGGCCATGAACTCTGTTGAGCGGCGGCCTTCCAAATAACCAAAAACCAGTCCCCAGATAAGGCCCAGCGGAAAACCGTTGATAAAAAGAAACACGATATTCCATGGGGCCGGTACAAAAGCAAAGGCCAGCAGCGCCGCCCAGGCAATCCCGATCAGGATTAAAATATAACGGGCGCGGGTTTTGTTGTTAACTTCGGCTATAAACTTTATGCCGTAAAATTTGCTGCTCATATAGCCTATAACCTGAGCTATAACCAGCCAAACTTTATAATCAACATGAAAATACTCATGACCTGTGAAAGTTGCCGCTGCAAATGCCTTACGGAAAGCATACATGGAAGTATACGTTCCGAAGGCCGAAACCGCTGCTAAAACTGAGATCAGCGCATAAGGCCATCGGGCTACTTTTGCACGTAAACTTTCAATCAGCATCATATACTTATTGGTTTATGATATCAATTACCAATGCAATATCATCAATAATATGGGTAGGATTATAAGTTTCGAGCTCGGCGCGGGTAAAAATGCCGGTAGTTACGCCTATGGAATATTTGCAGCCCGCGTTTTGACCTTCGCGTACGTCAACCTCGGTGTCGCCTACTTTAGCCACTTCAAGTGCATCTGTTATGCCGGCCTCAAGCATCATTTTTCGGATCATAAAAGGATGCGGGCGACCAAGTTCAACTTCGTCTGATCCAACAACGTAATCTATCAGCCCTTTTTCCTGCCATTGCAGGCGGTTTACAATGGTATCTGCAATATCGCGCGAGAAGCCGGTATTGATACCAACTTTAACGCCCTGCTCATGCAGTTTTGCAAACGTTTCCTCTACGTTTGGCAACGGCTCAATACCCGGCTCAAACTGGTAAAAGTTAATCATTTGCTGCACAAATTCTTTGTGGATAGTGGTTACCAGCTCGTCCGTAATAACTGATTGATCAGTCTCGTGTTCAGTAAGCATTTTGCGGATAGCGAGGGTTTTTTCATACCCCATCAGCGGATCTATTTTTTCCAGTCCAACTTCATAACCGGACTTTTGCATGGCAGCCCTGAAAGCTTTGCTAACTTCATGATCGTCTTTAACCGTGGTGCCGGCTATGTCAAATACCACTAATTTTATACTCATAACAACATTTATAATGTTTAGCAATACTAAACTTATTTTATTAAAATTAAACTAAGTTAGTGTTAAGGTTTGGTTAAGGTGGTAAATGGTCGATTTTGTTCCCATAGTTTGTGTGCGAGTTTTACAAAGAGTTATGTAAAAATTTGAGCCATACAGACAAGTAAATTGAGCCGTGCAAGAAATTTACCCATGAACAAGATACCTGATCTTTGTTTTAAATTAAATATCAACTATGGAGAACATAACGAAAATAAACTTGGGCAAAAACGGTCCGCTGGTTTCAAAACTGGGCCTGGGTTGTATGCGCATGTCATCAGTTTGGGGTAGCAAGGCCAATGATGAAAACGAAAGTATCGCTACCATACAGGCAGCTTTAGATAGTGGCATTAACTTTTTAAACACCGGCGATTTTTATGGCGCCGGTCATAATGAGTTATTGGTAGGCAAGGCCATTAAAGGCCGCAGGGATGACGCGTTTATCAGCGTAAAATTTGGCGCTATCTTTTATAATGGGCAATGGCTTGGCTTAGACCTTCGCCCTATAGCTATTAAAAACTTCATCAATTATTCGTTAGTGCGATTAGGTATCGATACTATCGACCTGTATCAGCCATGCCGCCTGGATAACAGCGTACCGGTGGAGGATGTGATAGGTACCGTTGCAGATCTGATTAAGGAAGGTAAAGTACGCCACCTTGGTGTTTCTGAAATTACAGCCGATCAGTTACGCAAAGCCAACAGCATACACCCGGTAGCCGCGCTGGAAATAGGCTACTCATTAGCTGACAGGCAAATTGAAAACGATCTGCTGCCTACTGCTAAAGAACTGGGCATTGGCGTAGTAGCATTTGCCAATACCGCCGAAGGTTTACTTACGGGCGATATGAAAGCGCCGCTTCCGGCAGATAGCTATCATAATCACTTTTCACGTTTCCAGGGAGAAAACCTGGTGAAGAACCTTGAAAAAGTTGAAGTACTAAAACAAATGGCCGGCGACAAAGGCTACACGCCTACCCAACTTGCCATTGCATGGGTAAACGCTCAGGGCGATAACATTATGCCGCTGGTAAGCATGAGCCGCAGATCGCGCCTGCCCGAAAATATACAGGCTATGCAAATTGAATTTAGTGCTGACGAGATGAGCACACTTAACACAGCTTTTGCCCAGGGAGCGATATTAGGTGGTACATACCTGCAACGATAAATGGACGGGGCTGCATAAGCCCCTCCTATTTTATATATTTACATAGTGACCAATCCAACCGAAATAATTCCAGGCGTAATCTTTTATTCTTTTTTCTCGAGGATGAGAAAGGAAAAGGTAGGTTTTTTTGAGCATAGCACCCTGGTATTACAGGTTTCAGGGCAATTCAGCATCGAAACCGCAAATCAAAAAATTTCGATGAAGGGCGGCGAAATGATGCTGATCCGTAAAAATCAATTGGGCGAACTCGTCAAAATGCCCGTTGATGGCGGTGACTATCAAACTATCATCATTTGCCTGAAAGAAGATATGCTGCGGCAGCTTGCCCTGGAAGAACAGATAGAGCCGGGACGGAAATACACCGGTCAGCCCAATATCAAAATCCCCGAAAGTGAATTTCTGCAGGGCTTTTTTCAATCTGTGATTCCTTATGTGCACCATCCCAACGAAAAAATAACCAAACAACTGGGCATGCTGAAAGTAAGGGAAGCCGTACACTTATTACTACATACTATGCCCGAGCTTAAAGATTTCCTGTTCGATTTTTCGGAGCCTCATAAAATCGACCTGGAAAAATTTATGCTCAGCAATTTTCATTTTAACGTACCTGTCGAGAAATTCGCGCAACTTACCGGCCGGAGCCTTGCGGGATTTAAACGCGATTTCCAAAAAACTTTTGATACTTCGCCCCGGCACTGGCTGCAAACCAGGCGACTTGCGGAGGCGCGCCACCTCATCGAAAACAAAAACCGTAAACCATCTGAAATTTACCTCGATTTAGGATTTGAAAGCCTGGCCCATTTTTCCCATTCGTTTAAAAAAGAATTTGGCAAAGCACCTACCGAGTGGACGCACTAACCGGAGTTTTTTCTGTTGATAAAAGTGTATTATTCTATATCCAATTCACCACTCACTTAATCAACCCAATCAACCATTCACTAAACTACTTCTTCTCTTCAAAAAAGTATACCACCAGCATGCTCGCCGTGGTATCGCCCATGTTTTTTGGAGTGTGGGGGATGCGCCCGTCAAAGAGCATGCTGTCGCCCTGGTTAAGGGTTACGGTATCGTCATTAAACCGGTAAGCAACCTGGCCGGATAGGATATACTTATATTCAAATGCTTCGGTTTCAACAAGCGGACGGGAGGCATCGGGTTCAAGCTCCAATATTACGATATCAACAGTACTTTGACTTATTGATTGTGTAAAGATGCGCTGGTAATGAAAACCATCGGCATGTTCTTTTTCAAAATGATCGTATTCGTGTTTGCGCTTTACCAAAACTGGGAGATGATCGCTTTTTGAACGCATATCTTTAAAAAACTCGTTCAAATCTATCTCCAGTGCTTTAATAATATCTATCAGTACGATAAGCGATGGAATGGTACGGCTGTTTTCAATTTGGGATATCAGGCCTTTACTTACGTTAGCCCTTATAGCAAGTTCCTGTACGGTTATATTTTTTTCCCGGCGGCGTTCTTTTATCCGGTTACTGATCTGTATCAGTATGTCTTCTTCCATCTATAGCAGGTTATTTGGTGCGCAAAGTAATTAATCAGGCTATTTATCCAAAATGATTTTTTTGTTACGCTTTGAACAGTATAGTGTAAATGTTAACGGATATTTATATAATATTGTTGTATTAGTTAAGTTTCAATAACAATACGTGCGTTTTGAAATTGCCTATCTTTAGCAAGATAAGCGGCCCTGTTGTATTAAAATTTAATGTTAAATATGGGTTCTGATTGATATATTTCATGAATATTTAATAATTACCTAACCTGCATGCTGTTTATTTGCACCTAAAAATTTTAATTGCATGGCACCATCTCAATATAATCCGAACGCTGTGGTTGATGAAGTGTTTTCTTTATACGAAAAATTTGGCGATGCCGATTATATAGGGGAGCCTGTTTCTCAACTGGAGCATATGTCGCAGGCAGCTTCGCTTGCGGAGGCTGAGGGCTATGACGATGAGGTTGTACTTGCCGCGTTTTTTCATGATATAGGGCATCTTTGTGCTGATGCTGAAGAAGCAGGAAGTATGGATGGCATGGGCAATGTTGACCATGAGCGCCTGGGTGCCGATTACCTGTTGGAGCGTGGGTTTTCTGAACGGGTTGCCAACCTGGTGCAGGGCCATGTAATTGCCAAAAGATATCTTACTTATAAATATCCCGAATACTATAATCGCCTGTCGGATGCCAGTAAAGCCACCCTCGAATTTCAGGGAGGCGTGATGACTGCGGCCGAAGCTGCAGAATTTGAATTAAACCAGGATGCTGAACTTATCATCAGACTGCGGTACTGGGACGACATGGCCAAGGAAATGCATGTACCCGTAAATAACCTTGATCATTTAAAAGCAATTGCCCTGGCGCATCTGCAAGTGGTAAATGAATAATATCATATTAAGTTTTTGTGATTAATTTATAATCTGCCTGTTATAAAAATCACCTGCTTAACACAGGGTGAACATCAAGTTAAGTATAGCTTAATACTAAGTTGGTTTACTAATAATAAACAAAGTTTAGTATTGCTGTATGAAAAATTTAACTATTTCACCCTTAAACTTTAGCAGATGAACAAGATTTACCAGAGATTAAAAACCGTAATAACGGTTTTGTTATTTTGCGTAGCTCCATCTATTTTATTCGGACAAACCAAAATAAGCGGTACTGTTACCGATGACAAACACTTGCCCCTGCCGGGCGTAAGCGTAAGAATTAAAGAACAAAATAAAGGCACTGTTACCGATATTGATGGCCGTTACAGTATTACGGCAACTGCCGGTCAAACACTCATTTACTCATTTGTAGGTTACGCGCCGGTTTACGTTGTAGTTGATAACAAAACAACCATAAACGTAACTATGATTGGCGATAGCAAGGCTTTAAATGAGGTTGTTGTGACAGCCCTTGGTGTAAAGAAAGAAACCAGGCGTATCGGTTACTCAACCCAATCAGTAAACGGTGCCGATGTTACCATGGCCCGCGACCCTAACCCTATTACAGGTTTAACAGGTAAAGTGGCCGGTTTATCAGTAGGCCCTTCGGCCGAACTTTTGGGTAACCCATCTGTATTGATCAGGGGTAACTCGGTTACATTATATGTTGTTGACGGTTTTCCTATTAATACTGATACCTATAACATCAGCCCTGATGATATCGAGACCTATACAGTGTTAAAAGGCCCGTCTGCAGCCGCACTATATGGTAGCCGTGCACAAAACGGTGCGATTTTAATTACCACTAAGAAAGGCGAGAAAAACAAAAAAGGCTTGACAGTTGATATTAACAGCAGTACGGTAATGAATACGGGCTTCCTTGCTTTCCCTCGTACCCAAAGCTTGTTTGGTCCGGGTGAAAACACTTTTTATACCTTTGTTGATGGTAAAGGTGGTGCACCAGGTGGTGTGGACAGCGATTACGACGTTTGGGGCCCTTACTTTGCAGGTCAGTTAATCCCGCAATATGACAGCCCGGTTGTTAACGGCGTGCGCCAGGGTACTCCATGGGTTGCACGTGGTAAAGACAACCTGAAAAACTTTTTGAAAACCGGTTACCAAACCAACAATAACATATCATTAGGTTCGGTTGGTGATACTTATGTAACCCGTTTTTCAGTTTCACAACAGCACCAGACAAGCTATATCCCTTCTCAATACCTTGATATAGCCAATGCTAACTTTTACGCTCAATTCACTCCTACAAAGCGTTGGAAATTTGAAGCGAACGTTGATTTTAACAGGCAATCAACTGATAACTTTCCAGATGTGCAATACGGCCCTAACAGTATTATCTATAACATTGCTGTATGGACAGGTGCCGACTGGAATATCAACGCACCGGATATCAAAGCTATTTGGCAGCCAGGTAAAGAAGGCGTACAATCGGTATTTGCCGAGTACACCCGTTACCATAACCCTTACCTGTTAACTCAAAAATGGACCCGCGGCCATTACAAAAACGACGTTTACGGTTACTTGTCAGGTAACTTCAAAATCAACGATAACTTAAATGTTACTTTGCGCTCACAAATTGATACGTATAACATCCTTCGTACTGAAGACCTTCCATTTTCGGCCCACCCTTATGGCCGTGAAGGTAATCAGGGCGATTACCGCGAAGACCGTCGTAACCTGTTTGATAACAACACCGAGTTATTTGTTAACTACAACTACACGATCAAAAACTTCGTGAACTTATCAGGTTTAGTTGGTTCAAACCTGCGTAGCTTCAACTACAACTCCAGCTGGACATCAACAGATTATTTGAACGTGCCGGAAGTTTACGCTTTCAGTAACTCAAAAAACGCTGTACAGTCAACCAACTTCTCATCAGCCGAACGTGTGTTAAGCGGTTACTACTCAATTGACGCTACATTTGGTAAATATGCTACCTTATCAAGCACCGGCCGTATTGATAAATCGTCGGCTTTTCAAAACGTAACTACTTATTACTATCCAAGTGTATCGGCAGCTACAGTGATCTCTGATTACGTTAAACTGCCCGAGGTTATCTCATTCTTAAAAGCAAGGGCATCTTACTCAACAGTAAAAGCCGATGCTTCAAGTTCAACAATTGGCCCTGCCCCATTTAACGCTATTTCGGTTTATGGCGGTTCAACAACTACCAGCAATCCAAATTCAAACCCGTTATTCTTAAATCCGCTTGGTTACGGCAGTACTTATAACTCGCCTTATAACGGCCCAAGTTATCAGCTTAACCCGTTCTACTTAACCAGTAAACCCTATAACAGCCAACCGGCAGCTTCTGCATCTGACTTTTTGTATCAGCCAAATATCAAAACTTCAACTCGCGTTAACTACGAAGAAGGTTTCGATATCAAATTCTTACAAAATCGTTTAGGTTTATCGGCTACTACTTTCCAATATATTGACGGTCCGCAAATTTTAGCTAACTCAATTTCAACGGCTACTGGTTACACCACTTTATATCTTAACGCTTTAAAAACCAGGAAAACCGGTTATGAGTTTTCATTAGAAGGCACCCCTATCAAAAATCTTGGCGGTTTTAGCTGGAATGTTTTAGTTAACGTAGCTACCTTTAAAGACGTTTATGAAGAGTTGCCTCCGGGTCAGGACGCTTATAAAACATTCTTCAAAAAAGGCGACCGTACCGATAAACTATATGGTACCGCTTTTGCAAGAACTCCTCAGGGCCAAATCATCAATGATGCTGCCGGTAAACCGTTAGCATTGCCGGTTCCGCAATATTTAGGCAACGAAAATGCCAAATACTCATGGAGCTTCAGTAACAAACTGCGTTACAAAAACTTCAATATGGGTTTCCAGTTTGACGGTTCGGTTGGTGGTGTGATCATCGATTACATGCACAATAAAACCATGCGTGGTGGTGCAAACATTGAAACCGCTACAGGTGCTTTGGGTGACGCCCGTTATAAAGACTGGCAAAACTTTGGTAAAAAGGGTTATAACGGCAGTTATGTAGGCGAAGGCGTAACCGTGTCAAATGGTGCCGCTATTAACTATGACCCGGCCACAGGTAAAATTATTAACTACGGTGCTTTGCAATACGCTCCTAACGGCAAAACAGTATTTGTGCAGGATTATGTAAGTAAATATTACAATGTCGACGAGTCAAACCTGATGAGCAAAACCTTCTCAAAACTTCGTGAAGTAACCCTTGGTTATGATTTCCCTAAAGCATGGCTTGATAAATCATTCATCAAAAAAGCATCGGTATCGGTTTATGGCCGTAACCTGCTATACTTCTACGGAGACAAACGCTTCAAGGATGTGGATTTAGATCAGTATAACTATGCTACTTCTTCAACTGTATTGCAGTCGCCTACAGTACGTAGCTATGGTTTTAACTTAAATGTATCATTCTAATAAAACATACGATGATTATGAAAAAGATATTTAGAATTTTAATACTGCCGGCGTTTGCTTTGCTAACAGTAACCGGATGTAAGAAAAGTTTTGAGGACCTTACCAAAAATAATAATGTGCCAAGCGTTGTGCCGGCATCATTATTATTCAACGGGATCCTTAATAAGATGGCTGATTTGCCACAATCAAGCAATGAGATCTATTCGCAATATTACCTTTATAACTACGATTATTATGGCAATAACCGTTATGATGCCTTTGCCGACGGTGGCGATAACTATTACAACACGTTAAAAAACGTAGTAGTAATGGAGCAGCGTGCTGCAGCAACCGGTGGCGCTGCCGTTAACCCGTATGAAGCTATGGGTAAATTTTTCAGGGCTTACTTCTTCAGCAAAATGAGCCTCGAAGAAGGTGATATTCCAATGACCGATGCGTTGAAAGGCCTGGATAACCTTACTCCCAAATATGATGCGCAGAAAGATGTAATGGTACAATGTTTAGCATGGCTTGAAGCCGCTAATGCCGACTTAACCAAACTGATTGCCGATCCAAATTCGGGCGGTACAGGGGTTGGTGCCGCTTTGTCAAACGATATCTACTTTGGTAATGATCTTACAAAGTGGCAAAAAACTGTAAACAGTTTCCACATCAGGTTATTACTTGCATTAAGTAAAAAAACAGCTGATATTGATGTAAAAGCACAATTTGCCGCTATTGTTGGTAATCCAACTAAATACCCGCTGATGACCAGCAATGACGATAACCTGCAATATAAATTTGTAGCGCCGAGTAACTACTATCCTCAAAACCCGGATAACTTTGGTCAAAACGGATCAAGGCAAAACTCATCGGCAACTTATATCGGTTTGCTTACTAAATTTAAAGATCCAAGGGTTTTTGTAACTGCAGAGCCTTCACGTTATTTGGTTGATACGCTGAAACAAAGCCCAACAAGTTTTGATTCATTTGTAGGTGCCGATCCGGGTCTTGACCTTGGTGTGATGTATAACAATGCAACCTTACAGCGCTACTCGTTCATTAACCGTAAACACTTTTATTCAACTTATATAGGCGAGCCAAGTATCCAGATAGGCTACCCTGAATTGATGTTCAATATTGCCGAAGGTATTAACCGCGGCTGGGCAACAGGCAATGCCGAAACCTATTATATTAATGGTATCCAGGCATCGTACCAGTATTATGGTATCCCAACAGTTGCCGGTTCAAGTATATTTTCGGCATACTTTTACAGACCGGGCGCAACCAAAGGTCCAGCCGATCAGTCGAGCTATGATGTGTTCCCGGTTACTGTTAATTGGACAACCTACTATGCGCAACCTGCTGTAAAATATGCCGACGGTGCAACAGGTCTTACACAAATATTACAGCAAAAATATCTCGCGTTGTTCCGTCACTCAGGCCTTGAGTCATATTTCACTTATCGTCGTACAGGTGTACCTGCATTCACTACCGGGCCGGGGACGGGTAATAGCAGCCGTATCCCTACACGTTTTGAATATCCGCAGTCAGAGCGTACTGTTAACGCTACACATTACAAAGCGGCATTAACAAGCCAGTTTGGCGGCAGTGATGATATCAATGGCATCATGTGGTTGCTTAAATAACAAACCGTAAATAACACTATATAAAGGCCCCTTAGTTTGGGGCCTTTATTGATTAAACACGACCTATGAAAAAGCTGATCTTAGTGATGCTGTTTTCAGCATCTTTTACCCTCCTCTTTGCACAAACGCGCAAAACTCAAAATGTAGTTATTGTCACCATCGATGGTTTACGCTGGCAGGAGGTTTTCCGTGGTGCCGATTCGGCCATCATCAATTCAAATGATACGTATGATAAAAATGAGGTGCGTAAAAATTTCTGGGCCGACGCAATCTCAGATCGTCGAAAACTGCTGATGCCTTTTTTTTGGAACACGGTAGTTGAAAAAGGACAACTGTATGGAAACCGTGATTTGGGCTGCAAGGATGAAGTAGCCAACCCGTATCATTTTTCATACCCGGGATACAATGAAATATTTACCGGTTTCCCCGATAAGCGGATGAACACCAACGATGGGATCTATAACCCCAACATGAACCTGCTTGAATTTCTGAATAAGCAAAAAGGTTTTGAAAACAAGGTAGCCGCATTTGCATCGTGGGAACGTTTTTCGCAGATCTTAAGCCCGAAACGTGCCGGTATTTTAGTTAACGCCGGTTTTATGCCTCTGGATGTTCCTGGTATGAACGACCGCCTGAAATACTTGAATGAACTGCAATTGGAAGCACCGCGTTATATCAGCGATTCAACCCGCATCGACTTCCTGACATTTGAGTTTGCCAAAAACTATATGATGCAATACAAGCCGCGGGCATTATATATATCGTTTGATGAACCGGATGATATGGCCCATGCAGGCAATTATAAGTTTTACCTTGACCGTATTAAACAGGAAGATGGCTTTATAAAACAACTTTGGGATTATATCCAGTCAGAGCCTGCTTATAAAAACAAAACTACCCTGATCATTACCTGCGACCACGGCAGGGGAGATGAGCCGATGAAGAAATGGCATGACCATGGGTCGGACGTGTTGCATTCAGAGCAAACCTGGTTTGCAGTTATCGGTCCGGATACGCCTGCCTCGGGCGAAATGAAACAAGGTGAAACAACTTATCATAAGCAGCTGGCTCAAACCATAGCCAATTTATTGGGCTTTAATTTTAAAGCCGCGGCAGGTCATGAGGTGGGGGATGCGATAAGTAGTGTTACAGGTAAAAAATAAATAACGATGCGTTTTCAACTATTAACAATTTTGGGTTTACTATGGCTGCTACCCGGTGATGGGTGGCAGGCCAACCCGGCTCCTGTTTCAAGGCATAAGTTTATAGTCGCTGCCCACCGCGGCGATCACGTCATTTATCCGGAGAACACGCTTGAAGCGTATAAGGGGGCAATAAAAAATGAGGCGGATTATGTAGAGATAGACCTGCGTACCACCAAAGATGGCGAGCTGGTAAGCATGCATGATGGCAGCATTAACCGCATGACTGATGGCAAAGGCCAACTGAAGGATTTTACACTTGCGGAGCTATTGCAGTTAAAGGTAAAAAGCAAGGACACTGCAAGCAAAGAGGTATTTCGGATCCCAACCTTTAAGCAGATCCTGCAATTGTGTAAAAACCGGATAGGGATCTACCTTGATTTTAAGGCTGCAGACCCCGAACAGGCTTACCAAACGATCAAAGAATATGGCATGGAAAAACAGATATTGGTTTATATCAACAGCGCGGCTCAGTTTACAGGCTGGCGAAAAGCTGCCCCCAAAATGCCGCTGATGCTGAGCCTGCCCGATAGTGTTAAAAATACTGCCGGCATGAAAAGCTTCATTGATCAGTATCACCCCGATATTCTTGACGGATCTTATAACCAATACACTGCTGATATGGTGGCCTTGGCCGGAGAATACCACATCCCGGTTTGGCCTGATATCCAAAGTGTAGGTGAAGGCCCTGCGGATTGGAACAAAGCCCTTGTAGCAGGTTTAAAAGGTTTACAAACAGACCATCCTGCCGCTTTGGTGAAGTTTTTAAAAGAAAAGGGGTTGAGGTAAATTGTCTGAATCAGAATTTTCAGAATTTAAGAATGTCCGGAATGTGATGTGTTTAATTCTGAAAATTCAAGCATTTTGAAAATTCTGATTCAGATAGTTTCTTAACTGTCATTTACCATAACAGAGCAACGTTTGCAAATGAAATAATATCCTATGACCTCGCGCCGCGACCTTTCGGTATGCCCATCTAACCGGTAAAGGTTGCAGGCAATATTAAAGCCCTCGGAATATATATATCAACTAAAACGGTACCCCGATTACGTAAGAATACGTAGGATTAGCGTAACTGAATAATTATAACTACTTTTATATCAATTAGGTAAGATATTAACGGGTTTCTTTTTATAAACCAATGTAAAACCGCTTTGCCATGAAAAGAAATAATTTCATTACTGCCATGTTAGCTTTTGCTGCAATGCCTTTAACGTCCTTTTCTATAGATGTAAAGAGATTTATGCGGGTAAACAAAGGATTTAAAATAGGTGCGGGAGAGGGCCGCATACATGGGCATATTAAATTAAAAGGGGTCAATTCAAATATAATGGATGTGAAAGTATCTGGCAGTGATACCGACGGAGACCTGGCTATTTTTGAACAAACAAGTTTATCGCAAGGCCGGGGTACTCCATTGCATGTGCATCCCTTGCAAGACGAGATATTTTATGTTTTAGATGGCGCCTACTACTTCCAGGTTGGTGAAGATAAGTTCCATTTGAGTACAGGCGATAGTGTTTTTTTACCCCGAAATGTACCACATGCATGGACACAAGTATCTGAAAAAGGAAAAATGACGGTTACGTTTCAACCTGCTGGTAAGCTTGAAGATTTTTTTGTAACAATGCAAGCATTGGATCATGAACCAACAAAACAGGAACTCGCCAAAATTTTTAACGACCATGATATGCAAATAGTGGGTCCGCCGTTAAAACTGGAGTAAGCTTCATACGGTTTATATCAGGACAAGTCAAATTAGGTGTTTTTTTAACTTTCATTTAACACCCCAAGCCTACCTTTGTCATAAAATAATTACCTATGACCTCGCGCCGCGAATTTTTTGGCACTGCCTTAACTGGTGTAGCCGCTTTAAGTCTTTTACCTGCTGTCAATAGTTTTGCCACTGAAAATAACCGGTATAGCCGTGCCACCAAAGCCAAACTAAAATTAAGGTTTGCTTTAGCCTCTGACATTCATTACGGACAGCCGAAAACGGATTTTACGTTGCACACCGGCAACATGGTTAAATGGCTTAACGAAGATCATAGCAAAAACCACCTTGATTTTGTGATTGTTAACGGCGACCTGGTACACAACCGCCCCGACTTGCTCCCTGAGATCAAAACTAAATACCTTGATAAATTAAATGTTCCTTATCATACCATCCCCGGCAATCATGATTTTGCGGATGCCACGGTTTGGAAGAACGCTTTTGGTTATGAGGATAAATACACGGTAGAGTTTGGCGATATAGGTTTTGTACTGGCTCACACCGCTGATACAAAAGGCGTTTATACATGCCCCAATAATGCTTTTCTGAAAGCTTCATTAGACAAACTTGCAGATAAAAAGATAGTTTTTGTGATACTGCACATCCCGCCTACCAAATGGGTTAAGAATGATGTATTTGTCGATTGCCCTGAAACTATCCAATTGCTGCATGCTTATCCCAACGTTAAAGCTGTTTTTCATGGGCATGATCATTTGTTAGATGGCGTACGTTATACCGATAAACTCCCACATTTTTTTGATTCGCATATAGGCGGTGACTGGGGTACTGACTACAAAGGCTATCGCATAGTTGAAGTTGATGAGCAAAATGCTATCTACACCTACCAGGTAAACGCAAGCCAAAACCCGGTGCTAAACTCAGCTAAACTGTAAATAGAATTTCGGATTTATTATGGAGTATTTTTAGCGAAAGTCTTGAGCCCTGGGTATGTGGGTGGCTGACTTGTGCTTTTCCTGCTTTGTCCCTTTGCATGACGTAGAAGGCACAAGTTAGCCGTGCTCCGGCTATCGCACAAAACTTGCGCCAGCAAAGTTTATTATAGATTCTACTTTTCCACCGGATACTTTAACCCTATTTGCTCCCTTGCCTGATCTATCATGGCAATCATCTGCCTGGATAGATCATGAGGCAGTACCAAGCTTTCGGTTTTGCCTTGTTTTATAAGTTCACAAAAATGGATGATCTCATAGTTAAGCCCTCCGCCAACAAATGGTTCATCAAGTTCTATCGTGCGGCCATCAAGATAACTAATAGTTGCCTTTGCCGGGTTCCACCAGTTTTTGTGGATGGTAATATGCCCCAGCGTACCTACTATCAATGCGTCGCCTTTACCATGCATATCAAAGCCGCAATACAATTGGGCGTAGCCATTTTGATGCAGGGTTTGAAAAATGGCAAACATGTCGATCCCGGTTTCACCAAACCTGCCCATGGCTTGGATGTCCTGCATGGGGCCGAGCCAGTCGAGTGCTAAAAATGCTTCGTAAATGGCTATGCCCATCAGGCTACCGCCAACAAGTTCAAGATTGTAATTTGGATGACCGGGCGGGCAATCTGCCACGGCCGATCCTGCACGCACATAACCAACCGGGCCTATAGGGTCATCAGCAATATATTCTTTTAATTTACTGTATAAAGGGTAGAAGGGCGGTTTCATTCCTTCCATAAAAAGCAAGCCGGTATGTTTGGCAACGGCAAGTACATTATCCAACTCGGCAAGGTTTACGGTAACCGGTTTTTCGCAAAGCACATGTTTACCTGCTTTAAGCGCGGCAATGCTATAGGCGGCATGGCTGTCAGGCAGCGTAGCCATATAAACTGCATCGATATCACTGGCGAGTAATTCATCGATACTTCTACAAGCTATACCACCATATTGTGCAACAAAGGCATCAACAGTTTCAGCTCTACGCGAATAGGATGCTGCAAGTTCAACGCCATCAACAACTGCGAAACCCTGCATAAATCTGTGTGCAATACGCCCGCATCCAATAATGCCCCATTTAAACATAGTTCTAAGTCTTAAGTTCGGAGTTCTAAGTCAAAAATTGATTTTTCAAGTATATGGCTTTAAATGCAAAAGCCCTGAGTAAATAATATATTATTACCTACTCAGGACTTTTAACTTCCTACTTAGACTCTCGACTTAAGACTTCCAACTTATTGATACTGGATATAAATCGGGTATGGTTTGTATCTTGATAAAACCTCGTCAGGGGTTAACATGTGGTGAGGTGGTTTTTTGATATCGTTTTTGTAAAACAATTTAAAGCCTGTAAACTGTACCGGCTCCTGGTTAATGAAGTAGCGGTAAGTGCCGGTTTTTAGGTCAGGTTCGCCCCAGCCATCCATGTTCATTACCAGTTGAATTTCCGGGTGCAATTTGATACTCTTATAATTGGTCACCATCTTTTTAGTAAAGCGGTGAACTATCAGGATTTTTGGCGGCAGTCCATTTTTCTTAACAATTTTGGCAAGATAGTCTGATACGTAGTTGATGTCATCGGCATCATAAGTGCCAATCTTTTTACCTGGGTGAGTTCCGTCTTTCATTGAAAACTCAGGGTCCATACCAAAATGTACTTGTGGCAATTCCAGGTATTTTTCAAGTAGTGGTAATTCCGCGCGGATGTTGCTTAAAGCTACCTGTACATCTAAAAATACAATAGCATGGGCTTTTTTAGCCAGTACCAATACACTGTCGATCTGTTTAAATGGCATACGATAACGGAATTTGCCGTCTTTACCGCCATCGCCCTGGGCTACAACGGCAATGTAATGCAACGCAGGTTGAACAGGAGTTTTAGGATCTGCCTTTTCCCAGTGTTTTACTTCGCCTTTTAATTTGGCAAGCATTTCTTTTGGCGGCAATTCGCCCAAAATGCCCATTCTTTTTGAGTATAGGTTACCGTAATAAGCAACTACACGTTTGAATGGTAAAATAGCTCCACCAATTGGATAAGGCGTATTTTTTACTGGCCACCTGCCTGTAGTATCACCATGCGCGTTGAATTTCATCAACGAATCGTACAGCTTTTTATCAATAGGAGGGTAGGTGGATTTTTTAACGCTTAAGGTATCTGCTGTTTCAGCTTGGGCCGAATCACCTTTAACTGCAGCTGCGGTTTTTTTACCGTCGGTTTTGGCATTGCTGCCGTTTTGTGAGCAGCTGTTTAAAAGCAAAGCTGCCGATGCCACAAATGTAGCGGATAGTACAAGCGTTTTTAATTTCATTGTTTTAACTTTCAATATAATGCAGGTGTATGTAAGGCGTGTTTAATTAATTTAATTTCCAGCTACTTATAAAGCAGCAATTGTGTTGGTTTGGTCGCCGCCAAAGATAGATATTGGAAATTAATTACTTTTAATTTTATGAAACTTTCCAAAAACCCCTAAAGGTAGTTTTGACCCGGCTGTGGCCTGCAGGTAAAGCTCGCCAATTTCGAGGTTTTGCACCTGCGGGAACGAGCTTTTAATGAGGTTTTCAACTATTACAGATGAAAATCCAAGGGAGTAAGTATTCAGGATCAGGAAGTGCTCTTCAGGGTCGAGCAGTTGGGTTACATCACGCATCATTTCGGTGATATTATCTTCCAGTTTCCATTTTTCGCCGTTTGGCCCATTGCCGTAAGCTGGCGGATCGAGAATGATGCCATTGTATTTTTTACCGCGTTTCAATTCGCGTTTAACAAACTTCAGGGCATCCTCAACAACCCAGCGTATATCTTTAAGTCCTGAAATTTCCTGGTTTTCATTAGCCCAGGTAACTACTTGTTTAATAGAGTCAACGTGAGTGGTATCGGCACCTGCGGCACGGGCAATTAATGAAGCACCACCGGTATAGGCAAACAGGTTAAGTACTTTAGGATCTGGCGTTTTAAAGCGTTTAACGTTTTGGCTAATGTAATCCCAGTTTACGGCCTGCTCCGGGAAGATGCCCACATGTTTAAACGAGGTAAGGCCCAGCCTGAATTTAATGGCGGCTTCCTTGTTCTTATATTCGATATGCCAGCGGTCTGGAGTTTTAGGATCTTTTTTCAACCACTCGCCTGATGTTGCCGAGCGGCCTTTAAATTTAATATGGTGTAGACGCTGCCACTCTGAAGCGGGCAGGGTTTTGTTCCAAACCGCCTGCGGTTCGGGGCGGATGAGTATGATATTCCCAAAACGTTCCAGCTTTTCAAAGTCGCCGCAATCAATCAGTTCGTAATCTTTCCAGTGCGTTGGGGTAAGTAATTGGATCATTTTTTTGAAGTCCGAAAGTCCGTAAGTCGGATGTCCGAAAGATAGAGAAGTCTATTGCCGGAAATCTTGCGTTAATTAATTTAATTGCGCAAATCTAAGGTTTTTCCTACGGACTTTCGATCTCTCAATTTTCACACAAAAATGCTTTCTTTCGGACTTTCGGACCTCCCACTTCTGACTCGCTATAGCGTAGCCTTCGCTGCCCGCATAAACGGACTGGCAAATACAAATTCGTTGAGCTCTTTGTTGTCGGTTTTGGCTATCTCCTTATTCGATCCTTCCCACCATTTTTTACCCTGGTGAAGAAAAATGATGTGATCGCCAATCCCCATTACCGAGTTCATATCGTGGGTTACCACTACAGTAGTAATGCTGTACTCTGCTGTAAGTTCGGCAATCAGTTCATCTATCAGGATAGATGTTACCGGATCAAGACCCGAGTTAGGTTCGTCAACAAACAAATATTTAGGTTGCATGGAAATGGCGCGGGCGATACCCACACGTTTTTTCATACCTCCTGATAGTTCGGATGGATATAATTTGTTTTTGCCGGCAAGGTTAACCCTTTCGAGACAAAAGTTGGCGCGGTCAAGTTTTTCGCTTTTTGATTGATCGGTGAACAGGTTAAGCGGAAACATAATGTTTTGCTCAACCGTCATGGAGTCAAAAAGGGCCGAGTTCTGAAAAAGCATCCCTATTTGAGTACGGATAGGCACGCGTTGCTCAAAATTCATATTGGTAAAATTCTCGCCATCAAAAATCACATCGCCCTTAGTAGGTTCATGCAGCCCAACAATGCATTTAAGCAAAGTGGTTTTACCAGAACCAGACCCACCGATGATCAGGTTGTTTTTTCCGGGATGGAAAATTGCAGTGATGCCCTTCAGTACTTCGTTTTCGCCGAAGCTTTTATATACGTCTTGTATTTCGATCATAGTAACAGGCGTGAAATGATAAGGTCACAAAACAGGATCATGATACAGCTCCACACCACTCCGCGTGTTGCAGATTGGCCAACCTCAAGTGATCCGCCGTTAACATAAAAGCCCTGGTATGAACATATGGAGGTAATTACGAAGCCGAATGATATCGCTTTAACGGCGCAAACAGTGACAATAACCGGGTTAAATCCGTCGGTCAGGCCTCTCAAATAATCATTGGTTGATACATCATTTGATGCCCAGCAGGCAATATAGCCGCCGGTTAATCCTAAACCTACAGAAACAATAACCAGTAAGGGGATCATGGTAACACCGGAAATGATTTTAGGCGATATCAAATAACCAGGGGCGTTTACACCCATAATTTCCAGGGCATCTATCTGTTCGGTAACGCGCATTGTGCCAATTTGCGATGCCATGGCCGAGCCTACACGGCCGGCCAAAACCAGTGCCGATATGGTAGGGCTAAACTCCAGGATAGTTGAATCGCGGGTAATACCGCCTACCACTGTTTTGGGGATAAAATCGCTGATAAGCTGGAAAGCCGTTTGGATGGTAGCTACCGCGCCAATAAAAAGCGAAATAATAGCAACAATGCCTAAAGAGCCAATACCCACCGAAACCATCTCACGCATGATCTCGGCCCAGTATACACTGAATTTTTCGGGTTTCCTGAAACTTAAACGCAGTAAGAGTATATATTTTCCTAAGCTATGAAACATGTAGATGCATAAAAAATCGGTTAAAAATACGCTTTTTACCTTTAAGCCTAAATGGTCAGGTGTTAAAACCAGTCATTTAAATTCAATTTTATAAGCGTTTCAATTACTCTGCTTACGTAAATTGCGGGCATAAAGCTTCACTAACTATAAAAATTAATTTAAACAATATGAAAAACGTACTCATCACCGGTTCAACTAAAGGCATGGGCCGCTCAATTGCAATTGCTTTTGCTAATGAAGGATTAAACGTGGCAATTTGTTCGCGGAACGAGCAGGAATTATTGAATTTTAAAGATGAGCTTGAACAATTTGATGCCGGGGTAAAGGTTTTTGCTATGAAGGCCGATGGCAGTAATAAAGCCGAACTGCTGAAATTTGCAGCTGCAGCAGAAGCAGAATTTGGTTTTATTGATGTTGTAGTAAATAACCTGGGCACGTTCATCCCCGCAAGTATATTGGATGATAGCGAGGATACCCTTCAGGTACAGATGAATACCAACCTGATGCCGGCCTATGAGTTGTACCGTTATTTTGGTAAAACCATGGCAAAGGCGCATAAAGGCCACTTTTTTAATATATGTTCGGTAGCCGCTATAAACCCGGTGCCACAAGCGGGTAGTTACAGTGTAACAAAGTATGCGTTGTTAGGTCTAACAAGAGTAATGAGGCTCGAGATGCAGGAGCATGGTGTAAAAGTTACGGCCGTAATTCCGGGATCAACGTTAACGGATTCATGGAAAGGCGCGGTGGTTGACCCAAATACCATGGTGCTGCCCGAAGACATAGCATCGGCAATCATCAATATTTACAGGATGAGCCCCGGCGCCAATGTCGACGAAATCATCATCAAACCTGCGCCGGGCCAGTTATGATAAATCAACTTAAAACATAAACGAACATAAATTATGGAAAAGAAACTTCATCGCGATGAACACCGAAAGGTAATAGGCGGTGTTTGCGCGGGCCTTGCCGAGCACTTTGGCACGGACGTGGCAGTTATCAGGGCGATATTTTTGGTAACCCTTATTTTAAAAGGCTTTAGCTTACCTATATATATAGTACTATGGATAGTATTGCCCAAGAAAGGCTTTGACTTTACCCCCGGCGTTGATTACAGGGTACCTCCGCAGGATAACCCGTTTACAGGTGCTCCACAATCAGGACCATTTTACGACCCGAAATTTGCCGGCCGGTCTTTTAATCCTCCGCCATTTGTAAATCCTCCTAAAAAGCAGGCTTCAACAGTTGGGTTAATATTTGGCGTGGCGATGATCTTTTTGGGGTCGATATTTCTGCTTAACGAGCTTGACCTGATGCCCGACTGGGATTTTGAAAGCCTTTGGCCCGTAATGCTGGTAGGCGCCGGTATTGCCCTGATAATTTCAGGAGTAAAAAAACAGCCATGGGAAAAACAAAACTGGCATGCTAACGAGGTAACAGACGCTCCGGAAGCCGAACCTGCAAAAGAAGAAACTGAAACAAAAGATACACCTCCAACTATATAATATTATGAGAAGCGATAAACTTGTTCCGGGCGCGATCCTGGTATTGTTGGGAGTGGTATTCCTGCTGGATAACTTCCACGTAATAAATTTCGACTGGATGAACCTCCTGTATCTATGGCCTATATTTTTAATAATGGGGGGTATCAGCCTGGTATTTGCAGGCAACCGGTCGCCATTGGCTACTATTCTCAAGCTGGCGGTTGTAGTAGGCTGCTTTGCATTGCTGGTATTTGGCAACTTTGGCAAACGCTACCATTTTTGGCCAAATGCATGGACCTTCCACAGCGATGATTATAACAATGACGATGACGACGACACCGATACTACCAACACCGATCAGGGCGTGGTTAAAATAGGCGGCGATAAAACTTTTAAACAGGAGTATACTGCGGATATTAAACATGCCCGCCTTAACATCAGCGGCGGCGGTACCATATATAATTTAAGCGACAGCACTGCCGATTTGTTCAATGCCCAAACGCAGGAACTTTACGGTAAGTATACCTTTAACCATAGTAAGGATGATTCGGTATATGTGCTTAACCTTAATTTGAAAAATAATAAGGGTTTTCATTTTGACTCCGACGACCGCAAAAACAATAAGGCCGACATCAAATTAAACACCAATCCGGTTTGGGATATTGACGTAACTACAGGTGCAACAGATTTAAATTTTGATCTTTCAAAATTTAAAATAAAAAGCTTATCTTTAAAGGGCGGTGCAGCATCGTTTGATGTGAAGCTTGGAGCCCCTCTTACCAATACTAATATAGAGGTTTCAACCGGCGCGTCTGAGGTTACTATAAGGGTTCCAAAAGGTGCTGCATGCCGTATCACCTCCAATACCGGCCTCTCATCAAACGAGTTTGAGGGCTTTAGTAAAAAGAGTGATAACGACTACGAAACCGATGGCTTTGATGCCGCAAAAAACAGGATCCTGATCCATATGAGTGGTGGGATCTCTGATTTTAAAGTTAACCGATATTAACCTAAATCCTGAGTAAAACGATACCGGGACATAATACAACAATAATGACTTGCCATCCGCTCCATCAATTTGATGGAGCGTTTTTTTTGCACCATATGGTAATGCTGGTTCAGGGTTTTGTCATTTAAGACAAGGGTGGGGTTAAAAAGTGTTAAATTGAAAACCTTTGGTACAAAAAATAAGTTTAATTTACAGCACAAATAATCTACTATGAAATACCGATACCTTGTATTATTCGCATTACTGTTTTTAGCCTGCACCGTAAATGCCCAAACCGTTGTAAAAGGCACTGTTTTTGAGTTTGGTAAAAACAATAAAATGGGGGATGTTTTTGTGCGCGATAACCAGAACCGGCAGATGACCATTACCGATAGCAAAGGTAATTTCAGTATCCGTACCGAAACAGGGCATACACTTATTTTCAGTTCTCCGGGTTATGTATCGGATACCTTATATGTTACCGATTTTACCAATAAAAAAATAGAATTGGTTGCTCAAACCATAGCTTTAAAGCAGGTTAACATCAACGCCAAACGCGAAACTTTTGATGCTCATAAAGAATATCCCGAGGTATACACCCGGAGTAAAATTTATCCCCTATCCCCAACCTCTTGGTTTAGCAAGGAAGCAAAAGACGCCCGTCGTTTAAAAAAATATTTTAAGCACGAAGAAGAAGAGCGCCATGTAGACGAAGTGTTTACCATGAACTACGTGCAAAGCATTATTCCGTTGCGTGGCCGGGAGCTTGAAAATTTCATGACGCTTTACAGGCCGTCATACGCGTTCATCAAAAGTAACAGTGGTCCGTCGCTGGCGGTTTATATCAATGATTCGTACAAGAAGTATCTGGCACTACCGGCTGATAAACGTACGCTGCCTGATTTGAAAGAGTAGTTTTTTTAGTAGCAGCGACAGTTGCAGTAGCAGTTTGGGTTAGATATGAGTTGGCGCAGTTAGCATTAATCAATCTGCCCAAACGCTGATATCGTTAGTAATGATCTTTTGATAGAGCAGTTCGATTTGGCTTTTCAGGATCCGGTCTTCCGATAGTGGGGGCAGATTGTTGATGTCAAAATACTGAACATCCAGCACATCAAAGCCTTTATTAATTTCTGTGGTTATGGCTTTACAGTAGAAAACCATTTTATACACATAAAAAGGCTGTGGCGGGTGCGGGTGCATTTTTTTATCAAATACGGCCAGCAGCCTGTCGGCGGTAACCTGGAAACCGGTTTCCTCCCAAAACTCTTTTACTATGGTTTCCTTAGGTGTATAGCCTATATCGCCCCATCCACCGGGTAACGACCATTTTCCATCCCCGCTCTCTTTAGCCAGCAGGATCTTATTATCCGGCGAAAGCAGGATGCCACGCAAGTCAACTTTGGCAGTAGGGTAATCCGTTGCCTGGGGAAATAGCATATTGATGGTCTCTGCACCATAGCCGCTTACCTCATCAAACATTTTAGTGCTCAGGTGTTGCAGTTCCTGGTAACGTTCAATATCGTATTCGTTTTTGGCGTATAGCAGACCTGTATCGGCAACGGAACGTAATTGAGTTATGAGAGAAAGCAGGTTGGTATTGGGCATGATGTTTATAAAATTATGTCATTGCGAGGAGCGGGGCTGCCTGTGTGTATGGCGCGACGCGGCAATCTCGCAGCAAGGCGTATGCGATTGCCACGCTTCGCAATGACATGAAGTATGTGTAATTCTGAAATCAAAAAAATTATCCTCTGCCTAACAGCTCATCAAGCTTATTGCGTTCGGTTTGAAGTTCGCGGGCAAGCTTCTTTTCTTTTTCGTTGGCTTTAGCTTTATAGGCTTTGTATTCTTCGTCAAGCTCTTCGTAAAGCTTGATGCGGTATTTAGCTTCGCGGCTGTGTGCACCCGAGCGGGCTATCACGATAACGGCAACTACCCCAAATACAATAACCAGTCCCCACATTACCAGGTTGTATGTTGCTTTGGTAAACGGAATGCCTAATAGGCTTATCTCATCGCGTTTGGCGTTTGATTCGTTGAGGGCTTGTTCCTTATTGCTTGCGTCAGATTTAAGGCTTTCAACATTTTTACCCTGTTCGGCAAGTTTGGCCCGGGCCTCTTTAAGCTGGCGGCGCTCGGTGTTCAGGGTATCCTTCATGTTTTTCCACAGGGCGGCAACCAGCGGCTGCTGATAGTGGTATAGTTTGCTGAGCAGGTATTTGTACTGGCCATTAAGGCTTTTATCTTTTTGCAGGGCCGAATCGGCAGCAGCACTGATTTTGGGCAGGGTATAAGCAGATTTAGTAGGTTGTTGCGATGTTACAGCCGGATTTTTAAGCGCTGCCGGGCTCGATCTTACAATGGGCGGAATAGCATTAGGCTTTAAGGCAGCGGTTTTCTTCCTGGTGCTGTCCTGTGCAAAAGTTGCCGCAACACTGCCCGTTATCATCGCTATTAAAACCGTTATCGTAAGTAGTAAATGCTTGTTCATCAAATGTAAAATTAGGTATATGCTATTAACAAAACAGGATGTTTACGGTTTTTATTATATACACCCTGCGTTTTTGAGGCTAAAATAAGCTTTCGTACGTAATTAACCTACTCATAGTTATATTAGCGGCATGAATATAGGTATTATTGGGTTAGGCGACATGGGCCGCCTGTACGCAAAGGCTTTCGCAAAGGCCGGTTACACCGTTTCGGGCTGCGACCTGCCTGCCAACCGTGAAAAGCTTGAAGAAGAGCTTAAGCCCCACGGCATCACCGTTATGGATCACGGCAGCGACGTTGCCCGCATCAACGACCTGATCATCTATTCGGTTGAGGCCGATAGCATGGAGCGTGTGGTTGCCGAGTATGGCCCTTCAACCAAGTACGGCGCTATAGTGGCCGGGCAAACTTCGGTTAAGTCCCCGGAGATTGCCACCTTTGAAAAGCACCTGCCTGCCGATGCCCAGATAGTTACTTTTCATGGCATGCACGGCCCGGGGTTTGAACCCGCCGGGCAAACCCTCATCCTGATCCCGCACCGCTCAACGCCCGATGCCTACCAGCGCATGTACGACCTGTTTACGGCCATTGGCAGCAATATAGTTGAAATTGCCGACTACCACGAGCACGACCGCATCGTAGCCGATACCCAGGCCGTTACCCACGTTGGTTTTGAGAGCATGGGCACAGCCTGGAAATCGGCCGGGTTTTTCCCCTGGGAAAACGCTTCATATATTGGGGGGATAGATAATGTGAAGATCCTGACCACCCTCCGCATCTTCAGCTATAAGGCCCACGTTTATGCCGGGCTTGCTATCCTCAACCCGTATGCCCGCCAGCAGGTGAAGCGCTATGCCGAATCGGAGTCGGAGTTGTTTAAGCTGATGATCAAGGAAGAAGCCGATGCGTTTAAGCAGCGCCTTTACCGCGCGCGTGACTTTGTTTTTCACGAAAGCCGCAAGCCTATTATGCTCAATGATACGGTGATGAAGGAGTTCTCGCTGTCACAGCATGCCGATCATCAAAAGCCAAACTCGCACCTCAGTATCCTGAGCATGGTTGATGCCTGGTACCACCTCGGCGTTAATCCCTATGATAACCTCATTTGCCAAACCCCGCCCTTCCGTCTGCGCTTGGGTATTGCCGAATACCTGTTTAAGAACGAAGAGCTGCTGGAAGAATCACTGGAAACAGCCCTGTACGATAAAACCATCCGCGGCGATGACCTGGAGTTTCACTCGGCGGTGAGGGAATGGTCGGCTATTATTGGATATGGGGATATGGAGGGATATAAGAAACACTTTAACGATACGCAGGCATTCTTTAGCCACCGGCTTGAAGAGGGCAAAGCGCAAAGTGCGGAGCTGATCCGCAGGTTGATGATGGAGTAGTTTGGTATTAGTGATTAGAGATTAGGGATTGATTGGCAGGTGTTCAATTTTTTAAGGTGTGAACACTTGTTGTTTTTTGTAATCTGATTGTTGTTGATAATCAGTTGTTTATAAATTCTGTAAAATCATCTATTCGCTGTTTTGAACAGGTTGGTGTTGATAGTCAGTTAGTTGTAATTTTGGCTCGTAAAATGTTGAACACCCTGTTTTTGAAAAATTGAACACTGACATTGGTTGTAAGCTTTCAGAAAAGCTAAGGTCATTTCAAATATTCTGATATTATATCAAATTGTTGTTCAGAGACTGCGAAAACATCTCTTCTATCTTGGTTTTTGTCATGAAATGCATAGAATATCTCGATGCTTTCCTGATTCAAAATTTTTTTAAGATAGAGCATTTCAAATCTTCGTTTTGATTGATAGATCTTATTATCATTAACCGAAAAGTAATTCAAAGTAAAGAAGTTATCTGTTTTCCATTTTGAGGTACGGTGATATTTAACGAAATAAACTCTTTCAAAGGAAGGATGTTCTAAAATATTGTCGATAACACAATGGTCTGAAATTAAATGGTTTTCGAGGTATATAGAGCAAATCCATGGGCCGCCCATGTTAATGATCTGCTCTATATTCTCTATATTAAATTCTAAGCCACAAAGTTTTTTCTTCATTGTATCAGGGAATATATCAGCAAATGGCTAACTATAGGATTCAAGGAACTCAGCTATAGTATCTTCACTATCCATGTTCAGAATAGCATTTGCTAATTTTACTTGCCCTTTAGCTAACGCAATTGCTGTTAATGCTGTTGTTGCTAAATCTAAATCCCAATATTGGCTCATAGCAAGTTTTGCAAGCTCTGCCAAATCTTCAATAGCTTTCTTATAATTTGGCTTTAATTTAGTAGGTAAAAGTGGATTGTCCTTGTGCCTTTGTATTTCAATGACGGAAACAAGGCCAAGGATATTATAATCCACAATCTGTTTTTGTAATGATATTCGAACTAAATGAGGAACTGAATAATATGAGGCTAAACCAACGTCTCCCTGATGGTGTAGCTCGTTCCATAGTTCTTGATAGATTTGGTTAACAGTTTGTTTATTGTCTGCAAGTTCAAGTTTCTTCAAGGCTATTGAAGCATCATATAATGTTCCTCTGTAACCGCCTTCTAAGGTTGACCATCTTGGGTCGTCAAGTTCCAATGCAGGCTCATCTACTGATTTCTTAGGGAAGAAGTCGCCTAACTTTATTGTCATAAGGTTATTTGTTTCTCAAATATATAATAAACTAATGTAGCTTCTCCCATCGGGATCAGTTATTGGTACTCACAATGTTGTCGTATACATAGATCAACAACGCCGGTTAAGTTGAAGGCTTAACTTATTTTAGGACGATTTGTACTATCGCTAAACTTCAACCAGTGATGTGTTTTGATAATCAACGCGTTACTGGTTGGTGCTTTTAAAGTGGAACACTGACAGGATGGTGTCAGTCTTAATAATTTCAATTATGCGCGACACTTATCTGACTGTCCTTATTTCCGGCGATAAATAGCTACATTTGTTTCCTAAACCAATCTAAACTATATATGCGCAATTTTTATCCTGTAAAGGCAATTTCAAACCTCGTTGTTATATCCGCTTTTTCAATTTTGCTCATCTCCTGTTCAAAATCGCAACCCAAGCCACCCATTAATCCCGAATTGCCGATTACCATAACAGCATTTGCTCCTGCCAAGGGCTTACCCAATACCGTGGTAACTATAACAGGAACAAACTTTAACACTACTATAGCTAACAACACGGTTACGTTTAACGGTGTTACTGCCAAAATTAATTCGGTAACAGCAACTCAAATTGTGGCAACGGTACCCGCAACGGCAGCCACCGGTAAAATAGAATTACTTAGTAACGGAAAAAAGGCGGCGTCGGCTACAGGTTTTACCGTTACAACAGGAGCAATGACTGATTTTACATCTCTTGGAGCTATAAATATTGATCAAATTAAGTTTGATGGCACAGGACGTATGTTTGGTGCCGACGGTACTAATGTGTATGAAATAAAACCGGATGCGCAAGAGGTATATTACACTAATACTTCTGTGAGTAATTTCACGGGTTTCGCTGCCGACGAACAGGGCAATTTATACATACCAGTTGCAGGCACGATATTGAAAGTATCGCCCGGAAAAAATGTATCTGTTTTAGCTGGTAGTGCTACCAGTACCGGATTAGCAGATGGTGCTGGAGCCGTTGCAAAATTAGGTTCTCAGTCAATTGATTTACCTATTAATGCGGCAGGGAATTTGTATTATCTAAGCAGTGGCGGTTGTGTGTTTAAGGTCACTCCCGCAGGAGTTGCTACAATTATTGCAGGTGGTAAAACCGGAGAGCAGGGATATGTTGACGGGAAAGGAAGTGCTGCGAGGTTTGGTGTTATGACCAGAGGAACTGCCGATCCAACAGGTAATGTTTATATAGTTGATGCCGATCATTTCCGAATTCGTAAAATTACTCCCGAGGGCGAAGTTAGTACTGTTATAGGTAATGGAGCATTTGGCCTTACCGATGGCGAGGGAACAAATGCACAAATATTCGGTCCTCAATCATTGGTATCAGACGCAGAAGGTAATATATTTTTTAGCGATGCTGATTTTGAAAACCATCTCTACAGGATAAGGATGCTCAATAAATTAGGCCAGGTGATAACCCTTATTTCTGGTAACACAACAAATGGCATTGTTAACGGCGCTCTTGGAACAGCCACTACCAATCGTCCTTTGGGGCTTGCCTTTGATTCTACCGGAAATCTTTATATAGTGAACTCCGGGGTACACAAAATAAGCAAGGTCACCTTTAATTAGGGTGGGGTGAAACGATTGGTTTTATATAGCCGTAATTGACTCTGCCAGAATGATGGCCGATCAGTAAATATTCAATAAACAAAAGTAATGCTATGGACAAGATACGCATCCTGGTAATTGGCCTGGAAGAAGCCGAAGTAAATGCACTTAAACAAAGTTTAAATTTTAACTACCTGATGGTGCATTATGACCTGGTACCCCAGGTGAAACTTATTGAGGGGCAGCTATATGTTGAAAGTTCATCTATACCAGGAAAGTATTTGCTCGTTAACAAAGTGATATTTCATGGTATTTACAAGGATGATCTCGATTTCATTACGCTATTGGCCATGTGGAACGGGCCATGTCTGCCTAATGCGCTTGGCATGATGGATCTGCGCCAACGCATCCCCGGCTTGGTAAGGGCCTTGTCGGTATCGAAATTTTCGGGCATCAAACGCGGAATGGTTATCGGCGAGCAGGAATACAATTCAGAAACAGAAGTTGTTGCCAAATGGGGCATATGGCATTGTGGTGAAGATAAAAATAAATTTAACGGCGACTGGACAAGTACAGAAACATCCGTTATTGAAGAATTTATTGATGGCGAAGCTGTACGCATCATGATAGTGGGTGATAAAAACTGGCAGATCAGGCTTACAGGCGACACCTGGCTAAAATCAATCCATAACGAAGGTTCATGGGAAATGGAGATAGATCAGGAACTATTGCTTGATAGCACGGCTATAGCCAAACACTTTAATCTCCAAACCGTGGGCGTTGATTACATTATTGGTAAAAACGGCGAAAGGTACCTGCTGGAAGTTAACCATATTCCAAACGTTACAGTTTTTCCTTTTGTAAATAAAGCGTTTATTGAGTATGCTGGTGAGTGGATGGTTTCATAATACAGAAGTAGAAATTTACTCACTGTATAAAAAAATATATCATTGGCTTGCCACATGTGCGAGCCAATGATATGAAAACAGATATACCAAATCACGCATTACTGCGCCGCTGACATTGTTTTGCTTGCCGTAGCTGTATTTATCCAGTTCAGCAACCGCTCCTGGATGTATTGTGTCCATGCCGGTGCGCAGGCGTGATAACATTCAAATTCTGGTACCAGTCCAACGTGGGTAAATACAATTTTTGTCGCATCGCCCTCTGCAAAAATTTCAAAGCAAAGTTTGGTGCCGGTCCACTCGGTTTGGTTTTGTGTAAAAGTTAGCTTGCTATCGGTAATCAGCCAGGCTATTTTCTTGTTGGGGACCAATTCAACAAGTTTTTGTTTGGTGTAGTGCGCCCCGTCGCCGGCAAAGAATGAAAACTCGTCGCCAAGTTTTTCCGACTCGCCTTCAAATATTTCCGAATGCAGGCCTGACCACCATCCCCGGACATTTTTTAACGCATCAAAAACTTCTTCAGGGCTGTGGTTTACCAATAAGGTTGTTGTGAAATCTGTAGTTGTCATTTTTTTGATCTTTAAGTTGAATAATTCGTTATTTAACAGGCCTTGTTAAAATGGGTAACTTCAAAGTTACGTAAATGTATAGGTAACTTTTGAGTTACGCAATTTTTTCTGGAAATTTTTTATTGCTTCATTTTGAGGGCGATGTGTGTCGCGTGTTTTTATTGAGGGTATTGGCACAGACACCCTTGCGGGGCAGCGACAGGCGTGAATGGGGCGTAATAAGCACAAGGTTAAGCTGAAAGCTCAAACCATTTGCCGGAATAAAAGATCGTGAGTTTTGTGATGATGTAGAATAGCATGCGGGCCACACGCGCCAGCGAGGGGGATCGGGAGCTGGCCATCTTAATTGCGCCTCGTATATGGTAAACATAGCGCGATCAGAAAAAAATCGTTTTAAAAAGGTAAAGCCAGCAAATGCCGGCTTTATGTTATAAAGCATGGTCAATGCTTAACTCAATTTTATATCACTTAATTCAATGGAAATGAATAGCGGGGCAGGAACCAAAGCGGTATTATCTTCATTCCGCTTGTAAACATGCCTGCTTGTTGGAAACTTTATACCTTGAACTTCTGTATAATCGGCCACATAATGCACGGAAGCCGCATTGTTAAGGATCTCGACATTGTAATCATGTCTCTTGAGAAGGCCTGTTTCATCAATATAGAATACCTGTTCCCTGCCATGAGTAGCAATGTCTTCGGGGAAGGTAACATGCAATCGTCTTAAAACCTCACCATTTTCAGTCCATGGTTCCAGTTCCTTTACCTCATACCCAGGCTCTGCAAGGCAAAATGGCGCATTTAAATAGGTCCACATTGCGTAACCGCTAAAATAAGTTACCTGGAGTTTTGACCAGGGGGTTTCTGTTACATATCCCTTAAAACTGTTTCGCGGAAAATAAAGCTGATCAACCAATAGGTCATTGTCGTCGATGATGGCAACTTTATGTGCTTCAAACGTATTGTGCCAATCTTCTTTTAAGAAAGGATAAAAAGAAACATGTTGCTTTGTTGTGCTTGACAAGACATTGATATCATCCATTATACCCGGTACCTGCTTAAATGCCCAGGTGACACCGCCAATCTTAAGGTGCGCGGATATGTTTTTAAATTTTTTCCAGTTATCTAAGCCGCCATGGGCGTCGATCGTAAATTTCAAGAGGTCGTTCATATAAGAGTTATTTGCTTTGTTTGTCTAAAGAAACTAAACGTGCATTTGTAGTTGCTTTTTGCAAGTGCAAATATAGATATATTTACTTGTTATTTGCAAGTGCAAATTTCTTCGTTGATTTTTTTATCGCCCGTTTTATATTTAAATTTGCGCTTGTGATCAGCAAGCGCAATGGTTGTTGACGATTACGACGATATGATAAAAAAAATAAAGAAACGTTCGGCTTGTCCGATCAGCTTCAGCCTTGACTTTCTCGGTGATAAATGGACGCTGCTCATCATCCGTGACATTCTGCTTAACAATAAAAATACCTTTGGCGAGTTCATTCAGTCGGCTGAGGGTATCGCGACCAATGTGTTAACAGATCGGTTAAAAATGCTGGAAAACGAAGGGTTCATTATGAAATACCCGGTTCCCGGTAAACCGAGGGTGGCCTATTGTCTTACGGAGAGGGGTGTCGGGCTTATCCCGATCATTATGGAAATGGCCCTTTGGGGAGTCTCAGAAAATAACACCGAGATCAAAAAGGAATTGACGGCGGCACTCAAAAACGACAAGGCAGGTGTTATATCGGCATTGGCGACTAAACATTTGGAGATATACGGGCAAAGGAAGGAATCAAGGATAGAACCGGACCTTCCCAGCGCCTAATGATCAAACATCCTGTGCTGAAATTTCAAATTTTCCTTGCTCTGACATTGGCAGTTTAGTTTTCATTAAATTAGATGAACCAGGTGCAGGCAAGCTATTTTTAAGGGGAGGCCAAAGCCCGAACTCAACGGGGATGACCTGTCGGCCTAAATAATGATCCTGCTTAGGCACTGTACCACATCGTCCAGCTTCGCAGAAGCAAAGTAGTCGATCCTTAGGCTGGCGGAAGCGTGTCCTTATCCGACGTATTGTCTTTTTTATAGCTGAACTATTATCGGAAATGAAAGATTGTGAGTTGGTGATGACGTAAATTTAACGTGCGAGGCGCAAGCGACACGTGTGCGCCGGCGAGGGTTTGGCTTATGATAATAATTTCTTATCAATCAATAAGGCACTCGTATGTTGCGGCATACATGACGTGCCTTTATTATGTAAGGAAAAAGGAATTTTTTGATTAAATGCAGAAAACGCCAGGCGGAGGTAAGCCTGGCGTTTGAAAACTGTATTACTACTTAACTTTTATTTCGATGTTATATGCGGTTCCTTTGTGTTTGTAAGCAACGCTAAACGTGCTATCTGTAAAGCTTGCTAATTGAAATACATTGTTATTACTTTCACCCTTCAATTGAGCAGTTACTAATACAATTCCGCTATCGAATGTAACATTAGATAGTGTGAAAGGCTTTTCGATATCATCTAATGATACATCTGTATCACTGGCGCCTAATTCATATTTTTTTACAGCAATGAAATCTGTTTTAGATCCGATCAGCTGTTTAAACTTTTCATAATCCGGTAAAACATTAGAGTAGCCTACGCCGGTTAGATTTGTTTCGGCTGTAGAACCGCTTTGAAAATAACCTCCGTATTTATTGCCTTCCGTACGTTGATTTGTAAGATAAACGATGTTCGCTCCAAACATGGCCGCTTGAATCTTCATTTTATGATATGCTCTGTCTTTTACTCTTTCCTGGCTGGAGAATACGGTTGTTCCTTTAGCTTTTGAACTTACATCGGTTAGTTTATAAAGGCCCCGAACTTCGCTTTCAACAGCAGTAATAGCAACTTTATCATAATCCATAACGCCGTTAATGGTTTTATACGACGTAGCTTCTGCAAAAGTCTGGACACGGCCGCTTTTGAAAACTATCTTTTGTATGGTGTTTTTATAAACGGAATTTAGTAAGTCTTCGCCGGGATAGGAATACTTAACTGCATCTGGTGTGATCTCTTTTACGTTGCAGGCTATTTTGGCGTTATTGGAAATAATTGTGTCAACTTGAGCTTTGCTTACCAGTGAAAAAGTACTGAAGAAAATTATTAAAGCTAATGTTTTAAATGAGAGCAGAAGGGACGGATTTCGGCCAGCTCCGAAACTTAAGATTTGGTTCATGATATGTTTAAGTTAATTAAGTCGTCAAATATAACAAAGCCTGCTTAAATAAGCTATCATGCACGCAATTAATTGATTGAAGGGCTTTGGTGGTTTCAACAGATCTGCTAAAGGTAGTTTAAATACCTGCAACTATTCCGTTTCGGGTTTTAAATAGGATTGAGAACCCGTGTAATAATATCCATTTGCTGACGCACGCGTGTGTGTGTTCTTATTGAGTCTCGCCAATCTATTGCAATCAACTTAGTTATCTATACATGGTATTGATATACGCGACACTCATGTATCAACGGGAAGGTGAGTGAGTCCGTGATCAGCAGCCTGGTAAGCTATGAAGCTGTTAAAATTGAATCGAATTATTTATGTATCCTAATAAAATCATTGCCGTTGGTTTTAGTGGCTGTTGCACAACATTAAAGCCAACGGTAATGAATGTTTCGCGTGTTGTAAAACGAATAAATAAATGTTTTTTGTAGAGACGCGTGTGATGCGTCCCCCGCTCCCGCAAGCGTCCTCGCTTGTGGGCACCATGCTAAGTTGTAAGAGGGCTTTTCACATTGTATACCTGAACGCGGGCCACAAGCGAGGACGCTTGCGGGAGCGATGATTTTAAACTTGAAAGCCACTGCTATTGACGGCCTTAGTGAGCAACAGTTTAAAGAAATTGCTGAAGGTGCAAAAGCAAATTGTATCATCTCCAAAGCCTTGAATGTGCCTATTTCACTGGATGTAATTTACGCTTAAGTAAATTTTGCTTTGGTATGCTATTCAGAGGACCGGTGAAGCCGGTCCTTTGTTTTTATGTTGAATGCTGTCATTTTTAATAACCGCCACGGGTTACGATTTAAGAATAATATAAATTTCACCGCTACCGCAAGGCAATGTCATTAAGTTATGGAACATTCCCAGAGGGGGAACCGGTTGTAGCAATATATTATACCGAACACAACCGTGCCAGAGGTACGGAACACCGGAGTTGTGTACCTCTGGCACACTAAAAACACTGTTTATTTGATTTCTACAAACCTTTTGCACCTCTGGTGCAACCTGTCAATCCCTGTCTTTACATTGAACCTAAACGCGGGCTACAAACGAGGACGCTTGCAGCAGCGATGGGACCAAACTTCCTACCACGTTAGGGATTGCAGCGGAAAACCCACAGCTTGGGCAGGCATTAGTGATCGGGGCAAAGCGAGGATTTGCAGCGGAAAGCCCGGGCCGCAGGCAACGCCATTAGCTGCTTCAGGAGGGGGTTGAATATCTCATTAAAACCCTGAGTTCCTAAATAAACGATTCCACCCTTTCTTCTTATTTACATTTATCTGTCTTCAGCTCAACAAAATATACTATCCAGCCCAAATCAATTCCCTCATCCATTCCTGCCTATAATACCTTATATTAGTATAGGTTTTCGTAACCAGCCAATTGTATTCCGGTTTCTCATTTTAAAAAGTCGAACATGAAAAAGGTATCGCTGTTATTTGTGTTCCCTGTGGTGTTGTTCGCTACCTATTTGTTTGCGTTCCAGGGAAAAAAATTAAAAGTATCGGGCAAAACAAAACCGGCAATCCCGGTAATGTGCGGATCGGGTATAGTGCAGGATGCAGATACGGCGGGGAACGGCAAATTTATACAGCGCTTGCCCGGCTGGGGGCATCATAATTATGCCATAACTGCCCATAATGACAGCGCCCGGTTTTATTTTAACCAGGGCTTAACTATGTATTACAGCTATCACATGAAGGAGGCATTCGCGTCGTTCAAAGAAGCGTCGCGCTTTGACCCCTCGGCTGCCATGGCTTACTGGGGGCAGGCTTTAAGCCAGGGCCCTTACTATAACGCAGGCGGGCCGTATGTTGCGCCCGCCGGTTTGCCTGCTGTTTTGAAACAAATGAACGCTGTTGCCGGCAGTGCCCCCGAAAAGGAAAAAGCCTTGATAGCGGCGATGAACCTTCGTTACCCGCAGGGGGGCACCAACGCAAGCGACAATGAAGCTTATGCACAGGATCTGAAGAAACTGATGCAGGCTTACCCAACCGATGCCGACCTTAAGATGCTGTATATCGACGCGGTAATGCTCATTCACCCCTGGGATTTTTGGGCGCCCGACGGTACCGATAAACCCTGGACAGCCGAACTGGTTACCTTGTGTAAAGGCGTTTTAAATACCAATCCGGAGCACCCGGCGGCGCTGCATTATTATATCCATTTAACCGAGGCTTCGCGTAACCCCGGCGCCGCGCTGGCCAATGCAGGGGCTTTAAAAAGGTTGTTCCCCGGTATCGGGCATATGGTGCATATGGCCAGTCATGTTTATCAGCGCAATGGTTTGTATTTTCAGGGTGTTGACGTTAATGAAAAAGCAGCAAAATGTATTGTTACTTATGCCGCCCTGGCGCCCAATTTAAAGCTCACAAAAATAAACTCTCATTTTTACGCTGTCGAAACACTTTGTGCCTTTAACGGGGCTATGTACGAGCGAGGGATGGAAGCGGCCCAACGCTGCCGCAATGCGGTAAAACCTTCGGCAGGCGATACTTATTCGCAATATCTGTACATGATGCCCGTATTTACGATGATGCGCCTTGGCAAATGGCACGAACTGCTGAAAGACAGCGTTGGCCCCAATGGCGACTGGGCTTATGCGCAGGTGTTATACCATTTTGCCCGCGGAATGGCATTTCTGTATACGGGCGGGCAGGATTCGGCCGTGGCCCAGCTTGCTTTATTGCGTGGCAGGCTTGATGATGCCTCTTTAAAACAGCGGCATATTCCTTTTAATATCGCGCTGGATGGCGCCACTGTTGCCGAAAATATATTGGATGGTGCTATTTTACTTGGCCGCAATAAGTTTGATGATGGCATGGCAGCTTTAAAAAAAGCAGTGCAAACAGAAGATAACATGATTTACTCGGAGCCTGCCGAGTGGCCTATCCCGGCAAGGCAGTTTCTCGGGGCCTACCTGCTCAAAACCGATTATAACCCGCAGGCCGAAAAAGTTTTCCGCGAAGACCTGGAACGTAACCCGGGTAACGGCTGGTCGATGCTGGGAATGTACCAAAGTTTAAAGGCGCAAAACCGTACTGAAAAGTTGCCTTATTACAAGGCGGGCTTCACGCGCTCGTTTTCGCATGCCGATGAGGTGCCCGTAAGTTCGGTGGTTATGAATTAAGGTAATGTTCCGGGCGACAGGTGCGGTGCCGGTTTTTGTTGGTTAGCTTTCGGGGAAAAATCTAAATACTTTTGTAGTTTAGACTCAAATCTAAAAAGCCTTAAACGAAATTTAAGTGAACAGATACCTAACCCAAAGATTTGTTTTAAGTGCCCTTTTTATAATCGCAATAATATTAGCGGGGATTCAATTTTTAAGCGACCGGGGCGTATGGCTTGATGAAGCTGTATTAACCCTTAATTTAATACACCGTAATGCTGTTGGTCTGTTCCGGCCTCTTGATTATAATGGGGTTGCGCCTGTGTTGTTCCTGCTTATTCAAAAAGCATTTATATCGCTGGTGCCCAGATCTGATTATGCGCTTAAGGTATTTCCACTTATCTGCTATTTGGCGTTCCTGCCTCTGTTTGCCCGGATACTAAGCAGGCTTTTCAAAAGCATTTACAGCATTATTTTAGGATTGAGCCTGGTTGTTTTTAATCAAACCATAATTTATTACTCGAGCGAGGCCAAGCAGTATATTGTCGATCTTCTGGTAATTACCATATTCTATTATCTGTTGATTGAAGAGAAAGCATTAAAGGGGTTTTACTATAAGCTTTTGGTACTGGGCTTAATCTGCATATATCTCTCCAACATCACACCGATTATCCTGCTTACGGTTGATGTATACCTGTTTTATAAATCGAGATCGGAAAATAGGCCCCTGGGCAGGCATTTTATAATCACCAATTTGTGTTGGGGTGTTTTCTTTGCTTTATATTATTTTGTGTTTATCTACAGCCACCCAACACAACATAAAATGGTTGGTTACTGGTCAAACGCGGGTGCTTTTATGCCCCTTGATTCGTCGTTTTGGGGGTGGATAGCAGGTCGTTTTCACGGCATTTTTTATTTTCTTTTTTACTTCGGGCAACTTATCGGGAGCTGTATTATGGCATTATTCGGCTTGGGGGTCATACTGTTGGTTAGGTACAGAAGATACGATCTCATGATATTAACATTACTGCCGGTTTGCGTCCATCTTGTTTTATCCGGGCTTAAATTATATCCATTTGAAACCCGCTTATATTTGTACTTAACCCCTGGCCTGGTCATTACGTGTGTATTTAGCTGTGAGTTTTTAGTCACCGGGCTATCTCATCTGAGATTTGGAAAAGTTATCGGTTTTATCTTTTTACTGCTTCCGGCATTAATGGCCAGGGTTGTATTTATACATCAGCCACCGTACACGCAGCATGATGATATTAAAAGGGGGATTGAAACCATCAATAAAAAATTTGAAAAAGGCGATGCCCTTTATACCGGCAACTTAACAGGCTTACCGGTAAAATACTATAAAGATTTAGGTATTATAAATGAGGGGCTCGATGTAATCTATAGGGATGGCCTTTTAAATACGCATCCTCCTTATGCCGTTAAGCGTTTGTGGGTACTTACATATTCCGTTGAAGATCAACCCCGGAAACTTTCTGAACTATTGAAAAGCAGGCAATTAATAAAAAAAGACAGTTTTGAAACCCGCGGCGGTGTACGCTTTAGCTTGTTTGCGCAAGACAATGCACTTGTTCAAAAAAAATAGTTGCCATAGTAAAGAACTGAATATTTAGAAAGGCCTTAATAGAAACAGCAGGAGGATTTCATTTTTCGGAATGCTGGCTTATGGTGTCCGACTGTTAATTGTTTGCATTAGGGTACAAAAAACATTGTTTAGTTAATGTTGGAGGAACTAAAAGTGACAAAAAAACTGATTTTCTGAAATAGGAGTTAAACCGTCCATGGATTAGATACTATTAACCCTTTTATTTTTTTAAAGTCACCGGTATTGCGTGAAATCAGCGTAAATCCAAGCGATTTGGCGGTAGCTGCTATGATGGCGTCGGGAGTTTTTATCTTGTGTGCCTTTTTAAGTTGAATAGTCTGATCTATAATTTCATCCGATAATGGAATCATTATACAAGCACCAATAAATTCATTTAATAATTGGTCAGTTTCAGGAGAATTTTTATAGCCTAATACTTCAATTTTTACAATTACAGAAACAACAGGAGTTTCATTGATTACATCATTCATCCAAAGCATACCTTTTTCAGGCAGATTGCCGCTCAGATAATCAATTATAGCGTTGCTATCAATCAAATATCCCATTCTTTACGGCTTTGTTTAATGTGTTCCTGGAGTTTCTCAGCATCAGCGATTGGTAATTTGCCAGCAAATTTATCTGATAACTTTATTTTAGGAGAGGAAGTGTTTTTGAGAACTTTGATCAAATGCAACTTTTCAAGCTCCCTGAGCAGGTTATATGCGTTTTGATTAGTTACTTCTATAAGTAAAGTATCCATTATTTGAAGTTTAAATTCAAATTTATGAAATTCCAATCATTAAATTTAAGCCCTGATCATTGGGATGGCAATTATTGTAGTTGGCATAGCGGATATGGGCTATAGTAACCTTCCCCTTAATCCCCCCAATCTTTAAAAATTTCCCCGGCCCATCTTCAGTTTTACGCCGTCAACCGGGTGATGCGGTAACATACCATCCAAAATGGCTGCGAAAAGTCAAAAAATCAAACCGGCTAATGCTTAGCCAAATACCTTTCAAACATATGTTAAAACGCGGATGCAAAAATTATAAAAAAATAACTTACTAACTATTTGATAATTAATACAAAGTTTCTATCTTTGCCGTCCCTTTCGGGGGAGAAATATGCCTTGAACGAAGCCCTACTGCTTCGATGGGCACAAAAACAATTAAAAAAATGTCAGGAATTATTGGTAAAAAAGTAGGAATGACCAGCATTTTCGACGAAACAGGGAAAAACATTCCCTGCACAGTAATCGAAGCTGGCCCTTGCGTGGTAACACAAGTTAAGTCTGTGGATACAGACGGATACGCTGCTGTTCAGTTAGCGTATGGCGACAAAAAGGAAAAAAACACTTCTGCCCCTCTAAAAGGACACTTCCAGAAAGCCGGTAGCGCTCCAAAGCGTAAACTGGTTGAATTCAAAACTTTCGAAGATCAAAAAGCATTAGGCGACACCGTTACTGTCGACATTTTTGCTGCGGGAGATTTTGTTGATGTGGTAGGTACCTCAAAAGGTAAGGGTTTTCAGGGTGTGGTAAAACGTCATGGTTTTGGCGGCGTGGGTATGCAAACTCACGGTCAGCACAACCGTTTACGTGCGCCAGGTTCTTTGGGTGCGTCATCATGGCCATCACGTGTATTTAAAGGTATGCGCATGGCAGGTCAAACCGGAAACGCCCGTGTTAAAATACAAAACCTTGAAGTAGTTAAGGTTTTCGCGGAGCAGAATCTGTTAGTAGTTAAAGGTTCCATCCCCGGAGCTAAGGGTTCATTCGTAATAGTGGATAAATAAGATGGAAGTTAACGTATTAAACGTATCAGGTAAAGAAACAGGTGCCAAGGTGCAGCTTCCTGAGTCGGTTTTCGGTATTGAGCCAAATGATCACGCTATCTATCTTGATGTTAAGCAATTTCTTGCTAACCAGCGTCAGGGTACACACAAATCAAAACAGCGTAATGAAATTGCAGGTTCAACCCGCAAATTATACAAACAAAAAGGTACAGGCGGTGCCCGTGCCGGTGGTATTAAATCACCATTATTTAACGGTGGTGGCCGTGTATTCGGTCCGCAGCCACGCGATTATAGCTTCAAATTAAACAAAAAGCTTAAATCACTGGCCCGTAAATCAGCTTTATCATACAAAGCAAAAGATAACAATATTTTAGTGTTAGAGGATTTTAGCTTTGATAGTATCAAAACTAAAAACTACATTAAATTGGAGGCCGATCTGAATGTTACTAATGAAAAAACATTATTAGTAGTAGCATCTGCCGAAAATAACAATGTGTATTTATCAAGCAGGAACCTGAAGAAAAGCAAAGTAATTTCAGTTGAGCAGCTTAACACTTATGATGTGTTAAACGCAGGCAAGCTGTTGTTAACTACAGGTGCTGTTAAAACTTTGGAGGAAGCATTAGCTAAGTAATTATGGAAATTTTAAAACAACCCCTACTTACTGAAAAAGTTACTCAGTTAACTGACAAGCTTAACCGTTATGCTTTCAAAGTTGATCACAGGGCTAACAAAATTCAGATCAAGAGTGCCATTGAGGCAATGTACGGTGTAAACGTTACGGCGGTAAACACCATGAAATACGTCGGCAAACTTAAAACTCGCAATACTAAGGCAGGCGCCGTTCAGGGCCGTTCAGCTACTTACAAAAAAGCGATCATTACGTTAAAGGACGGAGAAGTAATTGATTTTTACAGCAATATATAATTATAGAAATGGCAGTAAAGAGATTTAAACCGGTTACCCCGGGTACCCGCTTCAGAGTTGATGTATCTAATTCAGATATCACAACAAACGTTCCTGAAAAATCGTTGGTTGTAGCATCAAACAAAAGATCGGGCGGTCGTAACAACAGCGGTAAAATGACTATGCGCTACTTAGGTGGTGGTCATAAACAAGCATACAGGTTAATTGATTTTAAACGTAATAAGTTTGATATCCCGGCAAAAGTTGCAACTATCGAGTACGATCCTAACCGTTCGGCACGTATAGCCCTGCTACACTTTGCTGATGGCGAGAAAAGGTACATGATTGCTCCGGAAGGCTTAACAGTTGGTACAATAGTAACAGCAGGCGAAACAGCAGCTCCCGAAGTAGGTAATACCTTACCATTAAAGAATATCCCTCTTGGTTCGATCATTCACAACATTGAGTTAAACCCTGGCCAGGGTGGTGTAATTGCCCGCAGCGCCGGTACTTACGCTCAATTATCAGCACGTGATGGCAAATATGCTATCATCAAATTGCCTTCAGGCGAAACCCGCATGATCCTGTCAACTTGTTTGGCAACTATCGGTACCGTTTCAAATGGCGAAAGAGCAAACGCTGTGTTAGGTAAAGCCGGCCGCAAACGCTGGTTAGGCCGCAGGCCAAGGGTACGTGGTGTAGCTATGAACCCGGTAGATCACCCTATGGGTGGTGGTGAAGGCCGTGCCTCAGGTGGTCACCCACGTTCACGTAAAGGTTTATTAGCTAAAGGCTACAAAACCCGTGACAAGAAGAAAACATCGGATCGTTACATCATTGAAAGAAGGAAGAAATAATGGCTCGTTCAATAAAAAAAGGACCTTACATCGATCATAACTTAGATAAGAAAGTTATGGTACTGAATGATGCAAATAAAAAATCAGTTGTAAAAACATGGTCACGTCGTTCCATGATCTCTCCTGATTTCGTTGGTCATACATTCGCAGTACACAACGGTAACAAGTTTATCCCTGTGTACGTAACAGAAAACATGGTTGGACACAAGCTGGGAGAGTTTGCCCCAACCCGTACATTCCGCGGACACGCAGAAAAGAAAAAATAACAGGCAATGGAAGCAACAACAAAAATTAAAAAGTCTGTACTGATCAGGCAACAAAAAGAAGCTGCGAAAGCTCTTGTAGGCGGCGCTTCTGTTGCTAAGTTACAGGACTGCCCAACTTCACCACGCAAAATGCGTTTGGTGGTTGACTTGATCCGCGGTGAAAACGTTGAGAAAGCGTTATACATATTGAAATTTACTAACAAAGAAGCTGCTATTCGTGTAGAGAAACTTTTGTTATCAGCTATCAAAAACTGGGAAGCAAAAAACGAAGGCAAACGTGTTGAAGACAGCAACCTTTTTGTTAAGGAAGTATCTGTAGGCGGTGGCCGTCAGTTAAAAAGGTTACGCCCTGCTCCGCAAGGAAGGGGATACCGTATCCGCAAACGCTCAAACCACGTAACACTTGTTGTGGATAGTAAAAACGATAACAATTAATTTGAAATGGGACAGAAAGCACATCCAATAGGTAACAGGTTAGGAATCATCAGAGGTTGGGATTCTAACTGGTTCGGTGGCAACAACTACTCCGATAAATTAGTTGAAGACGAAAAAATCCGCAAATACCTTTCAGCTCGTATTGCTAAAGGTGGTGTATCTAAAGTAGTTATCGAGCGTACTTTAAAACGCATTACCGTAACTATCCACACTGCCCGTCCGGGTATTGTGATCGGTAAAGGCGGTCAGGAAGTTGACAAGATCAAAGAAGAGTTGAAAAAACTTACCAAGAAAGAAGTTCAGATCAACATTTTCGAGATCAAACGTCCTGAGCTTGATGCACAATTAGTTGCAGAAGGCATTGCAAAACAATTAGAAGCACGTATCTCTTTCCGTCGTGCCATGAAAACCACAATCGCTGCAACCATGCGTATGGGTGCCGAAGGTATCAAGGTAATGACTTCAGGCCGTTTAGGCGGCGCTGAGATGGCACGTAGCGAGCAATATAAAGAAGGCAGGATTCCTTTGCACACTTTCCGTGCTGACATCGACTACGCATTAGCAGAAGCATTAACTACCTATGGTAAAATAGGTGTTAAAGTTTGGATCTGCAAAGGCGAGGTTTATGGCAAACGCGATCTTTCTCCAAACATTGGCGGTACCAGCAGCGCAAGCGGCAAAGGTGGCAGGCCAGAGGGCGGTGCACCAGGCTTTGGTGGCCGTGGTAACGAAAGAGGCGGCGAGCGCGGCGGTGAGCGTCGTGGCGACAGGAAACCAGGTGGCGATCGTCGTGGCGGTGGTAACCGTCCAGGCGGACAAGGTGGAAACCGTCCGGGTGGACAAGGTGGAAACCGTCCGGGTGGCCCAGGTAAGAGATAATAATTAAAGTACAAGACAAATATCGAATAACGATATAAAAGCTTAAGAAAATGCTACAGCCAAAAAGAACGAAGTTCAGAAAGATGCAAAAAGGCAGGATGAAAGGTTTAGCCACCCGTGGTGCTGAACTTTCATTCGGATCTTTTGGTGTTAAATCACTCGAAGCGGCATGGATCACCAGCCGTCAGATCGAGGCTGCACGTATCGCTGTAACACGTTTTATGAAACGTGAAGGACAGGTTTGGATCAGGATATTCCCTGACAAACCTGTAACCAAGAAACCTGCAGAGGTACGTATGGGTAAAGGTAAAGGTGCTCCTGAATACTGGGTTGCGGTAGTACGCCCCGGAAGGATCATTTTTGAAGCCGAAGGCGTGCCTTTGGAAGTTGCTAAAGAGGCTTTACGCCTTGCAGCACAGAAATTACCGGTGCAAACTAAATTTATTGTACGTAGGGATTACGTAGAAGCATAAATTGAGGAGTTAGTTGAAGAGTTGTAAAGTTTTAATGTTGTGAAGTTAGATGCCGAATTTCACCATTCAAATAAAAACAATACAACGTTTAAACTTACCAACAGACAACAAATAACAAAGAAAAATGAAGAACTCAGAAATTTTGGGCCTATCAACTGAAGAGATTGTTGCTAAGATCAGCGAGGAAAGGGCTACCCTTACCAAATTGAAATTTGCTCATGCAGTTTCAGCTATTGAGAACCCGTCCCGTATAACCAAAGTACGCAAAGGAATTGCTCAGTTAAATACTGAATTAACAAAACGTAAAGCGGCGGCCGCTTCTGAAAAGAATTAATTTTTTAAACATTAGTAAAAATGGAAAGAAATTTAAGAAAAACACGTACCGGCCTCGTAGTAAGCAACAAGATGGAAAAATCTATTGTTGTGGCCGTTGAGCGTAAGGTGAAACACCCTATCTATGGTAAATTCGTAAAGAAAACTACCAAATTCAAGGCTCATGATGAAAACAATACCTGTGGCGTAGGCGATACAGTATTGATCATGGAAACCCGCCCGCTGAGCAAAACCAAAAACTGGCGATTAGTTGAAATTTTAGAAAGGGCTAAATAAGATGGTACAACAGGAATCAAGATTAACAGTAGCCGACAATAGCGGCGCTAAAGAAGTTTTAGTGATCCGTGTATTGGGTGGTACCGGTAAAAGGTATGCATCAATCGGCGATAAAATTGTGGTTACCGTAAAAAGCGCTTTACCATCAGGTAACGTGAAAAAAGGTACCGTATCAAAAGCCGTAGTTGTGCGCACTAAAAAAGAGATCCGCAGAAAAGACGGTTCATATATCCGTTTCGACGATAACGCAGCTGTGTTGTTAAACAACCAGGACGAGCCAAGAGGTACACGTATCTTTGGCCCTGTTGCAAGGGAACTGCGCGAGAAACAATTTATGAAAATTGTATCATTAGCACCGGAGGTATTGTAACATGGAAAAGAAAGTAAAATTAAAGATCCGTAAAGGCGACCTGGTTAAAGTTATCGCCGGCGATTCAAAAGGATCACAAGGCAAAATCGTTGAGGTTTTGGTAGATAAGAACAGGGCTATTGTTGAAGGTGCCAATATGGTATCAAAACATACTAAACCTAATGCTGCTAACCCTAACGGCGGAATTGTTAAACAAGAAGCTGCTATACATATTTCAAACCTAATGCTGGTTGATCCTAAAACAGGTAATACAACCCGTGTTGGCCGTCAAAAAAATGACGCCGGCAAATTAGTAAGGGTAGCAAAAAAATCAGGGGAGGAAATTAAGTAATGACTTACGTACCAAGATTAAAATCAAAATACAAGGACGAAATCCGCACCGCACTGAAAGATAAATTTCAGTACAAAAGCGTAATGCAGGTTCCTAAATTGGAGAAAATTGCCATTAACCAGGGTGTAGGTGGTGCAACTACCGACAAGAAATTGATCGAAAACACCATCACCGAGTTAACTACCATCACTGGTCAGCAAGCAGTATCTTCAAAATCTAAAAAAGATATCTCAAACTTTAAATTGCGTAAAAATATGCCGGTTGGCGTACGTGTTACCCTGCGTGACAACACAATGTACGAGTTTTTGGATCGTTTAATCGCTGTAGCCCTGCCACGTATCCGTGACTTCAAAGGCATCAACGATAAAGGTTTTGATGGCCGCGGCAACTATACATTAGGTATTACTGAGCAAATTATCTTCCCTGAGATAAATATTGACAAAATCAATAAAATCCAAGGTATGGATATTACCTTTGTAACCTCCGCAACAAACGATGTTGAAGCATTGGAGTTGTTGAAACAATTTGGTTTACCATTTAAAAATCAAAATAGCAATGGCTAAAGAAGGTGTAAAAGCACGTGAAGTAAAGCGCGCAAAATTAGTAGCTAAATACGCTGAAAAAAGAGCTGCTTTAAAAGAAGCTGGCGATTACGCTGCTTTAGATAAATTACCAAAAGCATCATCACCGGTAAAACTGCACAACCGTTGCAAATTAACCGGCCGCCCTCGTGGTTATATGCGTCAGTTTGGCATTTCACGTGTTACATTCCGTGAAATGGCTCTTGAAGGCAAGATCCCGGGAGTAAAAAAAGCAAGCTGGTAAGCAAAAGCTGAAAGCAAAAGGCGAAAAGCGTAAGGCATAAAAGCTTTAGGCTTTTTGCTTTATGCATTGAGCTTAAAATGAATGAATTAACCGATGGAAGGTCGCCCGGGATGTTACCGGAAGGAAACCACCGTCATAACACAATAAAATGAATACAGATCCAATCGCAGATTATCTTACAAGAGTAAGGAATGCTATTAAAGCCAACCACCGGGTTGTTGAAATTCCTGCATCAAATCTGAAGAAGGAAATCACTAAGGTGCTTTTCGACAAAGGTTACATTGCAAATTATAAGTTTGAGGATAATGGTCCTCAGGGCACTATCAAAGTTGCTTTGAAATACCACCCGATAACTAAAATTTCTGCTATCCGCAGCATTTCGCGCATCAGCAAACCAGGTTTGAGGAAATACGCAGGTATGGAAAACATGCCACGTGTATTAAATGGTTTAGGTATCGCCATCCTGTCAACTTCTAAAGGCGTTATGTCTGATAAAGAAGCTCGTCAGCAAAATGTTGGTGGTGAGGTTTTATGCTACGTTTATTAACAGAAGAAATTTAAGCAATGTCAAGAGTAGGAAAAGCACCGATAGCACTGCCACAGGGAGTAACCATTACAGTTTCAGCAGATAATGTTGTTACCGTAAAAGGTCCTAAAGGCCAGTTGCAACAGGCAATTGATAGCGATATCACTATTGCACAGGAAGACGGTCAGTTACTGGTTCAACGCCCGTCTGATCAAAAACGTCACAAAGCGTTACATGGTTTATACCGCGCGCTTTTAAATAACATGGTAATTGGTGTAACCGAAGGTTACAAAGTAACCCAGGAATTAGTGGGTGTAGGTTACCGTGCCACCAATACCGGTAATACATTAGATTTAGTGTTGGGTTTCTCTCACCACTATGTATTTGAATTACCGCAAGAAATTAAAGTTACAACCACTGCTGATAAGGGTAAAAACCCAACCATCATCCTTGAATCAATTGACAAACAGTTAATTGGCCAGGTAGCAGCTAAAATCCGTTCATTACGCGCACCAGAGCCTTACAAAGGTAAAGGTATCAAGTTCCAGGGCGAGATTTTGAGAAGAAAAGCAGGTAAATCAGCATCTAAAAAATAATCGTCATGGGAGCTAAACTATCAAGAAGAGACAGGATTAAAAAAGGCATCAGGAAACGCCTTTCAGGGTCAACAGAACGTCCCCGCCTGTCAGTATTTAGAAGTAATAAAGGTATTTATGCGCAGATCATTGACGATGTAACCGGTAAAACTTTAGTTTCAGCATCATCTTTATCAAAAGATTTTGCCGCTGAAGGTACAAAATCAGATCAATCAGTAGCTGTAGGCAAACTGGTAGCTTCAAAAGCTATCGCTGCAGGTATTAAAGATGTGGTTTTCGACAGGAACGGTTACCTGTACCATGGCCGTGTTAAGTCATTGGCCGAAGGTGCACGTGAAGGTGGTTTAAACTTTTAATCGAAAAGAGAAATGTCAACAATCAACATAAAAAGAGTAAAAACAAGCGAGATCGAATTAAAAGACCGCTTGGTAAGCATACAGCGTGTTGCCAAAGTAACCAAAGGCGGCCGTACTTTCAGCTTCTCTGCTATCGTGGTAGTAGGTGATGAAAACGGTGTTGTAGGTTACGGTTTAGGTAAAGCTAAAGAGGTAACTGAAGCTATTGCTAAAGGCATTGATGATGCTAAAAAGAACCTGGTAAAAGTTCCAATCATTAACGGAACTGTACCTCATGAGCAAATTGGTAAATTTAGCGGTGGTTTTGTTTTCATTAAACCAGCTGCTAACGGTACCGGTGTAATTGCTGGTGGTGCTATGCGTGCCGTATTAGAATCGGCAGGTGTACACAACGTATTGGCAAAATCAAAAGGTTCATCAAACCCGCACAACGTGGTAAAAGCAACCGTATCGGCATTAGCCCAGTTACGTGATGCAAATACAGTAGCACAACAGCGCGGAATTAGTTTAGGTAAAGTATTTAACGGATAATCAGTCATGGCTAAGATCAAAATAACACAGATTAAGAGCGTGATCGACAGAACGGAACGCCAGAAAAAAACAATCGAGGCTTTAGGCTTGCGTAAAATTAACCACAGTGTGGAAGTTGAGGCTACACCTGCTATAGTTGGGATGGTTAGGAAAGTGAACCACCTGGTAGCGGTTGAAAATATTTAATATCATGAATTTAAGTAATTTAAAACCTGCAGAAGGTTCAACCAAAAATAGAAAAAGAATTGGCCGTGGTACAGGTTCTGGCCGTGGCGGTACGTCAACCCGTGGCCACAAAGGCGCCGGTTCACGTTCAGGTACCAGCACCAAGGTAGGCTTTGAAGGCGGTCAGATGCCTTTACAGCGCCGTGTGCCTAAAGTGGGCTTTAAAAACCCTAACCGTGTTGAGTACACAGGTGTAAACCTTGACGTACTTCAGGAATTAGTAACAAAGTTTTCGCTTACTGCTGTTGATTTTGATACTTTGAAAGAGCACGGTTTGGTATCACGTAACGACCTGGTTAAGATCCTGGGTCGTGGTGAGCTTACTGCCAAATTAGAAGTTAAAGCACATGCATTTACTGCTACAGCTCAAAAAGCTATTGAAGCTGCAGGTGGTACCATAGTTAAGTTATAATTTCGATGAAGAAATTTTTCACCACATTATCCAATATCTGGAAAATCGAAGATCTGAGAGTGCGTATTACTAACACACTCTTATTTCTTTTAATATATCGTGTAGGCTCATTCGTGGTTTTACCGGGCGTTAACGCCGCGGTAGCATCAACTCAAAAGGCAGAAGGATTAGTAGGATTGCTGAATATGTTTGCAGGAGGATCGTTTTCACGTTCCTCTATTTTCGCGTTAGGTGTTATGCCTTACATTTCGGCTTCAATTGTGGTGCAACTGCTGGGTATTGCCGTTCCGTATTTTACCAAATTGCAAAAAGAAGGTGAAAGCGGTCGCAACAAGCTTAACCAATGGACCCGCTACCTGACAATAGGTATTACCTTTTTACAGGCTATAGGTTACCTTAAGTCGCAGGTTGCTGCTGATGCAAGGACTATTGCCGATCCTTTTACCTTTATCTTCATTAACACGTTTGTGTTAACGGCAGGTACATTATTTGTAATGTGGTTAGGCGAAAAGATCACCGATAAAGGTATCGGTAATGGTATCTCACTTATTATTATGGTGGGTATCATTGCTCAGTTACCAATGGCGTTTACTACCGAGTTCGTTTCGCGTAATGGCGGTGCCGGTGGTTTAATTGCTTTCATTGTGGAGATCGTAGGTCTTATTGGTGTAGTAATGTTTACTATACTGATAGTACAGGGAACACGTAAAATTTCGGTACAATACGCTAAACGTATTGTGGGTAACAAACAATATGGCGGTGTACGCCAGTATATACCTTTAAAGGTTAATGCTGCAGGTGTAATGCCAATCATATTTGCTCAGGCATTGATGTTTATCCCGCAAACTGTATCGCAGTTTTTCCCTAACGTATCATCAAACGGTATATTGATAGCTTTAGCTAACTATAACTCATGGGAGCATAACCTGTTGTTTGGGATATTGATCATCCTGTTCACTTACTTCTATACCGCCATTACGGTTAATCCTAACCAAATGGCCGATGATATGAAGAAGAATGGTGGCTTTATCCCGGGCATTAAACCAGGCCGTACTACTGCAGAGTTTATTGATGGCGTAATTTCAAAGATCACTTTACCAGGATCAGTATTCCTGGCTATTATAGCAATCATCCCGGCATTGGCCAGTTTGGTTGGTGTATCTCCGGTATTCGCAAGGTTCTTCGGCGGTACATCGCTGATCATCCTGGTGGGTGTTGTTTTGGATACATTACAGCAAATAGAAAGTCACCTGTTGATGCGCCATTATGATGGTTTAATGAAAACCGGACGGATTAAGGGACGTACAGCTATGCCTGCCGCTGCCGGTACCAGTCCGACAGCGATTTAATTAGCAATGTCAAAAATCAATTATAAGTCTGTCGAAGAGATAGAACTCATAAGAGAAAGTTCTTTACTTGTTTCAAAAACACTCGGAGAGATAGCTAAGGTTATTGCTCCGGGTGTTAAAACAATTGAACTGGATAAGCTTGCCGAAACCTTTATACGGGACAACGGCGGGATTCCTGCCTTTTTAAACTATCACGGATTTCCTTATTCACTGTGTATCTCCCTGAATGACCAGGTTGTACACGGCTTCCCCGGATCGCATGTTTTAACTGAGGGCGACCTGGTATCAGTTGATTGCGGCGTTGTTTTAAATAAATACTACGGCGACTCGGCTTATACCTTTGCCATTGGTGAAGTTAACGACCAGGTTAAAAAGCTGATGCGTGTAACGCAGGAATGCTTAAAGCTGGGTGTTGAAAAGGCGGTTGTAGGGATGCGTATTGGTGATATAGGATACGCGGTACAGGAGCATGCCGAAAAGAACGGCTTTGGTGTAGTAAAGGAACTTGTTGGCCATGGTGTAGGATTAAAGCTGCACGAAAAGCCCGAAGTACCTAACTATGGCAAACGCGGTGCCGGTATCAAACTGGAGGAAGGCATGGTGATAGCCATTGAGCCCATGATCAATGCCGGCCGTGCCGGTGTTAAGTTTTGGGATGATGGCTGGACAGTTTCAACATCTGACAAGAAACCTTCGGCACATTATGAGCATACAGTAGCGGTACGAAAAGGTACTCCAGACATTTTATCGACGTTTGATTACGTAGAAAATGTTTTAAAAGAAAAAAATAATAATTAAATAATTTTTTATTAATTTTGCATCCCGGTTTTAGGGCGGATAATTAAGTAATAATCAACAAAATATGGCTAAACAATCTTCGATTGAGCAAGACGGTACAATTAGAGAGGCATTGTCAAATGCAATGTTCAGAGTTGAACTTGAAAATGGTCATGAGATTATAGCGCACATATCGGGCAAAATGCGTATGCACTACATCAAAATTCTTCCTGGCGACAGGGTGAAGCTGGAAATGAGTCCATACGATTTAACAAAGGGTAGAATAACCTATAGATATAAATAAAAAGATGAAAGTTAGAGCATCCATCAAAAAGCGCAGCGCTGATTGCAAGATCATCCGCCGTAACGGGAAACTTTACGTTATTAACAAGAAGAACCCGAAGTTTAAACAACGCCAGGGCTAAGAACAATTACTGAATTGGAGAATGATTGAATTACTGATGATAGCGATTCGATAATTCAATAATTCGATAACTCAATAAATTACAAGAAATATGGCAAGGATATCAGGTATTGATTTACCAAAGAATAAAAGAGGAGAAATCGGACTTACTTACATTTTCGGTATTGGCCGCTCAACAGCTCAAAGAATTTTGACTGAGGCTGGTATTGATTTTAATATCAAAGTACAAGACTGGACCGATGAGCAATTATCTTCTATACGCGGAATTATTAACGACCAAATTAAGGTTGAAGGTGCGTTACGTTCAGAAGTGCAGCTTAACATTAAGCGTTTGATGGATATTGGTTGTTACCGCGGTACACGTCACCGTAAAGGTTTACCATTACGTGGTCAGCGTACTAAAAACAACTCACGTACCCGTAAAGGTAAACGTAAAACAGTTGCTAACAAGAAAAAAGCTACTAAATAGTGATTGGTGCTTAGAGGTTAGAGATTGGTTAATTACCGCTTGATAACCTTTAAATCATCAGGAATACCTCATTTTGACAGTATAATTAATGGGTCCGGATTATTCGCTAATTCAGTAATTCATTAATTCAAAAATTAAAAAAATGGCTAAAGCTAAAAAAGTAACCAAGAAACGCATTGTGATTGTTGAGCCTGTTGGCGAAGCACACATCAATGCTACTTTCAACAACATCATCATCACCCTTACCAACAAAACAGGCCAGGCAGTTTCTTGGTCATCAGCTGGTAAAATGGGTTTCAAAGGTTCAAAAAAGAATACTCCTTACGCTGCCTCACAAGCTGCTGCCGATTGCGGTAAAGTTGCTTATGACTTAGGCTTACGTAAAGTTGAAGTATTTGTAAAAGGCCCAGGTGCCGGTCGTGAGTCAGCTATCCGTACTTTGCAAACTGCAGGTATCGAAGTAACTACGATTAAAGATATTACACCGCTTCCACACAACGGTTGCCGTCCTTCAAAAAGAAGAAGAGTTTAATTAACATATTTTTTAAAGCTAAGATTCGGCAGCTGCAGGCTGCATGATACTTTAAGAACACACAAAAATGGCCAGATATACAGGACCAAAATCCAAAATTGCCCGTCGTTTCCGTGAGCCGATCTTCGGTCCGGACAAAGCGTTAGAACGTAAAAACTATCCTCCGGGCATGCACGGTGCTTCAAAACGCCGTGGAAAGCAATCAGAGTACTCTACTCAGTTGCAAGAGAAACAAAAAGTTAAATACACTTATGGTGTATTAGAGCGTCAGTTCGAAAACTTATTTCACCGCGCTTCTGCTAAAGAAGGTATCACAGGCGAAAACCTGTTGAAATTCCTGGAAGCACGTTTAGATAACGCTGTTTTCCGTTTAGGTATTGCTCCTACACGTTCGGCAGCTCGCCAATTGGTTAACCACAAACACATCACTGTTAACGGTGCTGTTGTAAACATCGCTTCATATGCATTGAAAGCTGGTGATGTGGTTGCAGTACGTGAAAAATCTAAATCATTAGAGGCTATCACTACTTCAGTAGCCGGTAGAAGAATCAACAAATACAGCTGGTTAGAGTGGGATGCGAACAACCTTACAGGTAAATTCCTTAACTATCCTAACCGCGATGAGATCCCTGAAAACATCAAGGAAAACCTGATCGTCGAGTTGTACTCTAAATAAGATATGAGATATCAGATGTGAGATTTGAGAGTTTTTTCAAATCTCATTTCTGGTTTTCGTATATATGCAAATCACAAACAAAAGATTTGAATAAGCGTTTGAACAGCAGAGTAAATCTCACATCTCAAATCCCATATCTCAAATCAATTATCAAGTAAACAATAAATAAAGGATATAAATGGCAATTTTAGCATTTCAAAAACCAGACAAGGTTATCATGCAAAAAGCAAATGATTTTGATGGTACGTTTGAATTTCGTCCGTTAGAACCAGGTTTTGGTGTAACCATTGGTAATGCTCTGCGTCGTATCTTACTTTCATCACTTGAAGGTTATGCAATTACTTCTGTTCGTTTTTCGGGAGTAACGCATGAATTTTCAACCATCAAAGGTGTTGTTGAAGACGTAACCGAGATCATCCTGAACCTTAAACAAGTTCGTTTTAAGAAAACAGGTGAATCTGGCGACAGCGAGAAAATATTTGTTATTGTAAATGGCCAGGATGCATTTAAAGCAGGAGATATCACCAAATTCTCTAACAACTTTACTGTATTAAATCCTGATTTGGTACTTTGCAATATGGACCCGGCTGTAACGCTTGAAGTTGAGCTTACTGTAGGCAAGGGCCGTGGTTACGTACCAAGCGAGGAAAATAAAAATCCTGATGCTAACGTAGGTGTGATCGCTATCGACTCGATCTATACGCCGATCAAAAACGTAAAATATACCATCGAAAACTATCGTGTTGAGCAAAAAACCGACTATGAGAAATTAGTATTGGATATTGCTACCGATGGTTCGATCCACCCTGAAGATGCTTTGAAAGAAGCAGCTAAAATCCTGATCCAGCACTTTATGCTGTTCAGTGATGAAAACATGATGCTTGAAGCACAAGCTAAAGAAGAAACCAAAGAAGTGGATGAAGAGATCCTGCACATGCGCAAGATCCTTAAAACCGAATTGGTTGATCTTGACCTTTCTGTACGTGCCCTTAACTGCCTTAAAGCTGCTGATATCCGCAGCCTGGCCGACCTGGTGTCGTACGATGTTGCTGACATGTTGAAATTCAGGAACTTTGGTAAAAAATCGTTAACTGAAATCCAGGACCTGGTTAAATCAAAAGGCTTATCTTTTGGCATGAACCTGTCTAAATTTAAGTTAGACGAAGAATAATAGAGGAGCAAGACTGCGAGAAGCAAGAGGCAAGATAGATTTTAGATCTTGCCTCTTGATTTCTTGACTCTTGATTCTTGTTGCAAACATTAAGCGAAAGCATAATTCCGAGGGCTTGAGCCTATCGCCCAACGGTATGCACGTGAAATATATAAAACAATGAGACACGGAAACAAAAACAATCACTTAGGCCGTACTACCAGCCACCGCAAAGCGATGCTGGCTAACATGGCATCTTCGCTTATTTTACACAAGCGTATCACTACAACATTAGCAAAAGCAAAAGTTTTACGCGGTTATGTTGAGCCACTTTTAACAAAATCAAAAAACGATACTACGCACTCACGTCGTACAGTATTCAGCTACCTGCAGGATAAAGACGCTACATCAATCGTTTTCCGCGAAATCGCTGAAAAGATTGCTAACCGTCCGGGTGGTTATACCCGTATCATCAAGTTAGAAAACCGTTTAGGCGATAACGCCGAAATGGCAATCATCGAACTTGTTGATTACAACACTGTTTACGGTGCTGACGCTGCTGCTCCTGCTAAGAAATCAGCCCGTCGTCGTGGTGGTTCTGGTGCAAAAGCTAAAGCTGCTGCTCCTGTAGCTGCAGAAGAAGCTGTAGTAGTTGAAGACGTTAAAGAAGAACCGGCTGCTGAAGCACCTGCACCTTCTGAAAACGAAGAAAACGCTGAAAAAGGCGAATAATTAATTATTCGGTTTAACGGATACTAAAAACGGCCCACTCATTTGAGTGGGCCGTTTTTTATGTAATTGACTGCCGGTTTTAGGTAAAATCATGGCGATTCCTGATCTGTTTACTCGCGGTTCAGGCTATAAGTCAATAAGTATTCAACTTCATTCATCAAAGTGAAACTGCACTTTTCCAATATCCTTCGTGATGGCAGGTTATCTGCATAAGTATGCACTATGATAGCTTTCACAAATTCATGTGTAAATGCCCATTGCGAAAGTAATTGTAAAGCTTCTGTAGCATAACCTTTGTTATGCTGGTTGGCGTCGATCATATAGCCAATCTCCGCCTCGCCGGCATCATTAGGATAACCGGCAAAGCCCATGCCGCCGATGACGGTATGGGTGCTTTTAAGAACGATCTCCCAGCCAGTATACCATAGGTATTTATCCGGGAAGGCGAGCGTATTAGGCAGCCAGAAACTATCGAAAGCATCATCAATTTCTTTGAGATATAAAGGGTCGATCAGCATAGCTGAAGGTGTTAAGCCTAATGATAGCTCCAGCAGCTTACGGTTTTGTTTAAGCAATAATAATTGCGCGTGTGTTAACGGTATCATTTGTAACCGTTGTGATTGTATAGAAAACATTTTGTGTTTGGAATTAAATAACAATAAGAAACCAGTTCGCTTTTTTAAAGTGAAGGTACAGCCGGTGTGCTATGGCTGTTTGTTAAGCAATTCCAGGCAATGTAATAAGCCTGTTGGGGGTTTTAAGTAACAGAGGCGGTTGTTTTATTGAAGTAAATGTAATGATTTTAATTAGAAGCGTTTAATGATTGTCCGAATTAAACGAATTGACGAATTTTTTTGAATTTGTTTAGCATTCTGTCAATTCTTTAATTCTATAAATTCCGGCTCAAACAAATTCACCATCACTCATCAATATAAAACTTGATATCATTAAAGCGGCTGCGCCCTTCGCGTACAAAGTTGCCGTCGATATTATATAGTACATCGCCAAAGAGGCTGCGACCTTTCCTGATCAGGTTGTCGTCAATATTGCAAACTACATCGCCAAACATCCCCTGGCCCTTTTTTACTATTTTGCCATCTATGGTATATAAAATATCGCCAAACCTGCCCTGGCCTTTCCGCACATAGCTGCCATCGATAGTGTATAATATTGTTCCAAATTTATTATTGCCCTCCCTGACGTACTTCATGATTGATACCTTTGATTCGAAGTTTCAAGTTAGTCGATATCCTGCCAATTAACAAACCAAATAATAACCTTTTGCCTTTAACCTTTCGCCTTTTACCTCAAACAGTCCTGCCAACCTGTCATCACAAAGTAAGTTATCCTGTCGCCTTGTTCATGAACTGACAATTACAGGCAATTTTTACTGCCATTGGCATATTGGCACAGGCATTGATAAACAGCAATGGTAAGTAAACAATAAATCAAAAAGAAAAAACAATCATATATGTCTAAAATAATTGGAATCGACTTAGGAACAACAAACTCCTGCGTTGCTGTAATGGAAGGTAACGAGCCTGTTGTTATAGCTAACAGCGAGGGTAAACGTACTACGCCGTCTGTAGTAGCTTTTATTGATAATGGCGAACGTAAAGTTGGTGATCCTGCAAAACGTCAGGCTATCACAAACCCTACAAAAACCATTTCGTCAATTAAACGCTTTATGGGTAACCAGTTTAGTGAAGTTACAAGTGAAGCGGCACGTGTACCTTATAAAGTAGTTAAAGGTGACAACAACACTCCTCGTGTTGAAATTGGCGACCGTAAATATACCCCGCAAGAAATTTCTGCAATGATTCTTCAGAAAATGAAGAAAACTGCCGAAGATTTCTTAGGTACCGAAGTAACCGAAGCGGTTATTACCGTTCCTGCTTACTTTAACGACGCTCAGCGCCAGGCAACTAAAGAAGCTGGTGAAATTGCCGGTTTAAAAGTACGCCGTATCATTAACGAACCTACTGCTGCTGCATTAGCTTACGGTTTTGATAAAGCTCATAAAGATATGAAGATAGTTGTGTTTGACTGCGGTGGCGGTACACATGACGTATCTGTACTTGAATTAGGCGACGGTGTATTTGAAGTAAAAGCTACCGATGGTGATACTCATTTAGGTGGTGACGACTTTGACCAGGTAATTATTGACTGGTTAGCCGACGAGTTTAAAAACGACGAAGGCATTGACCTGCGTAAAGACCCAATGGCTTTACAACGTTTAAAAGAATCGGCTGAGAAAGCTAAAATTGAGTTATCAAGCTCTGCTCAAACTGAAGTTAACCTGCCATACATTACTGCAGTTGACGGTATGCCTAAGCACTTAGTTAAAACATTAACTCGTGCTAAATTTGAGCAATTAGCTGATAGCCTGATCAAACGTACTATTGAGCCTTGTAAATCGGCTTTGAAAAACGCCGGTTTAAGCACTTCTGATATCGACGAAGTGATTTTGGTAGGTGGTTCAACCCGTATCCCTGCTATCCAGGAAGCTGTACAAAAATTCTTTGGTAAAGCTCCTTCAAAAGGTGTTAACCCTGATGAAGTTGTGGCTATCGGTGCTGCTATCCAGGGTGGTGTATTAACCGGTGAGGTTAAGGATGTGTTATTGCTTGACGTTACCCCACTTTCATTAGGTATCGAAACCATGGGTGGTGTAATGACTAAACTGATCGAGTCAAACACTACTATCCCTACTAAAAAATCTGAAACGTTCTCAACCGCCAGCGACAGCCAGCCTTCAGTTGAGATCCACATATTACAGGGTGAGCGCCCAATGGCTGCGGGTAACCGTACTATAGGCCGTTTTCACCTGGATGGTATTCCACCTGCGCCTCGCGGTGTACCACAAATCGAAGTTACTTTCGATATTGATGCTAATGGTATCCTGCACGTATCTGCAAAAGATAAAGCTACAGGTAAGGAGCAAAAAATCCGTATCGAAGCTTCTTCAGGTTTAACTGATGCCGAGATCAAAAAGATGAAGGACGAAGCTGAGGCTAATGCCGATGCTGACAAAAAGGCAAAAGAAGAAGTTGAAAAACTGAACGCTGCTGATGCCCTGATCTTCTCGACTGAAAAACAATTGAAAGAGTACGGCGATAAGATCCCTGCTGATAAAAAAGCACCTATCGAAGCTGGTTTAGCTAAATTGAAAGAGGCTTATTCAGCTAAAAACTTTGACGCTATCGAAGCTGCACAAACCGAGCTTAACACTGCCTGGACTGCTGCATCTGAAGATATGTACAAAGCTTCTGCCGAAGGTGCTCAAGGCGCACCAGGTGCCGGTGATAACGGTGCAGGCGCGCAAGACAACTCTGACACTGTAACAGATGTTGATTTTGAAGAAGTGAAATAATAAGTTTTTATATAATGAAAAGCCCGGTTTGGTTAATTCCATCCCGGGCTTTTTTTGTGGGGAGATATTGCCTGGTTGCAGAGTGGGGGGACCTGCGCAGCTATAACTGATCATAATATAAAGCAACGTAAGCCCCAGCTGCGCTACGTATTTATAGCCCAGTAAATACCTAAGAGCACTACACTAAAATCTGTAAACTTTTTTAGGACGAGACATAAAGAACGGTTTTAACTGCGGAGATTCATCCTGTTGAAATTTTAGATTGATTAATTTTGTGCGTTAACCTAAATATGCAAAAGCTCCTGATAGGTTAAACTCCATAGCAAATTGTTTAAAAAGACACCATTAACCGTCAACTAATCCATTAATAACTACTAAACTAATAGGGAAATGCTTAATTTCGCAACCTCATACGCGTAAAACATAAAATGGACTACCAATTTAAAGAGATAGAGCAAAAGTGGCAGCAGTTTTGGGCACAAAACCAAACCTTCAAAGCCGAAGACAAAAGCAGTAAGCCCAAATATTATGTGCTGGATATGTTCCCTTACCCCTCAGGGGCTGGCCTGCACGTTGGGCACCCGCTGGGCTATATCGCTTCTGATATTTTTGCACGCTACAAACGCTTAAAAGGCTTTAACGTATTGCACCCTATGGGCTATGATAGCTTTGGCTTGCCGGCCGAGCAATACGCCATACAAACCGGTCAGCACCCTGCTATAACTACCGAAGATAATATTGCAACCTATCGCCGCCAGTTGGACCAGATCGGCTTTTCGTTCGACTGGAGCCGCGAGGTGCGTACCAGCTCTCCCGATTATTATAAATGGACCCAGTGGATCTTCATGCAACTGTTTAACAGCTGGTATAATAAAGATGCCGACAAGGCCCAGTCAATTGATCAACTGGTAGCACATTTTGAAACCAAAGGTTCTGCCGGTATCAATGCCATTTGTGATGATGAAATTTTAAGTTTTACTGCCGATGAGTGGAAAGCGTTCAGCAATGAAGAACAGCAGTCCGAATTGTTAAAATACCGCCTTACCTACCTGCGCGAAAGTACCGTAAACTGGTGCCCCGCTCTTGGTACCGTATTGGCAAACGACGAAGTAAAAGACGGCTTTAGCGAGCGTGGCGGCTACCCCGTTGAACAAAAGAAAATGACCCAATGGAGCATGCGCATTACCGCATACGCCGAAAGGTTATTACAAGGCCTTGATACTATCGACTGGCCAGAGCCTTTGAAAGAAATGCAAAGGAACTGGATTGGTAAAAGTACTGGTGCTTCAGTTAAATTCCCGATAGATAAATCAGGTCATAACGCTGCTTTGGGCACCAATTTTATCGAAGTGTTTACCACAAGGGTTGATACTATTTTCGGTGTCACCTTCTTGGTAATTGCTCCTGAGCATGAATTAGTTTCTGCATTAACTACACCTGAGCAAAAGGCAGAAATTGAAGCTTACGTTACTCAAACCAAAAAGAAATCGGAGCTTGACAGGATGGCTGATGCCAAGACTGTATCAGGCGCGTTTACCGGCAGCTATGTGCTTAACCCGTTAAATGGGCAGCAAATTCCAATCTGGATCGCTGATTATGTTTTAGCCGGATATGGAACAGGCGCGGTTATGGCCGTACCATCAGGCGATCAGCGTGATTACCTGTTTGCAAAGCATTTTAATTTGCCGATAGTACCGATCCTCGATATTCAAAATATCGAAACCGAGGCTGACCCAACTAAAGATGGCACCTATATCAACTCCGATTTTATAAATGGCTTAGCTTACAAAGAAGCAACCGCCGCGGTGGTTGCCAAACTGGAAGAGATCAATGCCGGTAAAGCCAAAGTTAACTTCAGGATGCGTGACGCCATTTTCGGCCGTCAACGTTACTGGGGCGAGCCGGTGCCGGTTTACTTTAAAGAGGGTTTACCTCATTTAATTAATGAAAGCCACTTGCCATTACTATTGCCCGAAATTGATAAATATCTCCCCACCGAAACCGGCGAACCGCCGTTAGGTCGTGCAGAGGATTGGAAATATGAAGGTGGTTTGCCTTACGAGCTAAGCACCATGCCGGGCTGGGCTGGCTCAAGCTGGTACTGGTACCGTTATATGGATGCCCAAAACGATAAGGAGTTTGCATCGCGCGAGGCTATTGAATACTGGAAAGACGTTGATTTGTACATCGGTGGCAGTGAACATGCAACGGGTCACCTGTTGTACAGCCGTTTCTGGAATAAGTTTTTGAAAGACCTTGACCTGGTTGTTGAGGAAGAGCCTTTCAAAAAATTAATCAACCAGGGCATGATCCAGGGCCGTAGTAATTTTGTTTACAGGCTGATTGACGAGGAAGGCAAAGGTACCAACACCTATGTATCGCACGGATTGATCAAAGAACATAAAACTACGCCGATACACGTTGATGTTAACATTGTTGAAAACGAAGTATTAAACATTGCCAAGTTTAAACAATGGCGACCTGAATTTGCAGATGCTGAATTTATCCTGGAAAACGGCAAATACATCTGTGGCGTCGAAGTTGAAAAAATGTCGAAACGGTATTACAACGTTGTAAATCCGGATGATATAGCAACCCGCTTTGGTGCCGATACCTTACGGATGTATGAGATGTTCTTAGGTCCGCTGGAGCAGAGCAAACCGTGGAATACCAATGGTATTGAGGGTGTTTTCAAATTCCTGCGTAAATTCTGGAGGTTATTCCATAATGATGCCTGGGAGTTTGGCGTAAACAATGCCGCTCCGTCAAAAGCCGAGTTGAAATCATTGCATAAGATCATTAAAAAGGTTGAAGAAGATATCGAGCGTTTTTCGTTCAATACTTCGGTATCCAGCTTCATGATCGCTGTTAATGAATTAACCGACCTGAAATGCAACAACCGTGCGATATTGCAGGATATGGTGATCATCCTTTCGCCTTATGCGCCGCACATTTGCGAGGAGCTTTGGTCGTTATTGGGTAATGCTGATGGTACTTTATCATACGCACCATTCCCTAAATTTAACGCGGAGTATTTGGTTGAAGACGAGTTTGCTTACCCAATCTCTATCAACGGTAAAATGAAAATGAACCTAAGCATCTCGTTAAGCCTTGATGTTAAAGAAATAGAAGCCTTTGTTTTGGCTAATGCCGATGTGCAAAAATACCTGGATGGTAAAACTCCTAAAAAACTGATTGTAGTAAAAGGCAGGATTGTAAATATGGTGGTTTAATCCCCCCTTAAACGGGTACTTTTTGGATTTTCAACCCTGGTTTTGCAACGCAAGGCCAGGGCTTTTTTTATTACCTGAAATAAAGATGTCAAATCCCGAAATACTTCGAAAGGCGGGAACGGGCGACGACAGGGTAAGAAATCTTATCTGCCTTGTATAGCCCTTGGCAGGGTATATAGGATTTTTCTATCGCCCTAACGTACAAATCATCCCGATGACATCCTGAAAATTCTAATCACATTCTAATTTCTTTCTTAAACCGTTTTAATGCCCGGTACCGACTATTGTATCAACAAACAGTAGTAAACACAAAAAAGGTATCATCATGAAAACATTAAACATTATCATCCCGTCTGATTTCACCTTATCATCATTAAACATTATACCTGTTTTGGCAGAGCGCTATCCGGATCAAAAGCTCAATATATCGCTCGTTCATTTCCTCCAATTGTCCGACTCTATATCCGATCTGCTATTATTATCCCGCAGAAGCAGGGAATATCAGCTCATCAGCGATGAATTTTACGCCGGTTGTACTATGCTGAAGAATGACTATGCAGACCGGATAGAAAACATCACCCCCGATTTTTTTTATGGCAACACGGTGGCTGTATTTAAAAACTATCTCGAAGAAAAAGAGACAGGCCTGATTGCCATGCCCGAAAACCACAGCTATGCAAGGTTAACACCTAACAGTTTTGACCCTACCATATTGATGCAACGGAGCGGGTATAAAATAATTACCCTTAAAGCTGAGGTTAAACAGCCTTTAATCATCGTTAATGCCGAAGCAGAGCATGAGCTGCTGGAGGTTTAATATTTATTAAAATCATTTAAAACAACTATCTATGTTACTAAAAGAAAATATCCCGGTAAAATATGTGGTAGGCAAAATAAAGAATGAATTGTTACTGGTTGCCGTGTATGCTGTAGCTATAGCCTTATTCCATCGTTTTTTGCCTGAATACCGCATTTCAATCCCAATTGCTGTGCCGGCCATATTGGCTACCATCATATCCTTGCTGCTGGCATTTCGTTCAAACCAGGCCTACGACCGCTGGTGGGAAGCCCGGAGCATTTGGGGAGCTATAGTGAACGATTCAAGATCGCTGGTGCGCGAGTTGATCACTTTTTTAGATGGCGATAATGCCACATGTGAAGAAATAGAAGGTTTCAAAAAACGGTTTGTTTACAGGCAGATAGCATGGTGCCATGGCTTAAGCCAATCATTACGCAAGCAAGATCCATATGCTAAAAACGGCCACCTGCTGGTTGACGAAGAAGTAAAATTCACTCATCGTTTTACAAACATGCCCAACAGCTTGCTAAAACTGCACGGACTTGACCTAAAACTGGCTTATAAAAATGGATGGCTTAATGATTACCAGCAAGTGCAGATAGATGGCACGCTTAACCGCCTGTGCGATGCTATGGGCAAATGCGAGCGGATCAAGAACACGGTATTCCCGGTTACATACAGCTTATACATCCATTTTTGCCTGTACCTGTTTATCATATTGCTGCCATTTGGCCTCATCGAATTCTTCGGCATGTTTGAAGTACCGCTGATCATAGCTATAGCGGCAGCATTTTTACTGGTAGAGAAAATGGCCATCCACCTGCAGGACCCATTTGAGAATAAACCGACAGATACCCCAACAACTGCCATATCGCAAACTATTGAACGCGATTTAAAGCAGATGCTTAACGATAAACATGAGAGTGAAAAAGCAGCAGTATCAACTGCCGCTAAAGCAAACGTATATTATATACTGTAAGCTTTATACCCCTGTGCGGGAAGGCACAGGGGTTCACTTATTTTATTACCTAAAGCCTAAACCTTCTTCTTTCATCTTCTCCTTCACTATCGGCACCGAACTTTTGCCGACACCGTGCAACTGCAAAAACTCTTTCTCGGTAAGTTTTGATAATTCAAGCAAGGATGTTATGCCCGCATTAGCCAACGCACGCTGAGCAGGGTTGCCCAATTTACCAAATGGGCTTTCTGATTTTTCAGTCTTCATGAGCAATGGTTTTATGGATGAGCAAATTTACCAATTAATTAATACTCTTGCGCTCGTTTGCAACGAGCGATTAACATGGTTTTGCGATTGTATCGCACGATCATTAATTTAGCTTAAACACTTATCATCAATGTCGCATCAATACAGAGTTAGAAACCATGAGAAAATTCACTTTGTAACATTTACAATAGTTGATTGGATTGATGTATTTATCAGGCCATCTTACAAACAACTTATTATTGATTCCCTTATTTACTGCCAAAAAAACAAAGGTTTGGAGATATATGCTTTTTGTCTGATGACTAATCACCTCCATTTGCTGGTATCCGCAAGAAGCCCAGTAAGACTACCTGATATTGTGCGCGATTTTAAAAAACATACCAACAAACAAATCATTAAACTAATAAAAGAAGAGAATGAAAGCCGCAGGGATTGGATGTTGTATCGTTTTAAGTATAATGCCAGGTTTGATGATCGGATACAAAATTATAAAGTGTGGCGGGATGGCTATCATTCCATTGAGTGCGACCGGGAAGAAATACTTTTTCAAAAATTGGATTACATTCATGATAATCCCGTACGGGCAGAAATAGTAAGCTATCCTGAACATTACATATATAGCTCGGCGATTAACTATGCCGGGGAACGGGGACTATTGGAAGTGACTTTATTGGAGAGGGGCTTTATCTCCGTGAAAGCTTAACATGGATTTACGTTACAAACGTAAACCCATGTTAAGCACTCGTTATAAACGAGCGCAAGGGTATTTTATTTAGTTCTTGCGCTCGTTTGCAACGAGCGCTTAATATGGTTTAGCGATTGCATCGCGATACCTTGTTATTATTCATTAACCACACCCATTGAGCAGAATTTATCAATACGCTCCGCTACAAGCTCATCAATATTGCGCTCTTTAAGGGTTTTCAGGTCTTTTAATAATTGTTTTTTCAGAATACCGGCCATAGCAACCGGGTCTTGATGGGCACCGCCAAGTGGTTCTTTGATCACCCCGTCAATCAACTTGTTCTTAAACATTTCTGTCGAGGTTAGTTTAAGAACTTCAGCGGCACGCTCTTTATTTTCCCAGGTTTTCCAAAGAATGGTTGAGCAGTTTTCGGGAGAGATCACCGAATACCATGAGTTATCCAGCATCAGTACCCTATCGCCAATACCAATACCCAATGCGCCGCCCGATGCGCCTTCGCCAATAATAACACAGATCACCGGCACTTTCAGCACTGCCATTTCGAGCAGGTTACGGGCAATGGCTTCACCTTGTCCGCGCTCTTCGGCCTCCAAACCCGGATAAGCTCCCGGAGTATCAATTAAAGTAACAACGGGCTTGTTGAATTTTTCGGCCATTTTCATCAGCCTTAAGGCTTTACGGTACCCTTCGGGGTTGGCCATGCCGAAGTTACGGTACTGGCGCTCCTTGGTGTTACGGCCCTTTTGATGACCGATAAACATTACCGTTTGGCCATTCAGCGTACCAAAACCACCAATTATAGCTTTATCATCACCTACGGTACGGTCGCCATGCAGCTCAATGAAATCATCGCACATCAGCTCGATGTACTGCAAGGTGTAAGGCCTTTCCGGGTGACGCGAAATTTGTACTTTTTGCCAGCCTGTGAGGTTGCTGTATATATCTTTTTTGGCTTCTTCCAGCTTTCCTTCCAGCTCGGCAACAGTTGCCGACATGTCGAGTTTGTTTTTTTCCTCAACCTGCTTTACCTTCTCTATTTGCTGCTGTAACTCAGCCAGTGGTTTTTCAAAATCAAACGTAATCTTCATACACTTTATTTGGAGGCGCTAAATTAAGCAAATCAAACGGGATATTTTCAATTATGAGCAGCGAGTGTTTCCAACTTCGTGATTTGCTGCGGTGCGAGGGCGCTTCCGGTGCTTAAACAGGCCTGCAAAATGGCATTCCTGAGCTCTCCGTAATACAAACCCGAGCGGTTGGCGTAAAAGATAATGCTGCCATTATCCGTCCCTTTTCTCATCAGTTTATCAAGCGTGGTTTCGTTGGTAACAATAAAATTGCCCATCTCTACCCGTTTGCGGTGCAGTTCGGCAGCAATGGCCGTAATTTTGGTAAGCTGAACCGGGCTCAGGCTTAGTTCTTTTTTAAACTTCAGCGCTGCATCGGGCATGGGATAATGGTTAAGCCGGGCAACCTGTTCAATATCGTCAAACAAATACTCACCGGTAATCAGTTGGGTAAACTTTTTGTCGCTCAGGGTTTTTATGGACGATTTTTTCAGGGTACTGTCGGCTTGCTGGGCTTTGGCAGTGATGCTGAGCATTAGGGTTATGAGGAGGGGGAGGATGGTTTTTAGCATGCGTTGATTTAATTCTTACTTTTTTAAACATGGATCTATCTTTTTTAAGATAGCCAGGGCTTTTTCATATGGAATTTGAATACCTTCTATTTTAAAAGAGGCAATCATCGATCTCAAGATATCCTCCCTTGAAAATTTATCGCGTTTAATTTTTTGTCTTTGTATCGACTTCATTATTAAATATAACTCAAATTTCAACCAAAATCAAAGATTATATCTTTCTGATGACGTGATTGTAAATCATTGGTTATTAGGCATATTTTCGATTTGTTTTATAAATATGGGCGTTGCCTGCGGCCCGGGCTTTCCGTTACAAGTCCTCGCTTTTCCTGCCCGCAATCCCTATACACGCTGTGGGCTTTACACTGCAATCCCTAACGCACCCCACACACAACACCCCTAAAATATATTATACACACTATCACTATTTTTTCCGGGGCTTCCGTGGTGGATCCCAAAGACACTAAGGTTAATTGTGTTTTCAATTGCGCCTTAGCGACTTTGCGTGAAACAATTTAACCAATAAATACAGATTTTTACTATTCCACCTTCACAACCTTTGTCCTTGCCGAAATTCCGTTTTCATTAAACGCTTCTATCTGAAAATAGTATGGCAGGCTTTTATCCATCCCATTAAAATAGTATTCGTTACGGCCGTAAACCATCATGTTGTTGTACAATTTATCGGGCGCTATGCCGAAGTAAATGGTGTAGCCGGTGGCATTATCGTTTGGCTTCCACTTAAGCCAGGCGTTGCGGCGTTCGCTGTCGCCACGCAGTATAATCAGGTTTTGCACGGTATCGGGTTTTGCACCTGCACCTTTACCAAACACCCTTAAGCCAGATATTGCAAATTTGCCTGTAGGCATGTGCAGGTTAACCATTTTTATGTAACGCGCTTTGACAGGATTTTTAAGCTCGATATAATCGTGCGGCACATCTTTACGGTTTTTGCTTTTGTCGATAAGGGGCTGCCATGTTTTGCCGTTAACCGACGAATAAACGATATACTGATGATACACACCTAATGATTTGCCCATAAACGTGGCATCCTGATCGGCATAGTTAATTTGGATGGCATTTACAGTGCTGATCCCGCCGAGATCAGTTTTAAGCCATTCGCCTTTATTGGCTGTTTTGGCGCTCCAATAAGTTTTAATGTCTTCATCAACAGCATTATTGGCGGCATAAGCGCCCAGGGTTGATGAAACCTCTACAGGTTTATTATAATTAAGGATCATCCAGCCGGTAAAATTACTTTTCAGATGGTCTTCGGGGCCGCTGGATAAATAATGCGGATAATCGCCATAAGCGGTATTGCTGTACAGTACGCCATCCTTATCAAACCCGGCAGGCCAGAAGCCAATGCGGCGCTCAAAGTTGTTTTTCACCGAGATGCCCATCGTGCTGATATGCCAGTAATTTCCATATTTATCGGCCCAGGTAGCGCCATGCCCTGCACCTTTGGCAAAGCCTCCCGGCTTGTATGAAAAAGGGTTATGCTTTTGATAGGTGAAAGGCCCCAGCGGGTGATCGCCTACAAAAACACCATCGCCATAGCCACTTTGCTCGGTACCTGGTGCGCCGAACTGCAAATAGTATTTGCCTTTATACTTGTTCATCCACGAGCCTTCTATAAATGGCAGCAGAAACACATTATCGTTATGCTCACCAAAACGTTCCCAGCCATGCTCTTCGGGGTTAAGCTTAACCATTTCTTTTTTTGGGCCGATGGGTTCGAAGGTGCGCCTGTCAATCTCCTGCCCGTAAAGCGGCAGTGTATTGCTGGAACCATGGTAAATATAAACCCGGCCGTCATCGTCAGCAAACATACCCGGGTCCCAGGCGCCAACTTTAAAATAGTCTTTGGCGGCTTTCCAATCGTCATGCGTTGGGTTGGTGCTCATCCATAGGGTAAAATCTTTATTATAGGTTGATCCGATCACCAGCAGGGTATCGCCCAAAACCAATGTAGCGGGTGCACAAAGTTCATCGTCTTTAACTTCATTGTACGGACGGACGAACTTGCGGTAAACAAAATTCCAGTTCAGCATGTCATCGCTCCACCAGTAACCGAATTGGTTGGTGGAGAACAGGTAATATTTACCTTTAAACAGGGTCATGGTTGGATCGGCGGTGGCACGGTGTTTACCCCAGCTTGCAAAAGTTTCGAAGGGGGTGTAACCATAATCGAGGTTAAGTGGGTTACAATAGGTAAGGCGTTTTTGTTGCGCTTGGGCGCTCATTGCGCAGCAACATATCAGGATGAGCAGATAACTGGTAACTGTTTTCATAAGGAAATACTAACAGGTTATAATGGTATTACAACAGGGGGCTAATATCAGTTTTTAAACAGCAATAAAAATTTTGTGTACTACTACATCTGTTTCACAACGTAAAATATTTTAACATTGTGTGTTAAAAACACAATTAATTCGTACTTTCATCAGCACAAGCCAGTTATCCTAAATATCGCTTTTATGAACAAGAAATCCCTGCTGTTCTTCGTCATGCAATTACTTTTTATTGCATCTGCTTTCGCGCAATATCCCAAAATGGATAAGCTGCTTTACGGCGTAGCTTATTATGACGAGTACATGCCTTACGAAAGGCTGGATAAGGACGTACAAATGATGAAAGCCTGCGGCATTAACGTGGTGCGCATTGCCGAATCGACCTGGAGCACGGAAGAGCCACAGGATGGCGTTTTCGATTTTACCCATATCGACAGGGTTTTAAACGCTATGCAAAAAGCAGGGATTCATGTTATTATAGGTACGCCCACCTATGCTGTGCCTACCTGGATGGTAAAAAAACATCCCGAGATCTTAGCTATCACCCCATCGGGCCAAAACCAATACGGGCCGCGGCAAAATATGGATATCACCAATAAAGATTACCGTTTTTATGCCGAGCGTGTGATCCGCAAAATAATGGAGCACGTAAAGGATAACAAGGCCGTAATCGGTTACCAGGTAGATAACGAAACTAAATCGTACAGTACGGCGGGGCCAAACGTGCAGGCGTTGTTTGTTAACTACATGAAGGCTAAGTATAAAACGCTTGATAACATCAACCACATTTTCGGGCTCGATTACTGGAGCAACCGCATCAATAACTGGGACGATTTTCCGTCGATGGTTAATACCATTAATGGCAGCCTTTCATCCGAGTTTGCCAAATTTCAGCGGCAGCTGGTTACTGATTATTTAGCATGGCAGGCCGCCATAGTGCGCGAATATAAACGTCCCGATCAGTTCATCACCCAAAACTTCGACCTGGAATGGCACGGCTATTCGTTCGGCATTCAGCCCGATGTTGATCATTTTGCAGCAGCCAAAGCTTTGGATATTGCAGGCATTGATATTTACCACCCCAGCCAGGATAAGCTTACCGGCGTGGAGATTTCCTTTGGGGGCGATGTGGCCCGATCAATGAAAGGAGGCAAAAACTACCTTACTATTGAGACCGAAGCGCAGGGCTTTCCGCAATGGGTACCGTATCCGGAGCAGCTGAGGCTGCAGGCTTTTAGTCATTTAGCATCGGGGGCAAATATGGTGAGCTACTGGCCATGGCACTCTATCCATAACTCGGCCGAAACCTACTGGAAAGGTTTGTTAAGCCATGATTTTGAGCCCAACCCGGTTTATGACGAAGCCAAAACCATCGGCAAAGATTTCGACAGGCTAAGCAGCAAACTCATCAACCTGAAAAAGAAAAACGAGGTAGCCATCCTGTTCAGTAACGAAGCCCTTACCGGTTTCAAGGCTTTTGGCTTTGGCTGGGGCGTACGTACCGGCTATAATGATGTATTGCGCCAGTTTTACGATGGCCTGTACCATATGAACGTAGGCTGTGATTTTGTTGACCCAACAAGTAAAAATATTGAAGATTATAAACTGCTGATAGTTCCCCTGCTATACGCGGCACCGGATAGTTTGCTAAAGCGATTAAACACCTATGTTAAAAACGGCGGGCATATCATTTATACCTTCAAAAGCGGTTTCGCCGACGAAAATGTGAAAGTACGTACCACCCATCAGCCGGGAATTATTGAAGAAGCCTGCGGAATTTACTACAGCCAGTTTACCGAACCCAGCAATGTATCATTAAAAGCTGATGATTGGAACCTGAAACCCGAAGATAAAAAGCTTAATACCTGGATGGAGCTCATTACTCCTACTACCGCTAAAGTATTAGCTTACTATGATCACCCGGTTTGGGGCAAGTACGCCGCCATTACCGAAAACACTTACGGCAAGGGCCTGGCAACATATATAGGCAGCTTAACCACCAGCGCCGTTACCGACAAATTATTGGCCGATGCCGTAAAAAAAGTTGGTCTCTGGGGTACCGATCAGCAGATAGCCTGGCCTGTTATCACCAAACAAGGTGTAAACCAGGGTGGCAAAACGGTTCATTATTATTTTAATTATTCGGCAAAAGAAACCAATATGACTTATCCGTATAATAATGGCAAAGAGTTGTTATCAGGCGATAATGTCAGCAAAAACAGCGATTTAAAACTGGAGCCATGGGCAGTTAAGATCATTGAGGTTAATTAATTATCGTTGTCTAAAATGACAACATCTACGAAAAAATTATTTAATAGCGGTTTGCTTTATATTGCGCTATCTTTTTTACACCTTTAGCCTCCTAAAAATCGTGTAATAAAAAGACAGCTTATCACAAAGTCTGCATGCTAAAATTAAGATATATTGACGCCTTAAGGGGCTGGGCTATTTTAGGAGTTATAATGGTACACAGCTGGCAGGCAGGCTCGGCCAGTTACATACCACCCCAGCTCAATAACATTTTGGTGCGTGGGAGCGCCGGTGTTCAGCTATTCTTTTTTATTAGTGCGTTTACTCTTTTTCTTTCCGCAAATGCCAAGTATGGAACAGAGCAACATTTTACGGGTAATTTTTTTATCCGTCGCTTTTTCAGAATCGCGCCGATGTACTATCTCGCCATCATTTATTTTTTATGGCAGGATGGTTTTGGCCCCCGTCATTCGTTAGGTGATGCTCCTGGTATAACAGTTGAAAATATTATTGGCAACGTACTTTTTTTACACGGCTTCAATCCCACCTGGCTCAACAGCACTGTGCCGGGCGGCTGGTCGGTTGCTGTTGAAATGCTGTTTTATCTCTTCGTTCCCGTTTTATTTCATAAAATAAAAAACACACAGCAAGCCGCAGTATTTTTTATTTTATCACTTATTTTTCGTTTTATTCTTGATAATATTTTGCACCGCCATCCATTGATGCACAACGAAATTTTATGGAGTAATTACCTCTTCTTTTACTTTCCCTCACAATTACCGGCATTTGCACTGGGTATAATCTTTTATTTTATCATCAAGGATAATTATCAAATAAAAATTAAGCCATCTGTCATATTACTCGCTGCACTGATTCTGATGCTGCGAAATGCTCAAATAGACATTATTCCCGATTATCTATTATGCACAATAGCATTTTTATTGCTGGCCCTTGCCCTAAGCAAATTTGAATTTAAAATAATTGTTAACCAGGTCACAAGGTATATAGGTAAAATAAGTTTCAGCATATACTTAATCAATTTCGCTGTGATAGATTGGCTAAAGCATTTCCAACTGCTCAATTATTTTACTGTTCAAAGCCGAACCGAAGCTATAGCAAATTATACTACAAGGTTTTTATTAGTCTTGGTGGTTTGCATATTTATTGCTTCATTTCTATATTATTTTATTGAGTTGCCCGCTCAAAAAATCGGCTACCGAATCATAAAAAAGCGTGAGAGCAAACAATTGCTATAATCGTTAACGCGTATGCTTAGTTATTTGCTTGCTTCTTTCTCCGCAATATGATCAGCATGATCAAGCCAATGAGGCTAAATAGTCCCAAAATCCAGTAACCGCTTATCTGCGATGGGTTTACCGTTTTCTGATCTGTACTTTGCTTTACGCCGGCATCGCCGCTGGGTACGCTGGCTTTGTCACTGTCCTGCAATGTGCCCGTTCCGGTGCCTGATACGGTAGCTGTGCCCGGAGCACCCTGGCTCGCCCCGTTCCCGGCGCCTGCCCCATTAGCCTTGGTAGTTGATGATGAAGTATCTTTGGATGATTGTGCCAGCAAAGGCGCTGTAGCGCCCAATGTTAATCCCAGTAGCATAACGGCCAGTTTTATTTTAAATGCTTTCATGGTGTTTAGTTTTGATGCAGGTTGATTAAAACAATAGCTGTGCCAGTGATGGATTAATGTTAATAAATACAATGTTGAAATAAATGATAAACAAACGGTTGAGAGCTGGCGAGAAAAAGAAATCTCCTACGCCATGCTTAATTCGCTTTGCAAGGCCTATAAAATACACAATACTCTCAGGGGTATGTTTCGTGGCAAAACGTGTTATTTGGTTTTATAAACCGGCAGCATTACCCTGATCTCGGTACCTTCGCCCTCTTTAGAAACGATGCCGATATTGCCCTTATGCAGCCTTACAATGTTTAGTGCAAGCGGCAAACCTACGCCGTGCCCCTCATATTTGCCGGTATTTGATGCACGGAAAAATGGTTCGAATATGTGTTGGACATCGCTTTCGGGAATACCTATCCCCTGGTCCTTTACACTAAAAATGACGCTGTGATTTTCGGCATATACCTTAAGAATTACCGGTTTGTTTTCGGAATATTTACAGGCGTTAAGGCCAATATTACTTATGGCCAGTTTGAGCAGGTTGATGTTGCCCTGTGTAACCAGGCTATCCACATCATCAGGCAGTGATGAAAAATCAATGCTGAGGTTATTTGTCGGGATAATATGATCAACGGCTTCTTTAACCATAAACGCCAGCTCATCAGCTCTAATTTGTTCCCAGTTTTGTTTTTTACCGTCGAACCCGCTTTGTGCCAGCCCCAATAGGCTGGTAATGATATCCTGCAGGCTTTGTGTGCCGGTTAGGATCTCTTTGAGGTTTTTATGCAGATCGGCCCCTGGTTGATCCAGATTTTTAAGGGAAAGTTCGGCTTCGCCTTTAATGATGGCCAGGGGGGTGCGTAATTCGTGGGAGGCGTTGCTGATAAAGTTGTTCTGGGTTTCAAAGGCTGTTTCCAGCCTGTCGAGCATGTTGTTGAAAGTTTGGGTAAGCTCGGCTATTTCGTCTTTCCCGTTGTAATCCTCCAAACGCAAATGCAGGTTGCTGGCGGTAATGGTATTTACCTTTTTTATGATGCTGCGTACCGGCTTAAAGGTATGGTATGAAAACCGGCGACCAATAATATATACGATCAATATCGAAATCAGGAAACTGATTATCAGCACCTGCTCAAGATCATTCAGCTCACTAAGGCCAGATGGATTGGTTGCCGAAACCACAATAATAGCATCCCCCTCCGGAAAGTGGAAGATATTGCCGGCGTAAAATACATTATCGGCTTTAAACCTCGATTTACCGTTGGCGATGATGTTATTAATTAGTTGGCGCGGAACGCCTTTAACTGTTTTGCCTTTTGTGTAAATATCAGGTTTAATGATGTATTGCTTTTCGGCTATGAGGCGTTCCAGATAGCGCTGGCGTATTTCCCGGTACATGCCGAGGCTGTCGCGATCATTGAGGTGATGGATCTGGGAGGAGATGTTTACACGGGTCTCAAGCCGTTTATAAAAATCATCGAAGGTAAACTGGTGCACAAAATAAAAGATAGCACTGCTGAATATCAATATTACCGATACTGTTAGCACCAGGAACAACAGCGCTACTTTTTTCTGGATGCTCATGCCGCGTTGTTTTTTAAAATATAGCCCATGCCAATAACTGTGTGGATGAGCTTGGGCTCAAAATCTTTATCCACCTTTTTGCGCAGGTAGTTAATGTATACATCAACCACGTTGGTGCTCATATTGAAATCAATGTTCCAAACGTGCTCCAATATCTCAATGCGACTGAGCATGTGGTTTTTATTTTTAGCCAGAAACTCCAGCAGGCGATATTCCGTAGCTGTCAGGTCAATGGTTTTATCACCGCGTTTAACTGATTTTTCGTCGCCGTTAATTACGAGGTCGGCAATTTGTATCACGTTTGGCGGCTGTACAAGATTGGTATTGCGGCGGGCCAGGGTGCGGATGCGGGCGTTAAGCTCGGCCAGGCTAAAGGGTTTAACCATGTAATCATCGGCACCGCTGTCGAGGCCTACAACTACGTTTTCGGTAGTACCGAGTGCGGTAAGCATTAATATGGCTGCGTTTTGGTTGGCCTGCCGCAAGCGGCGGCAAACCTCAATGCCGTTAATGCCGGGCAACATGATATCCAGTATAATGAGTTGAAAATCCATCTTCATGGCCATGTCCAGTCCGGTTGTACCATCAAGGGCAACACTTATCTCGTGACCTTCGGTAGTAAGGTCGCGCTGGATAATGGATACCAGTTTAGCTTCATCTTCAATCAACAGGATCTTCATCGTGGCAAATATATATTACGCTTAGTATAAACAATAAATAACCATGATGTTTTGGTTAAACTCCACAGGAATATCATTAAATTAAGCGATATTAAATTGTAAGCCCGGTTATGCCTAATCCTTTCAGACCCATCAGTAATTTAATCTGTTTTATGCTTGTTTTAGTCGTGTTTGCCTGCAATCATGCGACTAAGAAACCTGATAAAAAAACTGTAAAAAAAATGCAGAAAGTAAAGCTGAAAGAATATAAAGAGGTCAATTATACCGAGTCGCAACTAATCGCTTTTTTAGATAGTGTTGGCAGGTTGCCGGTACAGCCGCTTGCTGATACGGCTGCTTTTTATGCAGATTCTGTTTTTAAAACCTTTACCGAACCGATGCACAGAGAATTGTCTGCTGCCGATTTTTCGTTGTTAAAAAGTTGCATTCGTGTTGGAATGATAAAAGCTCAAGACGCAAAAAACATATTCGGAGAACTAAAAATTGATTCTGCTTGTACAGCTAAAGGTCTATTGGATTCTGTTAAAAAAGGAAACGTTTATTTAGAGTACTTCTCCTTTGATACTAATAAAAATAGATTTGACGAATTTGGAATATTAATAGGTGATGCAGGGCACTGCCCCGGTTCTAAATTGTATTTCTTTAAGGGTAAAAAAATTATTGCAAAGCAAAGCGGATATAGTAGATATACTGATAATGTAGAACATTTTAAAGATGCAGATGGTGGGAGTATCGTTTACCGTCGATTTGAATTTGCTGAAGGATCCGGTATATGGTGGCGTAATTATTTCTTTTATAAGTATGATGGGGATAATTTAATACCGATATTAAATTTACCCGAAACTTGTAACGCCGAAGCTTTTTGGCGCTTCTATGTTTCGAAATTCGAGGCAAAAATTCAAAAAACTAATCCGTTGACAATGAAAGTGGTTTTCCGGCGACAGTTTTACAATGATGATAACGATGTGTATTTTAACTATGGCCCAGTATTCATAAATGATTCGACCAGTATCAGATATGACTGGGATAATTCGAAAACCTTAAGCGGGCGATACCAACAAACTAAACTTAATAAAGCCCAAATACTATCGTATTGCCTCGCTGATAACGATTATCTTTTTATTAATTCGCATTACCAATTATTGAAAACTTTGTTGATGGATAAAAATCAACGACGGTGGCTATTAGATTATTTGAACAATGTGAAAAATTATTATAGCAACAAGAATAAATCCAAAGAAAGTTAAGTAGATAATAATACCTAATTTGCCAAAAAATGCCCGCTCAACGGCGGGCATTTATAAATATCAAGGGTCTGTCACTGGTCGAAGTTTAGCGACAGCGTAACTTCGTCCTAAAATCGTGGAAGCATCCTGCTTCCGCGACTCAGGTTAAAATGCTCGCTTTGAATTCTATTTAGACAGGCACACTCAAGCTGAAAGCTTGAGCTGTTTTAGGACGAAGTTACGCTGTCGCTAAACTTCGACCAGCTCTCGTGTAGATAAAAAAAATGCCCTCCTCACCGGTGGGCATTTTACAAATATCGAAAAGGAGACTTATTTTTTCCCTGTCACCCCAAATTTCTTTTCAAATCCACTCAGCTGTGCGCTGAACTTATTAAACAATTGCGGCTGCTTGTATTGCTTGCTAAACTCAACCAGCCCTCCTAAAATCTGCATTGAATATTGCAGGTCGCGGTTTTCGAGGTTGGTTTCACCTTTTTGTATCAGGGCATAGCTGTAATCAAGCTGATTGCTTACATAGTCATCAACCAGGTTAGCCAGTTTGTTGCCTAACTGAATATCGTTTAAGCGGTAAGCGTTTTCTATCATGTAATACTTTCGTACCGCTATCTCTAACGAGTTAATGGTAGTTGGCATTACCTCATCATACTTCTTAAGCACTTTACGGGCCGAATCCGGTTTACCTGCTTTGGCCAGGTCATCGGCCAGGGTTGAGTAAAGCCTGGTGATGAGTGGGTAAAACATGGTCATTGATTCGTGATCAAGATAGCTGGCGTTTTTCATGTTCCCCCATTTGTATTTGGTCATCATGTTTTCGTACATCTTACCGGTGTTGCTGGCTTCAAGTGGTCCGACAGCAGTATCCGGTTTTAACGGCAGTAAACGGTAAGCGAAGCCCTCGTTGTACATGTATTTGTCCAAACCGATCATATTACTGTTAGGTACGGTAACCGAAAAATAAATCGGTCGCTTCCAGTTGTTATGGCTCAGGATATCCATCATCGCCAGTACATCCTTGGTAACGTAACGACCGTTAAAGGTCCAGTCCATTTCCGGGGCTATTTTATCTTTATCGGCAGTTGGTACAGTGCCGGTTTTAATTACCTCGTCGGGGTTAACTGTCAATTTGAATTTATTGGTTGGCAGGTAATTGGCAACGTCTCCGTTGTTATACTCAACCATGGCTTCTTTTTTATCAGAGGTAATGAAATCGAAAACATCTTTCAGCTCGGTAGCCCCCGCAATTTTCTGATCGCTAAAATAGATCACATCACGTACGCCCGGTTTAAATTTATCATTCGGCATACTGATCGGCAATGGTTCCGATTCGTTCATCTTGTTTTTCATACCGCGGATGTACCAGTCGGTACCCAGCAGGCTCAGGTTTACGATACGCACATCGGGGCGTACGTTTTCAACTTCCTGGATGTACCAGAGCGGGTAAGTATCATTATCGCCATAAGTAAATAAAATGGCATTTGGCGCGCATGAATTAAGATAGTTATAAGCCATATCATGCGGGGTAAGCTTGGTTGAGCGGTCATGATCGTCCCATTCCTGGTTGGCCATTAATAAAGGAGCGGCCAGTAAACAAACCACTGTAGAGATAATGGCGCTAACCTTTGCATTCAGCTTTTTGCTTAACACATCGGCAATGCCTATCACGCCCAAACCTATCCATATGGCAAAGGCATAAAAGGAGCCTGCATAAGCATAGTCACGTTCGCGGGGCTGCAGCGGATCCTGGTTTAGGTAAAGCACAATGGCTAAACCGGTACAAACAAACAGGATAGCAACAACCCCGGCTTCGCGCTGGTTGCGCGCAAAATGAAATACAGCACCAAACAAGCCAATGATAAGCGGTAAAAAGAACAGGCGGTTATAGCTTTTGCTTTGGGTAACCGAATAGGGCAGGGGTTTACTGAAATTCCATCCGCTTATCCATTCGCCATCGGCGCCTGAATTTAAGCTTTGACCATCGAGGTCATTGGCGCGGCCTGCAAAGTTCCACAGGAAATAGCGGGTATACATTTGGTTGATCTGCCATTTGGCAAAAAAACTGATGTTTGAGCCAAAGGTTGGGTGTTCGCTTTCACCGAGACCCGTCCACTCACGGTAAAACTCCGGGTGACCAGGCTTATCGCTAAACATGCGCGGGAATATGGTATTACGGTCATAAACGGTATTCAATTTTTTACCGGCAACCTCGTATTTGGTTGCCCCGCGGCGGTAAATATTAGCGCCTTCGGTTTGAGCCGTAGCTTCCGAATCAAAAAACTGCCCGTATAATAACGGGGTATCGCCGTATTGGTCGCGGTTAAGGTAGCTGTTTAGGGCGAAGGCATTTTCAGGGTCGCTGTTGTTGAGGTTAGGATTAGCTTTTGCACGTACCACAATCATTACAAATGAGCTGTAGCCAAACAGGATAAAAAGCAGGCAGATCAAAAAGCTGTTAAGCGCGAAGCGTTTTTCGCGGATCTTTACTACATACTCTAACAAGGCTAAAACTACTCCGCTTACTATAAGACCTATAATACCACCGCTTATGCCTAATATCAGTACAAAGCATACGGCCGCTAAAATAATAGCAGGTTTAACAGGATTTATAGTATAGTAAATGCCTGCAACAATGGTAATAATGAGCAGTACAAAAAACACTACTGCCCCGCTGCCAAAACCCATACCCAGGGTGTTTACAAAAAGCAGGTCGGAAAAAGCCGCGCCTTTTACGGTGTATTGTATCACTCCCCAAAGTACAAAGGCCAATGCCACCACGCTTGCCAAAAAGGTAAGCAACGTTCCTTTTGTAGTAACATTTTTTACCCTGCGGAAATAGATCACCAAACCGATAGCCGGGATCACCAGTAAGTTTAATAAGTGAATACCGATGGAAAGGCCCATTACATAGGCGATAAAAACTATCCACCTGTCGGCATGAGGTTCATCGGCATGGGCATCCCATTTTAATATCGCCCAAAATACTACAGCGGTACAAAGGGATGATTGCGCATAAACCTCTGATTCGACGGCCGAAAACCAAAAGGTATCCGACCATGCATAGGCTAAAGCACCAACAAGGCCCGAACCAATGATGAGGATCAGGTTGGTTGAATTAAGTTGCTCTTCTGTTTTAATCAAAAGCTTTTTGGCGAGGGCCGTAATGGTCCAAAACAGGAACATGATGGTAGCGCCGCTGGCCAGGGCCGATGCCATATTGGCCCAATAAGCAACTTTGGTATTATCGCCCATAGATAACAGGGTAAATACCTTGCCAATGATGGTAAACAGGGGCGCGCCGGGCTGGTGGGCTACCTGTAAGCGGTAAATACAGGCAATAAATTCGCCGCAATCCCAAAAGCTTGATGATGGCTCAAGGGTTAAAATGTAAGTTACTGTGGCAATAATAAAGGCTATCCAGCCAAATATATTGTTGAGTTTTTTATAATTCATGATCGAACACTATGTAAAAAAACAGGATTAATGCAGCCGAAAATAGTAAAACTATTGTGATGTTACCATTAAAAACGGCCTTTTGAGTGCAGTTTTAATTTTATTTTACTGGATTTGAGGTGCTAATGAACTTTTTTAAAATTCTATTTTGACTTTCAAATATTCGCGCTATATTTGCATTCCTTTTCGGGGAGTAAAACAAACCAAAGGAGATTGCCTGATAGTATAATGGTAGTACGACGGTTTTTGGTACCGTTTGTCTAGGTTCGAATCCTGGTCGGGCAACAATAAAATTCGGATTTCGGATTTTCAATTTCGGATTTATTCTGATTGGAAAACTTGAAATCCGAATTGTGTTTTATAACGGTTGTATTTGTAAAAGATCAACGGTGAAGGACAGGTAAAATCCGAAATCGAACATCCCAAATTCAAAATCAAAATGCCCTTACAATTTAACCCGGTTAAATTATTTTCAGGATCAGGTTCGCAGGAACTTGCGCATCTTATAGCTGATGCTTATGGTCGTGAGTTAGGCGAAGTTGTGATATCGCGTTTTAGCGATGGCGAATACCAGCCGCATTTTAATGAATCTGTAAGGGGATGTGATGTTTTCCTGATCCAGTCTACCCATCAGCCTACCGATAATTTAATGGAGTTACTCATGATGATCGATGCCGCCCGCCGCGCTTCAGCACATTATGTAAACGCCGTTATACCTTATTTTGGTTTGGCGCGCCAGGACAGGAAAGATAAACCACGTGTTGCCATTGGTGCAAAACTGGTAGCCAACCTGTTAGTTGCAGCCGGCATTAACCGCATCATGACCATGGATTTGCACGCAGCGCAGATCCAGGGATTTTTTGATGTTCCGGTTGATCACCTGGATGCTTCTATCATTTTTGTACCTTATATTAAAAGCCTTGGCTTAGGTCACCTTACCATTGCATCGCCTGATATGGGCGGTTCATACAGGGCCCGCAGCTTTGCCAAGTTCTTTAATGCCGAAGTGGTAATTTGCGATAAACGCCGTAAACGTGCTAACGAAATTGAAGCCATGACGCTGATAGGGGATGTTACCGATCAGGATATAGTACTGATTGATGACATTTGCGATACCGCGGGTACATTGGCAAAAGCAGCCGGACTGATCATGGAGCGTGGTGCACGCAGCGTACGTGCCGTTTGTACACATCCGGTATTATCAGGTAAAGCTTATGAAACTATCGAAAACTCGGCATTAACCGAACTGATAGTTACAGATACGATCCCGCTTAAACACAGCAGCCCCAAAATAAGGGTGCTTTCAACCGCCGAACTGTTTGCAAAAGCGATAAGCAACGTAAACGAACACGGTTCGATTAGTACCTTGTTTAAGGTGGATTAAGAAGTTCATAGATCATGGTTGATGGTTCATAGTAATCATCTGCCTTGAGAGTGAGAACATAAATATAAAAATAGCGACTTGGGAATAGACCATGAACAATGATCTATGAACCATGAACTAAAAAGAGCTTGTGGGAGATAGAGCCATGAACAATGATCTATCAACCATGAACTAAATAATAAACAAATAAATAAAAATGAAATCAATTGCTATTAGCGGTTCTCTAAGAGAGAACGTAGGGAAAAGAGACGCAAAAGAGCTGCGTTACAATGGCCAGGTGCCTGCAGTTCTTTATGGTGGTGCTACCCAGACCCACTTTTCTGTGTCCGCAGCTGATTTGAGGGCCGTTGTTTATACTCCGGTTGTTCATTTCATCGATCTTGAAATTGCCGGTGTTAAATCACAAGCTATCATCCAGGACATTCAGTTCCACCCACTAACTGAAAAAATCACTCACATTGACTTTTTATTGTTAGATGAGAAAAAACCTATCACCATCGAGATCCCGGTAAAATTAACCGGTACTTCTCCAGGTGTTAAAGTAGGTGGTAAGCTGGTTCAAAAATTAAGGAAACTGCGTATCAAAGCGCTTCCTAAAGATCATCTTGATGCTATTGAAGTAAGCATCGAATCTCTTGAAGTTGGTAAATCAGTAAAAGTATCTGATATTAAATTAGATAACTTAGTGATCACCAACGCTAAAGAAGATACCATTGTTTCTGTAACTACCTCACGTGCATTACGTCAGGCAGAGCAGGAAGCAGCTCAAGGTAAAAAATAACCCCCTTAACCCCCTGAAGGGGGAACAAGAGGTGAAATTAAAAACAGCGGTAGAGTAATTCTATCGCTGTTTTTGTTTGAGCAATAAACAATATCTTCGCATAAAAATTTAATTAATTACTCGGAGCATTTCTGAAAGATAACCATCACGTCATTGCGAGGTACGAAGCAATCCCCGATTAGGAGGTCCGCCCTGTACAGTTTGCGATTGCTTGGTACCTCGCAATGACGATTGTATTGTTGGTTTGGATAGCTTCATAATTCCCCCTTTAGGGGGCCAGGGGGCATGAAATATTTAATTGTAGGTTTAGGAAATATTGGTCCGGAGTATGCAGATACACGGCATAATATAGGTTTTATGGTGTTGGATGAACTGGCCAGGCAAGAGGGAGCGAGGTTTCAAAACTCACGCTTAGCTTATTATACCGAGGTATCGTTCAAAAGCCGTACGCTTTGCCTCATTAAACCTACTACCTACATGAACCTGAGCGGAAAAGCCCTGAGCTACTGGATGAAAGACCTGAAAATTCCGGTGGGGAATGTTTTAGTTATCGTGGATGACCTTGCCCTGCCGCTGGGTACCTTACGCTTAAAACCCAAAGGCAGTGCCGCCGGGCATAACGGCCTTAAAAATATTGAAGAGGTGCTTGGCAACAATAACTACGCCCGTTTGCGCTTTGGCATTGGTGATAATTACCCCAAAGGCCGCCAGGTTGATTTTGTGCTGAGCCCGTTTGATAAAGACGAACAGCCCGAACTGCCTGCATTGATCGATCGTTCGATAGAGATGGTGAAGAGTTTTGCAACTATTGGAACCGAACTTACCATGACTCGTTATAATAAGTAACAACGTCGTTACAAACTAATATTTTAGTTAAAATTCCGTTCAAATCGTAATTCGTGTTGTAACACACGGGTGTGTACTTACGTCTTGTAAACCTAAATAACCTTATGAAACAAATCCTGCTAACGGTACTTTGCTGTTGCTTTTCTACCTTCTTATTTGCTCAAACAAAAGCTCCCGTCGCTCCGGCAGTTCCTAATATTACTGTAAAAGGTATTATCATTGATTCGGCTAATAACAAACCTATGGGATATGTTACTGTTGCGCTCCAGGATGCCGCCACCAAAGCGCCGGTAAAAAGCACGCTGGCTAAAGACGATGGCAGTTTTGAACTAAAAGCACCCGAAGGTAAAACTTACCAGTTAGTTGCTGTTTTTATTGGTTACGCCACCAAAACTATCCCGGTAAAACTTACAAATAATACATTTAATGCAGGCCGGATCCTGCTTTCGGCATCGAGCAAACAATTGAAAGAAGTTACCGTTACCGCCGTTAGGCCGGTAATGAAACAGGAGGTCGACCGCCTAAGCTATGATGTAACCGCCGACCCGGAAAGTAAGTCTATCACCGCGCTGGATATGATCCGGAAAGTACCTTTGTTATCTGTTGATGGCAACGACGCTATTAAGCTACGGGGTAATGATAATTACAAGATACTGATCAATGGAAAAGAATCGGCCATGATGGCTAAGAACCCATCGGATGTGCTGAAATCCATGCCCGCTGCCAATATCGAAAAGATAGAAGTAATCACCACACCACCCGCAAAATATGATGCCGAAGGCCTTGCGGGGATCATCAATATCATCACCAAAAAAAATGCGGACCAGGGGTATAACGTAAGTATCAATACGGGGTACAATAGTGTTTATGGTGAACGGGGCAATGTTAACCTTACCTTGAAGCAAGGGAAGTTTGGTTTTAGCGGCTATGCCGGTTATAACTACAGGCCCTTGCGTACGTCATCGTTCGAGAACATGACCACTTTTTTTAAGCCACAGTCAACCGATCCGCAGTCAACACTTAGTCAAACAGGTACAAGGGGCAACACTGGCAAAAACCTGTATGGCAGCGGTGAGTTAAGTTATGAGGTAGATACCCTGAACCTGATTACAGGCATGTTTGATTTTTATCATGGCAAAAGCAATCAGCATAATTATCAGGTTACTACCCAACGCGATAGCGCCGATGCTGTTACGCAATTTTACCGTTTGTTTAACAATGGCACAGGCGAATTTAAAGGATCGGATGTGGGGCTGAATTACCAGTTAGGCTTTAAAAAAAACAAGGAGCAGCTCCTTACCGTATCCTACAAATACAATTATAATAACAATCTTCAAACCAGCGAAGCCACAAAAGGTAATGACTTTAGCGGCGAAGGTGTCCCTAAAGATTACAGGCAATACAATAACTCAGGTTCAAAGCAGCATGCTTTTCAGTTAGACTATATCCAGCCTTCAAAAATTCTTACCGTTGAGGCCGGTGGTAAAGCAACCCTGCGTAATAACTATAGCCAGTTTAATACTGATGTAAAAAGTGACGTGGATAATGAGTATCACGCCGATACAGCGCAGGTGAATAATTTTACCTATAAACAAAATATTTACGGTGTGTACAACTCCTATTCGGTTAAGCTAACCAAATGGGCTTTTAAAGGCGGTATGCGGTTGGAACATACCACGGTTAACGCCGATTTCGCGGTAGGGAAACCAACCGTTAACCAAAGCTATGATAATTTTGTGCCCTCGGTATCGGTACAACGGAGCCTGAAAAGTAGCAGTCTCACACTTGGTTTTACCCAACGCATCCAACGCCCCGGTATTTACCAGCTTAACCCATATACCGACCAATCCAACCCGCAATACCGTAACGTTGGTAATCCTAATCTAAGGGCCGCGGTAACCAATAATTTTGAATTAGGCTACAGCAATTTTGCCAAAGGCTCCATCAACCTGAGCACCAATTACTCGTTTGCCAATAACACGGTGCAAAATTTAGCCTCGGTTGATACAGCAGGAGTTACTACTACAACTTACGCTAACGTAGGCTCGAACAAAAACTGGGGTTTTGATTTGAATGTGAATTATCCAATCACCAAAAAACTGAACGTGAATATAAATGCCGAATTACTGTTTGTTTGGCTGAAGGGCTATTACAACGGCTCGCTTTTCAGCAACAGTGGTAACCAGGGACACATTTTTACTTATACCAGCTACAAATTTGATGGTGGCTACCGCGCCGGTTTAAACATTGGGTATGACAGCCGTTATGTATTGCTGCAAGGAAAGGATAATTATTTTTTCTTTAGCTCCATCAGCGGTACCAAAACCATGTTTAAGGAAAAGGCCACACTATCAGTAAATGTTAACAATCCTTTCAAAAAATTCAACAAGCTCGACTTTTATACCAAAGGTGATGGCTTTGAAACTTATACAGCTAACAACAACTTTTACCGCACCATTAACGTGAGCCTGAGCTACAAGTTCGGCAGGCTTAACAGTAGCATAAAGAAAAATCAACGTGGTATTAATAATGATGATACCAGCAGCGGAAGCCGCAATTAACAACTTTAGTAACTAATCCGTTACCTGGCAGTGGCAAACGTTAAAAAGTGTTAAACGCATACTTTTTGGTGTCACGCCCGGGTATCTTAAACGTCTTATGACCAAAATCGCAATTATGAAACAATTTCTACTAACAGTGCTATGCTGTTTTGTCACGGGCATGGCTATGGCCCAGGCTGCCGCACCGGTTCCTGTTCAAAATATAACCGTTAAAGGTACCGTGATCGATTCGGCAACCAACAAGCCATTGGGGTATGGCACTGTTGCGCTGCAGGATGCTGCTACCAAAACTCCGGTAAAAAGTACGCTTGCCAAAGATGACGGCAGCTTTGAGTTGAAAGCTCCCGAAGGTAAAACGTATCAGTTAGTAGTAGCTTCAGTAGGATATGCAACCAAAGTGCTCCCTGTAAAAATGGATGGTAAAACGTTTGATGCCGGGCGGATCCTGGTAGCCCCTTCAAGCAAACAGTTGAACGAGGTAACCATTACCGCTGTAAAGCCTGTAATGAAACAGGAGGTTGACCGCCTCAGTTATGATGTTACCGCCGATCCGGAAAGTAAAGCGGTATCTGCATTGGATATGATGCGTAAAGTGCCGCTTTTAGCTGTGGACGGCGATGATAACATCAAGTTAAAAGGCAGCGGCAAATACAAGATCCTGATCAACGGAAAAGAATCGGCGTTGATGGCTAAAAACCCATCAGACGTGTTAAAAGCAATGCCGGCTACCAACATCGAAAAGATTGAGGTGATCACTACGCCGCCTGCAAAATATGATGCGGAGGGCTTGGCAGGTATAATTAACATCATCACTAAAAAGAACGCGGATCAGGGCTATAATGGCAGTGTCAACATGCGCTATAACAGTGTTTGGGGGCCGGGGTATAACCTGAACATGACAGCCAAACAAGGCAAGTTCGGGGTTTCGGGGTATGCGGGTTTTGGTAATCAGAAGCGCAACACCAATACCTCAACTACAAAACAAACATTTTTTAATCCTGAATCAGAGATATTACAAACCGGAAGTAACTCATTTGGCGGCAAGTATCGTTACGCCAATGCCGAGCTAAGCTATGAGATAGACACCTTGAACCTGCTTACCGGTTCATTTGAATTTTTTCACGGCGAATTTAATCAGGACGGATCACAGCGATCAGCCCAGACAAACGCCGCCGGCGATTTGACCCAAGGCTATAACCTGTTGAGCAATAGCTATAATCATGATCAGGGACTTGATGCGTCTGTCAACTATCAGTTAGGGTTTAAAGGGCATAAAGATGAATTGCTAACATTATCCTACAAATACAGCTACGGACCGAGTAAAAATTTCACAGATAACCAGTTTTCGGACAGGGTTAATTATTACAATGCACTTCAGCCCGATTTCAGGCAATATAATAATGCAGGTAACCGTGAGCATACTTTCCAGTTAGATTATGCTTATCCATTGAAGAAAATCAGTATTGAGGCCGGCGGTAAAGTGATCCTGCGGAACAATTTCAGCGACTACAGACGCGAAGACAAAGATTCAACCAGTTCGGTATATAACGTCAATGCAGGGCAAACCGGCGAGTTCGACTATCACCAGGATGTGTACAGTGCTTATAACTCGTATCAGTTAAAGATGAATAAATGGACAGGCAAGGCGGGCTTGCGTTTAGAGCATACGCAGGTAAATGCCATGTTTACAGGCACGCCGCTTGATAAAAGCTATAATAACTTTATTCCATCGGTTTCTGTTCAGCGCTCTATGAAAAGCAGCAGCATCAGTTTGGGCTTTACCCAGCGCATTCAAAGGCCAGGCATTTACCAATTAAACCCATTTATCGATAAATCGAACCCCAAATTTATCAGCACAGGTAATCCCGATCTGAAACCCGAGCTGAATAATACTTTTGAGCTGAACTACAGCAATTTCTCAAAAGGGTCAATCAATGTCGGCCTGAGCTATGCATTCTCCAACAACGCTATTCAAAATGTGACCAGCCTGATTCAAAACAATATGGGCGATCATATTGATACGGTTACGTTTACTACGTACCAAAATCTGGGCAGTAACCGCTCCCTTGGCTTAAACTTGAATACCAATTACTCAATCACTAAAAAGTTTACGGTTAATATCAACGGTCAAATTTCGCATGTATGGTTAAAAGGTACTTATAATGGTCAGTTTTACAAAAACGATGGTTACACCGGCAACGCTTTTGCCAATATTGGTTACAAGTTTGATGGTGGCTACCGTTTAGGGCTTGATGCCGGTTTCTTTAGCGGGGATGTTACCTTACAGGGCAAATCAAGCAATTTTATTTTTAACTCCTATGTACTCTCTAAAGAGTTTCTGAATAAAAAGCTAACCATATCGGCAGTAGCCAACAACCCGTACAGTAAATACCGCACTTTTAGGTCAACCACCCACACGGTTGATTTCGACCAGGAATCATTGTACCATAACCGCTACAGGAATTTTGCTGTGAGGTTAAACTTTAAGTTTGGCAAGCTGAACGGCGATATCAAAAAGAATCAGCGTGGCATTAATAACGATGATACCAAAGGCGGCGGCAAAAGCAATGGCGGCGGCAATGGTTAATTGTTAAACTATGTTTATGACGGGAGGCGCGTAATTGCGCCTCTTTTTGTTTCGTATCGTCTTATTGTAAAAGAACAGGTGAGTTGCAATAGCATCTGCTTATGATACCTCTAAAACTGTAAATTTACCACATGAAAGTTTACGGAATAACCAATTGCAATACAGTAAAAAAAGCCCTCGACTGGCTTAAAGAAAATAAAGTAGCTTACGATTTCCAGGATTTCAAAAAGCTGGGTGTAAGTACCGAAAAGCTGCAGGAATGGGACAGCAAAGCGGGCTATGAGAAATTTTTGAATAAACAGGGCCTCACCTGGAAACAGCTTGACCCGGCAGTTAAAGAAAGCATCAAAACCAATGTCGACGCGATGCAATTATTACAACAAAAAACCAGTATGATCAAACGCCCGGTTATTGAGGATAATGGTTTCCTTTTCTTCGGTTTTGATGAGAAGGTTTATGCCGATCATTTTTTGGGGAAGTAAGGGATTTCGACGACTTACGAGGCTTAGGGCTTCGTAAGTTTTAGTTAGCTTTCGAATTCATCGGGGTTTCGTTTGGTATGAAAAATTGAGATAATAAAAGCAGTATCAAGGTCTTTATCGTGCCAGTAAACTATTATATATGGGAATTTCTGTAGCGGGGCGAAGTGAAGATCTATATCATATCTTTTTGAATACAGTTCGGGATGGAGTTTTATAATACCTAAAACCCCTTTGAGCTCTTTCCTAAGATATTTTGATAGGCCTTTTTGTTGTTCTTCATACCAGTTACAGGCATCAATAAGTTCAAGCTCGGCCCTCCTTAAAAGTTTAATTGTAGGCACTGTTCAGGTCTTCTTCTATATCATCCCAATTTCGGGCGGTTGTTTTTCCTTCTAAAAAGTCCTTTTTTGATTTGAGTAAGCCTTCGATATCTTTTTTTGAAAAAGAGAACTCATTTTCTATATCGATAGTATACGTTAAACCAAAACGATTTAATATCTCCTGTAATACAGGTAAATCGCTTTCATTAGTTATGTTCACAGTTAGCGTGGTCATATTCAAATTTACAAAAGAAATTTGGTTTATGAATATAAGCCTTTAAAGTTCCACCGTTGTTGGTATGACAACTCCCAACAATGGTGGAAATAAATATGTTATCGCGAGGAACGAAGCGATCGCACGGAGGTAGGCCGCCCTGTATAGCATGCGATTGCCGCGCTACGCTCGCAATGACATGATATTTTCGAAATGCTTATTTCAATATTTATCCCAATCCACCTGATATATAGCTACTAAGCATGAATTTAATTATTTAATAAATCCGTAACAATCGTTTTACCGATCTTTTGCTTCTGCCTAATTTGTAGTATACTTGTTCCTTTACGCAATTTATTTGACTGAACATGAAACTAAAACTGATGGCAGGTTGCAGCCTTGCCTTTATGTTGGCCGCAGGGATGAGTTATGCCCAGCAGCCAGCGCCTACCACCACACTCCCCGCCGGTTCTGTTTACGATTATCACGAAACTTTCGGTCCAGGGTTTTACACTAAGAATGGTACTGAGTTCCGGGCGGCAAGCGGTGAGCCGGGATATAAATACTGGCAAAACCGTGCCGACTATCAGTTGGCTGCCAAGCTGAACGATCAAACCAACGAAATTACCGGCTCGGAAGTTTTAACGTATACCAATAACAGTCCGCAAACATTGGGCTTTATGTGGATGCAGCTTGATCAGAACCTGTTTAAGCTCGATTCAAGAGGCACAGCTATCGTTCCGCCTGCGGGTAGCCGTAACTGGGGCCGCGGTGAAGCATTTGATGCTGGTTATAAAATTAAATCGGTAAAAGTTGCCGGTACGAAAGGCGAATATGTCGACGTTAAATTCCTGATCACCGACACCAGGATGCAGGTTTTCCTTCCAAAGGAAATTGCCGCGAACGGCGGACAGGCTAAACTGAAAATTGAATACTCATTTGTGTCGCCAAATTATGGGTCAGACCGTATGGGCTATCTGCAAACCAAAAATGGGAAAGTTTATACCATTGCACAATGGTACCCGCGTGTATGTGTGTATGACGACGTAATGGGCTGGAACACTCTGCCGTATAGTGGCCCGGGTGAGTTTTACCTGGAATATGGTGATTTTGACTTGAGCATCACCGCTCCGGCAAATCATATCGTAGTAGCGTCTGGCGAATTATTAAATCCGCAGGATGTATATACCCCTGAGCAATTGAAACGCTGGGCTGCTGCCGAAAAAAGCGAAAGCACTGTCATCATCCGCTCGGCTGATGAGGTTACTGATCCAAAATCGCGTCCTGCAGGTAAAACTCAATTAACCTGGCACTTTAAAATCAAGAACGCTCGCGATGCTTCATGGGCTTCATCTGCAGCATTTATTATCGATGCTGCCAAAATGGACCTGCCAAGCGGTAAAAAATCAACTGCCATATCTGCCTACCCGGTTGAAAGCGACGGCAACGATGCCTGGGGCCGTTCAACAGAGTATGTTAAAAAATCTATTGAGTATAACTCATCAAAATGGTTCGAGTTCCCTTATCCTGCTGCTACTGCGGTTGCCGGTATAGTGGGTGGTATGGAATATCCAGGCATTGTTTTCTGCGGAGCGAAAGCAAAAAAAGCAAGCCTTTGGGGTGTAAACGATCATGAATTTGGGCATACCTGGTTTCCGATGATCGTAGGCTCAAACGAGCGCATGTACGGCTGGATGGACGAGGGTTTTAATACGTTCATCAATACGCTATCGACAGCTAACTTTAATAACGGCGAATACAAAAGCACCCGCGTGCCGGATATGCACACTATCGGTGCTTTCTTTACCAGGCCCGACCTTGAGCCTGTTATGAGCCAGCCGGCCAACCTTAAAGAAAAAAATACCGGCACCCTGCTTTATTCAAAACCAAGTGCCGGTTTAGTATTGCTGCGCGAGCAGATCTTAGGTCCTGAGCGTTTTGATTTCGCCTTTAAAACCTACATTAACCGCTGGGCATTTAAACACCCAACTCCCGACGATTTTTTCCGCACGATGGAAAATGCAAGCGGCGAAAACCTGCAATGGTTTTGGAGAGGCTGGTTCCTGAACGACTGGCGTTTGGATGTTGCTGTAAGCGATGTAAAATATGTTGATAATGATCCAACCAAAGGCTCGCTGATCACTTTAGATAACCTGGGTAAAATGGCAATGCCGGTTATCCTGGAAGTTAAAACCAAAGGTGGTAAAGTTGACCGCGTAAAACTGCCGGTTGAAATTTGGGAGCGTTATGCGTCATGGACATTTAAATATCCATCAACCGAAGAAATTGAATCGGTTACTTACGATCCTGATAAAGTATTACCGGACTACAATCCTGAAAATAACGTTTGGAAAAAATAACCTTATAAATCTCTCCTGAAGGGGAGATCAGTGAACGGCGACAAGATATCTTGTCGCCGTTTTTGCATTAAGCGTCCCTTGCCTGGTCTCCAATAGCGATAAGTGCCCCTGCTTACAATGCTAAACACCATACTCAGGAACGACCAGTTTTAAACTTGTTTTTCAGTCATATAGCCTCTGCAGTTTTTTGTAAATTGCATATTAATAAACTGAAACCCATGGGACAGATTGTAATTGTTGCCTATAAACCTAAACCAGGCAAGGAGGAGGCATTGAAACAACTAATGAAAACGCATATACCGCGCCTGAAACAGGAAGGACTGGTGACCGACCGCAAATCCATCATTATGGAAGCTGCCGATGGCACCATCATTGAAGTTTTTGAATGGCTGAGTGCCGAAGCTATTGCAAATGCCCATCATAATAAAGCAGTACAGCAAATGTGGGGCGAATATGCTGAAGTTTGTGATTATGTTCCGCTTAATACACTGAAGGAGGCCGGAAACATGTTTGCGAGCTTTGTGCCCGTTAATTAAAGAAGGATTCCCGTGCCCATTACTTTAAATACAGATCAAAAAGCTGCTTTCAAGGCAATCCAAAAATTTCTTGACCATCCGGCTGCCGATGTTTTTGTGCTGAAAGGATATGCCGGTACCGGTAAAACCTTTTTGATGCAGCACATTGCGCAATGGCTTAAAGAAAAGGAAAAGAAGTTTTGTATGCTGGCGGCAACGGGCAGAGCCGCCACAGTTTTAAGGGGCAAAACTGGTTTCTCCGCGTCAACAGTTCATGGCGAATTATATAATTTTGATAAGATAGATGGCCTTGACGAGGAAACACTGGCCGAAAGTTCGGCACCACGTATGGCCGGACAAATGACCATGCAGTTTTCAACCCGCACTGCCGATGCCGAAACCACCATTTATATTGTTGATGAGGCTTCGATGCTTTCAGGCACGTTGACTGAGGGCAATGGCTTCGCGGTTTTTGGCTCGGGAATTCTGCTTCAGGATTTTTTCCAGGTAGCTAACAAGAGCAAGATTATTTTTGTCGGCGACCCCTGCCAGTTGCCACCCGTAGGGCAAAGCTTTAGCCCCGCGCTTGATACAGACTGGCTGGCTAAAAATCAGCGTTTCCCGGTATCTGTTAAGCTTTCAAAAATAGAACGTAATAAAGATGACAACGATATTCTGGTTTTGGCAGGAGCTATCCGCACGATGAGCGAAAGCCGGGAGCGCACCAAATTTCCAAAGATCCCGGCATCAAACCTCAACAATGTAAAACTTCACGCTACAGACGATGTTATGTTTAACCTGTACGCGGCAAATTATAAGGCGGCCGGACCCAATAGCTGCCTGGCTATAGCACGCAGCAATAAAAAAGTTCAAATGATAAACCGGGATATGCGACGCGAACTTTTTGGTTCGGGATATGTGCCCCTGCAGGTAGGCGATGTGCTGCTGGTAACACAAAATAATTATTCGGTACCACTCACCAACGGCGATTTTGTAATTGTAAATGAGCTTGAAGAAACCGAACAAAAGCTGGGCATGAAATTTCAAAAAGTGCTGGTTACCGCGCTGGCTTCGGGGAAAGAGTTTAAGATGCTGCTTTCTTTAGATGCGCTTGAAAGCTTAAAGGGTAACCTCACTAATGATCAATCCAAAGCGCTGATCATCGATTTTAATGACCAGATGAAAGCAAAAGGCATCTCTCAAAAGAGTGAACAGTATAGGGAAGCTATGCGCGAAGACCCGTATCTCAACTGTCTTAAAGTTTCATACGGCTATGCTGTAACCTGCCATAAAGCCCAGGGTGGCGAGTGGAACAATGTTTACCTCTTTTTAGATAAAAGCATGTACGGCTCATCATACTATGAACTTTGCAAATGGTGGTACACGGCCGTTACCCGCGCAAAAGATGGTTTGAATCTGGTAAATGACTGGTGGGTTGCGTAAGAAGAGAAATATTAGAAAACGTTATAAGGTATATAAAAATGTCATCGCGAGTAAGCATCAGGGAAACCGTGAAAAAAATTAAATGACGTCTCCGACTTGATATATTTAAGCTATGGTGCGTAGGGTAGCGTTAGGGATAGTAGCGGAAAGCCCACAGCGTGCGGGGGCTTAGCGTGTGGGCAAGGCGAGGACTTGTAGCGGATAGCCCGGGCCGGAGGCAACGCCCACATTATAATTGAAAACGAAAATTTACCTTTAATAATCAACGACTTACAATCACGTCATTATAAGCGTAGCGCGGCAATCGCACGGAAATAGGGCCGCTCTGTATAGTATGCGATTGCCGCGCTACGCTCGCAATGACATAGTTTTTACTTAGCCTGTAGTAATAACAGAAACCACAGGCTAAATCAAACTCTGCCATCACCCCATCTGCAACCGTTCACTCTTCAGCTTTTTCTGTACATCCTGCTTATAGTTGCGACCGATAGGCAGCTCATGCCCGGCAACATCCATGCTATAGGCATAGAAAGAATCTATTTTGTTTAATGCCACTATAAATGACCGGTGGATGCGTACGAACCTGTTCTCAGGAAGCATTTCTTCGAGCAAGCTGATCTTTTGCCTGGTAATGTGGACGTGGTTATTTACGGCCACTACTTTAACATAATCGCGCAGGCTTTCTATCCATAAAATATCATTGATATTAACCTTAATTGTTTTGCGGTCTACTTTAAGATAGATGAACGTATGCGTATCACTTACAGGTTCTTCATGGGTAATCAGGAGTTTGCCCTTATGTTCGTTTAGCTGATAAATCTTGTCGACCGCCCGCAGGAAACGCTCAAAGGAGATAGGCTTTAAAAGGTAATCAACCGCATTCAACTCAAAACCATCAAGGGCGTATTCGCTGTAGGCGGTGGTGAAAATTACTTTAGGTGGGTTCTTGAGGCTTTTCAGCAGGTCGGTACCTTTTATTCCCGGCATCTGAATATCCAGGAACATCAGATCGATAGGTTTTTGTTGCAGCAGGCGAAAGGCTTCAATACCGTCATTACAGGTAGCGGTAACCTCCATCTCGCTGAAGCGCGCAAGATAGTTTTTCAATACCTCAATGGCATGTGGCTCATCGTCGACTATAAGTGTGCGGATTTTCATGCGGTTACCATTTGTTGTGCAGCAGATTGTTTTATGATTTTCAGGTCGAGATCAAGCGCTACAAAAAAGGTATCTTCTTCGTTCACGATCTTCAGCCGTGAGGTATGAGGGTACAGCAGGTTGAGCCTTTTGGTCACATTCTTTAGCCCGATATGCCCCGGCGTATAGCCTTCTTCAACGGTATGTTCGGGTTTGCTGTTGGCTACTTTTAACTTGAAGTGGTTTAGTGTAACGCTGATATCAATATTGATCCAGGTAGCGCCTACCTGCTCGCTGGTGCCATGTTTAAAGGCATTTTCGATAAAAGGTAAAATGAGCAGCGGGGCTATAGTTTTGTCTTTCAAATTACCGGTAATGGTAAAGTTAATGTCGATGCGTTCTTCATAGCGTAGTTTTTCGAGCTTTACATATTGCTGCATCATAAATACTTCCTTCTCCAAAAGTACTTCGTTATCTGAGCATTCATAGAGCATATAGCGCAGCAGGTCCGACAGGCCAATTATAGCCTGCGGCGATTTGGGCGAATTATTAAGACTTAACGAATAAAGGTTATTAAGTGTATTAAATAAAAAATGCGGATGTACCTGGGCTTTCAACGCGTTGAGTTCGGCTTCTAATGCCGCCTGCTTGCGCTCATACCACATTTTAAAAAGTTTAATAGCAAGTACAAACCCGGTAAACAGGTTAGTCCCTTTAAATGAATTTACCAGACTTTGCCCATCTGTTAACTGCTCAAAGAACGGACGTTGGGTTGAGGCGATATAACCGGCATCTGTTACGTGCATCACCCTGATCAGGTAGGGCGCAACAAAAAGGATTCCGATGGTACGGCTGATAAACATACATGCAAAAACAAGCGGTATCAGCATCATGAAAAACATCACATATCGTTTTTCAAAAACGTATTTGGGCACCAGCCAGTAGGCAATGGCATAGTAATACGCTATTTGTATGGGCATGTACAAAAGGTTATTACGTAAGGACACCCAAAAATTGGTCTGGAACGAATAAAGCGTCGTGATAAAAAACGATACAATTACCCAAAATATCACGTGCTGCCAAAAGCGCGGCAGCTTTATATTATTGAGCAGGAGATCGAAACCGGTATTCATATAGCTAATTTACTGTAAAACAGTTTAATTGGGCGGCTTTTAGGATAAAAGTGCGACAAACTGCAATCATTTGATGACGAACTACCTGGAGTAAGGCTGCTTCGGTACGTTTTTCAGGTTGGATGTTTATTTGTCGTATTAAAATGCAGTTAATCGTAACTGGCGGGTTGTGTGCCTATGCTATTTTCATGCCATTTTACGAGCCCTTAATTTTAGTTTATATTAAAAATACGACCATGAAAAAGTTAATTATCACAGTTTGTATCCTGGCATTTGCAGCAGCTGCGGTGCAGGCTCAAAATAAAATAACAAACGTACGCGGTTTTTGGGTAGTTGAACACAATATTAATTTGCCCCGCGTGCAAACCATTAAGTTTTATAACGATAACAATAAGCTGATATACGAAGAAACAGTCTACAGCAAGCTCAACATTAAAAAGAAAAAGACCCGCCTGGCGCTTGATCAGGTCCTTGACAGGTTGAACGAGCGCACCGCCTATGTTGAAAGTAAAAACCTGGTAATGCTGAGCCTTGATTTAAGGCATTAAGATCTTTTTTAAATATACGTTTAAAAACCGGTTGCCAGCGCGAGGTATGGCGCCGGTTTATTTTTTGAATCCTTTTTTCTTAATCTAACCGTCTTGTGTCTTCAGTTCCCCGTCAGCAGGTAAGCTTCGGGCGAAACCGGGCAGAACAATGCCGGCCTGTGCTGCTGTTGGGGCATAGCAAGTTTTTGCAGAAGCGGGGACAACGAGCGAGCGAAGCAGGGCAAAATAATTGCAGCCCGTGGTTATGCCCGGTTTGCAGGGCAAAGGCCTTGAGCGCAAAGAAGCCTATCTGCTGACTTGATTTTTGGTTCTTTTTATCAAGAAAAAGAACAAAGCCAACCCGCGGCGAATGAGCGGGCCGATATCAGTTAACTACAACTAAATATCTTGCTTGCCTTGTAAGCCTAATCGTAGGATTAATACTCCAAATACTTCTCAACCCGTACTGCTACCAAATCTCCCTCGGCATATTTCCCGGTTTCTTCACTCAAAACCCGCAAGATGATATCTTCATGCTCAAGGATCAGATCCTCATAAAAACCTTTAAATAGCACCTGCTTAACAATCCAGCTCCTGGTAGCTGCTATTAATTTAATTTTGATCTGCTCGGGATAAACAACCGCATATTCTTTGGTTATGTCAATGCCGCAAAAACGGGCCTCATGAGCGGTTAGTACGTTGCAATTGGTGAGCAATTGGGCGGTGTAAAGAAATTTAGGGTGTTTGTACAGTGCCTTGGGATTGCCATGCTCAACAATTTCTCCTTTGTTTATAACAATAAGCTCATCTGCCATCGATAGTACTTCGGCCGGGTCATGGGATACCATGATCACCGTTAATCCGGTTTCTTTAACTATCTGCCTGATATCATGCTGCAGGCCTTCCCTGAAGGATGTATCAACCTGGTTAAAAGGTTCATCGAGCAATAATACCTGGGGATGGGTAACGATGGCGCGGGCGATGGCTACGCGTTGCTTTTCGCCACCGCTCAGGTCGGCCACCCGCTTATCAGCCATGTTGAACATATTGAGCTGTTTGAGCACCCTTTCAGTTTTCTCCTGTTTGGCTTTGAGATCTGTTGCCGGCAGCATAGCCGCCACATTATCCCAAACTTTGGCAAACAGGTTAAGATCGTCGGTATGCTGGGTTACCATTTTCATGGCATCATGACCGGGGATCAGCTTTTCTTCAGGGCCCCAAATGCGTTCGCCCTTAAAGTAAACAGTGCCTTCATCAGGCGAGAGCAAACCATATAACAAGCGTAGTAAAGTGCTTTTACCGCTGCCACTTTCGCCAATAATGGCGGTGATTTTGCCCGGCTCAATAATGAGCCCGGTTTTTTTTACACCGGCCTGCTGTTTTCCCGGGTATATTTTACTTATGGCAACTGCCTGCAAAAAAGGAATCTCTGACATCAGGGGCAAAGATAAACGTTTGAGCCATGATTTTGAACCATGATTTGCCTGATTTAAAGATTATAGGATAGAGCAAGTCATCTATCTATCATGGTAATCCCAGAATCCTAAAAATCATGGTTCAGAATCATGGTTCTGTTTAGAAGCCAAAAGTCAGCCCGAACGAGAAGTTTCTCAAGCCTTTTTGATCCGGGCTGTTTTCAAACATATCGTTGAAGTAATACTTGGCATAAAGCCCCATGATGCCGTATCCCATGCGTACAAATACGCCTTTGCGCAGTTTGGCAAAATGATAATCGTCATTAAATTTTTGCTTGCCATTTTCCTCGCTAATCTGTTTTACGCGACCATTAAGCAAGATGCCAATCTCCGGACCGGCAACCAATCTGAAGTAGTTGCCCCTGTCGTCCTCATGGCTGCGGTAGTAAAATGATAGGGGGATTCGCAAATAGCTTGATGAGAAACGGTTTTTGCTGTAGTGGATGCTATCCTGCACGTACGTAAGTACCGGCGCGTTACGTTGGATAGTAATATCGTTGCGCAGCCGGATATGTGTCCAGTCAAAACCGCCGGATACATAAATTTTGAAGGCACTGTTAAAGCGATAGCCAAATTGCAGCACATCAAAACCGAAGTTGCTTGTTTTCCACTGGCGGTAGCTTAAAAACTTGTTTTTGTCAGATAGAGTAAAGCTGCCGTTGTCGATCAGCGTAGCAAAACCCAGGTCGATCCTTGAAAAGGTTACCCCAAAGGAAAAGCCGGGCGCTTTGTGTGCGTGGTAGGCGGTATCAGGCTCATCATTGTTAATATTCACCTGGGTTACATCTTCGCCAAAACCCAGTTTTACCTTAACATGCTTTTTATGGGTGGTGGTATCTGACGTGTTTTGGGTGGAATCGGCAGGTGTGCTTTGAGCAAAAGCAAAACTCACGGCAAGGCATATTGTGATGGTGAAAATAAGGCGTTTCATATGTTGTGGGTATATCTATCTTTCGCTAAAATATTATTTCTCTTTCTCTTTTTTTACTTTAATAAAGCCCAGGTTCAGGCCTGTAATGGTGGCGTCGTCTTCATCGGTATTACTGAATTCAATTACTTTGTCTTTACGTTTATCAACAGCGGCTATCACCACGTTAAAAACATCGCCAAGGCTACGGATACGATGTTTTTTTACAGGTTTGGCTGCAATTACACGAGCGTCATGCGACGGTACCCGGGCTATTAATGCCGCCTGTACGTTGTCACTTGCAATGATGGTTAATTTCGGGCTGATTCCCGTTGCTGTATCCGGAACCACGGCGTTAACAACAGGATAATCTGCGGTGGGGGCATTTGCTAATAATGGTTCATCTGTATGGGCTGTTACAGGTGAGGGGATAGGATTTACAGGCTGTGATACAGATGGTGTCAAATTGCTTTTGGTTTTATTAACACGCGCTATAGTATTAACAGGTGCTATAACCGGATTTGCAGGTACTTTGTTTTGGGCCGTGGTTGGACGTACCACGGGCTTAACTGTAACTGCCACAGGTTGTGTTACCGGTTGATGGGCTTTAACTATTTCTGTTGGATGGTCATGATGTTTAGCCGCTTGTTTAGGGATGAACAGGACACCTGCGGTGATCAGTAATATAACACCTGCTGCTGCGCTTAGCAAAGGCAATAATATTCCTTTACGCCTGCCGGCGTTTAATTCGGCGTTGATGCCCTGCCATACATGGGCCGATGGTTGTATTTCCAGGTCATCAAGCTTTTGTTGAAACAGCCTGTCCAGTTCCTTATCCTGCATATCCATAACTTTTGCCCTCCATTTTAGCAATTTGTTCTTTCAGTATTGTACGAGCCCTTGATAGCTGCGATTTAGAGGCACCCTCGGTAATGCCTACAATCTCCGCTATCTCCTTGTGTGAATAACCTTCCAGCGCATAAAGGTTAAATACTATCCGGTAACCCGGCGCCAGTTGCTGTATCATGCCCATTAGCACTTTTGCATCCAGGTTGGCCGCAGCTAAAGGATTAACAGATGGCTCATGCCCTGCTTCGTCAATATCTATTACCTGCATCATTTTATGATGTTTGCGATAGTATTCAATTGAACTGTGAACCATGATGCGCCTAACCCAGCCTTCAAATGATCCGTCGCCCCGGTAATCATCCATTTTGTGGAAGACCCTTATAAAACCATTCTGCAACATGTCTTCGGCTTCCATGCGGTCGGTAGCGTAGCGCATACATACCCCCAGCATTTTTGAGGCAAACTGCTTATAAAGCAGTTCCTGCGCCTTGCGCTCACCGGCCCGGCAGCGGTCTATCAGTTGGTGAATGGTATATTTAGGTTCCAAAAACATCATTTATAAGTAAGATGGCAGAGTGATGCAAATGGTTGCATGGGGATGTAAATATTTTGATGAATAGTTTAAGAAGATGAATGATGATGATTTGTTGTAACTTCGGTTTACAGCTTTTTGAGAAGCGCCAATAGATAAAATCATGGAATTAATCCTAAAATCAGATAACAAGCAAAGCATCGCGAAGATAATCGCTTTGGCTAAAGAGCTTAATGTTATTATAGAAGAAAAAAGTGCAGAAACTGAGAGTATAAGCCGCGAAGCGCTCAAAGAGCGGATTTTGAATTTCAGGGCTGCTTCTGAATCTTCATTTGGGGATCCGGTAGAATGGCAAAGAGCTCAAAGGGGAGATCATGAATTAGATATATCTGCGATTTTAGAAAATCAAAAGAAGTTGCTTGAACTGGAGGGGAAAATAGAACTTGACGATGAGGCTTTTAGATAAATATTAAAATCAGCTGATTATTTCTTCTCCCTATATCTTTTATAAATCTTCACGGCTATCATCAATATCACTGCCAGCGATACCAAGCCAACAACACCAAAGATCCAATTCAAAGCGCTCTTAAGCACCACAAGGAAAACAATGGCGAACAGAAAAATGGTAGCAAGTTCATTCCACAAGCGGAGCTGAATGGATGTCCATCTGAATACGCCGTTACGCATCTGTTTTATTTTATTTTGGCAGATGAAATGATAGATCACTAAAGCCACAACAAAGGTTAGCTTGATATGCATCCATCCAAATTGAAGCCAAATTGGCTTGAGGATAAGCATCGTTGCGCCCGCTACTATAGTAAGGTACATTGAGGGGATAGTTATGATATTCCATAACTTGCGTTCAATGATTTCGAATTGTTTAGACAATATAGTACGATCCGGCTCGGGCTTATCCTGGGCTTCGGTATGATAAATAAATAAACGTACGCTATAAAATAACCCCGCCATCCAGCAGACCACAAAAATGATATGTATAGCTTTTACGTAATCGTACATGTCAATTAATACATGTCATTGCGAGGAACGAAGCAATCGCGAACTTTACAGAGCGACTTGCATAGTTCGGGATTGCCACGCTATCGCTCGCAATGACATGTTGGCTTTATTATTAGTTTCTGTATTCTTTTATCACTTCTACCGCGTACTTCACATTATCAAACGGGATATCAGGCATAATGCCATGGCCCAGGTTAAAGATGAAGCCATTTTCGCCTTTCATACGGTCGAACAAACGGTAGATGCGTTCTTTAATTACTTTTTTATCGGCATAAAGGATGTGCGGATCAAGGTTGCCCTGTACCGCTATACCTGCCGGTAAACGTTTTTTGATATCTAACAGATCGACATTCCAATCAATAGAAATTACATCCGGCTTAGCCTCTGCCATTAGCGGTGCAAAAACCGAGCTGCCTTTACAGAAAGAAATCACCGGGATATCTTTACGGTTTAGTTTGCTGATGATCTCTGCAATATAACGGTGACTAAATTCTTTATAATCATCCCACGCCAAAGCCTGCGCCCAGCTGTCAAAGATCTGTACAGCGTTTACGCCGGCGGCGATCTGCATGTTCAAGTAATCGGCCGTAACGGTGGCAATTTTTGATAACAGCTGATGGGCCATTTCCGGCTCATTGTGCAGCATCAATTTGGTAAGTTTAAAATCTTTTGATGATCCGCCTTCAACCAGATAGCTCATTACGGTAAACGGTGCACCGGCAAAACCTATCAGCGGAATACGGCCGCCAAGGCGCTGTTGAATCACCTTAATAGCATCGGCAACATATTGCAGCTTATCAATAACATCAGTTTGCAGGTTATCGATATCGGCTTGTGTACGTACAGGGTTAGCAAACAGTGGACCAACACCTGCGTTAAAACTCAGGTCGCCTCCCATGGCTTCACCCGTTACCAGGATATCTGAAAACAAAATCGCACCGTCAATCCCTAACAGGTCAACCGGCAGCATGGTAACATCGGCAGCGATCTCCGGTGTTTTACACATTTCGAGGAACGAGTATTTGTTTTTAATATCCCAATACTCTTTCATAAAGCGGCCTGCCTGCCTCATCATCCAAACCGGCGGGCGTTCTGTCTGCTCCGAAAATGCCGCTTTTATTAATAACGAATCTCTCATACTTTAGTTAGATGCAAGAGGTCAAGAATCAAGAACCAAGAAGAGAACGTCTCCCTTAATAATTCTTGCTTCCTGACTCCTGCCGTCTTATTTCTTATTTTCTTGTCTCTTGACTCTTTTTTCCTGGCTCTTCCCTGATCTCCTGCTGAAGGCGGCTTATCACTTCCCTCATTTTGGCAGTTATTTTTTCTTTATGTTTTTCAGTTAATTGCAGATAGGCCCGGGCTTTTTCAAAATTACCGCGCCTGATGCTGATATTGGCCACACTAACCAAAGCGGCTACGTGGTCGTTAACCGAACGCAAGGGGTATTGTGCCGCTATTTCATAGTGCATTTCTGCCCCTTCAAAATCCTGCCTTTGCAGGCATAAACCGCCGTATATAAACTCATAATATCCCCGGCGGTTTTTGCTGAGCCATTCGGGTTTCATGATCTCGTTTAACGAGGCAGCAGTTTTATCATAATCCTTTACATGAAAATGTTTGGATGCTACAACCAACGTACCCTGCCTGAAATAATCCCAAATAAGCAGGATGATCATCATAGCTGCAACTGCCGCAAGTTCATAAATATGAAAGTATACCAATATACCTAACGACAGCAGAAATATAAACGCAATGAATATACGTGTCCTGTTACTGAACATTAATGCTGGTTATCGGTAAATTTATAGCCAACGCCACGAATGGAGTGGAAATAAACCGGGTTTTTAGGATCTGGTTCAAAGTACTTACGGAAGGTTAGGATAAAATTGTCGATAGTACGGGTTGACGGATAAACGTCATAATTCCAAACGGTTTCCAGGATTTGCTCGCGCGATACGGCGTCATTACGGCGCTCAATCAACAATTTAAGCAGCATGGTTTCCTTTTTGGTAAGGGCGGTAATGGAGCCATCTTCGTTAACCAGCTCAAATGAGTTAAAATGGATGGTTTTATCACCTATTTTATAGCTGTTAAACTCTTTCAGGTCTTCGCCTTTTAAACTGCGTTTTACCAGGTTGTTCACCCTTAAAATAAGCTCCTCGAGGTTAAACGGCTTGGTAAGATAATCATCAGCACCTTTTTTTAAGCCCGAAATCTTGTCCTCATTGGTGTTTTTAGCCGTAAGGAACATGATAGGTACTTCGGTATTTTCAAGCCTGATGGTTTCGGCGACAACAAAGCCGTCAATTTCGGGCATCATTACGTCCAGTATCACCAGGTTAAAACGTTCTTCCTTAAATAACTGTAAAGCTTTTTTGCCGTTTTTAGCCGGAGTTACCTTATAGCCTTCCAGCTCAAGGTTAAGCTTAATTGCTTCTAACAAATGCTCTTCGTCTTCGGCCAATAAAATCCTTTTTTTGTTTGGCATATTATTCATTGTCTTAATTTAGGTTAGTCCAAATGTAACTTCAAAAATACTACCAGCAGGGCGGTTATCTTTAACCCTGATGCTGGCCTGGTGTTTATCCAACACCTCCTTAACAATATAAAGGCCCAGTCCGGTGCCCTTTGTGTTACGGGTTTCTTCACTGCCTACGCGGTAAAAACGGTCGAAAATCCGGGTTTTCTCCTCGTCGGCTATGCCGATACCATGATCAGATACCTGCAAATAAACTTTATCATCTTTCGAAAACAGCTTTACCCCAACAGATGAGCAGGGGCTTGAATATTTTACAGCGTTTTCTATTAAATTGGTTACTACCGATGTCAGGGCAAACTTATCGCCAACTATTTCAACCTTAGGCTCAATCTCGGCCTCGATGATCTGCTGGTTGCAATCGCATTTGGAAATCTGCAGACGGTTAACAATGCTGTCAACCAAAACCGAAAGGTTAAAGCTGGCCTTAGGGAAACTATATGAGCGGTTTTCGATCTTAGATGCAAGCAGCATATTCTCAACCATATCGTCCAGTCGCTCTACATCATTTAACGATTTTTCAATAAAATCAAGAAGCTGTTCTTTGGTGAGGTGACGTTTCTGGATGGTTTGCAGCAGGATCTTGATAGATGCCAGCGGCGACTTCAGCTCATGCGTTACCGAAAGCAGGAAGTTTTTTTTCTGCTCCTGTAACCTGCGTTCCTTATTGAACGAGCGGTGCAGGTTAATGGCGCCAATTAAAAATACGGCTACAAACATAGCCCCTTCGCCCAGAATCATACCGGTACGGCGCGGTTGCAGCGTAACCAGCATATAGCCCCACCATACCAGTTCGGCAACGGCATAGGTGATGAGCGCGTAAAAAATAACAAATGACTTCTTCATATCAGTTGGCAGTTATCAGTTTTCAGTTGGCAGTAGTTTGTCAGTTTGCAATGTTATATTAAGTGCAAACTGCCCGCCGGCAACTGCAAACTGGCTACTTAGAATTGAATACTAAATCCAAACTATCAAATATAGCACGTTTTGTTTTCTCCAGGTCTGTTTTGGTATGGGCTGATGATATAAAGCCAACCTCATAACCCGACGGACCTAAATAAATGCCCCTGTTCAACAATTCGCGGTGGAACTTTTTGAATTTTTCCATGCTTGACGAATCAATATCTTCGGCTTTACGAATATACTCTTTATCTGTAAAAGCAAACCAAAATATGGAGCCTATGCCAAACACCTTAAACTTATAATTGCGGGCGGTAGCAAAACGCTGAATGGCTTCTACGAACTCCTCTGTTTTATTGTTCAGGTCGCGGTAAAAGCCCATGCGTAAAAGCTCACTAAGCTGGGCGATACCGGCACCCATAGCAACTGGGTTACCCGATAGTGTGCCTGCCTGGTAAACCGAACCTTCCGGCGAGATATTGCTCATGATTGCTGCCGATGATCCATAAGCACCAACAGGCATACCGCCACCGATAATTTTACCGTAAGTAATAATATCAGGCTTGATCTGGTAATAACCGGCAGCACCTTCAAAGCCAACGCGGAAACCGGAGATCACCTCATCAAATATCAGCATGGTGCCGTTTTGCGTACAGATGTCGCGCAGGTATTGCAGGTATTCTTTTTCCTGCAACAGCAAACCGTTATTTGCCGGCACCGGCTCAATGATTACGGCGGCAATCTGGCCTTTAAATTCTTCAAAAGCTTTAGCTAATGCTTCTTTATCATTAAGTGCTACCACGATAGTTTCGTCGGCAACAGATTTTGGCACACCGGCAGATGAAGTTTCGCCGAAGGTAACCAGGCCCGAACCGGCTTTCACCAACAGGGCATCGGCGTGGCCATGGTAGCAGCCTTCAAATTTTAAGATCTTATCGCGTTTGGTATACCCCCTGGCCAACCTGATAGCCGACATTACAGCCTCGGTGCCAGAACTTACAAAGCGGATCTTTTCAATAAACTTATTGTTTTTCAGGATCAGCTCGGCCAGTTCATTCTCTAATGCGGTAGGTGCGCCGAAGCTCATACCATTTTGCATTACCTCGATAACTTTTTCCCTTACTTTAGCATTGTTATGGCCCAGGATCAGTGGTCCCCAAGAGCAGCAGTAATCGATAAACTCGTTACCATCAGCATCCCAGATATGACTGCCATCACCTTTTTGAATAAACAGCGGCGTGCCATAAACAGATTTAAAAGCCCTTACCGGCGAGTTAACCCCACCCGGAAAATAAGTTTGCGCCTTAGCATACAATTCGGCCGATTTTTCACGACTGATATCGGGCTTGCCCGTAGTATTTACCGGTTCATCCTCTGCAGAAAACATCTTTTTTATTGAATCGAACATTGTTATGAGCTTAAAGCTGAAAGCCAAAGGCTTAAAGCTGTTTTATCAAGTTATAGGGCCTAAGGCCTTTCTTAAATAATTAAAATCACAGTCATGCTGAACTTGTTTCAGCACCCCACTCGCTAAGCAGCCATGCCAAGCAAAGTGGTTACCTGTCCTGTGGGATGCCGAAATAAATTCGGCATGACGGGTGGTTATACTGCTTAGCTTCTACCTTTCGCCTTTAACCTTCTCCCTTTCGCCTCAACCTAAAACCACTTATTCTCCAAAACTTCCTTGGCATGGTAGGTTAAAATAGCAGTTGCACCGGCACGGCGGATGCTGGTAAGCACCTCGGTAATGGCACGCTGCTCGTTTAACCAGCCGCGTTGTATGGCGGCTTTGATCATGGCATATTCGCCGCTTACGTTGTAGGCAGCGACAGGCAGTTCGGTATTATCTTTTATCAGTTTAATAACGTCAAGGTAGGGAAGGGCCGGTTTTACCATCAGGAAATCTGCGCCTTCCAGTTCGTCCAGTTCGGCTTCAATGAGGGCTTCGCGTTGATTGGCCGGGTTCATCTGGTAAGTTTTTTTATCGCCGAACTTAGGTGCCGAGTTCAATGCATCCCTGAACGGGCCATAAAATGCACTCGCATATTTAGCCGAGTATGACATGATCGATACGTTGGTAAAACCATTATCGTCAAGCACATTACGAATATAACCTACACGGCCATCCATCATATCTGATGGCGCAATAATATCAGCACCTGACTGTGCATGAGCCAAAGCCATTTTGCCCAAAATGTCAAGCGTTTCGTCATTCAGGATCACGCCATTATCTACAATTCCATCGTGGCCATCGCTGCTGTAGGGATCCATAGCTACGTCGGTAATAACGCAGGCCTCAGGGAAGTTCTTTTTTACCTCGCGAATAGCACGCAGATACAAACTCTCGTCGCGGTAGCTTTCCGTAGCAAATTTGTCCTTCAACTCCTCGGCAATATTAGGGAACAGGTCGAAAGAGTTAAGGCCCAGTTTAAGGCAGCTTTCAATTTCGCGCAGCAGGTTATCGATAGAATAACGGAAGATGCCCGGCATCGATGCCACTTCACTTTTCTGGTTTACGCCGTCGATGATAAATAGCGGGAAAATCAGGTTAGCAGCGCTAACATGCGTTTCCTGCACCATCTGGCGGATCACTTCACTTTTTCGGTTTCTTCTTGGTCGTTGTAACATATTATGATCAATACTCAGGTTTCTATAGTTATCTTACCGTCTGCGAAGCACAAATTTATATAAACGTATACAATTATGTGGCTTTAAAAGACTTTAAAGGCAATTTATGGCGTAAGAATGATTTAAAGCGAGGTTTATATAGAATATATAATTATATTTGTATAGCCTAACTGCCTGAGGAATAATGAAATACTTTAGATTGTCACTGATAATTGCACCGCTGGTTTTTGCTGTGCTGGGTTCATGTAAAAAAACGAGCCTCCCTCCTGTATCCACAAAATCTGTATCCCAAAAGGTTTTGGCTCAGGCCGGAGCTGACGTAACCATTACTTTACCACAGGATTCGGTTCAACTGACCGGAAAAAGTGGTAATGCTGCTGATGGGATAGCCGGATATTTGTGGAGCCAAATATCAGGGCCTGCAGAAGCTTTCCTTATAAATGAGGCTTCTGCATCGGCTAAAGCAAGACATCTTGTCGAAGGGAAGTATCAGTTCCAATTTATGGTGATTAATAAGGATGGTCTTACGGGTGTTGATACTGTTGAGGTAACAGTAAAGCCTTCGGATGTAATAACACTTGATCTTTCGCCAACCAACAATCCTTATGAAACCAATATCGGTTTGTACAACGGTACGGATGCCGGTAACCGAACCGCGATAGAGGAACCGCTTGCTGCCTGGACTATCGGTGGCTTGCCCATCACCGTACGTAATTTATTAAAATTTGATTTAAGCAGCATTCCGGCCAATGCCACTGTCATATCCGCGGAGCTCCGCTTATATTCTGATACTATACCTAAAAACGGTGATTTGGTACACGCAAACTTCGGTGCTGATAATTCTTTTGTAATACAGCAGGTAGCTGCCGATTGGGATATAACAAATGTTAGCTGGTTTAATCAGCCTGCAGGTTTAACGGCCAACCAGATTGTGGTGCCAAGTACTAACCAGCCCTTTCTAAATATGAATATAAACGTAAAAGATATAGTAAGTGTGATGATAAGCAATAAATCAAATTATGGATTTAAGCTCTCTCTCCAAAATGAAGTATTATACACCAGCCGGATATTTTGCTCAAGCTATTATTATGACAGCACAAGGCACCCCAGGTTGATTGTGAAATACGTTAAACATTGATTTTTTAATATTGTCCGTAGCCTTACCACCTACGGACAATATCTGTTTTTTAGCACCTGTTAGTTAGGCAGACTGTTCCAAAAACAGCTTCGGCTAAACCTACTTCGTCGGGCGAGTACGGTAAGGTATATCTGGTACCCATTTCATCAAATTTCTTACCGGTTGATTTACCTATAGCAATTACCTGTTGATTAGGTTCTAATAAATTATCCTGAAAATATGCCTCAACATTTGACGGGCTGGTAAACACAAGTATGTCTGCGCCTGTGGCTTCAACGTGCTGCTCTAACACCGTTTCGTAAACCGTGAGGTCAATTATTTTTGTATCTGCAGATAAACCTTGTTGTATGCTGCGTAAAGAACCTTCGGCACCAGGAAACAATACTTTTGAATGGTTGGCTATTGCCGCAAAATCAGCTGCTACATCGGTGGTATCGCCGCTTTCACCAACATAAGCAGCAAAATAGCCGTTTCGGCGCAAGGCATCTTCTGATCCTGTACCCATTACGCCAAATTTTATTTTAGATGGCAATTGCGGTTTCAGGGCGAAGAAATACTCAACAGCATTTTTGCTGCTAAAAAATATCCAGTTGATATCCCGTAAAATATATGGGTCAAGTTTGTTGATTACCGGCACGGTTCGAATTAACGAGCGGGCATCTATTGCTATGCCATGTTTTTTCATAGCTTTACGGAAATAACTCTGCTCTGAAAGATCACGGGTTATAAATACGCTTTGAGCCAGTTTACGATTGGCGTCAAACATAGATACTATTCTCTCGGCTAATCCATCAGTTGTATCTGATTTTACAAATAATCTGTCCGGAAATTCATCTCCATCGTTGGCTTTAGAGGTAAACACCTGGAAAAAGCCATCTTCCTTACGGCAATAACAACCTAAAGGTAAGTGGCAACCACCGCCAAATAATTTTAATACAGTACGTTCAACAGCCAGCTCTTCGGCTACATCGGTATGGTGTAATGCCTGCAGGGCTTCAAAAAGTTCATGATCGGTTTCGCGGATCTGGATAGCCAGCGCGCCCTGTGCCGGTGCCGGGATCATTTCAACCGGAGTTATTTCTTCCACATGAAACTCGCTCAGGTCGAGGCCTAAGCGGGTAACACCTGCTTTAGCCAGCATAATGGCATCATATTTTTCATCGCGCAGCTTACCGATACGGGTAGGCACGTTACCGCGAAGTTCTTCAATTTCAAGATCGGGACGGTGGGCCAGGAGCTGGGCTTTGCGCCGGTTTGACGAGGTGCCAACGATAGCACCATATTTAACAGATAGCTTTTGGTGCACATCAACGCAGTCTTTCAAGATCAACAACAGTTCAGCCGGGTCTTCCCGTTCTGAAACTGCTGCGATGATGAGTCCCGGAGGATTTTCGGTAGGCAGGTCCTTATGTGAGTGAACCGCTATATCAATAGTGCCGGATATTAACTCTTCTTCTAATTCTTTGGTAAAAAAGCCCTTACCTTCCAGCTTATCAAAGCTGAGGTTCAGGATCCGGTCGCCCTGGGTTTTAATGATCTTTAACTCGGCGGTAATATTAATGGCAGCAAGGCTGTCTTTAACGAAATTGGCCTGCCATAAAGCCAATTCACTGCCACGGGTTCCTATAATCAGTTTTCTGTCCAAAAGAATGAATGTTTGCAGCTGCAAATTTAAATTTTTATGCCGATGATAAGGTACATCAATATAATGAATTATTGTTAATTGCAACAAAATGACGGTAATGTGTACGATTAGAGCCATGTAAAACCAGCCAGGCTGGCAACCGGGCTGCAGGCCGGGAGGCTTGCGGCGGCGGCGATTTTATAATAGCAGCATTTGTGTAACAAACAGGCTGTCCCAATTTTTTGATTCCCGAAAAAAAATGAAAAGATCCCGGCGCTTCTTTTTCTTAAAAAATGGATATGTTCCATTTTTTAAGAGTGAAACAGTGAAACGGATTTTAGATGTTATCGATTGATAGTCAGTGCGTTAATGTTTTGTATAGAACGTTGTTAAATTATTGATAATCAGCATTTAAAACTTTATGGAATGGTTATTGGGTGTTTCACGGCTGTTGAAGATAAGGCTGATTTTTTAACCTTTTTTCCTATTTTTTTTCATTTTTTTAAGGTAAAACTGGTTGGTTGAATTTGATGCTGACAAAGTATTGCCACCAGTAGTTAAAGAATGTAATATTAGCTTTGTGCCCTTCTCTCTATATCTGACGAAGCGTAGCTTCGTCAGATAGCTATTGCAGGCGCATATAACAGATTTTAACTTCGGCCGGCTAATGAAAAGTGGAACATAACGCCGCGGAATCACAAACCTGACTTTGTATCCTCAAACAATAATGGTGACCCATATCCGCACAACCAAACGTCCGTTTTTATTACAATAATTGCCTCTTGTAAAATTGTAATCGCTATATTTCAGTAAGTTATAAAGTTGGAATAACCTTTGACGCAATTGGGCAACTTGACTGCATTCATTTTCCATATTACCCCTTATGATTTTGCATTTTTAGCAACGATATTTATCGGGCTGACTTTTAGCCTGCTCTTATGGTTTACCCCCAATATTAACCGCTCTGCAAATCGTTTTCTGGCCCTTGCTATGCTAACCATTGTTTTATGGATGGCCCGGGTGTTGGGAGAAAGCATTGGGCTGGGTACTTACTTCCCGCATTGGAGCCGGTTGCCGCTTCAATTTTCGCTGGCGCTGGGTCCGTTCATTTATTTTTATGTACTTAAGATAACCCGGCCGGGATATAAATTACGTGGTACGGATCTGCTGCACTTTATCCCCTTGTTGCTGCAACAGGGCATTTTTGTATTGGAGATTGGGCAAAGCATCAGCACCGGCGTAGCAACTTACCACACACCTGTCTTTCAGCAAACGGGCTTGGTACTCAATATGGCAGCATTCATTTCTGTAGTTGCCTATTTGTATATTTCTTTCAGGCTGATTGAAAGCTATTATCAACAGTTGAAATTCAATCAAGTAAATGACCGCTACCGCAACCAAATGCGCTGGCTGGTCCGGTTAATCAAAGCCTTTGGTTTTTTATGGTTATTATGGCTGCCATATGCCGTTGCAGATTTTTTTTATTTCCACCAACGGTTAGGAATCCAAGCGTACTATCCCTTGTATTTGCTGTTAGCGGGAATGATGATTTGGATAGCGGCGACTGTCCATTCAAAACCAGGAAGCACTATTATTGCGCAGGCTCCCGCGGTTTCGAGAACACCGGTTCCGGCAGTGCTGCGGCAAAAGGGGGCCTGGCTCAGGCGGGTTATGGAAGACAAGCGGTATTACGAGGACGCGGAGTTGAGTTTGACCTCGCTCACTGACAAGCTTGGGCTCACAGTGCATGAATTATCCCGGATCATTAATATTGCTCTCAAAAAAAACTTTAACGATTTTATTAACGAATATCGCGTTGCGGAAGTAATCCGGAAAATGCAGGATCCTGCTTTTGCTCATATAACCCTGCTTGGCATAGCACTGGATTCCGGTTTTAACTCAAAATCATCCTTCAACCGCATTTTTAAACAAATAACCGGCAAAAGCCCGGCGGAATATAAAAATGAACCTCACAAAGAGTTCCCAGGTTATAACTTAAGACGACGTACTCAGTTTGCAAGGGTAATTTCGGACCATGAAGCCGCGATCATGTGGTCTTCCCGAAAATTAAACCGCAGCTATATGTTCAAAAATTATTTTAAGATCGCGTGGCGTAATATCACCCGTCACAAAAGTTACTCGGCCATTAATGTAGCCGGGCTGGCGGTGGGCATTGCGGCCTGCCTGCTGATATTTGTAGTTGTTCAATATGAGTTGAGCTTTGACACCTATCAACCCGGTTATAAAAGCACGTATCGCATTGTTACAAAAAAAGAGCGGGAAGGTAATATCAGGTATAGTGCCGGGATCTCAACGCCTGCGATAGATGCTTTTCGTCTTTATTTCCCACAGGCTACCATTGCAGGTATCAACGCCATTTATGGCAGCCAGATCGTAGCCCCGGCGGCTAACGGTAACCCCGCCGGCGATAAAAAATTTATAGAGAACACCGGCATCATGTTTGCCGAACCTCAGCTTTTCGATATTTTTTCAGCAACCTGGCTTGCCGGCAGTGCGTTAGCTTTAAAAGATCCTAACATGGTGGTGATTGATAAAAGCAGCGCCATAAAATATTTTGGTAACTGGCAAACGGCAGCAGGAAAAACGCTCAGGATGGATAACCTGCTGACGCTAAAAGTGGCGGGTGTGATACAGGATGTTCCCCCCAATACCGACCTGCCGCTCAAAGTGTTGATTTCGTACATCACCTGGAAGAAGAACCCCAAAAGCTACCATTACGCATATACCTGGGATGAAACCAGCAGCGACTGCCAGGTGTATATAAAATTTCCTGCAAATGTATTGCAAAGCAGCATCGAAAGTCAAATGCTCAGTTTTTCCGAAAAACAATTTAATAGTGATAGTAAACGCGCTGCCAGGAAAAGATATGCTGTAGCGCAACCCTTATCGGCAATCCATTTTGACACCAGTTTTGGTGGCACGCTGGGCGATCATGTAACCGGCAAGTCCACGCTGCGTACCTTGTCGCTTATCGCGGTGCTGATCATAGTTATGGCATCCATCAATTTCATTAACCTTTCAACCGCGCAATCCGTTGGCCGTTCCAAAGAGGTAGGCATCCGCAAAGTGCTGGGCAGCAGCCGCGGGCAATTGGTAGGCCTGGTAATGTGCGAAACGGCCATTATCGTACTAATTTCGGCCGGCCTTGCAATTTGCATAGCCGAAATTGCTTTACCGTTACTCAAACATATCGCCAGCGTTCCGGATACCATTGGTTTGTTCAATCCCGGCATATTGCTTTGCCTGGCCTGTGTAATAGTTGCAGTGATACTGCTTTCAGGAGTATATCCGGCAATTATCGTATCGGGATTTAAACCTGTTGAGGCGTTGAAAAATAAGATTAATTCGGCAGCTGTTGGTGGTATATCGCTCCGCCGTGTGCTGGTAGTTACCCAGTTTACCATTTCACAGTTGCTGATTATCGGAACAGCTATCGCCGTTAAACAAATGGATTTTGTAAACAATGCCGACCTCGGGTTTAATAAAGAAGCCGTATTGGCCATACCATGCCCTGCCGATAGCATCGGTTTATCACGAATGAACAGCTTTAAACAACAGGTACTTACTTTGCAGGGAGTAAAGGCAGCCAGTTTTTCGGCCGACGCGCCATCGTCATCGCATAATAATTCAAGCAATTTCTACTTCAATCATTCAGATAAAGATCCTGGCTTTGATATTTTCATGAAAGTTGCCGACGCGGATTACTTTAAAACTTTTGGCCTCAGGTTTATAGCAGGCAAAAGCTATGAACCCAGCGATACCGCGCGCGAACTGGTGGTTAATGAAACTTTTATACGCAAATTGGGTATTAAACGTGCAAATGATGCTTTGGGCAAAACCCTTACCTTTGATAGTTACGGAAACCTGCCCATAGCAGGTGTTGTTGCCGACTTTAAAACAAACTCCATGCGCGAGGAAGTTAAACCGCTGGTGATGTTCCCCTCAAAACAATCGGAACAGCAAATAGCGGTAAAAATTGAAAGCCGGAGACTTGCAAAAACGGCAGCATTGGTGCAAAGTGCCTGGGAAAAGAAATATCCCGAATATGCCTACACCGGCTTTTTTGTTGACGATAGCATTGCCAAATTTTACGAACAGGAAAACCAGCTCGAACTGATCTATAAAGTATTTGCGCTCATCGCCATTTTTATCTCCTGCCTTGGCTTATACGGCCTGGTATCGTTTATGGCGGTACAGCGCACAAGAGAGGTAGGGATCCGAAAGATTTTAGGCGCATCAGTAAGCAGCATTGTGTACCTGTTTTCAAAGGAATTTTTAGCTCTTATCGTGGTGGCATTTATGATTGGCGCGCCCCTTGCCTGGTACCTGATGAACGGATGGCTGCAAACTTTCGCCTATCGTATTTCGCCGGGCTTATGGGTTTTTATGGCAGCCATTACAACTTCGTTATTGATAGGCTGGTTCACGGTAGGTTACAAAGCGTTAAAAGCCGCGCTGGCGAACCCTGTAAAAAGTTTGAGGACAGAATAATCAGGAAGATTATTGTGAGACTACCTTCTCATCAGGGTCTCTTGTAGAGGACCCTGATGTTTCCACTATCAGCCTTGATCATCTTACGAGAAAAGGCCTACCTGCTTGGCGAAGACATCAGGGTCCTCTACGAGAGACCCTGATGGAACGTAATTTGATGGGCTCTATCGCAGGGTAGTAATGCCCGGCAAAAGCGCACACTTGTTGTAACGTTTCCGAACGGGTGTTATAAATAAATTGATATTAATGTTTTAATTATCAATGATTTATATTAATGGCATGGGTTTTAGATAATGCCTGTATATTAAATAATGTTTTAAGTTCAACAACTTCTACAATCAATATACCCATGTTCAAAACATATTTTAAACTGGCTTACCGGAATGTCATAAAGGATAAAGCTTACTCCATTATCAATATATCGGGTTTGGCGATAGGCCTTGCTTCAAGTATCCTGATTTTGCTTTGGGTGCAAAATGAATTGAGCTATGATAAGTTCAATAAAAATGCCGGGCAGATCTATCGAATCGACAGCGATTTTAGTGATTCTAAAACCGCGGCAAGTTCGGCCGGGATGCCTTTTGGATTAAAATCGGAGATCCCTGCGGTTAAAAATGTAGCCCGTTTATATCCCGGTTTTCCATCTGTTTTATTCGAAATAAGTAACCGGAAATTTCAGGAAGAACATGTGTTTTATGCCGATCCCAATTTTATGGACATGTTTTCATATCCATTAATAAAAGGCGACCGCGCTACTGCTTTAAATCAGGCAAATGGTGTTTTAATAACAGAAGATATCGCCACAAAATACTTCGGAAAAGAAGATCCCATAGGAAAAGTGATAAGGAAAGATAATAAGGAAAATCTGGTAGTAACAGGCGTTATGGCCAATATCCCGGCTAACTCCGATCTGCAATTTGACATCCTGCTTCCGATGGACTTAATAGCCCAAACCAATAACGATCTGAAGAATAATATCTGGGATAATTTTAATTTTTTCGGTTACGTACAGTTCGATAAAAATTTTGATCCCTCCGCCGCTAACGTTACCAAATTGGAAACGCAAATCGGGCAGATTTTTCACAAACATAGCCCGGATACCAAGGCTACGTTCAAATTACAGCCTTTAACCAAAATACACCTTGATCCCGAAAGATTAGGAGATTCGCCGGGGCATGGGAATGCGCAGTATGTAAGCATCTTTTTTGCGATCGCCATATTGATATTGATTGTGGCCTGCATCAATTTCATGAACCTGGCTACTGCACGCTCGGCACGCAGGGCTAAAGAAATAGGCTTACGTAAGGTAGCGGGTGCTGTTCGCGGGCAATTGGTTATCCAGTTTTTAAGCGAGTCGGTATTTATCTCCTTTCTTTCCCTGTTACTTGCGCTTGTTATTGTTCGGATGTTTTTACCAGTGTTTAATGATCTGGCTAACAGGAAACTTGTTATTGATCTGTCGGATGCCAGGCTTTGGTTAAGTCTTACCGGTATTGCTTTAATAACTGGTCTTATCTCGGGAAGTTATCCTGCCTTATTTCTCTCTGGTTTTAACCCGGTTAAAGTGCTTAAGGGTAACGTGAAATCAATGGGAGGCAATTTGCTGTTCCGTAATGCTTTAGTTGTGGTTCAGTTTATGGTTTCCATTGTATTATTAGTGGGTACGGTGGTGATCTATAATCAGCTTAAATTTATCAGGGACAGGAATCCCGGTTTCGAGAAAGCCAATCTTTTATACGTGCCAATGACGGGCGAGATCTGGCATAAGCAGGAGGCTTTGAAAAACATGTTAAGGCAAACCTCGCTGACGAGCGATTTTACAACGATTACAGATTTGCCAACTGAACTTGGCGGCTGGACACTTAATGTGCAGTGGAGCGGTAAGGACCCACGTTCGCAATTGTCTATCCCTGTAATGGCCGCCGATGAGGATTTTACGCGCACATTCAGAATGAAGTTAGCAGCCGGCAGAAGCTTTTCGGCAGGTTTTAAAACCGACTCGAATAATTACATGATCAACGAAAAAATGGCCAGCGTAATGGGCCTTACCGCCAGTACTGCAGTAGGCAAGCCATTAGCGGTTTGGGGTAACAAGGGTATTATTGTAGGGGTTATAAAAGACTTTAATTTTAAGCCCGTTCAGCAAAGCATTGAGCCGTTGGTTATACCTTTCAATAAAATAGGCGGTTATGTGGTGATCAGGACCTTGCCCGGAAAAACCAATGCTACTATAAAAGCACTTTCAGCTATGAGCCAGGCGCTTAATCCGGCTTATCCCTTCAAATTTGATTTTATTGACCAGGAGTTATCTAAACTTTATAAAGGCGAACAGCAAATGGGCAATATTTTTAATCTTTTTGCCGGTTTGGGCATCTTTATTTCGTGCCTGGGCTTATATGGTTTATCGGCATTTATGGCCGAGCAGCGTACCAAGGAGATTGGCGTACGCAAAGTGTTAGGGGCATCTGTAGTAAACCTGGTTTACTTACTGTCATCAGGTATCACCAGGCTTATTTTGATTGCTATAGTTATCGCTATCCCACTTTCATGGTATGCGGTTAACAGCTGGCTGTCGGGTTTTGCTTATCATATCAATGCTGGCTGGCTGGTGTTCTTTATTGCATCTGTAGTTGCATTGGGTATAGCCTGGATTACGGTTAGTTATGAATCTGTAAAAGCCGCGACAGTTAACCCGATAAAGAGTTTGAGGACGGAGTGATTGAATGTTTGTTTTATAAGGGAAATAAGCCCCAATAATAGCCAAATAGGTTTAACGAAAAATACCTGCGTTAGGGATGGGAGCGGATACCGGCCAGCGAGCGTAAAGCCTGCAGGCGTATGAGTGTACAGCCCGGACCGGAGGTAACGCCCATATCCAGTTGGCAGTTATGAGTAAACAGTTTGCAGCATACATTTGATATTTTGCATGCTGATGATATGGTGTTCGGTTAAGCTGAAAGCTTAACTCATTTCAGGACGAAGTTACGCTTCGCTAAACTTCGTCCAGTATTAGGAAGTTACGCTCCGCTACACTTCGACTAGTATCAGATTTGCATTTGATCAATTCTTAAATTAAAGAAATTCGGTTTTAGACAAAAGCAAGCATTCTGTCAATCCTCAAATCCCGTAAATTCTGATTCAGAAAGTTTTAGTTTTCATTGATCAATATATCCTTCGCCATAACCATGGGTACGCTGATATATTTTTTCTCCATGTAGTTGATCACCTTTTCCAGGATCTCGCGCGATTGCTCATCCAGGCCCTGTACCTCATCGGCAAAAACAGAGTTAATGGCAGTATTGCGGATCTCTTTGATTTTTTCAGGTACCTGGCGCATAGCTACTTCAATACGGCGCTGTTTAAGCTGCTGTACAAATTCGGCAATGTTTTGCTCAATGATAGCTTCGGCGTGTACCAGTTCGTGGTAACGTTCCTGCAGGTTCTTTTTGGCAACTTCGTTAAGCGAGTGCACTTCGATAAAGTTAACCGGGAATTGCTCCAGCACTTCGGGAGCGGTATCATTAGGGATGGCAAGATCGACAATGGTTTTCCTGCCGGTTTCGCCGTTGAGCAGCGATTGGTAAATTTCGGTAGTGATGATTGGCTCAACTGCCGATGTGCAGGTGATAATGGCATCAAAACCTTTTTTATAGCTTTTCAAAGCTTCGAGGTCAAACGCTTCTCCGCCCAAATCGGCAGCTAATTTTTCGGCATTGGCCACGGTACGGTTAAATACCGCGAAGTTTGAAAATTTATGTTTTTGAAGATATTTGGAAATGTTACGGTTAGTTTCGCCTGCGCCGATGATCAATACACGGGCATTTGAACAAAGATTAAGGTCTTTAAGCTTGCGGTAAGCCAGCGATACTACCGAGATTGGGTTTTTGGAGATGTTGGTATGCGTATAAACTTCCTTGGCTGTTTTTACCACGCAGTTCATGATCATGCGCATGGCATCGCCGGTTAGGCCGGCCTCTTTGCAATGTTCATATGCTTTGCGTAACTGGGCCAGGATTTCCTTTTCGCCCACGATCAAACTCTCCAGCGAACATGAAGTGCGCAATAGGTGCACCATGGCTTCCTGGTCTTCATAAATAGACGCGCTATCCATAAAAGTACTCAGTGAATCATGGCAAAGCTCTGTGTTAAAGGCTTCTATGAATTTTTTGGCAAAATCTTTGTCAACAGATTGTGGGGTTGTCATTACAAATTCCACACGGTTACAGGTAGCCAGGTAGAAGATCTCCGGGATATTGAACTGCTTTTTAACTTGTGCAAGTTTATCTGTCAGATTTTCCTGGCAAACCACCAATCTACCCAATTCCTTCAGTTCAATCTGTTTGTGCGTAAAAGCTATTACCTTTAGATACTTCAAAGCAGTTTTAAATTTGACCGAACAAAAGTATCACTATTCGGCACATCCAATGTCAACACTTTGTCAAACAGGCTTATTTGGAATGGTTATAAATTGCAAAAACGGCTTGTTTTGCAGTATTTAAACTGTTTTGCAATGCGTATCACAAAATATTTGTAAATTAAAACATGGATAAGTATAAAAAAATAAGCCTGGTAATACTCGTGGCGTTTTACGTGCTTGCAGGCCTTAATCACTTCCGCGATCCGGGCTTTTACTACGCCGTAATGCCCAATAACCTGCTTTACCCAGAGACTGTTAACCTCCTTGCCGGGATTGCCGAAATTTCATTAGGTTTGTTACTTATACCATCCAAAACAAGATACTGGGCTGCCTGGGGAATTGTTTTAATGTTGATTGCCTTTTTGCAGATCCACGTGAGCATGGCATTTAAAGCGCCAATGAAGTTAAATTCCATAACGGTTACACCTTTTTTAGCATGGCTGCGCCTATTCCTGCAGTTTGTGCTGATCTACTGGGCCTGGTGGCACACAACCGATACTAAAAAAGCCTAAACCAAAACAGCGTTTGGCTGTTGCTATCGAAGCAAAATAAAAATATGGATCTGCAAAGTATTGAAATGCGTAACCTGGAGGTACAGGACTACCAGGAGCTGAAAAAATCAATGAAATCGGCCTATATGGATATGGATGAGGACTATTGGGACGCCAATTCTATCCGTAAGCTAATCAAAATATTCCCCGAAGGGCAGATCTGTATCACCGTTAACGATACGGTTGTTGGCTGTGCGCTGGCCATAATTGTTGATTACCAAAAATTTGGCGATAACCACACCTACAAGCAAATTACCGGCGACAGTACCTTTAAAACCCATAATGACAAAGGGGATGTATTGTACGGTATTGATGTGTTTATCCATCCTAAATATCGCGGCTTGCGACTTGCACGGAGGTTGTACGATGCCCGCAAGGCCCTTTGCGAAAAACTGAACCTGAAAAGTATTATTGCCGGCGGGCGTATCCCCAACTATCAAAAATTTCAGAACGAGCTTACGCCGCGTCAGTATATTGATAAGGTAAAGTATAAGGAGATCTATGATCCAACATTATCATTCCAGTTATCTAATGATTTTCACGTGCGCAAGGTATTGCGTAACTACCTGCCCGAGGATAGCCGCTCAAAAGGTTTTGCTACCCTTATTGAGTGGAACAACGTGTATTACGAGGAAGTAAGCGATGTTATCAATCATAAAACAGTAGTACGTATTGGCCTGGTACAATGGCAAATGCGTTCGTACAGTAATATCAGTGAGCTGATGAAGCATGCCGAATATTTTGTTGATGCGGTGAGCGATTACCAGGCCGATTTTATCCTGTTCCCCGAGCTGTTCAATACACCGCTCATGGCCGATTATAACCACATGGATTCGGCCAAGGCCATGCGCGAACTGGCCAAATATACCCAGCCCATTATCGAGGAGTTTTCAAAACTTGCGGTTTCCTATAATGTGAACATTATAGCAGGCAGTATGCCTTATATTTTTGAGGAATCGTTGTATAATGTTTCCTACCTGTTCAGGCGTAACGGCAGCATGGAAGAGGTATACAAAATTCACCCAACCCCGGCCGAGATTAGCTCATGGGGCATGCGCGGCGGCGATGAGGTGAAAGTTTTTGATACCGATTGCGGCAAAGTTGGCATCCTGATTTGTTATGATGTAGAGTTTCCGGAATTGTCACGCATTTTGGCCGGTCAGGATATGCAGATCCTGTTTGTACCTTTCCTTACCGATACGCAAAACGGTTACAACCGGGTTAAGTTTTGCGCCCAGGCCCGTGCGGTGGAAAACGAATGCTATGTCGCTATAGCGGGTTGTGTAGGCAACCTGCCTAATGTAAATAATATGGGTATCAGCTATGCACAGTCGGCGGTGTTTACACCTTCAGATTTTGGTTTCCCGACTAACGGGATCCAATCTGAAGCTACGCCAAACACCGAAATGATTGTTATTGCCGATGTTGACCTGTCGTTGCTGGATGAGCTGCATGAGTACGGCAGCGTGCAAAATATCAAAGACAGGCGCACGGATTTGTATAACATTACTTTTAATGGGAAGAGGGTGTAGGGATTGTCCCCCTTAGTTGTTCCATCAATGCCTCTGCGAGTTTAAGTTTATCCACAAAATTGCTTGTCGTTTAAACAGCAAGTCGTCGTGTTTTGCCCCTCTGGGGCAAAGGGTATTTTATAACTTTACGAGCTACAAACCTTTTGCACCTCTGGTGCATCTGTCCTTGGGCGATTAATACATGTTTATTAAATTGTAAAAATCCCCCAGAGGGGGAAAAGGTTTGTAGAAATAACATCACACCCTATACCCGAACCCCAGAGGGGTTCAACTTATCAAGATTACCCAATTTGACTATTGATTTTATGGATAAACTTAAACTGCGAGAGACCGTGATGGGACTGGAATGTTTTAAATTTTGTGGTTGCTGTTAAAAGAATCCCTGAATATTTTCCAGCCGGCTTTCGTGAGTTTCCACAATTTTAAATACTTCCCATCATCAAGAACTTTACCATTTGGGTCAAAAACCTGCCAGGTGCCTTCTTCGGTAATGTAAGCTTTACCATCGCCATAGATATTGCCCGTTTGGAATTTAACACCTTTCACTTTTCCTGCAACAAAGGTATCCTCGAAATCCTTTTTCAGTGCATTTTTGCCATTTATAGGCAGCATATTTGGCGCCAATAATATAGCATCATCAGTATACAGGTTTATGATTGAGGCGTCACTTTTTGCAAACAGCTCATAATAAAGTGTATTTATTTTTTGAATTGAGCTTTTGATCTGCTGTAAGCCGGGATTATTTGCCTGGGCGATGCTGCTTTTGTACGTTAAGAAAAGACACAGGCATATAATTGCTGCAGTTAAGGTTTTTTGTTTCATGATCCTTTAAATATTGAATGAATAACTAAAGCGAAATTATATCCTTAAAATGGACCAAAATTGTAAAAATCGGAACAGCTTAATTATTGAGCGCGGCAGAAAAATCGGTTGAACTTTCGGGCGAAAACCGGGAAGGGGGCGACCCAGTGAAGAATTTAAAATCCTTTATAAAATGCGACTGATCAAAGTACCCGCACTCATAAGCGATAGAGGTGAGCGATAGTTTGTTTTCGGCAACCCGGTAAAGGCTTTTTTGAAACCGTGCTATTTTAGTGTACAAGTTCGGGCTCAGCCCGGAATAGTTTAAAAATATTTTCTGAAGGTACCGGGACGAAAGACCGTATTTAGCTGCCACTGTATTGATATTCTCCAGAAAATCCTCTTTGCTTAAGTCAAACATGATGTTGTTGACCAGCTTTAGCTTGCTGAATTTAGGCCCTGAGGTTAACAACCTTTTCATCAGAAATTCCTCCACTAAATCTATTCTCCGGTCCGGTGTTTTGGCCTCCATCAATCTCAAATGTAACAAAGCAGCTTCCTTTCCTCCCAACTCTTTGAAATCAATGATCCGGTCATTAAATTCTTCTATCCGCTCATTAAAAAAGCAGGCGGCGGTATGGGTAAAAAAGCGGATCCCAAACATACAATGCTTACCGTAAGAGGTAAAAGTAAATGGCTGTATAGTTTGTCCCCACAATTGTATATCGGGACAGGTTACCAGGTCTCCATTTTTTATTTGTTGAGGGCCATCCGCTCCCAGGTTGAATAAGATTTCGACAGCGCCGGTAGCAAACACCTTGTCATCAGTCATAACAGGAATATCTGTTTCGCACACAAAATAACATTGTATGAAATCTTTTAGTATGCCATTAGGACGATATTCGGTATAGCGCATGTTGACCGCAATCTGATATATTCAAATTTAATATAACTGTTTGGATGATTTTGCTTTTCAAGGTTAAATAAAATCTGCGAAAGGCCTGAAGGGAAGATAAGGCTTCGGTTCAGTTGCACTGATTTATTTCAATAACATTTTCGGCCTTTAATACTAAATTAGCCGCCATGATCAGGAAAGATAATTTCACCCTTCCCGGCGCTAAAGGGCGGCCAATGCTTATCGATGTAACCTACGATGATGTTTTTAAAAATACACCACTGGTAATTTTTGCACATGGCTTTAAGGGGTTTAAAGATTGGGGCACGCATGATCTGTTAGCCCGGTACTTTGCCGAAAAGGGCTTTCGTTTCCTGAAATTTAACTTTTCGCACAATGGCACAACGCCTGCCAGCCCCTTAGATTTTGCCGATCTGACAGCCTTTGCCGATAATACCGTCTCTATTGAACTGGAAGATTTGGATACCATCATTGATTTTGCCTGTAGTGGGGCAAGTATGCCTATGGCTAATGGTGTATACCTCATTGGGCATAGCATGGGCGGCGGTGTAAGTATTATCAAAACTGCCGAAGATAGCCGGATTAAAAAGCTGGTAACTATGGCTTCCATATCCGGTTTCCGGAACCTGTGGCCTAAGCAAATAGAACAACAGTGGCGTTTGCAGAGCGTTTTTTACTTTGAAAATAAGCGTACCGGGCAGCAAATGCCTGTTAAATCAACCCTGTTAGATGATCTGGACAATCACCCGCTGAGGCTGGATATCATTAGGCAGGCAAGTTTAATAAAACAGCCATGGCTCATCGTTCATGGTGATGCCGACCCTACCGTACCTGTAAGCCATTCCCTGCAATTGCATGAAGCTAATCCTGCTGCGGAATACATAGTGCAAAAAGGTGCAGATCATACTTTTGGCGGCGAACATCCTTTTACCGGAGATGCTTTGCCTGCCCCGCTGGTTGAGTTTTGTGATACGGCAATATCATTCTTAAGTAAATAAAGGTTGAGCCGCTTCAACCATTCGTAACTTTTTTGCGTTAGTTATATCATACCTGATATTAGTACTATAATTGCTGTTATGAGTTTACCCGCATCGCGAAAAAAAGGACGAAAATATCTCAATACCATACCTACCGATGAGGCCGGCTTTGGTAAAATGATCCCCATTTTAAGGGAGTACATGAACAACAAGGCCGAAAATACGCCTAAGAAAACTTTAGGCCCTTTTAAAACAGATCTATCGGTTTACAGTACACCGCCCGCGTCGGGCTTGCGCATTACCTGGGTTGGCCATTCCAGTATCCTGATTGAGATTGACGGCAAGCGCATCCTTACCGACCCGGTTTGGAGCGAGCGGGTTTCGTTTTCGCAATCATTTGGGCCGAAGCGGTTTTTTCAACCGCCGATAGCTTTGGAAGATCTGCCCCCGTTGGATGCGGTGATCCAGTCGCATGATCATTATGATCATTTGGATAAGGCTACCATTAAGTTTTTTGCGGATAAAAACATCCCTTTTTTCTGTTCGATAGGGGTAGCGCAGTATTTAACCAACTGGGGCATGGCCGCCAACTTTATTACTGAAATGGATTGGGGCGACAGCGCCATGATTGGCAATGAAATTGTACTTACGGCAGCACCCTCACGCCATTTTTCGGGCAGGGGAATTGTTGGGCGAAACGAAACATTGTGGTCGTCGTTCGTGATCAAAGGTCCGCAGCATAATATTTACTTTGGCGCCGATTCGGGTTACTCGCCCGAATTTAAGGCGATAGGAGAGGCTTTTGGTCCGTTTGATTTGACTATGCTGGAGATAGGTGCTTATGGTAAATTCTGGCCGGATATTCATATGGGGCCTGATAATGCTTCAAATGCCCATCTCGATCTGAAAGGCAAATTGATGATGCCCATCCATTACGGTACGTTTAACCTGGCTCCGCATGCCTGGTACGAGCCTATTGAATGGCTAACCGCTATGGCAAACCAAAAACACATCGATTTATTTGTACCCAAACCCGGTGAGCCAACCGAAGTAAAAGGTGTCTTTAATTCTGATTGGTGGAAGGAATATTTATCTTAGAGGGATAAAAAACAATAAAAAGCAATAAAAAACATGTCATTGCGAGCGTAGCGTGGCAATCGTACGGAGGCAGGTCCCGCCCTGTATGGTATGCGATTGCTTCGTCGTGCCTCCTCAATGACATGGTTATGTAATCGACCATTCCATGTCCCAATCCTATATATTAGTCATTAATGGTAAACCCGAAGGTCCATTTACCATTCCCGAACTCAAAGCCCGCGGCATCAAACCCGGCGATTTTGTTAAAACCGACGATATGGTAGATTATAAAGAGGCTCAGGAAATTGCCGAATTAAGGGAACTGTTCGGCTTTGCCCGCCCTAAGTTGCTCATGCAATACTACGGCAGTTTTGACCAGCGCTGGCTGGCCTCGGCGCTCGACTGGTTTATCCTGTTCGGCGTATTTGTTTTACTGGCAGCCATGGCGGTGTTCCTGTTCATTACGGATAAGCAGGCGCGGATATATACCTCTATTAGCATTGTCGCTTTTACGCCCATAGGCAAATTTATTTATCATGTGGTAATGGAAAGCTCGGTTAAGCAGGCTACTTATGGTAAACAAATGCTCAAAATAAAAGTAGTTGATATGGACGGAAACAGGATCAGTGTTGGCAAAGCCATTGGCCGTAACCTGGCCAAAATATTTTCGGTATTAACCTTTTTTATAGGCTACCTGATGGCTTTTTTTAATAAACAGCAGCAATGTTTACATGATATGATAGCGGGGACACTGGTAATTAAGGATAGGTTGGTGTGAAACGGAAGTGGTTTCCTTTCTGTTAGGGAAAGCAATAAGTAAAGTACACGCAAGAAGTTCTTCAAGATAAGTTATTTTCTTTTAACCAGTTCATATTCCAGCTTACCCCATTTTAAATGGATGGAATCGGCACTAAAATCGGTTTTGTAAATATTTAGTGTGTCGCCTTTAACGCGAAAGAGAAAGTTTTTTTGATGGTGGGTATCCACATTAAAACTAAGCTGGTCAAGATCATTTTCCGGGCCGGCCACAAAATCAGTATTAACGTAATAGGTTTCATACTCCGAAAACCCTCTTACTTTACCTGCGTTGGTAAAAGTTACAGATGATTGTTTTCCGTCGGCCCCCGTCATTATATAATCGCCGGATATGAGTAGTTTATTGGTAATATAATCTATTCCGTAGCCCATATCGTTTACTATTTGTTTATCCAAAACCCTAATATACTTTGTGCTATCAATAACTTGGTTGTTTTTGTTATAATGATAAAGAAGTAAACTGGTATCGCCGCCTGTTATTTGATAACCAAGCTCGTAATAATTGGTACTCACTTCATAATCAATCCAGTTGGTTTTGAATGAAGCACGGTTATTACCTTGTTTTAAAAACAGGGTCAGGTTTGCTCCCTCATGATTATTTAAGCTTACGCCTGCTACAAGGCTATCGCTTTTTGCCGATCCCAAACTAATTTCAAGAGCGGCGATGCCGGATAATTTTTTTGATGAAATGTAAGGCGATTTGGTACGGATAAGATCGGCAATGTAGTCACTTTTCACCCAATTGCCGTGCATTATAGTTTTAATTTGCTGCAGGGAGTCCCGGTTAGGAATTGTATTTGCAGTTTGTTTATCGGATTGTGATGCAGTGTCGGAAACAGGTGTTTTGTTTTTGCTTTTACAGGATATAACGGCAATAAGAATTAGAATAAGCAAACTGCTGTTTTTCATAATTTGTTTTAAGGTTCTACCCGGCTAAGATATATAAATTCAGTTTGAGACTATTGGCTGCACAATAATTTATCCTTCATGCACAGGTAGCCTAATCCCAACATATTCACTAAATTTGCATTATATTAATTTCCATCATTGATGAATACTGATGCTGTTAAAGTGCTGCCCGGCCGTTATTGTAACTCGTTAACCGAATATTCACGCTTTGTTACCCGCGAGGTTAATATTGGCGACGTGCCTATGGGCGGGAATAATCCAATCCGGATCCAAAGCATGACTACTACTGATACCATGGATACCATTGGTACGGTTGAGCAATCCATCCGCATGGTTGATGCCGGTTGCGAATACGTGCGCATTACAGCCCCCAGCATCAAAGAGGCCCAAAACCTGGCCGAAATTAAAAAGCAGCTTCGCGCCCGTGGCTACACGGTGCCTTTGGTTGCAGATATCCACTTTACCCCAAATGCTGCCGAGGTGGCTGCCCGTATAGTTGAAAAAGTACGCGTAAACCCCGGCAATTACGCCGATAAAAAAAAATTCGACCAGATTGATTATACCGACCTGGAGTACCAGGGCGAATTGGAACGCATCTTCCAGAAATTTACACCGCTTGTAAAAGTTTGTAAGGAATATGGCACCGCTATGCGCATTGGCACCAACCACGGTTCGCTGAGCGACAGGATCATGAGCCGCTACGGCGATACCCCGCAGGGCATGGTTGAATCGGCCATGGAGTTTATGCGGATGTGCGAGCAGTTGAATTTTTATAACCTCGTGATCTCCATGAAGTCGAGCAATCCGCAGGTAATGGTACAGGCATACCGCCTGTTGGTTGAAACCATGGTTGCCGAAGGAATGAATTATCCGCTGCACCTTGGCGTAACCGAAGCAGGTGATGGTGAAGACGGCCGGATCAAGTCTGCCGTAGGTATTGGTACACTATTGGAGGATGGCCTCGGTGATACTGTTCGCGTGTCCCTCACCGAAGAGCCCGAAGCGGAAGCACCGGTCGCTATTGAGCTGGTTCGACGTTACACTATGAGGGAAAAGGCGAAAGGTGAAAGGCAAAAGGTAGCTACGGAAGTTAAAAACCTTTCGCCTTTAACCTTTGACCTTTTACCTTCAAAACACAACCCCTACGAATATAAAAAACGTGAAACCTACGAGGCCAACGCTTTCATAGGCGGGCATTTGGTGCCGCGGGTTGTTGTCGACCTATCTAAAAAGAACCTGAAAGACCCGGCGGTATTGAACGAGGCGGGCTACCTGTACTCGCCTTTGCTGGATAAGTATAACATGGCCGAGCAATCGGTTGATTTTGTTTACCTGGCCGATGAATTGCCTTCATTTACCTTACCGGGCAACTTAAAACAACTATATAATTATAATACCTGGCTTAAACTGGCCGATAAAACCAACTGCCACCCGGTATTTACTTTACAGGAATATATTGGCGATGTCGATCGTTCATCAAAACTGAACCTTGTACATTTAAAACCTGCTGATATTGATTCGGAAGATTTCGGATCAATTCAACTTGATAAGTCGCTGGTGTTGGTACTTGAAACAGATGCTTTACACGGCATGGCCGAGCAACGCTCCTTCTTTTTTAAAATGGAGGAACTGGGACTTGATGTGCCCGTGATTGTGAAGAGAAGCTATGTTTTTGAGTCGGAAAGTCCGGAAGTCGGAAAGTCCGAAAGTGAGAAAGTCCATAGTCCATGGACCATGGACCATGGACAAACTCTTCTCCAACTCTACGCCTCTACTGACCTCGGCGCTTTATTAGTTGATGGTTTTGGCGATGGTATCTGGATAGATGCACCTGAATTGCCTACAAGTGTAATTACTTCTACTTCTTTTGGTATTTTGCAGGCTACCCGGTCAAGGATTTCTAAAACGGAATATATCTCTTGCCCAAGCTGTGGGCGTACCTTGTTCGATCTGATGGTTACTACCCAAATGATCCGCAGTCGTACCAGTCACCTTAAAGGGTTAAAGATTGGCATCATGGGCTGTATTGTAAATGGTCCCGGTGAAATGGCTGATGCCGATTACGGTTACGTAGGCTCTGGTACTGATAAAATTACCCTTTACCGTGGTAAAGAAGCGGTAAAGAAAAACATCAGTTCGGCCAATGCGCTTGATGAGCTTATCAATATTATTAAAGGCGACGGCAATTGGATTGACGCGGTGCAGGAGTAATTATCTGAACCGGGATTAAGCTGATTTACCGGATTTAAAGATTTTTAAAGTCCCCTGAGAACCTCTCGCAGAGAGATTCTCAGGGGACTTTAAGTTTGACGATTCACCATGCATCCTGAGAATCCATAAATCCTAAAAATCATGGTTCAGAAGCTCCGGAAGTTTTCGAGTTGCAAAGAAAAATGACTTAATGACTAATGCCCCAATGACCTCTTAAAGAAGGTCAAAGCCAATATCTTTCCTAAAGTACATGCCATCATAATAAATCCGGCTTGCATCGGCAGTAGCCTGTTGCAGGGCGCTGAACATATTATCCTGTACGGTAGTAATAGCTAATACACGGCCGCCTGTGGTTATTACATCATTGCCATCCATTGAAGTGCCTGCGTGGAACACGATCGAGTCGCGCACGTTTTCGGTACCGGTAATCACCTTGTTTTTCAGGTATTCGCCTGGGTAACCGCCCGCAACCATGACTACGGTGGCCGCTGTTTTAGGGCTGATGATGATCTCTTTTTCGTTCAGGTTCCCTTCGGCAACGCCTAACAGCAAATCAACAAAGTCCGAATCTATACGGCGCATCACACTTTCCGTTTCCGGATCGCCCATACGGCAGTTGTATTCAATAACCCAGGGTTCACCATTGCTGTTCATCAAGCCAATAAAAATAAAACCTTTATAAGGGATGCCATCTTTCTTCAAACCTTCAATGGTAGGGGTGATCACGCGCTCCTCTACCTTTTTCATATAGGCAGCATCGGCAAATGGAACGGGAGAGATAGAGCCCATACCACCGGTATTTAAGCCGGTATCCCCTTCGCCAATACGTTTATAGTCTTTAGCCTCGGGTAAAATTTTATAGCTGTTACCATCGGTCATCACAAAAACCGAGAGCTCAATGCCTGTTAAAAATTGTTCAACAACCACACGTGAGCTCGCTTCGCCAAATTTAGCATCGGCCAGCATAGCAGTAAGTTCGGTTTGGGCTTCCTCTAAAGTAAGGCAAATCAGTACTCCTTTACCGGCTGCAAGTCCATCGGCTTTCAATACCACAGGTAAACCGGCAGTAGCCAAATAAGTAAGACCATCCTGCAGGGTATCTTTGGTGAAAGTTCTGTAAGCAGCAGTAGGGATGTTATGTCTTTCCATAAACTGCTTGGAGAAATCTTTACTGCCTTCCAATTGTGCGCCTTCCTGCTGCGGACCAACAACCGGGATGTTTTTCAATTGCTCATCGGCCAGGAAAAAATCATGAACGCCTTTTACCAGGGGCTCTTCGGGGCCAACCAATACCAGGTTGATATCCTCTTTTAAAACAAGTGCTTTAATGCCTTCAAAGTCGGTAACTTTAATATTTACGTTTGTACCGTATTGGGTGGTGCCGGCATTGCCGGGAGCAATAAAAAGTTTGTCGCAATGAGCGCTTTGGGCTACTTTCCAGGCGAAGGCACTTTCCCTTCCGCCCGAACCAAGGATCAGAATGTTCATGCGGCAAAGATAGTTTTTTTAATAAGCCTTTAATACTATATATGAGGCTACTTGTGTTATAAGTAGTAAATTTACCCCATGGCCCGTAGACTCGAAAAGTTTGAAAAGCTCCCGGTATACCAAAAATCGCAGGAATTATTTGACCTGGCGGATGTAATTGCCGAATCATTAAAGGAAGACAGCATGAAAGAACATCTGGCCATACAGATGTGCAGTAATGCCGCTCTTATCCAGGCAAAAATTGCCGGCGCCGAAGGTGGTAGCCTGTATTCGCTGCGGATGCAAAATGCTGTGCTCATTAAACTTGCGGTACAGGATATGTTTAATGCCGTATCTTTTGCATCAATGGTAAAAATTAATGAAGAGGACTATGTACAGTTGATGAGGGAAAAGGTAGAGGAGTTTCGCCTGGTTTTTGTAGAATGGATCAGGGGATTTGATAAAAGCTATGATATCCCCGACAATTGGGCCATCCGCTTTGATACCAGTACGCCCGAACAGGAAAAGATGGAAGAGCTGATGTTTGATGAAGACCGCTTTTTTGGAGAATTTAACGAGGATGACGAAGACATGGGCAGCTTCAATGATTTTGACGATGATGAAGAGGATGAGGACAAAAACGACGACGATAAATAAAGCAGAATGACATCAATTTGATTTCGGATATCGAATTTTCGATTTCGGATTTTGAAAACAAAAAAAGCTGAAGGATTTTCCCTCAGCTCTTTTATGTTTTTTAGCTTTCTGCTTTAAGCCTTCGGCCTTCAGCTCAATTAGCAGTATTGTTCAAACGCGTCAATCAGGTTATCGGCAATCATTTGTGCCGGGCGGCCTTCTATCTGGTAGCGCTCAATCATATGCACCAGCTTGCCATCTTTAAACAGCGCCATGGCAGGTGACGATGGCGGGTAAGGCAGCATATAGTTACGCGCGGTATCAACAGCTTCTTTTTCCATGCCTGCAAAAACGGTTACCAGTTTATCAGGATGTTTGCCGTTTGCGGCGGCAATTTTAGCAGCCGGGCGCGCGTTTGCCGCAGCACAGCCACATACCGAGTTAACCATTACAAATACTGTACCTTCGCTTTCAATAGCGTTTTTTACAGCATCGGCATCTTTTAATTCTTCAAAACCAACCCTGGTCAGATCTTCCCGCATCGGGGCTACTAAATATTCCGGATACATCATTTTTTTTTGCTTTACAATAAAATCAGTGTTACAAAAATAAGAAATGATACTTGGTTTACGTTTATAAAAACTCAATAATAACAATTGGTTGACGATTAACGTAGAAGGCTATTTCATTGATAACCTGTTTACATACATTTAATATTGTTTTATTAACAGTAATTTTTAACTTGCATACCCCTAATTTATTTTGAATTTGATGAAACTTAAAACACCTGATATTAGCACTGTTGTTATCATCAACAAAAATCAACAGCATACAAAATCATTACAAATAAAAACCAAGCACCTTAACAGGCTTAAACACTACGCGTGGAGCATAGCTGCTGTTGTTGCCGTACTTGGTGGCTTGGTGTTTTACCTGCATCACAAAAGCGCTGTGCAGGAGGCCGAAAACCAACAGTTACAGGCGCAGATAGCTAAACTTAAAGGCACCATGCCGGTTGTTAAAGCAGAGGTAAATACGCAGGGTACTACCCAGTCGTACATTCAATCTATCGAGGTTAAACTTAAAACTATAAATGAGTATTTAAAAAGGCGCGGCCTTAAAGGTTTTACTGTAAAGGGTACCGGGGGCGATGGCAACAGGGAAGGGGTAAAGCTACCCGATACCGAAGCTTACAGCCTGTATGACGATTACCTTAAACATTTAACAAGCACCATTGCGTTTACCCCGATGGGCTACCCGAGGATCAGCTCGTTTACCTCATTTTTTGGTTACAGGAGCGACCCTTTTGATTCGGAGCATGCCGAGTTTCACCCTGGTATTGATTTTAAAGGTAACCGGGGCGATGCAGTAAAATGTACAGCCAGCGGCAAAGTTGTTTTTGCGGGATGGGCCGGTGGTTATGGTAAATGTGTCAGGATTCAGCATATTAACAACCTGGAAACCTTGTACGGTCATCTTTCGAAAATTGAAGTGAAGGTAGGGCAGCAGGTTACCGTTGGTGATAACATAGGCAAGGTAGGTTCAACCGGGCACTCCACAGGTACACACCTGCACTATGAAGTACGTAAAAACGGGAAGCCGGTTAACCCGGTAAATTTTTTAACCCTGAATAAATAAGTTCTAAGCAGGAAGTTTGTTAAATCGAAAGTCTTAAATCCTGAGTCGGAAGTTGACCATGGATTATTATGATGCAGATTTAGAAACTATCGGCTTCGGACTTAGAAGTTAAGACTTTAAAAACATGGCTATTTTTTCTAAAAAAGATAAGGTTGCACTTGATTTACAGGCAATCTCGACCCTCATTAGCGAAGGCAGTGTATTAGAGGGTAACCTGAAAGCCCCGGCTTTTGTACGGATCGACGGACTGGTTAACGGCGATGTAATGGTTGATGAGGGCCTGATCCTGGGCGAAAAGGGGGAGGTTAAGGGCAATATAAGTACTAAAGAGATCTTTGTTTACGGCACTGTAAGGGGTGATATTAATACCTCCTCGCTTGAAATAAAAGCTACAGGCCGTATAACCGGCGACATCAAAACACAGAACCTGGCCGTTGAAAATGGCGGGGTTTACAATGGTAACCTGACTATGCAGCAGGGAGAGGTGCAAAAGCAGTTGCAGGCATAAGTCCCTTGTTTTTGTTTTGATACAGAAATACGTATCTTTATATTATGACTACGATGACATTAAATGTGCCTGATGCACTTGAAAAAGAGCATGATGAAACTGTGCGTTTTCTTGCCGCCAAGTTATATGAAGCTGGTAAATTATCGTTAGGGCAGGCTGCTGAAATGTGTGGAATGGAGAAGGTTGATTTTCCGGCAGTATTAGCTGAATTTAACGTTAACTATATACAATACAACTACGAAGATATATTGGCGGATGTAGCCCGGATCAATGGTTGAATACGCCGTTATCACCGATACCAGTTGTTTGATTTTATTAGATAATATCCAGGCGCTGCATATTCTCCAATCCGTTTATAATCATATCATAACCACGCCTGAAGTTGCAGCTGAATTTAAAAAGCCCTTACCCGAATGGATACAGGTAATGACTGTAAGAAATTCGCAATTAATTGCTGTTTACTGTTTGCAGGTTGATATAGGGGAAGCAAGCGCTATAGCTTTAGCACAAGAAATACCGGATACTTTACTTATTGTAGATGATTTTAAAGGCAGGCGACTTGCAAGTCAGCTTAATATCAAATTCACAGGTACCCTGGGTGTTTTGATCGCAGCTAAACAACAAAATAAAATTCCGTCATTGAGGCCCTATTTTGAATTGATTAAGTCAACCAATTTTCGAATTGATCCGTTATTGTTAGAGCGGATATTGAAAGAGTTGGAAAATTAATATCGGTTAGCTTTTTAAGCCGCAGGCTCATTTATCGGACATCCTCGAAGCGCGTGAACCAAACATTTCATTTTCACAAGGATATCAGTTAACTTTGCACTCTCAAAATAAAATCGATATGTCATCAGTAGAAACTGCATTCGTTAAATACAAAGTAAAAGATCTGTCGCTGGCAGAGTGGGGCCGGAAGGAAATTGAACTGGCTGAGGCTGAGATGCCCGGCTTAATGGCTTTACGTAAAGAGTACGGGCCAAGCCAGCCGCTTAAAGGCGCAAGGATTGCCGGTTGTTTGCACATGACCATCCAAACCGCTGTTTTAATTGAAACCCTGATTGCCCTTGGTGCCGAAGTTACCTGGTCATCATGTAATATATTCTCAACCCAGGATCATGCTGCTGCTGCTATTGCTGCCGCCGGCATTTCTGTTTACGCCTGGAAAGGCATGAATGCCGAAGAATTTGACTGGTGCATTGAACAAACTTTATTTTTTGGCGAAGACCGCCAGCCGCTTAACATGATCCTTGATGATGGCGGTGATTTAACCAACATGGTATTGGATAAATACCCTGAGCTGGTTGCTGCTATCAAAGGCTTATCAGAAGAAACTACCACCGGCGTACACCGTTTATATGAGCGCATGAAAGCAGGAACCCTGCCAATGCCTGCTATTAACGTTAACGATTCGGTTACCAAATCAAAATTTGATAACAAATACGGTTGCCGCGAATCATTGGTTGACGCTATCCGTCGCGCTACCGACGTGATGATGGCCGGTAAAGTGGCCGTTGTTTGCGGTTATGGCGATGTTGGTAAAGGTTCGGCCGATTCTTTACGCAATTCCGGCGTACGTGTTATTGTTACCGAGATCGACCCGATCTGTGCTTTACAGGCTGCAATGGAAGGTTTTGAAGTTAAAAAACTAAGCACTGCTATCACTGAAGCTGATATCGTGGTTACTGCTACAGGCAACAAGAACATTGTTCGCAAGCAGCACTTCCGTGCGTTGAAAGATAAAGCAATCGTTTGTAACATTGGTCACTTTGATAACGAGATTGACATGGCCTGGTTAAACGGTGCTTATGGCAATACCAAAGTGGAAATTAAGCCACAGGTTGATAAATATACCATTGAAGGCAAAGACGTTATTATATTAGCCGAAGGCCGTTTGGTTAACTTAGGTTGCGCTACCGGTCACCCAAGCTTTGTAATGAGTAACTCGTTCACCAACCAAACTTTAGCTCAATTAGAGCTTTGGACAAATGGCGCGGCTTACGAAAACAAAGTTTACACCCTGCCAAAACACCTGGACGAAAAAGTAGCCCGCCTGCATCTTGCAAAAATTGGTGTTGAGCTGGAAGTACTTGACCAGGATCAGGCTGAGTACATCGGCGTAACGGTTGAAGGTCCGTTTAAACCGGAATATTACCGTTATTAATCTTTTTAAGGTTAAACAATAAAGGAGAAAGCCGAAAGGCTCTTTGCTTGGAAAATATGGAGAGGCTGTATCACATGGTGATGCGGCCTTTTTTGATTTATATGATTTGATGTTTTTCATTGGTCAAGTTCGATGAACTATCCCGGGCATCAGCTTTTGGAGGGTGCAGTTGAAATGTGTTTCACACTTGAAGACGCGCCACAAACAGGGAGGACTTGCGGCAGTAATTGATAGGTTATTTGATATTTAAGCTGATATGGATTGAAAAATCAGTAATATTCCTGTTATAATAGCTGTAATGACTAAACCCCAACTTTTAATGTAGCTGATTTTTAAAATTTTCCCACCCATGTCTTCATAATACGGGTCCTTCCCTTTAACAAAAATTCTGTAAAATAAATATGCAATTGCTAAAGAGAAAATACCGTAGAAGAATAGTTCCCAATTCATTTTTTTAATACCGTTTGTTAAGGTTGTAGTTTGAGGTTTAAGCGAATTTAGAAATTATTACTCATAAGAATTTATTTTTCGCCAACACTTAGAGCCATTAAAAAATGGTAATATTTATGTAGTTATGACCGTTAATTGTTTGTCATTTGCTAATATTGACAATCGATTACAATGTGTGATCTGTACACATTTATACCTGTTTTATGCGTAAATTATTTACTTTATTATTTGTTGTTATTGCACTATCGGCCCGGAGCCAAACCAGGGGCGATTTTTCGGGCACCGTTACCGATAGCAAGAACCAGCCTATCGCGGGCGCTACGGTGTATTTGCTCAATACCAATTACCAAACCAGTGCCGACAGAAGCGGAAAATTTATTTTAAAAAGCATAACTGCCGGGAAATATACCCTGCATATCAGCGCTGTTGGTTATGCGGCTAAAAATATCCCGGTAATTATAATCGGTACCAGTCGCCCAATAACAATTCAGTTGAATGATGCCAGCAACCAGTTGGATGAGGTTACGGTATCTGCCCAAAAAACCGAAGAGCAGGCACAACGTGTACCATTCAGCATTTCAACGCTCTCGGCCAAACAAATACAGGATTACAGGCTTTGGGACCTGAAAGACCTCACCGCCATTGTACCTAACTTAAACTCAGGTGCTCCCGGCGATGGCCGTACCGTTACCGGCATCCGCGGGATTGTTACCACATCATACGATCCGGCTGTGGCTACTTACGTTGATGGTGTAAACCAATACGGACTGGATACCTATATCCCCCAATTGCTGGATGTGGATAGGATAGAAGTGCTTCGCGGCCCGCAGGGAACGCTTTACGGCCGTAATGCTACAGGCGGCGTTATCAATGTGATCACCAGGCAGCCATCAAACACCCTGAGCGGTTTTGCCGGTGTTGATGTGGGTAATTACAATCAACAGCGCTATACATTGGGCATCAAGGCCCCATTAGTAAAAGGTAAATTGTATTTAGGCGTAGCTGGAATTTATTCAGGCTTTAATGGTTTTTATACCAACACCTTTAATAATACCCATTTTGATAAACAACATTACTTTTTAGGTAACTATTACCTAAAGTTTTTGGCTACTTCAAAGCTCGCTTTCACCCTGAATGTAAAAAACTACAACAACCGCAACAACGGCGCATTCACTTTAGCCGGTTCGCCCGATGATGCTCTAAGTCGTCCTTTTGAGGTTAACCAGAACGCTACGACTAAAATGGTTGATAATACTTTCCAGTCATCATTAACGGCTAATTACAGCGGTAGTGATTTTAATTTTACTTCGCAAACATCTTACCAGGTAAACAACCGCTATTATACCACACCTATCGATGGCGATTTTTCCCCTATCGACGCCGTATCTATCGTAAACAACTATGGCGGCAAATGGAATAAAGTAAAAACCACCATCCAGGAGTTCCGCTTTACTTCGCCGGCTTCATCTGCCTCAAAATTGAAATGGGCAGCCGGGACTTATGGCTTTTATCACTATGCGCCAAACAGGCAGGGCACTTACTTTGGTGACGATGCCGGCGCTGTTGGCTCGCCGATGACGGATTTTACCAGTATCAATACCAATACCGACAGGAACTATGGCATAGCTGTTTACGGGCAGGCTACTTATGCCGTGAATGAGCAGTTTGACATCACCGCGGGTTTGCGTTATGACTACGAGCATAAAAAAGAAAACGTAATGGGCGAGTTTCTGCCAAATGGCGGCGAACCGGTGGTTACCCGTTCGGATACTTCGTCAACGGCACATTACAAAGCCTTTACGCCTAAAGTGAGTTTGGCTTACCATGTATCGGCACACAGTAATTTGTTTGCTACGTACAGCCGCGGTTTCCGCGCGGGAGGCATTACCGAACTGGGTTCTGATCCTTCGTCTCCGCCGCTTTATTCTTTCAAGCCCGAGTACAGTAATAATTTTGAAGTAGGATCAAAAAACGACTTTTTAGATAACCGCCTCCGTGTAAACGTAACCGCATTTTATACCCGCGTTACCGATGCCCAGGTACCAACCCTGGTATTGCCTGATGCTATTACCATTACCAAAAACGCAGGCAAGTTAAGCAGCAAAGGTATAGAGGCCGAAATTAACGCTACCCCAATTAAAGGCCTGGAGTTTGATTACAACTTTGGTTATACCCACGCCCGTTATACTACGTTGGTTGTAGGCAACAATGGCGAAGAGGTGAATTTGAAGGGCAACAAGCAAATTTATACACCGAACATTACCAGTATGCTGGCCTTACAATATGGCTATGATTTGGGCGGTGCGCTGAAAACCAAATTGATTGCCCGCGGCGAGTGGCGCTATCTTGGCGATCAGTATTTTGACCTCGCTAACCAGATAGAACAAAAAGGCTACAGCAAGTTCAACGCGAGGGTAGGTGTAAGCACCAAAAGGTTTGGGTTGTTCTTTTGGGAAAGCAATATCGCCAACAAAAAATACATTGATTATGCCTATGATTTCGGCGCGACACACTTAGGCAACCCGCGGACCTATGGAGTGTCGCTAAATACTACTTTTTAATTGAAAAAGCAGGTTCAAACGTCCATGTTTGAATGATGCTTTTTTATAGCATTGGGATGTGCGATTCCCCTCTCGAGAGGGGTGGAGGGGTGTGTTTCTGCTTTGATAAACTTACAAACACACCCCTGCTACCGCTCGACCCATCGCGCCCCCTCTCAAGAGGGGATTTTAAAATGCTTCTTCTAAGCCATGCCCGGGTAAGTCGACGCATTAGGTTATTTTACCTTATAATATCCCGGATATTTTTCGTTAATTCAATCAAAATCTGACTGTTAATAAACTCCGATCACCATGAAAAAGAATATCCTGCCGCTGCTTATCGCTATAATTACCATTGCTATCACTTTTCCCGCGCATTCGCAGGTTATTACCAAATACGGAGATAACGTAAGCACGCTTGATGGCATCATGAAAGCTTATTACGATGTGGTCTCGGTTAAGAAAGGCGAAAAGGTAAGCTATGAGCGCGACAGCCTGCTGCATATTGCCAATGCTCATGTTGGTGCAGGCTATACCGATAAGCAAGGCAAACAGCAGTTTAGCTATATGACGCTGAAGGAATACCACAAACTGGCCGACCCATCATTGTCAAAAAATGGTTTTGATGAGCGGGAGATTGCCCGGCGGGTTGAAAAATTTGGCGGTATTTACCACGTATGGAGCACCTACGAATCGCGCAACACAGCTGATGGGCCGGTAACCGAACGCGGCATCAACAGTATTGAACTATTTAACGATGGCACCCGTTTCTGGATCCTCGCCTGGTTTTATGATGGCGAACGGAAGGATAATCCGATACCTGCGGAGTATTTGAAGTAAGTTTTTTGGGTTCATGGTTGATAGATCATGATTCATAGTTTGAGTATAGGCATTTTTACCATGATCTATGAACCATCAACCATGAACAACTATCAACTATGAACAGAAACAAAAAACTGCTAACTTCACCGCCCTGAAATCATATACTTTAATTATGAAATTATTAGAAGGAAAAACCGCGTTGGTTACCGGCGCGTCAAAAGGAATAGGCCGCAAGATTGCCGAAAAATTTGCCGAGCATGGCGCTAATGTAGCTTTCACTTATTTGTCGTCTGTTGAAAAAGGCCAGGCCCTTGAGCAGGAGCTGCAAAGTTTCGGCACTAAAGTAAAAGGTTACCGTTCTGATGCTTCCAAATTTGATGAAGCTGATAAATTGATTACCGATATTGTTGCTGATTTCGGTACGCTTGATATTGTTGTCAACAATGCCGGTATCACTAAAGACGGTTTGCTGATGCGCATGACCGAAGAAAACTGGGACGAAGTGCTTGACGTAAACCTGAAATCGATATTTAATGTTACCAAGGCTGCCTCAAAAATCATGATGAAAAACCGCAAAGGTGTATTCATTAACATGAGCTCGGTTGTTGGTGTGCAGGGCAATGCCGGCCAGGCCAACTATGCTGCCTCAAAAGCAGGGATCATTGGTTTCTCTAAATCAGTAGCTAAAGAACTGGGCTCACGTAACATCCGTACCAACGTGGTTGCACCAGGTTTTATCCGTACCGAAATGACCGAAGTGCTCGACCCTAAAGTTGTTGAAGGCTGGGCAGCAGGTATTCCGCTTAAACGCGCCGGTGAAACTGAGGACGTAGCCAATGCCTGTGTATTCCTTGCGTCGGATATGGCCGCTTACATCACCGGACAGGTTATCCCTGTTGATGGTGGTATGTTGTAAGAATGCACCCCCTCTAAATCTCCCCCAAAAGGGGAGACTTGAAAAAGCTTTTAAGCCCTCTCCTTTGGAGAGGGTTGGGTGAGGTTTAAAACTTATTCCCCTCCTTTCACAATAATTTCGCATTTTGCAGGTAATGTTTATTGGGCCGGATGATCTGCGCCCTGACGATACTATAGCTACAAATGTTTTCACTTACATGGGGTTCTGTTTCGGGATGGTGGTTGCCTGCCGGTTTATTGCTTGGCTTGGCATATGCCTGGCTCATGTATCGCAAGCCAGTTGACCTAAGTAAAAACTTACGCTATGTCCTTGCCGCTATCCGGGCGGTAACCGTGTTTTTTATAGCGGTACTGCTCATATCTCCCCTGGTAAAAACGGTTAAATACGAGCAGCAAAAACCTTTAGTGCTTATTGCGCAGGATAATTCATCGTCCATCAATACTTTTAAACCTGCAGGCTTTAACTCATCTGCTTTTGTCGATGATCTGGCTAAACTAAAACAGGAACTTGGCGACAAGTATGATGTGCAGGAATTTAACTTTGATAAAGGCCTGCATTCCGGCCTTTCAAAAAAAATTAATGGTAAGCAAACCGATATAGCAGGTGCGTTGCACCAACTTAACGACAGGTTCACTAATCAAAACATCGGCGCGCTGATATTGGCAACTGACGGTTTATACAACCAGGGTAATGATCCGCAGTATGAGGCCAGGAATATCAAAACCAGCATCTACACCATAGCCCTTGGCGATACCACAGCCAAGCGCGACCTGCTCATCGGCAACGTGAATTATAACAAAACGGCCTTTTTAGGGAACGATTTTGTGATAGAAGTGCTTGCCACGGCTTACCAAAGCAAGGGCGAAAGTATGAACCTGTCGGTTACCGAAGATGGTAAGCAGGTGTACGCCCAAAGCATTGCGGTAACCGCGAACGATTTTAAAAAGATCGTCCCCATAAAGCTGAACGCTGCTAAAAAAGGCATCAGAAAATATACTATCAGCATTGCTCCTGTTAAGAACGAGCTGTCCATCCAAAACAATACCGAAACTATTTATGTGGAGGTGCTTGATGCCCGGCAAAAGGTGCTGCTGTTATACAACGGTCCGCATCCCGATTTAACGGTGATTAAACAGGCTATCGAAACCAATAAGAACTTTGAGGTAAAGGCAAGTTCACTTGCTGATGCTTCAAGCATTAAACCGGCAGATTATAGCCTGGTGGTCCTGTACCAGCTTTCGGCAGGCGAATATCCGCCGGTGAAAAACTTTATTGCTAAGAGCAAAACACCGGTTTGGTATATCGTTGGTTCACAAAGTAACCTACAGGCCGTTAACAGTGAGCAAAACACGGTACGCATAAGCGCAGGCCGTGCTGAAACGCAGGAAGTGATGCCCCTGCCAACTAATGATTTTACGGCTTTCACCCTCTCCGATTCAGCGCGAAAAAAGATTACCGGCCTTCCGCCATTAGTAGCGCCGTTCGGCAGTTACGGAACCGCTACCGGTGCTTCAGTTTTATTGAAACAAAAGATTGGGACTGTAGCTACTACCTATCCTTTACTGGCCTTTGGCGATGAGGCCGGCCGGCGTATCGCCGTATTAACCGGTGAAGGTCTGTGGCGCTGGCAACTGGCCGAATATCAAAACTATGGTAACCGCAACGCTATTGACGAATTGCTGAGCCAAACTGTACAGTATTTAACTGCCAATGCAAACCGTCAGCGTTTTCGTGTTTATCCGGCCCGTAATGTATTTGATGAAGGGGAAAACGTGATCCTTAATGCCGAATTATATAATGAAGCCCTTGAGTTGATCAATACCTCTGATGTAAAGATAGAGCTGAAAAGCACGGCCGGAAAAAACTATAGCTTCCTGTTTACACGTACCGGGCAAAGCTATCAACTTGATGCAGGCACCCTCCCCATAGGCGAATACACCTACAACGCATCAACCCAAAACGGCAAACAGGAGTTTAAAGCTACCGGGCAATTCACCATACAACCACTTAACCTCGAAACCCGTCAAAGCGCTGCTAATCATACCTTGCTTAACACCCTGGCCAAACAAAGCGGCGGGCAAATGATCAAACTATCGCAAATTGCTCAGCTTGCTGATCTGATCCGCAAAAACGAAAATATCAAAACGGTGGTTTATGAAGATAAGCATTACAGCGATTTGATAGATCTGAAATGGCTGTTTGGGTTGATCCTGCTGCTACTGTCCGCAGAATGGTTTTTGAGGAAGCGGGAAGGGGAAGTGTAGGGTATTAGAGTCAAGACGATGAGATGTAAGAAACAAGAAGAGAAAAGAAAAAAAGCAGGGAATGTGCGATTCCCTCCCTTGGGAGGGTGTAGGGAGGGGTTTCATCGATATACTTACCCGTTTGGAATAGCGTATAACCCCTCCCTGCCAATGCGCAATCCCACTGCACCCCTCCCAAGGGAGGGAATTAAAAAGACCCGAATAATTATCATAAAAACGATAAAAAAATGGTTAAAATCATCCCATACAACCCCAAACTAAAAGCAATCGCCAGAAAACTTCGTAAAGAGATGACTTTTGGCGAGGTTCTCCTGTGGAATGAATTAAAAGAAAATAAGCTACTGGGTTTCGACTTTGATCGTCAGCGTTGTATTGATAATTATATAGTCGACTTTTATTGCAACGAACTAATGCTGGCAATTGAAGTAGATGGGCGGTATCATAATTATGAGGATGTTTTGATTAAGGATGATGTCAGGCAAGCGAAATTAGAAAGCTTCGGTGTTAAATTTTTAAGGTTCGCCGAGGCGGATGTAAAAGATGATCTGCCTAATGCATTACGGGCTATTGAAGGGATGATAATTGAGATTGTGAAAGACGACTCTTCGATTGAACTGCCGAAAGATTTTGATAGAACATTGTTGGAATAGCGTAGAAACCCCTCCCTACACCCTCCCAAGGGAGGGAATCGCACAGTCCGGCGCTCTTTAAAGCTCCGTATTTCGTCATTTACTTATCCTTACTTTCCGGCACCACCACATAAACATCCTCATTGGCTTTTTTCATGAGGTACTTTTCGCGGGCAAATTTTTCCATTTGCTGTGGGTTGGTGGTCAATTCTTTAAGCTCTTTGGTCACCTGGTCGGTTTGGGCTTTGTAGAAATCGCGCTCAAGCCTTAGTTTTTTAACCTGCTGGTGGTATTGGTATTGCGAAAAAAGATCGTTCCTGTCAAAAAATATCATCCACACCACAAAAGCAATGGTAACCAGGAAAAACTTGTTCTTGAAAAGATCTATAAGGCGTTTCATTGATACCGGCTGGATAATTTTCATTTAAAGCTATTTAATTTTTTCGACCGTTACAAATATGCTTATTAACTTATTAACAGGAAAGTTTTTTGCGGTGAATGGTTGATTGAGTTGATTAGGTGAGTGGTTGGTTTTCGGAGATTATAACTACTCACTTAATCAACCATTCACTTAATCAATTTAATATTTATCCTCTTTTAGCTCCACTCATACCGCTGGCCCCGCCGCGACCAGCCTCTGAACGGCTGCCGCCTGATCTTTTATTGCCGCCTGAGCGGCTGTTGCCTGCCGAACGGCTATTGCCGCCCCCTCCAGACCTGCGGTTACCGCCGCGACCACCACCACCGCGTTGACCACCGCCTGAGCCACCTTTTTTAGGCGCTTCGTTTATTTTGGCTGCCATAGCCGCCGGACTAAGCGGGTAGGGGTGACCTTCTTCAATAGGGATCTGTTTAGCTATCAGTTTATGTATGTCTTTTAAAAATTCCAGTTCTTCGGCATCACAAAATGAAAACGCTATACCGTTGGCACCTGCCCTGCCTGTACGGCCAATACGGTGTACATAAGTTTCGGGTACGTTTGGCAACTCATAGTTGATAACATGGGTAAGGTCATCGATATCAATACCACGGGCCGCGATATCAGTAGCTATTAATACTCGGGTTGTGCGGTTTTTAAAGTTAGTTAAAGCACGCTGCCTTGCATTTTGTGATTTATTACCGTGGATGGCTTCGGCAGTGATACCTACACGGTTCAGGTCTTTAACCACTTTATCTGCACCGTGTTTGGTACGGGTAAATACCAAAACGGTTTTAATGTCCTTATCTTTCAGGATGTGGATCAGCAACGATTTCTTATCTCCCTTATCCACATAATAAACTGCTTGCTGAATGGTATCCGCAGTTGATGAAACCGGGGTAACTTCAACTTTTTCGGGGTTATTCAGGATACTATCTGCCAGGCTTTGGATCTCTTTTGGCATGGTGGCCGAAAAGAACAGTGTTTGCCTTTTTGCCGGTACTTTAGCTATGATCTTTTTAACATCGTTAACAAAGCCCATATCTAACATACGGTCGGCTTCATCCAGTATCAGGAATTTAACATGCTCCAGGTGAACATAACGCTGGTTCATTAAATCCAGCAAACGCCCCGGGGTTGCCACTAAAATATCAACACCGCGACGCAAAGCATCAACCTGAGGGTTTTGTGATACGCCGCCAAATATTACGAGGTTTTTAAGGCCTGTATGTTTGCCATAATTGGTAAAACTTTCACCAATTTGAAGGGCAAGCTCGCGGGTTGGGGTTAAAACCAATGCTTTAATGGTTTTTTGCTCTTTGTGGGCTATCCTGTCCTGGTGTAATAATTGCAGGGTAGGGATAGCAAAAGCCGCGGTTTTGCCGGTGCCTGTTTGGGCACAGCCCAATAAATCCTGGTGTTGTAATATAATAGGAATGGCTTGTGCCTGTATTGGAGTAGGTGTGGTATATCCCTCTGTTTTTAAAGCCTTGAGGATTGGCTCAATTAAATTTAAATTTTCGAATGACATTCTTGATTGTTTGTAATATATAATGTGCTAACGCGAAAGCATAAGCGGATCTGAAGAGTTTGCTGGGCTCAAAACCGTAAGCGAACGGGTAATTAGCTGCAAAGATACGCTTTTTATTGTTAAGAAATTTTTAAGAGCAAGAACTACACTGGATTAGGCTGCCAGCGTTTCGGTATCAGGAGTTCCTTGTTCCTTTTTGGCCTTACGGTCCTTTTGCCATGATTCCAGCAGGATTAAGCCCATACCTATCATAATGGATACGTCGGCCACATTAAATACGCCTGTTTGGAAGATTCCGAAGTTCATGTGCATAAAATCTGTTACGCTGCCATAAAGCATCCTGTCGTAGAGGTTACCTGCGCCACCGGCAATAACCAAAACGATACCTGTGGTGGTTAATTTACCTATTGATGGTTTTAGCATGACATAAAAAACGCCAAAGGCAAGGGCCAGTAAGGGCAGCAATGATAGCAGGATGAATTTCCATGGGTTTTGCAGCGAATCGCCAAGACTTAAAAAAGCTCCCGTGTTTTCGGCATGCAGAATGGTGAAAAAGTTTTTGATAACAAAAATGTTATCGCTGATGTGAATATGCTCCCTAACGTAAATTTTAGTAACCCTGTCAAGCCCGATGCTTAAAACTAATACCAGCACTATACCCAATATCCTCAAAATCCCTTTTTTGTTCATTAGTTTATTTTAACAAGTTATTATAACGTGGTTGCCTTAGTTTAATTATATGGCTTTAGTTGCAGGAGGCAAAGGTATAAAAAAATAGGTGATTGAGATAGATAACTATAACAATGCACATCTATCAGGGTGTCATGGGTAGGTCCTCGAAGCATGTGGGCAGGCCTCTGCGCGCGACCCTTCGACGGGCTCAGGGTGACGGCCCTCTTTTTTTAGCTAAAACAAAAAAAGCCACCTGCTTTACACAGATGGCCTTTCACATCGTCAAAAAATTACTTTTTAAAGTATTTGAAATCTTTACCGATGAATTTGGCGTTAGCGCCTAATTCTTCTTCGATACGTAACAACTGGTTGTATTTAGCGATCCTGTCTGAACGTGAAGCCGAACCGGTTTTGATCTGGCCGCAATTTAATGCAACAGCAAGGTCAGCAATGGTCGAATCTTCAGTTTCGCCAGAGCGGTGGCTCATTACTGAGGTGAAGCCGTTGGTTTGAGCTAAAGTAACCGCATTGATAGTTTCGGTTAATGAACCAATTTGGTTTACTTTTACCAGGATTGAGTTTGCAATGCCTTCGCTAACACCTCTTTGTAAACGTTTAGTGTTGGTTACAAATAAATCGTCACCTACTAACTGTACTTTTTTACCAATTTTGTCGGTTAAGATTTTCCATCCTTCCCAATCGTCTTCGGCCATACCGTCTTCGATAGAGATAACAGGGTATTTTGCAACTAATTCGGCAAGGTAATCAGCTTGCTCAGCGCTGGTGCGGATAGCACCTTTTTCGCCTTCAAATTTAGTATAGTCGTATTTACCGTCTTTGTAAAATTCAGAAGCAGCACAGTCAAACGCGATGAAGATATCTTCACCAGCTTTGTAACCTGCTTTTTCAATAGCTTTCAAAATGGTTTCAACACCATCTTCAGTACCTTCAAAAGTTGGAGCAAAACCACCTTCGTCACCTACTGCAGTTGAAAGACCGCGATCGTGAAGGATCTTTTTCAGGTTGTGGAATACTTCGGTACCCCAACGTAAAGCTTCAGAGAATGAAGGAGCGCCAACCGGCATGATCATAAATTCCTGGAAAGCGATAGGCGCATCAGAGTGTGAACCACCGTTAACGATGTTCATCATCGGGATTGGCAGCGTGTTAGCATTTACACCACCAATGTAGCGGTATAAAGGCTGGCGGCTTTCCTGGGCAGCAGCTTTAGCTACAGCTAATGAAACACCTAAAATAGCATTGGCACCAATTTTACCTTTGTTTTCGGTACCGTCAATCTCAATCATCAAAGCGTCGATAGCATTTTGTTCAAACACATCGATACCTTTTAATTCAGGAGCTAAAACTTCGTTTACATTTTCAACGGCTTTTAAAACGCCTTTGCCCATGTATTTTGATTTGTCGTTATCGCGAAGCTCAACAGCTTCGTGAACGCCGGTTGATGCACCTGAAGGTACAGCAGCGCGACCAAATGCGCCGTTTTCGGTTAAAACTTCTACCTCAATAGTAGGGTTACCGCGCGAATCTAAGATCTGGCGGGCATGCACATCAATTATTATGCTCATAGTGAATTGTCAGAGTGTGGTTTGAATGAATACTATTAATAACGGCGGCTAAGTTAATGCGTAAATAAGGAAAACGCAATTGAAATTTTGTATTTGTAACGATTATAGGCAATTAATGATGCGATTTAACATGAAATTAATATAGAATGAGTGGTTTTTTCATGAAAACGGATGTCTGAACCGGGATTTGGGTGGATTTTTATGATTTATAGGATTTTTCTTTCCTTGCTTCCCCGGTTGCTGTGTCTCCACGGCAACATGTAAGGTTTGAAATTTGGTTGCCGTGGAGACACGGCAACGTGGGGAGGTTTTTTAATTCAGTTTAAAAAAAATCGGTGTAATCAGAAAAAGAATCAGTGTAATCCCAGAAATAAAATCAACATAATCATCCCACTCAACAGTGATTAATCGCTCGTAGTAGGGACGTGCTCACGCTGCACGGCATTTTTGCGCTGGATGCGATACATCAGGATGAGCATGATATTATCCTTATCGCTTTTAGCGGCAGCCGAATAATTATATTGGTTGATCCAGCCAGCCTGTAAGATCCATGATTTATCAAACTGATAACCTACTGCGGCTGATATCCGATTACGTTCAAAGTTAGGTACCTTATTATTAAGAAATACTTCGTCGAAAACAGAAATGAACCAGGTTTTGGCTTCAATTTTGGTTTTGTTCAATGGCACAAACACATTTAGCCTGTAACGGAAACGGTTACGGTAATCGCCGTTAACCCAGCGCTGCTCTACCCGGTAGCGGTGTTCGAGCTTTAAGCGGTACAGGAACTGGTTGCTGGTGATCTGTTCCCAAAAACGGGTTTCGGTAGTTGTAGGCCCTTTGCCAATATCCATATAATCAAAAGTAGTGTAGCGGCCGGTACCTAAAAGCGCGGTAAAGTTCCTGTCTATATCATAACTTACACCAGCCTTTACCTCGTAATACTGAAACTGGCTGAATACATTATTGGTACGGGTTTGAAACTCGGTGTAACCACCCCATTTGTGGGAACTATCGCCCGGCAAAACTACGGTTACTATGCCCCAGGTGCCTACTTTTGAATCCTGTGCCTTAACAGTAATTGAACATATAGTTAATAAAAAGAGCACTAAAGCGATGGAATTGACGGGCTTGATTGTCATTGCAGAGATTATTTCTGCAAATATATTTCCTAAATGTTATCTTAATGTTAATATTAACACCGTTAATGTTAACATAATGTTAAGTATTTGAGTTTGGATTCTGTTGGTAATATGGTTGAGACTTACGAAGTTTCTAAAACTTTGTAAGTCTGGATTTTAAAATTTGGGGTAGTACGAAGCAAAAAGGCATCAAGCGTGGTTATTCGGAAATCTCAAATTCCTGCATCTTTCCTGCTATTCCCACTTAAACGTTTTTACCGCTACCGCATAAATTCCGATAAACCAGGCAAAAAGAATCAGTAATTGGTGTGTAACGTCACCTAAGCCAGCGCCTTCAAAAGCCACTTTACGCATAGCATCGTTTAAATGGGTTAGCGGTAACACCTTGCTGATATATTGCAGCCAGTTGGGGAAGGCGGTGATTGAAAAAAAAGTACCCGAAAGCAGGAACTGCGGCAGCGTGATAATATTGGAAAGCGGTGGCACCGAACTTTCGTTTTTGGCGATGCCAGATACAGTAAAGCCGAATCCCATGAAAATGATCAACCCGATGGCCGAAAGTACCAGCATATTTAATACAGTTGTTACACCGTGGATCAGCGTAAAACCAAACATGTAATGCCCGACCAGTATAATAAATAACGAACCTAACAGGGAAAAGGCCAGCCTCGCAATAGCCTCGCCCAAAACAATGCTGTAACGTTTAACCGGGGTTGCAAAAAAGCGTTTGATAACCAATGTTAACCGTAAGCTCAGAAATACGAAAGCTGTACCAAAAACACCACTGCTTAGCAACGAAAAACCCAACTGCCCGGGTAAAATAAAATCGATGTATTTATATGGGCGGCCGCTTATGGTTTCTTCTTTAAGGTCGATCAGGTTGGGGACTTTAACTGTGGTGTACGACTGAATGCGTTTCAATTCTTCCGACTGAATACGATAAAAAATGTTGTTCAGGGCTGATTTTAATACACTTCCTTTATCGCCCGATGCCTGGCTGTACTGTACATGAACGGTCATTGACGCTGGTGGAGCAAAAGGTTTAAGATCAAGTATTGCATCAAGGTTACCTTTTGCCAGGTTTTTGCTCATTTCATCAGCCGTTTGATCATGGATAAGGTGCATGATCTTGTTTTTTTTAAGCGCGGTATAAACCGGGTTATTGGCGGATGTATCGCTCCCTTTGGCTACGCCCACATCTATCGACATACCGCCACCCCCAATATTGGCAAAAACAATGATAAATATTAATGGGAAAGCCAGTGTAAACACCACCGCCGAAGGGCTGCGTAATATCGACCGGAAACTGGCTTTGGCAATGGCCAGGGTTGCTTTTGTATTGCTGTATTTATTGTTCATCCTTTTATGTCATGTGCCATTAGGCGTCATTAGGTCATTGAGTCATTTTGCCTGTGGGTATCAATAGGTCGGGGAGTTTTTTATATTGCTAACTGCAAACTCAAAACTGCATACTGGCTCCCCCTTCAGGGGGCTGGGGGGCTATCCTTCCCGCCATTCCTTTCCGGTTAAATTAATGAATACATCCTTCAGGTTGGCCAGTTTTACTTGTTTTTTGCGTTCAAAACCTGTGGCTACAAGTTCATCAATGAAATGGTCGGGGGTGTCAATACCGATGATGTAGCCGCCGTCGACAAAGGCAACACGGTCGCACAGTACTTCGGCTTCATCCATATAGTGGGTAGTGATCACCACGGTGGTTCCCTGGTCGCGGATTTCGCGGATCAGATCCCAAAGGTTACGGCGGGCCTGCGGGTCGAGGCCGGTTGTGGGCTCATCCAGAAATATGATCCTTGGGTTATTGATTAATGTAGTGGCGATAGAAAAACGCTGTTTTTGCCCCCCGGAAAGGTCTTTATATTTAGCCTTTGCCTTATCGGTAAGAGCAACTTTTTCCAGCATCTCCATAGGTGTTTTGTCGATACCGTACAGGCCTGAAAACAGTACGATCAACTCCGACAGGTTGAGGTTGGGGTAATAACCGGCGGCTTGTAACTGTACGCCTATACGTTTTTTGATGCTATCGGCGTCGGTTTCAATATCAAAGCCATCAACAATGATGCTGCCGGATGTTTTATCACGAAGGGTTTCAATAATTTCGAGGGTGGTGGTTTTACCGGCGCCATTGGGGCCAAGCAGGCCGAAGATCTCGCCTTCATAAACTTCAAAACTAATGCCTTTAACGGCTGCAAAATCGCCATAGTTTTTTACCAGGTTGTTTACAGTGATGATAGGTTGTTTTGTCATAGGGTAAAAATGCATCACATTCATGAAATAACCATGAGTTTTTCGGCGAACTACGGAATTTTTACGGTGAAAGTGAATTTTGCGATGGGTAATTGATATTATTTATCATCTTCGAAAACCCTGTACCGGCCCCCGGATGTCTTAAAATGAAAAGCCCGGATGATCATCATCCAGGCTTGTAATACTCTCCGCAAAAGTTCGCCTATCAGGGTTAGGGGGCCTTATTTCACTTTTGCACTTTTTATAGTTTTGCTTACCGGCCTTTCGTATTTTTAATGATATAGCCTTCAGCTTGTGATTTTCCCCATTTCCAGGTTACTTCGTCTCCTTTTTTCATATGCTCACCCTTTTAAAGGATAAGATGTATGGTTAATTATTGATTATCAAAGATGAAATAACCATCCCTCGGGGTGCCGGGAAATTATTTTATTAAATGACCGATAGAGTGAACGATAACAACGGCATGTTCCGCGGCTTTCATAACTAAATGGATCAATTGAATTGCAAGTAAAGTTTTCATGGCATTATTTGTTGTTGTTTAGTGATCCAAAATTGCACACAAAAGGCACCCTGCCGTTAGGTTTATTAGGCGAAGCAAGTGCGGTTATCGGTGAACGGCAGTAAAACATCGGAGAAATACCGGTAAAAAAGTGATATCGTCGGTAAAACTTTGGAGAGTAAAAAGCAAAAACCTCAGAAGGGATATTAACTTTGAGAGTAGGTGTTAACAATCTAACTTATATGGATTACTATTTAGATGAGCTTGTAATAAATTTAAACGGTATAAATACTGCCGGCTTAATGGATACCTGGTTATGGTTGATAAAAGATTTTAAGGAAATTTTAATGATATCAAAGCTCGGCGATCTGTTCTTTATAGGATATAATGATTGTATTTACTGGCTTGCAACGGATATGTGTGATTTATCGAAAGTTGCTGATAATAAACAAGAGTTTTACAGTTTTTTAAATGACGATGAAAAAGTGGATAACTGGTTCATGCCTCAATTGTTAAAGGAACTTGAAGATGCCTGTATTTATTTAGGTGATCACCAGGTTTACAGCTATAAGAAAATGCCGGTTTTAGGAGGAGAATATACAGTTAACAATCTTAAGCCTGCCGATATTAAAGGTCATTTCGAATTAACCGGCATTATTGGTGAGCAAATAAAAGATCTACCCAATGGAACAAACGTCAAAATTAAAATAGTCGACTAATTGAGGTTTCAAATAAATTTTCAATATTAAAAAGCCGCTTTGCAAGATCGCAAAGCGGCTTTGTTTTTCATAGGCAGATGAATATATTAACTGATCAGGTTAGCCAACGCCTGGATAACGGTTACCGTATGCTCCTGCAGGGAGATCATCACAGCTATAAGTGGATTGTAAAATGTTTTCATAATAATGTTATTTGCCGCAAAGATGTGCCGTTAGGTCATTGTTGAACAGTTATTTTAGGTGAAACGGCATAAAATGTCGGTGAACGAGTTTCAGGTAAGGGAGAAGCGCTTTTAAACAAGCTTCTACGACCAAAAACCCTGTATCCTGATCTGGCTTGACGGATACCCCTGCAGTTTTAATAATTTACGTAATTCGCCTACCATGGTATGGTTGCCGGCAATGTAAAATACTGAGTGTTCAAGGTTATACTGTTGTTCCATTACCCACTGGATAAGGCTGTGGTGGCCGTATACATCATTACGTTCAATAGGCTTTAATGGCGATTTGAAATACTCGCTAAATAAACCCCTGTGATTTTCATCGGCCATAACTATAGCGCCCGAAAAACGCGTTGCGGGTAATACCATTTGCTGTAAGGCCAGCATATGCCCCACGCTGCTTTCATCGCCAAGGCCTATTATGGCCGGGGTGCCGGCCGGTGCGTGCCGGGTAGAACGGATTTTTAAATAGCGTACGGTATCGTTTTTTTGAAGTTGTTTAGCCCATTTACTGCCGGGACCGCTATGGGCTGCATCAATATACAGGGTGCAGGTGCTGGTTTCGGCATCCCAGCCCGCTGGGGTATAATCGCGGTAGGTAAGGTTATCAACTTTTATTTTTATGTAGGGTATTTCGTGCCAGTTTTGCATATCGGCCTGTGGTAAATGCAGGTCAATCTCAATCATGGTCGACGGCTCCCAATGCCTTACTTCAAGCACCCTGCCGCTTTGTAAAAGCTGGTTTTCAAACAAGCTGCCAGCCTTTCTTTTTAATTTATGAAGAGTGGATGTTTCCATGGTGTAGTGTTTTAATACTACAAAGAAACATTGAATTTTAGCCTCCTGAAATAGTAATTTCGGGGTAAATATTGGATTATTTACGGTGTTTGTCCCTAAACTCAAGGGGCGTGATGCATGCCGATTTTTTAAACAGCCGGGAAAAATAGGTATGGTCATCATAGCCCAGTGCGTGCGCAATTTCCTTTACGTTAAGGCCGCTGTAATATAGTAATCTTTTTGCTTCCAGCATTACTTCCTGGGTTATCCAGTAACTTACCGGGAACCCGGTGGTTTTCTTTAAAACCTCGTTAAGATATGATTCGGAAACATTAAGCATACCCGCGTATGCCGAAGGGCCTTTAACTGTGCGCACATGCCTCAACAACAGCTTTTTAAACTGATGTGAAATTTGCGCCGGCCTTGAAAGTTGCTTTTCTGGTGTATAAACGTTACTGAAAGTGGCCGCCGCCATGCCGGTAAATGATTGTATGAGCGATTGCAAAACCGGCAAAAAGAAAGCGCTATTATCATCCTCGTCGTTTTTTTCACGTAACAGGCAAAGGAGCTGCTGGTACTGCTTTAATTCAATATCGTTGAGTTGATAAGGCTGTTGCAAAAAAAGCTGGTTTTCAAAAATATTGCGGAAGTCGGCCGGAATATGCTGTGAATCGATGGCTACATACCAACCACCGGCAAGTGCATTATTTATCCGGTGATGTACCTGTCCCGGCAGAATATAATAAAATGTGTTTTCGCAAAAATGAACCTCGTTAAAATCTATCATCAGTGATGCTGATCCATTTTCAATCAAAAAAAACAGGTAATGATCGTCGCGATGGGCGCCCATCGGCACTTTTTTTGAATCTTCGCCGCTTTCAAAGTGCCTGATCTCAAAGCCTATGTTTGATCGTTCATGTAGCTGGTGTACAGGGATATCTTTCATTTTGCAGGGTAGTTATTGTATTATGGTAACGCAATCTTTAACCGTGAGGTACATTTTCTCCAGGCTAAGGAATTTATTTTATATGGAATTTGTTAAATATTTAGCTGAATTAACTTTTGGCTTTGTGCATTCTGCTTTCAGCTATATAATTACAATAATTCGGGGATTTATTTACCGCCATCAACCAGTGCATAAATCTCCTGCATGTAAATAGCTTCATCCATAGCAACATGAAAGTCTTCCCATTCATCAACAGTAAAGGTAAGCTGGATATCATTGACCGGCGTACGCATCACCACGCGCTCCTGTCCGTCGGGAAATGGGAAAGAATGATCACCGAAATCAAGATCGATAGCGAAATTTTTAAACTGGATAAATTGATCGGGTGTAAAGCTAAGGATCAGGTTATGGTGCCATATAAATAGGCATTGGCATTCGGAGCAACGGCTTACTACCGATGTTCCCTTTTGGCTGAGTATTTTAGCATCGCACATAAATTCCGGTAATTAAAAATGAATTGGTGCCTGCTCTGCTGATTAAATGTTTGATATAAACAATTAAACTACAGAACAGGACTTTATATTTTAAGCATTAATAATCAAATAATTGTTAATGGGCTTGCGGCTTACTATTTTGCGCATAGCGTATTAACAGCAACAAAGAAATATGTTATTTAGAATAAATCCAAATAAAAATAAAGAAAACTCCAAAATGTGTTCAGAATTTAAGAGAAGGGGCTTAATTAAGTATTTGTATATCAACGATATTTATCCAAAATCTTCTCCTTAGAGGATTGTAGTTTTTAACAAAACGGCCCTTCAAATTAATGGAGGGCCGTTTTATTTATACTGATAAGGGTTGCTTACTTGATATGCTTTTTTACGATCTCTGAAAGTGATGTCAGATCAAATGGCTTGGCAAGGTACCCATCGGCGTTACCGGCTTTGGCAATTTCTTTGATATTGCTCACGGCCGAAATAATGATCACGGGGATGTGGCTGGTAGCCGGATTGTCTTTTATGCTTTTACTTAGCTGCTGCCCATTTGCGTCACTGCTCCAATCGGTGAGCCAGTTATCAAGCAAAATCAGGTCGGGGTTAATAGTAGTCAGGGTACGCAGGATTCGGGCATTGTCGGATTGTACTACTTCGTAACCTTCTTCCTCCAATACATACACCACGGTATCGCGAATATCTTTATCGTCCTCTATAACTAAAACCTTTTTGGCCATAAACTTGATTGCTTTATACTTTATTAAAGCACCTTCTTTTTGAAGCTGCTGTGTTTAAGTACATAACAAACAAATACCCGGTATTTGTTTTAGTTATAGTATTAAATAAAAAATATATTATTTAATTAAATGTTAACCCGCAACGGTATTATAGCATGCCCGGCAGCGGGGCTCATAGCTTTCCTTCTCGCCTAATAATATTTTTGAATTATCATGTACCAGGCGGTACGAGTATTGGGCCGGGTTGCCGCACCTTACGCAAACGGCCTGCAGCTTGGTTACCGATTCGGCAATGGCCATAATGTTGGGCATAGAGCCAAATGGCCGGCCCTTAAAATCCATATCCAAACCGGCTACAATTACGCGTACGCCGCGGTTGGCCAGTACGGTACATACCTCGGGGAGTTCATCGTCAAAAAATTGCGCTTCATCAACACCTATTACATGGGCATCGCTGGCCAGCAGTAAAATAGCCGAAGCGCTATCAACCGGGGTAGAAGTTATTTTGCTGGCATTGTGCGAAATGATGGCATCCTCGCCATAACGGGTATCGGCTTTAGGGCTAAAAATCTCAACCTTAAGCTTGGCAATGCGGGCACGGTTAAGCCTCCTGATCAGCTCTTCGGTTTTGCCCGAGAACATTGATCCGCAGATAACCTCAATACTGCCGCCTACTTCGCTTTTACGCCTGAAAACCTCTTCGTGATATACCATTTATGACTTTTATAGTCGGCAAATATCAGAATTTAATCCTATTTTTGGTAAGCATTTTCCTAACATTGAGGCCATGAAGCAAATGGATGTATTTAAAAAGATAGGTGGGATTTTAAAAGAGCTTAATGATCAATACGACTACCTTGCAGCTGATCCCAGCGAACTTAACGAGCTTGAATTAGAACTTTTTGTAGCCAATGCCCATTTTTTAAAAGACCATGCCGAAATACTGCGCCGCATCAACGAGCGCTCGGCTGCTCCTGCACTGCTTGCAGAAAAAAACCAGCCGGCAGCTGAAGAACACACACCGGTGACACTGGTGTTACCTCCCGCTCCGGTGCCGGCAACACCTCCGCCTGCAAAGGAGGAAGCTTTGCATGAGCAGCGCTTTTTTGAACCGGTAGTACAACAGCATGTCCCTGTGCCGGTTGATAAGATAGAACTTACCAGCGATGCCGAACCGCCGGCCCCGGTGCCGTTTAACCCGGTAAAAATAGAAGTGATCAACCCCGCGCCCGAAATAAAAGAAACACCCGAACCGCAAATAAATATTGCTGCCGAAAAAGAGGCAGATACTTATTCATTTCAACAGGAAATTCCTGAAGGAAGCAGCTTTGAACTAAATTTAAACGAGGCTGATACCTGGGATGATGAAGCAGACAGGTTTGAGCAGGAAGAGCTGATTGGTGAACTTCCCGAAAAGCCGGTTGAGATAGTACCCATGGACGAACAGCCAAAGCCCGTACCGGTAACTGAGCCCATAAAACCCGCAGCAGAACCTGTTGTTGCTACAGCTCCTTCAACAGATACAAGCAACAACCAGCAGGTACTAACCTTTAATCAAAGGATCATGGCCCAAAAGGCTGAGAAAGCGAACAACGCGGCAAGCACCACTGCCGAGCTGCCGGTTACCGATCTTAAATCGGCCATAAACCTGAATGATAAGCTGCTTTATATAAAAGATCTGTTTAATGGTTACAGCCTGGCCTATAGTGAAGCTATTGAGATAGTAAACCGATTTAACACTTTTGAAGAAGCCGAACGTTTCCTGAAAACAAACTACGTAGTTAAAAATAACTGGGAAAGTAAAGCATCAACAGCCGATAAGTTTTACGCTTTGTTACGACGGAGATATCCTGCTTCGTAGCGGTTTAGTTCATAGTTGATGGTTCATGGTGAAGACGATTTTAGAGGTACCCCAACTTTCTGACTTACGGACTTCTGACTAAAATTATCAAACATTCGATTTCCTGTTTGAATCGAGTTTAATGAGCGTGAACAGGAGCATGGTAAAGCTTAACAGCGACGAGCCTCCATAGCTGATGAACGGTAAAGGGATCCCAATAACGGGTACTACACCAATGGTCATACCGATATTGATCACTACGTGAAAAAACAACACTGAAGCTACACCGTAACCGTAAATACGCGTAAAAGGGGATCGCTGCCGTTCGGCAATAAGAATTACCCGCAATATCAGGAACATGAAAAGGCTTATTACCGTTAATGAACCTGCAAAGCCCCATTCTTCGCCGACGGTGCAGAAAATAAAGTCGGTACTTTGCTCGGGTACAAACGAGTATTGGGTTTGCGTACCATGTAAATAACCTTTACCCCACATTTTCCCGGAGCCTATAGCTATTTTCGACTGGTTTACATTATAGCCTTTTCCCTTTAAATCGGTAGTGATACCCAGGAGTATGTTAATACGCTCTGTTTGATGTTTCTTTAAAACGTGGGTATAAATAAACTTTACACTGAATATAAACGCTATAGAGATTGCAAGGCCGATGATCACGGTTTTGATGAGCTGCCTGTTACGCTTAAATAAAAAGATAATGAAAGCGGTTATTACAGCCAGGATCAGGATAATATACAGCGGATTGTATAATAGCGATGTAACGAAAAGGGTGATGAACAACCCCGCTATCACCAGGAAATAAGGAGAAAGCCCTTCGCGGTATAAAACAAATATCAAAGAGCAAAATACCAGTGTGGAACCGGTATCGGGCTGCAGCATGATCAGCAACATCGGGAACCCGATAATCACGGCGGCCGTTAAAAATGATTTGGGTTCGGTAACCCGGATGTTGGTGCCGCTTAAATATCGCGCAAGCAATAAACAGGTTGCAAACTTGGCAAACTCCGAAGGCTGCAGCCGGAAACCGCCGCCCATGTTGATCCAGGCCTGGTTACCGCCTACGTTTCGGCCTATTACCAACACCAGTATCAGCAGCAAAACTATTACTACATAAAATGCTGGGGCCAGGGCAGCAATGAACCGGCTTTCGAGCAGCAGGATAACAATACCAATCACTACAGATACGCAAATAAAGATGAACTGCTTACCGTAATTGGTTGAGGCATCGACTATACTCGGGTGATTGGTGTCAAAAACTGCAGCATGGATATTGAACCAACCAATGGTGCAAAGTACCAGGTACAAAAAAACTGTAAGCCAATCTACATTGAAGAAGAAACTCCGCTGCTGAGTGCTCATGATCTTGCCCTCCCGCCAGTTAATGATTTAATCCAGTTCACCGGTTTATTGTTATAAGCTGATTCGCGCCTTTCTTTTTTTATTGAATCGGCCTTGAACTTTTTAATTGAATCAGCTTTGAATTTTTTGATAGAATCAACCTTTGCCGCCCTGATACTGTCACGCCTGCGTTCTTTTTGCAGATCTTGAGCATACAGGCTAAGATCGGGCAGGCGGTTGGCATTTGCAAAATAATCAACTGTAATTCCCGATTCGCGCGGGCTGATCTTACCTTTTAGATATTTTTCAACTATGAAGCTTGCAATAGGAGCGGCCCAATGCGCACCCTCGCCCGAGTTTTCAACTACAACAGCAATCGCTATCTTAGGATTATCGCGCGGGGCGAAAGCTACAAATACTGAGTTATCCTCGCCATGTGGATTTTGCGCGGTACCGGTTTTACCGCACATAATAATATCAGGTATCTTTGACCTGCGGGCTGTACCGTTTTCAACCACTGCCTGCATTCCGTTAATAACAGGCTCAAAATATCCCGAATCTATCCCAACATAGTTTTTTTCAACGTATTCTTTTTTAATTACGTTTTTGGCACCTATAGCTTTAATTAAATGCGGTTTATAATAAAATCCGCGATTGGCAATAGTACATTCCAGGTTAGCCATTTGCAATGGGGTTGCCAATAACTCGCCCTGGCCAATAGCCAATGAAATGATGGTGCTTGAACGCCAGCCGCCTTTGCGATAAACGTTGTCGTAATGCAAAGGTGTGGGTACGTTGCCCCGGCTTTCGGCAGGCATGTCAAGATCTAATCTAGCACCGAGGCCAAATTTCATCACATTGGCCCGCCATGCTGCAAAATTGGCTTCAGTCCGTTTCACGCCGTACCGGTCAACAATACGCTGAAATACCATCGAAAAATAACCGTTACATGATTCGGCCACCGCCCGGCTCATGTTTACCGAACCATGTGCTTCGCCTTTATTACACGGGACCAACCTGTTACCCGCCCGGTAGTGCCCGGTGCAATAGTAGGTTTCGCCCGGGTTAACGATGCCCTCCTGCAGCGCGATAAGGGCACTTAATGGTTTAAATGATGAGCCGGGAGGATATTGCGCCTGGATAGGCCTGATGAAAAATGGCTTATACGGGTTATTGTACATTTTGGCAAGGTTATTACCGCGCTGACGGCCTACCATGAGGTTAGGATCGTAAGTAGGGCTGCTCACATAACATAGGATCTCGCCCGATGATGGCTCTATGGCCACAATACTGCCCAGTTTGTTTTGCATCAGTTTTTCACCGAGCCTTTGCAGGTCAACATCTAACGACGAGGTCAGACGTTCGCCCGAACGGGGTACGGTATCAAGCGCGCCATTGGCAAATGAACCCTTGGGTACACCGTGCGAATCAACCATTTGTACCTGTACGCCGCGCTGACCGCGTAATACGTTTTCGTAGGCCTTTTCAACGCCGGTAACGCCGATATAATCGCCAAGGCGGTAATATCCGTTTGAGCGTTTGATATCCCTGTCGGTGACCTCGCCAATAAAACCTAAAAACTGTGCGGCTACCGAGTCGGGATAAGTGCGTATGGTGCGGGGCACTATAGCGAAGCCCGGAAACTCAAACAGCTTTTCCTGCAATGAAGCATACAACTGAACAGAAAGTTGTTTTTCAAATACGGATGCTGTATTGGGCGATTGTTTTTTAGCCTTGGTAAAGCGTTTGTCGAAACCCTCTTTGTCGATACCTATCATTTTGCAAAATAACATGGTATCAAAAGGTTTTACTTCCTTGGGGTTAACGGTAACATCATAAATGGGTTCGTTTTGTACAAGGATTTTGCCGTTACGGTCCAGTATAGGCCCGCGGGCAGGGTAAAGTATGGTAGTACGCCTTACGTTACTGTTGGCATAGATCTCGTACTTATCATCAACTATCTGGATATAGTACAGCCTTCCCAGCAGGGCTAATATGATAGCTATAAAAATACCGGTAACAACGTAGCGGCGTTCAAAAAACTTATTCATTTACGTTCTTTCCTTCTGAAAAATAGCAGGCCCGAAATTAGTATTAAAAATACGGTAAACAATGAACTCAAAACAACACGGCTTAGTGTGTATTGTATTTCAGAAAAACTAAAAACCTCTAAATTAAGCAGGAAAAAGTGGTGGAATAAAGTAAGTATCAACACATAAGTAAAAAACCACCTGAAACCCATGATACTCAAAGTAGGTTCGGGCTCGTTATCAAAGCCATCCTTTTGTACCGTGATGCTGATGAAAAGTACACGTACCAATGCCAGCACAACGCAGGCCGCAGCATGAAGCCCCGGTGTATCATAAAATGCATCAATAGTGAGGCCTGTCAGGAACGAGAGTACAAACAGCAACGGATTAGGTACTTCAAAGGGAAGCAACAAAATGAAAAGGATATAGAAATAAGGGGTGGCAAGATTATAAAACGTTATGTTTTTTAACAGGAAAACCTGCATAAAAACCAAAACTATAAACCTAACAAGGTTAACAAGGATAGTTCTACTCATTTTTGTTTTGTACGGCCTCCAGTACCGTTTGTTCACCGGCAAATTTGTTATTTACCACGTAAACGTATTGAAGCTTTGTAAAATCAACAGCTAAGGCTACCTCAACATTGATGAGTAAACCGCCGCCTTTGGCATGCAGGTTGGTAACTTTGCCAAACGGTATACCGGTAGGAAAAAGCGAATAGCCCGAGGTAACCACCGTATCGCCAATTTTGGGCTGAGCATTATTCTGGATATCTATCAATACACCCCTGTGCGGATCAAGATCGTTACCCCATACAAACGAGCCTATATCTTTAGTACCTGCAAGCATGGCGCTAAATCGCGTGTTTTTATGCAAAACCGATTGGATAATAGCTAAATGCTCGGTTACGGCAATAACCTGGCCCACAACGCCTGCACCTGTTATTACACCCATATCTTTTTGGATGCCGTCCCTGCTGCCCCGGTTAATAGTAATATAGTTGCTGCGTTTATTGAACGAATTATTGATTACCTTGGCAACAATATAAGTATATTGTTGTTTGTAAACGGTATCATTAACCTTGTGTTTTTCAACAGTATCAACATACATAGAAGCTTTGAGCTGGCCGCGAAGTTTGGCATTTTCGCGGGCAAGGCTATCGTTGGCTTCTTTTAATGACAGGTATTCTTTTAAAGCATCAACCTGGCTGTACAAGGTACCGGTTACCTTATTGGTTGAATTAATAAAAGACGCTTTTTGAAACGAGTTGTATTTAATATAAATAAGCAGCGAGCTAATCTCAAAAATCAGGAATAAAAAAAACGCGTTATACTTAGTTATAAATATCCAAAGGTTACGCATTGCTTAGATTAGATTTGAGATATGAGACGTGAGATATGAGATCGGAAAACATCGATAGCCGGTGTCTCAGATCTCATATCTAATATCTCACATCTAAATTACTGCATTAAAAATTTAAAGTTGCCAATGTTTTTAAGGGCGGTGCCGGTTCCGCGTACTACGGCGCGAAGAGGGTCTTCGGCAACGTGAACGGGTAGTTTGGTTTTGGCAGCCACACGCTTATCCAAACCGCGCAATAAAGCACCCCCACCGGTTAAGTAGATACCGGTTTGATAAATATCGGCCGAAAGCTCGGGAGGGGTAATTTCCAACGCTTTTAATATCGCTTCCTCAATTTTTGAAATTGATTTATCCAAGCAATGTGCAATCTCGGTATATGATACCATAATTTGTTTTGGCACACCGGTCATCAGGTCACGGCCTTGTACAGCAAAATCACCCGGTGGCTCGCTTAGTTCAGGAAGCGCGGCGCCAACCTCAATTTTAATTTTTTCGGCAGTACGGTCACCAATCATGATGTTATGCTGGCGACGGATATATTGAACAATGTCCGAATCAAAGTTATCACCCGCAACACGGATCGACTGGTCGCACACGATACCTGATAAAGCGATAACGGCAATTTCGGTAGTACCACCACCGATATCGATGATCATGTTGCCCATCGGCTCTTCCACGTCGATGCCGATACCTACAGCAGCAGCCATTGGCTCGTGGATGAGGTAAACCTCTTTAGCGCCGGCAATCTCGGCCGAGTCGCGCACGGCACGTTTCTCTACCTCGGTAATTCCTGACGGGATACAGATCACCATACGCAGCGATGGAAAGAACCATCCCTTGCCCTGGTTAATCATTTTGATCATCCCGCGGATCATGTGCTCGGCGGCGTTAAAGTCGGCAATTACACCGTCTTTAAGCGGGCGCACGGTACGGATATTATCGTGCGTTTTACCTTCCATTTGCATAGCCTGCCTGCCTATGGCAATCACTTTATTGGTTGTTCTGTCGAACGCCACGATTGAGGGTTCGTCAACAACAACTTTGTCGTTATGTATAATGAGGGTATTTGCTGTACCTAAATCGATAGCAATTTCTTGTGTAAAAAAGTTAAATAAACCCATCTGGTATTTCTTTCAGTATGTTATGCAAAGTTTATAAAAATACGCTTAAATAAATTAGCATTTTGCAAACTTAAGCGTTAAAAAATCACATTTATTGTGTTGGGGTTGGGTTGATAGAGCTTATTTATTAGATGGTTGACCGGATTTACAGGTAAATTAAGTTAAAACAGGTTAAAAACATTTTTCCTTTTCACCAAATCAATCCCTACTCTTCAATCAAACGTTTTTAACCTAATAAACTACTCACCAAATCAACCCGGTCAACCTTAAATGTTAGTGTTTAAAGTGACGTACGCCGGTAGTAACCATAGCCAAACCTTTTTCATTGCACATGGCAACCGAAAGCTTGTCATTAATCGATCCGCCCGGTTGTAAAATGGCGGTGATCCCAGCTTCGGCAGCCAGTTCGGCACAATCAGGGAAGGGGAAGAAAGCGTCGGACGCCATTACCGCACCGTTCAGGTCGAAGCCAAAGCTTTGTGCTTTGATCACCGCTTGCCTAAGTGCGTCAACCCTTGAGGTTTGACCCACACCACTTGCCATTAGCTGGTTATTTTTAGCAAATACAATGGTGTTTGATTTGGTGTGCTTTACAATTTTATTAGCGAAGAACAGGTCTTTTAGTTCGGCTTCGGTTGGTGCTTTTTCAGTAACAGTAGTCATTTGGGCTGGACCTTCAATAACAGCGTCTTTATCCTGCTCGATTACACCGTTCAATAAAGTTTTGAAATGCTTAACAGGCAGTTCAACCGGCTGACGAACCAACAGGATGCGGTTCTTTTTACCGGAAAGGATCTGCACTGCTTCGTCTGTAAATGCCGGAGCGATCAGCACCTCATAAAATATCTTGTCGATCTCGGTAGCAGTTTCTGCGTCGATTTCGGCATTGGCAATAATTACACCACCAAAGGCAGATACCGGGTCGCAGGCTAAAGCATCGATCCATGCTTCTTTAATAAATGAACGTGAAGCTACACCGCAGGCATTGGTATGCTTAAGGATAGCGATAGTAGGCTCGGTAAACTCATCAATAATAGCAACTGCAGCATCAACATCAACCAGGTTGTTGTATGAAAGCTCTTTGCCGTTCAGTTTGTTGAACATGGCATCAAGGTTACCATAGAAAGTGCCTTTTTGATGCGGGTTTTCGCCGTAACGTAAAACCTGGCTGGTTTGGATACTTTGTTTAAACACCGGAAGCGGCTCAGCCTCGTTAAAGTAGTTGAAAATATGTGTATCGTAGTTTGACGATATGTTGAATGCTTTTTGAGCGAATGAACGGCGCTGATCAATTGTGGTAGCACCTTCCTGCGTTTTCAGGATATTTTCAAGGCCGGCGTAGTCATCTTTTGAAGCTACGATCACTACGTCTTTAAAGTTTTTTGCAGCTGCGCGGATCAAAGAAATACCGCCGATATCGATCTTTTCGATCACATCTTCGGCACCGGCGCCTGATTGTACAGTTTCTTCAAACGGGTACAGGTCAACAATTACCAAATCAATTTCAGGAATTTCATATTGCTCTAACTGCTGTTTATCTCCATCAAAGCTCCTGCGGGCCAAAATACCACCGAAAACCTTAGGGTGCAGGGTTTTAACACGGCCACCAAGGATTGAAGGATAAGAGGTAAGGTCCTCAACCGGGATCACATTTACACCTAAATTGCGGATAAAAGTTTCGGTACCTCCGGTTGAATAGATATTTACACCAAGGCGGTTTAACTCATGAATGATGGGCTCTAAGTTATCTTTGTAATAAACAGAAATTAAAGCATTTTTTATTTGAACTGACTGGCTCATGTACACACTGTTTTTTGAGCCGCAAAGGTAGTGATATTTAGTTAATTGGAGGTTAGTTAATTAGAGATTAGTTATTAGCATAGGATCGATATTTATCCACATCGAAATTTTATAGCAGGCGATATTTAATGTGTATTACCGTGCGTTCGATAGGCTAATTGTTGAGGTATTCATAAATAATTGGTAACTTAGTATATGACTACGGTGATTATTCAATCAAATTCGGAAAAAAAGACCCGCTTGTTGATGCAGCTTGCTGAAGAGCTTGGTCTTTCTGCGCAAACACAAGAAGTTAAGGATTTGAATACAATTGACGTCGCGAGGGGGATTGGAAGAAAAGCAACAGACGAAGAGCTGATTAATTATTTAAATAAAGATCTTGATGAAGAAGCTATCCCGTTAGATAAAGCTTTTTCTAAATATACTCAATAAGCCCATTCTGTATTTTGAACGTTACTATTAAGCCTAAGGCCTTAAAGGTTATTGATGCGATTGTTGATTTTGTAGAATCGAAAAATACACCGGGAAGCGGTGCAAGATATGCTTTGAAATTCAAGACAGCTATCAAAAGATTAGCTGTACCTGGAGTACAGCATTCCATTTGTAACCATAAGGTTTTAGCCGCGTTCAAATATTCTTGCAGTCATTTCAATGACTGGGTTATAGCCTTTAAAATTGTTGATGGTGAATTGACTGTTTACGGAATTATACATGGGTCATTGTTGTTTTAATAACCCATAAAAGAACTTAGATAACCCCCTAATCACTAAACAACTCAGCTTTTCATCTTTTTCAACAGCGCCTCAACAACTTTCGGGAAATGATTATGCTCTAACTGCTGGCCTTTAAATTTTACGATCTCAAGCGTATCGCCCGGTTCAATTTTAAATTTCGACTGGTGGATAATCTCGCCTTCGTCAAAGTTTTCGTTAACGAAGTGAATGGTGATGCCGCTTTCCTCTTCTTTATCTTCTAATATTTTGCGGTGTACGTTATCGCCGTACATGCCTTTGCCGCCATATTTGGGTAACAGGGCAGGATGCAGGTTAATAATCTTATTGGGGAATGCTTTTAATAATGATTGGGGCACAAGCCATAAAAAACCGGCGAGCACAATCAGATCAACCTGTAAGTTTTTTAGCAGGCGGATAACACCGTCTGTTTCATAAAACTCATGGCGACTGAAAATATGCGAGGGTACCTCAAAGTTATCGGCACGCTGTAAAACGTAAGCTTGAGGATTATTGGTAAGTATCAGCACAACTTCGGCATCGGCATTGCGTTTAAAATGCTCCATTAACTTTTGGGCGTTTGAGCCGGAACCTGAAGCGAAAATGGCAATTCTTTTTTTCATCGATAATTTATTTTTCAACGAAGATGAAGCTACAATAGTTTCATCGGGCTGACTGTTTACTTGGCATTGAAACTATTAAAACCATTTTACAATTAAAAATATTTAAAACTATTGGGTGGCAGTTACTTTTTGCCTGATAAACCCGTAACGCATAATGCGTCGTTTTTTTGTTGCCGAATAGTTTGGTTCAACATCCCCTGTTTCTAATACCAGCGAATAATTACCCAAGGTAACTATTTTAGTGTTTTCAAATGGCTTTGAGGTACCGCCCGATGCTTTGGTGGTATCTTTACAAACCATGTCCGAAATTAAAAATAATTTATTTGCAGTAAGTGACCAGCGGCCCTTCGCGGTATCTGATTTGCATTGAAAATTAGTGTAGCTGCAGGAATTGTCGGCATTGAAGGTAAAAAGTTGGGTATCCTGGCAAGTTTGGTTTAAGGTATCTAAAGATACCTGGGCATCACCCACATAATTGGTAACGGTTATAGAAGCCAATTGCCAGTTACCTGCTAATAATCCGGGTATGTGGCTTAAGTTATCTTTCTTGCATGAATTAACAATCAGCGCAATACTTATTAAAAACAGGAAAAACAACAGCGGGGTTCTTTTCATTTATTAAAGGCAAAATTATAAAATATGGTTGATTACCTTGCATCAGTACACTGTAATAAACGCTATAAATTAAATTTATTTCAAAACCAATGCGCGTTCCATACCAAAAACTTGAAGCCGAATTTGAAAGAGTACTATTAAGTATTGATCTGCCGCTTGCAAAAGCCCGGCAATGCGCCGCCATTTTCGCCGCCAACAGCAGGGATGGTGTTTACAGTCATGGCCTTAACCGGTTTCCTGCTTTTGTACAAACTGTAAAGGAAGGCTTGTTTAAACCGGATGCTGAAGCTGTAATGGTAGACAATCTGGGTGCAATTGAGCAATGGAACGGTAATTTTGGTCTTGGCATGTTAAACGCAAGCACATGTATGAGCCGGGCTGTTGAACTGGCCGGAGAGTACGGCATAGGCTGTGTGGCTATCAAAAATACCAACCACTGGATGCGTGGTGGCACTTATGGATTACAGGCGGCTGATGCCGGATTTATAGGCATTTGTTTTACAAACACCATTGCTAACCTGCCGCCCTGGGGCGGGCTCGACCCGCGGCTTGGTAATAATCCCCTGGTTATTGCGGTGCCGCGTAAAGGCGGACATGTCTTATTGGACATGGCTATTTCGCAATACTCGGTAGGTAAGCTGATGGAGAGCAAATCGCAAAATAAACCTTTGCCATTGCCCGGTGGCTATGATCATGAAGGGAATTTAAGTACTGATGCCGATGCCATTTTGCAGTCAAAACGGATGTTGCCTATTGGTTTTTGGAAAGGGTCGGGTTTATCGCTGATGCTTGATCTGCTGGCGACATTACTAAGCGGAGGAAAATCTACCTCAAAAATCAGCGAACACGAAAAGGAGTGGGGCGTATCGCAAGTGTTTATCTGCCTGAAAACAGACACTGAGCAAAATGAGCGTTTAATAAATGAAATCCTGGGCTACACCAAAAGCAGCAATCCTGTTGATGGTGAACAGGTTTCATACCCTGGCGAAAATATGCTCAAAACAAGAGAGCGGAATTTACGGGATGGGATACCTGTTAATGAGGAGATCTGGGAAAGGGTTTTGGCGATGTGAACCGATGGATTGACTACTGACAAATTTACCCTACCATCATTCCCTCAAATTTTTCCCAAAAGCCATCGCGCGGTACGGGAGCGATAATAGCAACCGGTTCGTTTTTTACCGGGTGTACAAACGTAAGCTTGCGTGCATGCAGGCAAATGCTTTTGCGCAGGCTGCCGCGGGGATAGCCATATTTATTATCGCCTACGATGGGGCAGCCGAGGGTTGAAAGCTGTACCCTGATCTGGTGCGGGCGACCGGTTATCGGGTCAACCTCAATTAAATAGTATCCGTTTAGCTCGCCCACCAATTTATAGCTTAGCTCCGAGCGTAAGCTGCCCTGTACTTCTCGGTCATGGGCTTTGGTTACATTTTTCTGTGAGTTTTTTACCAGCCAATGTACCAGGGTGCCTTCTTCGGGAAATGGTTTTTTGCGCACTACTGCATAATAGGTTTTATGCATTTCGCGGGCTTTAAACATTTTGTTGATCCGGTCGAGCGCTTTACTGGTTTTGGCAAACAGGATCACGCCGCTTACCGGTCTGTCAAGGCGGTGTACCACGCCTAAAAAAGCGCCGTTAGGCTTGCTGTATTTTTTGGCGATGTATTTTTTTACCTTTTCGTCCAGCGGCTCATCGCCGGTTTCGTCAACCTGTACAATATCTCCCGCACGTTTATTTATGGCAATAAGGTGGTTGTCCTCATAAAGAACATCCTTATCGGTAATATCGGCATTGCTATAATTAAATTCAGGACGGGCCATTTGTGTTAGTTCATGGTTCATGGTTAATAGTTCATGGCCATCATTTTTACTATGATCTATGAACTATCAACTATAGGCTAATTAATACTGCTCTTTCTCGTTAGGGAAACTGTTACTTTTTACGTCGGTATTGTAATTTTTGATCGCATCGTGCATGATATCATACAGGTTGGAGTATTGGCGTAAAAAGCGGGGCTTAAAGCCTTTGTTAATCCCCAGCATATCATGGATCACCAGTACCTGGCCGTCGCAATGCTGACCGGCGCCGATACCTATTGTAGGGATTTGCAGACTTTCAGATACCTCCTGCGCCAGTTTGGCCGGGATTTTTTCCAATACAATACCAAAGCAGCCAAGCTCCTGTAGTTTAAGGGCATCCTCGCGCAGCTTTTGCGCTTCGGCTTCATGTTTGGCGCGTACAGTGTATGTTCCAAACTTGTATATGGATTGCGGTGTAAGGCCAAGGTGTCCCATTACCGGGATGCCGGCGGTTAAGATCCGGCTAACTGATTCGGCTATTTCAACGCCGCCTTCAATTTTAACGGCGTGTGCCCCGGCTTCCTTCATAATGCGGATGGCTGAGTTCAGCGCTTCCTTTGAGTTGCCCTGGTATGATCCAAAAGGCAGATCGACAACCACCAATGCACGTTTAGCCGCACGTACCACAGATGATGCATGATAGATCATCTGGTCGAGCGTTATAGGCAGCGTAGTTTCGTGACCCGCCATCACATTGGAGGCCGAATCACCAACAAGGATGATATCAGTCCCGGCATCGTCGACTATGGTAGCCATCGAATAGTCATATGCGGTAAGCATAGAGATCTTTTCGCCACGAACCTTCATCTCCTGGATGGTATTGGTGGTGATACGCTTTATTTCTTTATTTACAGACATTGATAAATGTGTTATCGCAGTGCAAAGGTAAGCATGATTTCGGATTTCGGAATTTTGATTTCGAAGGTGATTTTTGGATTTCGAATTTCGGAATTTCGATTTCGGATTTTTCTGTTTTTGATTTGTTATTTTGATTGGCAGGGAGCGTATTCATTACTAATAAATCCGAAATCCCACATTCGAAATCCGAAATCAAAATAAATCAGAAATCTCACATCCGAATACCGAAATTATTTTCTACTTTTGCGCCGTGAATCCGGAAGTTCCTTACTTCAATATTTCTATCAGTTTTCACGGGGCTTTGAACCAGGCGATCCGATCATTTAACCCTTTCAATTTTTTTAAGCGATGAATTATTTCACCAAATTACCGGCTATATTGCTGCTTGCCGACGGCACCGTTTTTTACGGTAAAGCTGCTGGCAAAATGGGTACTACCACCGGCGAGATTTGTTTTAATACCGGCATGACCGGCTACCAGGAAATTTTTACCGACCCTTCATACTTTGGGCAAATTATGGTAACCACCAATGCGCACATTGGTAACTACGGTATTGCTAATGAAGAGGTGGAATCGGGCAGGATCCAGATTGCAGGTCTGGTTTGCAAAAATTATAACATTGCCTACAGCCGTAAACAGGCCGATGAATCGATACAGGATTATTTCCAGGAGCAAAACATAGTTGGTATATCTGATATAGATACCCGTCAGCTTGTTCGCCACATTCGTGATAAAGGCGCTATGAATGCCATCATTTCATCAGAAATATTGGATCTGGATGAGTTGAAAGCAAAGCTTGACCTGGTACCTTCAATGGATGGCCTTGAGCTTTCATCACAGGTAACAACTACCGAAACTTATACTTTTGGCAGCGAAGATGCTCCTTACCGTGTAGCGGTGCTTGACCTTGGTGTAAAGAAAAACATCCTTCGCAATTTTGATTCGCGCGAGGTTTATGCCAAAGTATTCCCGGCTAAAACAACCTACGCCGAAATGGAAAAAGATTTTGCCCCTACAGGCTACTTTATTTCAAACGGCCCCGGCGATCCATCAGCTATGCCTTACGCGGTTGAAACTGTAAAAGAAATTTTAGCTGCTGATAAGCCGATGTTTGGGATTTGCTTAGGCCACCAGTTGCTGGCTTTGGCTAACGATATCCCAACTCAAAAAATGTTTAACGGTCACCGTGGTTTAAACCACCCGGTAAAAAATATTATCATTAACCATTGCGAAGTTACTTCACAAAACCACGGTTTTGGTGTAGTGCCGGAAGCTGTACGTGCTTCAGATAAAGTGGAGATCACCCACGTAAACCTGAACGACCAGTCTATTGAAGGCATTCGCGTAAAAGGCAAAAAAGCCTTCTCGGTACAATATCACCCGGAATCATCACCTGGCCCGCATGATTCAAGGTATTTGTTTGATGACTTTATCAAACTGATGAAATAAATATTAATTGCAGATGTGCAGATTTTAAATGTGCAGATGCCCGAAGCCTTTCAATTTAGTTTGGAAGGCTTTTTTATTTCTCAGGATTCCTTTTTAACTTAGTTATATACCTGCCTGAATTATGAAGAAATCAATTAACCTGCTTTTAACGGCAGAAGAGAAAGCTATTCTCTGGGCTCAAAAAACCAAGATTGCCGATCTCGTTACCTTCGCCCCGGATGAAGTTGCAATGATATTAAATGCAGATGCCGAACGCGCCAGGGAGATAAATGCATTGATTGAATTTCAAAGTATCCCATCATTAGGGATCAATTTTGCGACTGAGCTGATACAGCAAGGCTATTATTCTTTAGAACAATTAAAAGGTAAAGACCCAGTTGAACTTTTTAATGCATTTGAACGCCACGTAGGCGCCTGGGCCGATCCATGTGTGGAGGATTCATACCGATTATTATCACACTATATTAAGCATGGCGACACCGGAAAAAGCTGGTGGCATTTTACCGCCGAGCGTAAGGCTTACCGGGCCGAGCATGGCTTCCCTGCAAGCCGACCTGCAAAGGCGTGGTACGAGTTGCCGCAGTATCGTAAGGGGAAAGAGTTTGTGGGGAGTAAATAAAAAAGTACGAGATTGTGCGATTCCCTCCCTTGGGAGGGTGTAGGGAGGGGTTTCATTGATATGCTTATTCGTTTAAAATAGCGTATAACCCCTCCCTGCCACTGCTCATTCCAACACATCCCTCCCAAGGGAGGGAATTAAAAACATCATCCCATAAAAAAACGCGAACAATTTACTCATTCGCGTTTTTAGTATAAAAAACTCAGGCGGATATATCCTGAATTAGTTTAAGTATGATTGCAACAGGTTTGATTTTGAATTGTGGCGTAAACGCATCAAAGCCTTGTCTTTTAACTGGCGAACACGCTCACGGGTTAAATCAAATTTTTCACCTATTTCCTCTAATGAGTGAGGTGCATGACCACCAAGGCCAAAGAATAACATCAGTACTTCACGGTCACGTTCGGCAAGGATACCTAACGAGCGTTTAATTTCCTGTGATAATGAATCAGCCATTACTTCGGTATCTGTTGCTGCATCAGAGCTGGCCAATACGTCAAGCAAGGTGTTTTCTTCACCCTGGATGAAAGGTGCGTCCATTGAAATCTGCCTGCCGGCGTTATTCATTGAATCGGCAATTTTATCAACCGAAATTTCCAGGTTGTCTGCAAGTTCTTCGGGTGTTGGCTGTCTTTCAAACTCCTGCTCCAGTTTTGAAGCTGCTTTGTGAATTTTACTCAATGAGCCAATCTGGTTCAGTGGTAAACGCACAATACGCGATTGCTCGGCAATGGCCGACAGGATTGACTGACGGATCCACCATACGGCATATGAAATAAATTTAAAGCCTTTGGTTTCGTCAAAGCGTTTTGCCGCTTTAATTAAACCAAGGTTTCCTTCGTTTATTAAGTCGCCCAGGGTAAGGCCCTGGTTTTGGTACTGCTTAGCAACCGATACCACAAAGCGAAGGTTTGTTTTTGTCAAACGTTCTAACGCTACCTGGTCGCCCTCACGGATCTTTTGCGCCAGGATCACTTCCTCTTCAGCTGTGATCAAATCTACCTTACCAATATCATGCAGGTATTTTTCGAGCGATGCCGATTCGCGGTTAGTGATTGATTGGGATATTTTAAGTTGTCTCATTTTTTAATACAGATTATTAAGCTAAAAACGGTTCAATAAGATACATGTGCCGGGTTAAACAACCGGAGGTAAAAACAGATTACATTAAACTTTGCTTCCTTCTTTATTTGTGAACCCGGGATAAGTATTTAATATTTAAAACGAGGGTTTGCTACTGATATTATTGCTGTAAGGAGCGAGCGGTTTAAAAGTTTTAAAATAATGTGCTAACCAGAATGTGTAATCAACATATTACCCTATAATGAACAGCACAAAGGTAAGCATTTATTTGCTATTATAGTGTCATTTTAACACCATGAAACAACGGTGAATGTAAATATTTTTTGAAATTAAACTAATCTTGTTTAGGTTCGGGCGCTTGTTGGGTGTCATCGGTCTTCTGCTCATCATCATCTGCTTTTGTTTTTTATGGTTTCTGTTCCACTTAATTTTTATTTTACCATCATCGCCATCGGTGGCAAGTATGTGTAAAACAATGCCTTTCATACGTTTTTTATTACGTTCGGTTTCATCTGCTATTTTGCTGTCATTCTTCGGGTTTCGTATCGGTACATCAAGGGCTATGTTAGTACCCCGCGATAGCGAATAGGTACCTTCCACATCCATGTTGAGTACGCTCGAGTTAATTTGCATGGGCGCAATTTTTATTTTATCACCATCAAGATCAAACCGGGCTTTTAAATCACCAAAAGTTATATTATCCAGGTCGCGAAAAGGGAAGGCAAATTTGCCTACGCTTTTTATGGGCGCAAAGTTTACCAATGCACCATCTGTTAAATTAACCTGTGCAAATCCTTTTATTGATTTCGGTACCAGGTCGCCGGTGTTTTTGATCCCGCCTTTAATATCAACCCTTGCCGATAGAAAACCCCGCAAGTTATCGCTGGTAAAATCCTTGAGACCGAAGTTGTTAAACGATGCAAAGAAAGTATTAGTATTTACGTGGTTAATAGTTGTGCTAATGGCAAAATTATTGGTTGGCCCCTGCAGCACCAGGCCGCTTAAACTCAATGATCCTCCCGAGCTTTTAAGGCTTACATTGCGCATTTTCATGGTGTTGTCGGCTAAAAGGATATCGGCATTAACGCTTGTCGCCAAAAACTTTTTATAATATACTTTGGCTAAGCGCAAGTGAAGTTCGGCCTGCCCTTTATCAAAGGCGGTATTAAGTTGATTGGTAATTTTGGCATTAGACATCCTTTTGCCCGCTCCTCCGCTGCTTTTACTGCTTTCGTATCCGCGGTTGTTCAGGAAGCCTAAAAACTCGCCAAGATGTATCTGCGGACTGGTGATCTGCCATACAATCAAAATCTTTTGTGGATCGGTATAATACAGGTTGAGGAAATTGCTCACCTTACCCTGCATGTACACTACGCTACTGCCATTTTGCAGGCGGATATTATTTATATAAAGATCTTTATCGGTAAATTTTAAGGCAATGGAGTTGTTTTTGAATACGAGCCCACGAGGGAGGTAATTTACATCCGCATTTTTAATATCTACATTACCGGTAACGAAGGGTTTGGTGAATTTAAAATTTACAATATCGGCTTTATAAGCAAGTTTTAAATCAACAATGCCTTTGGTAAATTTCAGGCTTTCATCGCCAATAACCGGGTTAAGTTTGGTAACGGGAAAGCGCGATCTGAAAATCCCGGTAGCCACCGGTGTATTCAGGTTGTTGATAAATGCGGTATCAATAGTAAATGGAATATTCTTATAGCTGCCGTTAAAATGATAAAGCTTTATAACCGAGTTATCGTCATTTAAACCTTTGCCATTGATGTAGTTATTACTGAATACGCCATTAAAACTACAATCTTCAACAGTGCCGCCCCGGGTAGTTAACACATTGTTTTTAACCTTGGCCGTAACGTAAATCAACGGATCGCCGCCGCCGCCAAAACTTCCTTTCAAATCGCAGGTAACATCAATTGGCTTTTTCAGATCAAACATTTTGAGGCTTTTGGTGATGTTGGCAGCCAGTAGGTTAGCAGCATCGTTCCATAAAATTTCATCCGCTTTCAGGTTAATGGTGAAATCAGTTTCGGGCGATTTAAGATTAAACTGTGCACCCACGGTAAATGGGTTATCGCCAATGTTTAATGTATTGGGGGCAAGGTTAATAACCTGCGATGCATAATCATAACTGATATCAAAATGCCCCTTTAAAAGCCTGTTTTTCATAAAGCTTCCCTTTTTGGTATTGAAGGAAAAGCTGTTTGCTATCGTATTCAGGTCGATATCGGCGTTCCACCCTTTAGCAGGGTAATCCAGGCGGCCCCGGATATCATTAACAGCGAATTTGAATAGTTTATAAGCATGACGGTCATCAACCACAAAATTCACTTTGTTTAACGAAAACCTCCCGATCTGTGTTGATGAACTGGTTTGTTTTTCTTTCGGGTCTTTTTCAAGTTTAGGTTTTGTTTTAAATATCGAGGTATTGCTGTAGCCGGTGCTATCGGTAAACAGATCGATATCGGCATTGCTGATATCTATTTTATTGATCACCACTTCGCCCTTTAAAAGGGCAGAGGCGTTTACTGATACTTCAAAATCTTTGGCGGTAAGCAATGTATGATGATGCTGCGCCCAGCGGTTATCTTTCAGTACTACATCTTTCAGTTCGACAGATACCCCAGGAAAACCTTTAAATAACGTTGGATCAATAGTGCCGATGGTTAGCGTTCCGTTCAGGTTTTTATTGAGCTCGGAGGTGATCATAGCAAGCACCCTTTGTTTATTATTATTAACATAAACAGTAAGGGCAATAAACATAATTATAATTAAACCAACGAGCGCTCCGGCGACCTTTAAGGTTATTTTTAACCATTTTGGCATTTCAACTAATTTATTGTTAAAGCGTTATGGTTATATAATTGTTTGTATTGTAACATATAATTAACACAAGGTATAGGAATGGGTAAATAAATCTGCTATAAGATACAATATTTTAAAGGTATAATCGGCTACATCAGTATCATGGAAACAACTAATAAAATAAGGGCTATTATAACAGGAGCCACCGGTATGGTAGGCGAGGGGGTATTGCATCAATGTTTATTGAGCGATAAGGTTGAAGCAGTATTGGTTATTAACCGTAAACCCTGTGGTGTAACACATCCTAAACTGAAGGAAATTATACATGCTGATTTTTTTAACCTCAAACCCATTCAGGATCAGTTAGAAGGTTACAATGCCTGCTTTTTTTGTTTAGGCGTTTCGTCGGTAGGGATGAGCGAAGAAGCTTATTATAAAGTAACTTACCTGCTAACCATGCACGTGGCCGAAATTTTGAGCCGAATTAATCCGGATATGACTTTTTGTTATGTATCCGGTGCCGGTACCGACAGTACTGAAAAGGGCCGCAGTATGTGGGCCCGGGTAAAAGGTAAAACCGAAAATGATTTGATGAAGCTGCCCTTCAAACAGGTATTTAACTTCAGGCCCGGCTTTATGAAAAGCTTTAAGGGGGCAAAAAATACCCTGCCATTTTATAAATACATCAGCTGGATGTACCCTATAGGCCGCCTTATTTACCCAAAAGGTTTTATTACACTTGAGGAAGTTGGGAAAGCCATGATCAATACCGCGAACCGCAGCGCCGGCCGCTGGATATTAGATGGAAAAGATATTGTTGCCATGGCGAATAGCTAACAATGGGTAATGATATATGGAGAAAGCTATCGTGTAAAACCCGATATATCGTAAATGTTGGGTAGCTGTATTTTAATTAATGCATTGATTAATAGTATTTTGTGTTTTTGGAGCAAGCTTTGAAATGGTGCTGTCAACAGTATTATTTATGAAACTTAAACTCTAGTAAAAAATGAACACAAAATTCATGAAAGGCCGCTTAAAAGCACATTTAGTTGCGGCGACTATCTTATTAGGCAGCTTGTTTGCCTTTACTTTTAAGGCCGCTGCCCAGGCACAGCCTGTTAAAAACATTGTATTAGTGCATGGGGCCTTTGCCGATGGCTCGGGCTTTAAGGCCGTGTACAATATCCTTACAAAAAAAGGTTATAATGTTACCGTGGTGCAAAACCCGCTTACTTCTTTAAAGGACGATGTTGACGCTGCCAACCGGATCCTGGATAAACAGGATGGCCCGACGGTATTGGTAGGCCACTCTTATGGTGGTACGGTAATTACCGAAGCCGGGAATAATTCAAAAGTAGTAGCGTTGGTTTATATAGCCGCTTTTATGCCCGATAAAGGGGAAAATACGATAAAATGGGTACAGTCGGCTCCTCCGGCTCCCGAAAACGGTATTTTGCCGCCGGATGATAAAGGTTTTGTTTACTATGATAAAGCCAAATTTCATGGCGGTTTTGCCGGCGACCTAAGTAAAGCCGAAGCCGACTTCATGTTTGCATCGCAGGGGCCAACTTCGGTTCAATGTTTTGTTACGCCTGTTGCCGAAGCGGCATGGAAAACCAAACCAAGCTATGCTATAGTGGCCACCGAAGATAAAAGCATTGTGCCCGATGTTGAGCGTACCATGTACAAACGTGCCGGTGCAAAAGTAACAGAGGTAAAAGGCAGCCACGTGATCTTCATTTCGCAGCCTGAGGCCGTTGCCAAAGTCATCATGGACGCGGCAAATGGCGTTAAATAATCAGATAGTTTTTGTTACAGTTTTAAGCGGAATTGGTCGTGATTGACTGTTCCGCTTTTTTATTGGTTTGCCGGAAAAGTGTTGTCACAAGGGCAAAGATGTTATTTGATTTTCCCAGTGCGCCGGATTCATTTTTAGTAACGGCAACGCTATATACTGTATGAGTAAATTAAACGTTTTACCACCCCAAAACAGCCAATCCGTTTTGTAAAGCTTATTTTATATTGTTAAAAGAACACTAATTATTGCCGGGCTGAATAGACGTACCGGCGATTTTTTCGACAGGTACTTGAACTATGTAATGACTTTTTTACAGGCCAAAAGGTTCCTTTAAGTAAATAATGCATTTTATCTGAATAAAATTTTAAATAAAATTTTTCTTTGTCAAAAATTAAGTGTTATTTCGACAATAATTATAAATCTTTATATGAGCAATAACCAATTAGTGATCGGGGTTGATTACGGGTCTGACTCCGTGCGCTCCGTGATAGTAAACGCGGCCAACGGAGAAGAAATAGCATCATCAGTATTTAATTACCCCCGTTGGCGCGATGGCAAGTATTGTGTACCTGCCGAAAACCAGTTCCGCCAGCATCCGCAGGATTATATCGACGGACTTAAAGCCACTATTAAAGATTGTATTGCACAGGCCGGCGGTGAAGCCATCGCAAAAAATATAAAAGGCATTTCTGTTGATACCACCGGCTCAACCCCCGTTGCGGTTGATGCTGCCGGTACTCCGCTTGCCTTAACCCCCGGTTTTGAAACTAACCCCAATGCCATGTTTGTATTGTGGAAAGATCATACTTCGGTTAAAGAAGCAGCGCAGATCAATGAACATGCTGCAAAATTTGATACCAATTATTTGAAATATGTTGGCGGTATCTACTCGTCAGAGTGGTTTTGGGCTAAACTGCTGCATGTACTAAGGGTTGATAAAAGTGTACGTGATGCTGCTGCCTCATGGGTCGAGCATTGCGACTGGGTCCCCTTCCTGTTAACCGGTGGTACCGATGTTAAGGCCATTAAACGCGGCCGTTGCTCTGCTGGTCACAAAGCCCTTTGGGCCGAAGAATTTAATGGCCTGCCTCCTGAAGAATTTTTTGTTTCTCTTGATCCGGTGCTGGCTGGTTTCAGGGATAAATTATATGAAGATACATACACGGCCGATGAAGCAGCCGGAAACCTTAGCGCGGAGTGGGCGGAGATATTGGGACTCTCAACCGATGTGATTGTAGGTACCGGCGCTTTTGACGCGCACATGGGCGCTGTTGGCGGCCAGATTGAGCCTTATCACCTGAGCAAGGTAATGGGCACATCAACCTGCGATATCCTGGTTGCCCCAACATCAGAGATGGAAGGCAAACTGGTACGCGGTATCTGCGGACAGGTGAATGGCTCGGTTATTCCGGGAATGGCAGGTTTAGAGGCTGGTCAATCGGCTTTTGGTGATACTTATGCCTGGTTCAAAAACATCCTGGCCTGGCCATTAAATAACCTGCTTTCACAATCGCAGGTAATTGACGCGGCCACTGCCGAAGCGTTGAAAGAGGAGATTTCAGAAATGATCATCCCTGAGCTAAGCAGGCAGGCAGCTTTATTACCAATTGAAGAAAGCAATGAGCTGGCTATCGACTGGTTTAACGGCCGTCGCACACCGGATGCTAACCAGGAATTGAAGGGCGCTATTACCGGTTTAGGTTTGGGCAGTGATGCACCACGGGTATTCCGTGCGTTGGCCGAGGCTACCTGCTTTGGTGCCAAGAGCATTGTTGATCGTTTTATCAGCGAGGGTATCCCGGTTAAAGGAATCATCGGTATCGGCGGCGTAGCAAAAAAATCACCTTTCGTGATGCAAATGATGGCCGATGTTTTGGGCATGCCTATCCGTATTCACCAGTTTAAACATACCTGTGCTTTGGGCGCTGCGATGTTTGCTGCGGTGGTTGCCGGTATCTACCCAACTATCGAAGAGGCTATGACAGCCATGGGCCGCGGCTTTGACGTGGTTTATGAGCCAAACATCGCGTTGAAGGAAGTTTATCAGCAACGCTATAACCAATACAGCATATTGGGCAAGTTTGTAGCTGCCGAAGTTGCTTTGAAAAATAATCCTGAACTGCAAAACGCTTAATAAAGACATGAGTAAATATGATCATATAAGGCTTAGTGCCTATAATGCCAATATGCAGCTGCCCAAATTGGGCCTGGTGCTGTTCACTTTTGGTAACGTAAGCGCCGCCGACAGGGAATTAGGTGTATTTGCGATAAAACCAAGCGGCGTGCCTTATGAAGACTTGTCACCGGAAAAAATGGTAATCGTTGATTTTGATGGCAACACCGTTGAAGGTGACCTTCGCCCGTCAAGTGACACCAAAACACACGCCGTACTTTATAAACACTGGGAAGGCATCAACGGTATTGTGCATACGCACTCTACCTACGGAACAGCCTGGGCACAGTCGCAACGTGATATCCCGATCTTCGGTACTACCCATGCAGATCATTTAACGGTTGATATCCCTTGCGCCCCACCCATGAATGACGAAATGATTAAAGGTAACTACGAGTATCAAACCGGTTTCCAGATCATGGAATGCTTTGAAGAAAAAGGCCTGGATTATAAAGAGGTTGAAATGGTGCTGGTGGGCAACCATGCCCCGTTTACCTGGGGTAAAACTGCCGAAAAAGCGGTTTACAACAGCGCTGTGCTGGAAGCTGTAGCCCAAATGGCCTACCTTACCGAACAAATTGATAAAAGTGCCCCCCGCTTAAAGGATGCACTAATTAAAAAGCATTACGAACGTAAACACGGACCCGATTCATATTACGGACAATAAGCATGAAAAGAATATCAATACTTCCAACTCCCCTCTTGAGAGGGGGCGCGATGGATAAGAGCGGGAGCAGGGGTGTGTTATGCGCCCGGAATAACAAAAGCGATGAACACACCCCTACCCCCCTCTCAAGAGGGGAATCGCACGGTCCCCGTTTTTTAAAATTTGCTTTTTTTATGCTGATTTGCCTGTTTTTGGGCACCCGTTTATCGGCTCAGGTAGCAGCTACACCGCCAATGGGCTGGAACAGTTATAACTGTTTTGGTTCGGCAGTACATGAAGATGAAGTTAAGGCCAATGCCGATTACATGGCAGAGCATCTGAAACAGCATGGCTGGGAGTATGTGGTAGTCGACTTTTTATGGTCGTACGATAACCCTCCGGGCAGCAATATTGGCAACCCCTTCCAATTGCGTTTACAGGATGGTTCATATGTTCCATGGTTAACTATGGATAAATGGGGAAGGTTAACTCCGCAACCCACTAAATTTCCATCAGCGTTTGGCGGTAACGGTTTTAAACCGCTGGGCGATTATATCCACAGCAAAGGCTTAAAATTCGGCATCCACGTTATGCGCGGGATCCCGAGACAAGCTGTTTGGTCAAAATCGCCGGTTAAAGGCACCAATGGCATTACTGCCGATATGGTGGCCGATACAAACTCAAAATGCCCTTGGATGAACCATATGTATGGTTTGGATATGAAAAAGCCCGGTGCACAGGAATACCTGAATTCGCTGCTGGAGCTTTACGCTTCATGGGGAGTTGATTTTATTAAGGTAGATGACCTTTCACGCCCATATAGTAATGTCGAGGTTGAAGGTTATCAGAAAGCCATCCAACAATGCGGAAGGCCGGTTGTATTAAGCTTATCGCCCGGCGAAACGCCGGTTGCACAGGCTGCTCATGCTACTAAATATGCCAATATGTGGCGTATGGCTGATGACTTTTGGGATAACTGGAAAGAGATCCTGCACATGTTTGAATATGCCAAAAGCTGGGAAGGCATTGGCGGCCCCGGCCACTGGCCCGATTGTGATATGATCCAGATTGGCAAGCTGAGTAAACGTGGACCTGTAGGCCAGGAGCGCTTTAGCCGTTTTACTGAAGATGAGGAATATACCCATATGACGTTTTGGAGTATCTTCCGTTCACCACTGATGATAGGAGGCAACCTGCCCGAGAACCGCGATTTTGAGTTGAAGCTTTTTACCAATGATGAGGTAATTGCGGTAAACCAAAAAGGATCGAACCCCAAGCAGTTATACAAAAAAGATGGCGCCATGATCTGGTATTCGCAGATCCCTGGCAACAGGGATATTTATGCCGCCTTTTTCAATATCGGCGATGATGATAAATCCGTATCCCTGAACTTCAAAGACCTGGGCCTGAAAGGCAAGGTAACCGTACGTGACCTGTGGAAAAAACAGGATGTTGGCCAGTACAAAACAAGCTATCAGCAAAAAATAAACAAACACGGCGCAGCATTATTCAGGCTGTCGCCAAAAAACTAAACCAATTCACTAAATCACTCATTCGCTAAATCAATAATTAATTATAATGATCGATCTGAAAACATTTGAAGTATGGTTCATTACCGGGAGCCAGAATTTATACGGAGAAGAAACACTGAAAAAAGTTGCCGAGCACTCGCAGGAAATTGCTAAAGGTATTGATGGCGCTGCCAATATTCCTGTGCGGGTAGTGTACAAACCAGTTGTTAAATCAACCGAAGAAATCTATAACACTTTACAGCAGGCTAACGTTGCCGAAAACTGTATCGGTGTTATTGCCTGGATGCATACTTTTTCGCCTGCCAAAATGTGGATCAGGGGCTTAAGTATCCTTAAAAAACCGATGCTGCACCTGCATACCCAATATAACCGCGATATTCCATGGAGCTCAATTGATATGGACTTCATGAACCTGAACCAAAGCGCCCATGGCGACAGGGAATTCGGTTTCATGGTATCACGCATGCGCATGAACCGTAAAGTGGTTGTTGGCCACTGGCAGGATGGCGAAGTGTTGAAAGACATTGAAAGCTGGAGCCGCGCGGCTGCCGGCTGGTACGATTGGCAAGGCGCTAAGTTTGTTCGCTTTGGCGATAACATGCGCTTTGTAGCTGTTACCGATGGTGATAAAGTTGAGGCCGAATTGAAATTTGGTTTCGCTGTAAATACTTATGGTATTGGTGATTTAGTAGCCGTAGTTGACAGTATCAATGATGCTGAGGTTAAATCCCTTACAGATGAGTACGAAGCTACTTACACTATGGCCGATGACCTTAAGCAAGGCGGCGCAAGGTATCAGTCGGTTTATGACGCTGCTAAAATTGAACTTGGCTTACGTAAATTTTTACAAGATGGCGGCTTCAAAGGTTTCAGCGATACGTTTGAAGACCTGCATGGCATGATCCAGTTACCGGGTATTGCCTCACAGCGCTTAATGGCCGATGGCTACGGTTTTGCCGGCGAAGGCGACTGGAAAACCGCTGCCCTGGTACGTGCATTCAAAATAATGGGTGCTGGTTTACCAGGCGGTAACGCTTTCATGGAAGATTATACTTATCACTTCGATCCGAACAATGCTTTGGTTTTAGGCTCACACATGCTTGAAGTTGATAGCAGCTTAGCCAACGGTAAAGCAGCATTAGAAGTACATGCCTTAGGTATTGGTGGCAAGGCGGATCCTGCACGTTTGGTATTTAATGTAGCCGGTGGTGCTGCGCTCAATGCTTCAATTGTGGATATGGGCAACCGTTTCCGTTTAATTGTTAACGAGGTTGAAGCCATCGAGCCGGTTGAAGATCTACCGAAATTGCCAGTTGCAAGGGTGCTTTGGAAACCACTGCCCGATATGAAAACCGGTTGCGCAGCCTGGATCTACGCCGGTGGTGCACACCATACCGCATACAGCCAAAACCTGTCGGCCGAGTTGATCAATGATTTCGCTGATATGGCTGGTATTGAGTTTTTGCGTATAGGCAAAGACACCAAGCTTGATCAGTTCAGGAACGAGATCAGGTGGAATGACGCGGCGTATAAATAGCCCCAGCCCCCTCTAAATCTCCCCCAGAAGGGGAGACTTGGAAAAAAATATAAGATAGCCGCCGCTCGGCTCTGGCCGAGTGGCAACTATTAAGCGGCCTCTGGCCGCTGGGATTGGAGTAGCAGGCCAGCGGCCTGGGGATAATAGCCACTCGGCTGGAGCCGAGCGGCGGCGTTTTTTTTAAAGACTTACGAAGTTTTTAAAACTTCGTAAGTCTTAAGTTCTGCGCTGTTTCGCGTTAGGGATAGAAGCGGATACCGGCCACGTGGCTAAGGCCTTGTGCAGTATGAGCGGATAGCCCGGCCGCAGGCAACGCCATTGCGAATTTTCGATTTCGGAATTGTCTGAACTCGAATTCATGGAATTAAGGAATTTATTTAGTATGATATTAATTTCTTTATTCCACAGGTTTCGGTTCAAAAAAAATGAGAAGAGTATAAACTTAACCAATGCTTTAAAAAGCCCTCACCCTTAGGGGAGGGTTGGGAGGGGCAACTAATTTAAACCAAATAATGAACAAATTTTCCACTATCGATTACGTGATCTTCGTAATCTATTTTATTGTAGTTACGAGCTACGGGTACTGGGTATACAGCCGTAAAAAGATCAAAGGCGTATCTGATAGTCACGACTTTTTCCTGGCCGAGGGGTCGCTTACATGGTGGGCCATTGGTGCTTCGCTAATCGCGTCGAATATATCTGCCGAGCAATTTATAGGCACCAGCGGACAGGGTTTTGCCGTGGGTTTGGCCGTTGCAGCTTACGAATGGGTTGCTGCCATAGCGCTGATTATTGTGGCTGTATGGTTTATACCGGTATACCTCAAAAATAAGATTTTCACCATGCCGCAATTTCTGCATACGCGGTATAATGAAACGGTAAGTTTTATCATGGCCATTTTCTGGCTATTGTTGTATGTGTTAGTTAACCTAACTTCTATACTTTACCTGGGTGCATTGGCCATTAACAACTTAATGGGTGGCGGATACCTGCACGAGATCATTATCGCGCTGTCTATTTTTGCCTTGTTCATTACCCTTGGCGGTATGAAGGTGATCGGTTTTACCGATGTTATACAGGTATTGGTGCTGGTTGTTGGCGGTTTGGCTACCACTTATATAGCGCTTACTTTGGTAAGCGAGCATTTTGGTTTGGGCAAAGACGCTATGGCAGGCTTAAATAAAATGATGAGCGATGCACCAGATCACTTTAAAATGATGATGGCTAAACCTAAGCCGGGCGCTCCGCAGGCAGAGATCAACAAATACCTTGCGCTGCCTGGTATTGCTATGTATTTTGCCGGTCAGTGGATCGTGAACCTGAACTACTGGGGCTGTAACCAATACATCACACAAAGGGCTTTGGGTGCTAATCTGAAAACTGCCCGTACAGGGATCCTTTTTGCAGGTTTAATGAAACTGGCTATGCCTGTTATAGTGGTATTACCGGGTATTGCTGCTTACGTATTGTACAAAAACGGTGGCTTGCAACAAGAAATGGCATCGGGTGGGCACTTCAACTCAGATAATGCTTACTCGGCTATATTGGGCTTTTTACCAACCGGCTTAAAAGGTCTTTCGGTTGCAGCTTTAACTGCTGCTATAGTGGCTTCATTAGCAGGTAAGGCAAATAGTATCAGTACCATCTTTACGCTTGATATCTACAAAAAACATATCAGCAAAGAAGCCAGTGAAAAGAGTATGGTTAATGTAGGCAGGCTTACTATTTTGGCTGCATTAGTGTTCTCTATCATGCTTACCTGGAAAGATCTTTTAGGCATAGGCGGCGAAGGCGGCTTTACCTTTATCCAGAAATACACCGGCTTTATCAGTCCGGGGATCTTCGCCATTTTTATTTTAGGTTTCTTTTGGAAACGTACCACAGGCGCAGCCGCTATTGCGGGCATCTTGACAGGTTTTGGCATGTCGGTATTGTTCAATAACTATGCACCAAAATTGTTTGGTAACGAAACCCTGCTTTATACAGCTTTCCCTAATGGAAAAGGCGGCTATGAAATTCCGTTCCTGATTTGTATGGGGCTGTCATTCATGTTCACCATTATTGTGATGGTGGCCATCAGCCTTGCCGGACCGAAAGTTAATCCGAAAGCATTTGAAATTCCGCGTAGTATGTTCAAGGTTGAGAAATCAACCATGGCATTAATTGTAGTTACACTTATCCTGCTTACCATGCTTTATGCTAAATTCTGGTAAGTACAATAATTTATAAAATGAAGTTTTTTATTGACACAGCCAACCTGGCACAAATTAAAGAAGCCCACGACCTGGGCGTATTAGACGGCGTTACCACCAACCCATCTTTGATGGCTAAAGAAGGTATTACCGGCCATGAAAATATCATTAACCACTACAAAGCCATTTGCGAAATTACCGATGGCGATGTGAGCGCCGAAGTAATATCAACCACCTTTGATGAGATGGTTGCCGAAGGCGAAGCGCTGGCAGCTCTTCACGAGCGCATTGTGGTAAAGCTGCCCATGATAAAAGATGGCGTAAAAGCTTTAAAGTATTTTAAGCAAAAAGGAATTAAAACCAATTGTACGCTGGTGTTTTCGGCAGGCCAAGCCCTGTTGGCGGCTAAGGCTGGTGCTACTTACGTATCGCCGTTTATTGGTCGTTTAGATGATATCTCAACTGATGGTTTGCAACTGATTGAAGATATCAGGCTGATTTATGATAACTACGGTTATGAAACACAGATCCTGGCAGCTTCGGTACGCCACGCTATGCACATTGTTAACTGTGCTAAGCTTGGGGCCGATGTGATAACCGGTCCGCTGAGTGCTATTACCGCTTTGCTAAAACATCCGCTTACAGATAACGGACTTGCGCAGTTCCTGGCCGACCATGCCAAGGCTGCAGGTGTTTAGTTGAAATATTTGATTTTTGAATAAGAAAGTCCCGCGCGAGGCGGGCTTTTTTAAATTAAATATTTTAAGTGTTTTTTTAACAATTATAAATTAATTTTTATACATTGGTCTCACTGATTCCCAAACCATTAGTTAAACCAATTTATTTGTTCCGGAAATTATAATAGTTAAACGGCAAATGCTTTAAAAAGCAAGCTAACAACCTCAAATTATGAAGAATAACAAGAATTTATTAATGATGTTAAGCTGTTCGGCAGCGCTTTTTGCGGCTTGTAACGGTAATCCAAAAGCAACTGATTCAACCGTGAAAGATTCAACCTCGGTAACTACCCAGTCAATACCCGATTCGGCCAATTTTGAGGCCGATGTACAGGGGCAAAAAGTTAAACTCTTTACCCTGAAAAATAACAGCGGCGCAACAGTGGCCGTTACCAATTATGGCGGCAGGCTGGTAAGCTTACTGGTACCTGATAAAGACGGTAAAGCTACCGATGTTATTTTAGGTTACGATTCATTGAAAAGCTATCAAAAACCAAAGGAGCCGTATTTCGGCGCCATTATAGGCCGCTATGGTAACCGCATTGCCAAAGGTAAATTTACTCTTGATGGCAAAGCTTACCAATTGGATATTAACGATGGTGTAAACACCCTGCATGGCGGCTTCAACGGCTTTTACGGAAAAGTGTTTGCTGCTAAACAACTGAGCGCATCACAACTGGAACTTACCTATGTTTCAAAAGACGACGAAGGCGGTTATCCGGGCAATTTAACTGCAACGGTGGTTTATACCCTGGGCGATGATAACGCGCTTAAGATTGAATACAAAGCTACTACCGATAAAACTACCATCGTTAATTTAACCAATCACGCATACTTTAACCTGAATGGCGCGGGCAACCCAACTATTACCGACAATGTACTGCAGATAAATGCGGATGCATTTTTGCCGGTAGATACCACGTTGATCCCGACAGGCAAGCTGCAGCCGGTTAAAGGTACCCCATTTGATTTTACCACTTCAAAAACCATTGGTAAAGACATTAGCATTGCCGATGAGCAACTGAAAAACGGTAAAGGTTATGATCATAACTTTGTGTTGAACAAGCATGACCTTAGCACCCCAATCGCTACTGTTAAGAGTACAGTTACCGGCATTACTATGGAGGTATTCACCGAAGAGCCCGGCTTGCAATTTTACTCAGGCAATTTTTTAACCGGCGAAACCAAAGATGGCAAAGGCGACAAAGCTTATCCTTACCGTTCGGCGTTTTGTTTGGAAACCCAGCATTTTCCTGATGCGCCAAATCAGCCGGCGTTTGCTTCAACCGTGTTAAAGCCTGGTCAAACTTACCATACGGTCACCATTTACAAATTCTCCAAATAAATAAGTGATGCTAAAAAGAGCTTTTTTAATGCTGTGTGCTGCCGGTACTTTTACCGCGCTGCATGCGCAAACACAATATACCATAACGGTTGATAAGGTAAAGGCACACATTCAGCCTACCATGTATGGGATATTTTTTGAGGATATTAACCTTGCTGCCGATGGCGGTGTTTATGCCGAGTTGGTAAAAAACCGTTCGTTTGAGTTTAACATGCCTTTGATGGGATGGAAAGAGCAAAAAAAGGATGGAGGTGATGGCCGCACTGAAGTGATCAACCGTGCTGTTGAACGTCCGGAGAATGCGCACTTTATAAAAAGCTACATCACAAGTGATGCGGGTTTCTATGGTTTCTCTAACGAGGGTTTCCGCGGGATGGGTGTTAAGGAAGGCGAGGAATACAGCTTTTCGGTAATGGCAAAACAAGACGGCGATACCAACGTAAAGCTGAACATTGAACTGCACGGCGACAATGATGCCATTATAGGTAAGGCAGAGCTTACACCAACTGATAAAGAATGGAACCGTTATAGCGTGAAATTTAAATCGGACGCTACAACGCAGAAAGCACAGTTGTATGTTTGGATGAGCGGTAAGGGCGTAATCGACCTGGATATGATCTCCCTATTCCCCGAGCACACCTGGAAAAACCGCCCGGGTGGCCTGCGTGCCGACCTCGTACAGCGATTGGCTGATCTTAAGCCTGGCTTTTTACGTTTCCCCGGTGGATGTATTGTTGAAGGCCGCGAGTTGAGCAACCGCTATCAGTGGAAAAAAACTATCGGCGCGGTTGATAAACGCGAGAATATCATTAACCGCTGGAATACCGAGTTTAAACACCGTCCAACGCCTGATTATTACCAAACTTTCGGTCTGGGCTTTATGGAGTATTTCATGACTGCCGAGGATATTGGCGCTTCGCCTCTGCCTATCCTGAATTGCGGTATGGCCTGCGAATTCAACACCGGTGAGCTGGTGCCTTTGGATAAACTTGATCCTTACGTACAGGACGCGCTCGACCTGATTGAGTTTGCTAATGGCGATGCCAGCACCAAATGGGGTAAGCTGCGTACCGATCTCGGTCACCCGGCACCGTTTAATTTAAAAATGATCGGTGTAGGTAACGAGCAATGGGGCCCGCAATATATCGACCGTTGGAAAATCTTTACCAAAGCCATCAAAACTAAATACCCGGATATCAAGATCGTATCGGCTTTAGGCCCATCACCTGATGGTAAAGAGTTTGAACTGTTAAATAAAACCTTCCGCGGTTTAGGTGCCGATATTTTGGATGAGCATTATTATGCGCCTGCAAAATGGTTTAGGGATAATGCCCGCCGTTATGATAACTACGACCGTAAAGGCCCTAAGATCTTCGCCGGTGAATATGCTGCGCAAAGCAAATCAACCGTAAACCCCGATAACAAAAACAATTGGGAATGTGCATTGTCTGAAGCGGCCTTCATGACCGGTTTGGAGCGTAATGCCGATGTAGTGAACATGGCTTCATACGCCCCTCTTTTCGCACACGTAGAAGGCTGGCAGTGGACACCAAACCTGATCTGGTTTGATAACCTGAAAAGTTATGCTACGCCGAATTATTATGTGCAGCAACTGTTTTCCATTAATAAAGGAACAGATGTAGTGCCGCTTACGTTAAACAACGAAGCCGTAGCCGGCCAAAATGATAGCTATGCTACTGCCAGTTTAGATAAGAATACCAATGAACTGGTGATCAAATTTGTGAATACCAGCACTTCGGCACAAAATGTAAGCTTTAAGATTACCGGCTCAAAAGGTTATCAAAAACAGGCCACGGTTACTACACTGAAAGCCGATGACAAGGATGCCGAAAATTCATTAGCCACGCCCACAGCAGTTAGCCCTGTTGAAAGCACTATTGACATTTCAGGCAATACCTTAAAGCTGGCAGTTGAGCCGTACTCATTCAAAGTAGTAAGGCTTAAAAACAAATAATCGTTGAAAAAGATCCTTCTGATCATATCCTTATTGTTCCCGGGCATTTTCTGCAATGCCCAGGAATTAAGGACTGATATATCGGTACACGACCCGGTAATGATCCGGCAGGATAGCACTTACTACATCTTCTGTACAGGTAATGGCATTGCTATGTGGTCGTCAGGCGATAGGGTATATTGGAAGGCTGAGAAACCTGTATTTGCAACGCCCCCGCAATGGGCAGTTGATGCTATCCCCGGTTTTAAAGGGCATATTTGGGCACCGGATATTTCGCTTTACAACGGGCTGTACTACTTGTTTTATTCTGTATCGGCCTTTGGCAAAAATACTTCGGCCATAGGTGTGGCGACCAATGCCACGTTGCATACCAATGATCCAAACTATAAATGGATTGATCATGGCAAGGTAACTCAATCTATCCCCGGTAAAACCAACTGGAACGCCATCGACCCTAATTTAATTACCGATAAAGACGGTACACCATATTTGGTTTTCGGCTCGTTTTGGGATGGATTAAAATTGGTGAAGCTGAATAAAGACAGGTTAAGCGTTGCGGAAAATATTGATAACATTCCAACCATTGCAACACGCCGAAAAATAGCAACGGAAAATCTACCCGCTGTTGACGGTAATCCTGTTGATGCAGGAGGCAATGCCATTGAAGCGCCCTTTATATTTAAGCACGATAAATATTTCTACCTATTTGCCTCGATAGATTATTGCTGTAAAGGGCCGAAGAGCACTTACAAAATGATTATCGGTCGTTCAAAAAAATTGAAGGGACCATACCTGGATAAAGAGGGCGTGTCAATGAACAAAGGCGGTGGCAGTATCCTGTTGGCAGGTGACACTAACTGGTATGGCGTGGGCCATAATGGCGTAAGTACTTTTGACGGGGTAGATTATATCATCTTCCATGGCTATGATGCGGCGGATAGGGGGATCTCGAAACTGAGGGTAGAGAAGCTGGATTGGGTTGATGGATGGCCGGTGATAGGGAAATAACTTCTGGATGATGTTACCTGTGAGGACACGGGACGGGGGAAGAATAGAAATAAGAGGGCCGGGAAGTGCGATTCCCTCCCTTGGGAGGGTGTAGGGAGGGGTTTCTTCGCCGCGCAAATTCCATGGTAAAGCGTACAAACCCCTCCCAACTACCACACTCACCAATCGCACCCCTCCCGAGGGAGGGAATTGAAAAGACTCGTAGGCTTAATGCCCATGATTTAAAATTGACTAATATGAAAATATCACAATACCTGATCGCATTAGGCCTGGCATTTGGCAGCCTGACATACGCCAATGCCACAACCCGCGATACCACTTTCCATTCGGATGGTAATCCCGTCATCAGGCACAAGTATACCGCCGATCCGGCGGCTATGGTTTATAAGGATAAGGTATACCTGTACACCGGCCATGATGAAGCTGCTACCGGCCATAACGGCTATACTATGCACGACTGGACCTGCTTCACTACAACCGATATGGTGAACTGGACAGAGCATCCTTCGCCTATGAATGTTAAGGAGTTTAAATGGGCTAAGGATGATGCATGGGCTTCGCAGGTGATTGAACGGAACGGCAAGTTTTACTGGTATGTGGCTGTTGAACATGGCACTATTCATGGCAAAGCTATTGGCGTGGCGGTATCTGACAGTCCGTTGGGGCCGTTTAAGGATGCGCGCGGCAGTGCTTTGGTTACCAATGATATGACCAAAGCCGTTAAGCATTCCTGGGATGATATTGACCCAACAGTTATTATTGATAAAGACGGGCAGGCCTACCTGTTTTGGGGAAATGGCATTTGCTATTATGCTAAGCTAAAAAGCAACATGACCGAACTTGACGGCGAGATTAAAACCATCACCCTGCCGCATTACACCGAAGCGCCGTGGATCCACGAGCGTAACGGCTGGTATTATTTATCTTATGCTTATGAGTTTCCCGAAAAAATAGCGTATGTTATGAGCCGGAATATCAATGGCCCGTGGGAATATAAGGGGATCATTAACGAAATAGCTGGAAATTCTAATACCAATCACCAGGCTATTATTGAGTTTAAAGGCAAATGGTATTTTATATATCATAACGGGGCGTTAGTGCCTGACGCTGGCAGTTTCCACCGTTCCGTTTGCATCGATTATTTGTATTACAATAAAGATGGGAGCATAAAGCGGGTGATAATGACCAGCGAAGGGGTTAAGCCAGCCAAATAATTAGTCCCACTCAAGCCTTCCCCGGGTAGGTAGGGCTTTAAGGTTGTCCTGACATGATAGTCCAAAGGGCGAATTATTCCGGTTGATAAATACATAATTTGATGAAAAGTAATTTTACCAATTATTTTACTGATATTGCATTGCTGAAGCAATATGGCCTGTAACCAGTTGGCTATGATTGCTTTGGTAAGAAACCAATTATAACAAAATATGATCATTAAAAATGTTTACTTATTACTTGCCGGACTTTTATTGGCCGGTTTTACTTCATGCAAAAAGAAAGAAGTTTTGCCGGGTAATTCCGGGAACGTTCCCGGAATTACGGTGGTAAACACCGGAAAGGCGTTGCCGGCGGGTGCAAAAGACGGGGTTACCTTTATCAATTCGGGTAAATCGGTAATTTTTAACCTGTATGCGCCGGGCAAAAAATCCGTATCAGTAACAGGTGATTTTAACGGTTGGGATGTAAATGACACCAAGGCCGTGATGAACAACACACCCGATGGCAAACGCTGGTGGGTACAAATAGATAACATCGATCCCGCTGCTGAATATGGTTATCAGTTTTATATTGATAAATCATTGAAGGTAGCTGATCCATATACCGAAAAGGTGCTTGACCCTGATAACGATTCATACATTTCTTCAGATACCTATCCCAACTTAAAAAAGTATCCAACCGGGAAAACTACCGGTAATGTAAGCGTTTTTCAGGCCAATCAGCCTGCGTATAGCTGGAAAAACACCAGCTTTACCCGCCCCGATAAAAAGAACCTGGTTATTTATGAATTATTATTACGAGATTTTATTGATGCCCATAACTATCAAACCCTTACAGATACTTTGAAGTATCTCTCAAACCTGGGAGTTAATGCTATTGAACTGATGCCTTTTAATGAGTTTGAAGGTAATCTTTCATGGGGGTATAATCCGTCTTTTTATTTTGCGCCTGATAAATACTACGGTACCAAAAACGCCTTGAAAGCTTTTATTGATGAGTGCCACTCGCGGGGTATAGCGGTGATCCAGGATATGGTGCTTAATCATTCCTTTGGCCAATCACCAATGGTACAGATGTATTTTAATACAACAGCAGGTAAACCTGCGGCCAACAACCCCTGGTATAATGTGGATCCAACGCATCCTTACAATGTCGGCTACCAGTTTAACCATGAAAGCGCCGACACTAAATATTTTGTAAAAAACGTGCTCAAATTCTGGATGACGGAGTATAAGATAGATGGTTTCCGCTTTGACCTTTCAAAAGGTTTTACCCAGGTTAACTATGGCACGTCTGATGCAGCCGTGAACGCATGGAGCCAATATGATGCCAGTCGTGTAGCCATCTGGAAAGATTATAACAACTACATCAAAAGCATCGATAATAATAATTTCTACGTAATACTGGAACATTTTGCGGCTAACCAGGAAGAAAAAGAACTGGCCGGCGAAGGCATGATGCTTTGGAACAACCTGAACTATAATGCCAACGAAGCTACTATGGGCTGGCTAACCAACTCCAATTTTCAGGGTTTGTTTTATGATCAGCATACGTTTACGCAGCCGTATAACCTGGTAGGCTATTTTGAAAGCCATGATGAGGAACGCCTGCAGTTTAAAAATGAAAGTTATGGCAATGCGGTTGGCAGCTACAATGTAAAAGATAAAAACACAGGTTTGGCGCGCGAAGAAATGGCAGCCGCGTTCCTGTTTTCGGTTCCGGGACCTAAGATGCTGTGGCAGTTTGGCGAGCTTGGTTACGATGTAAGTATTAACCAGGGAGACCGCACCAGCAATAAACCTATCTACTGGAACTATAACACTGATCCTAACAGGAGGCATTTATATGGTGTTTATGCAAAGATGATTAAGATGAAGGAAAAGAACGCTGTATTTGCCTCAACCAATTATACTTATGATCTTGCCGGTCCCATTAAAACAATCCAACTAAAAGATGCCGGCGCGAATGTTGAGGTGGTAGGCAATTTTGACGTGGTGCCGCAAACCGGCAATATCAGCTTCCCGGCTACCGGAATCTGGTACGATAACATTACCAAAACCAGTATAAGTGTAACATCATTGCAATATTCCATGACGCTGAAACCCGGCGAATATCATGTTTACAGCAGTGTTCCTTTACAGCAATAACGAGGTTAAAACACTAAGTGTTAAGGCTTCAGGGAGTTGATAAATGCTGTTTTTACGACGTAGTTTTCAACAGGGAATTACACTTCCGAAAACTTTAAACGTGTAATGGCCTTATTTTTAATTGATTGTTAATAATTAATGTTACCTTTGTAGTAATTAAATAAAAATATAATGCAAGGAACAGTAAAATTCTTTAATGAAACCAAAGGTTTCGGATTTATTACGCCAACTAATGGTGGTGCCGAAGTTTTTGTACACGTATCAGGCCTGATCGACACTATCCGTGAAAACGATAGCGTTACCTACGATGTAGAGCAAGGCAAAAAAGGCTTAAATGCGGTAAATGTAAAAGTAGGTTAAACTATCAATTATATAAAAATCGTACAGCATTTGTTTAGCAATGGGCAGATGCTTTTTTTATACAATAAAAAAAGCCTAACGTATGCTATAAAACAGCTCCGTTAGGCAATAATTATATTCAACAGGGGAGTTTTCCTAAAAAGGCTTTACCATCTGCACTAAGGCATCAATAAATTTAGGTGCATCATTCAAACTCTCAACCAGTTGCACATGCTCACCGCCGAGGGCTTTAAATTCGTCACCATATTCGGTAGTTACTTCATATACGGTTTCAAGGCAGTCGGCTACAAAGGCGGGACAAAATACCAGGAGACGTTTTTTACCTTCGCCGGCCAGTTTGGCTACAATTTCGCTGGTGTAAGGCTGCACCCATGGGTCGTTGCCCAGGCGCGATTGAAAGCAGATGGTATATTTCTCTTTCGGAATGCCCATTTTTTCAGCTATCAGTTTCGCGGTATGGTGCGATTGTGCCGAATAGCAAAACCTGTTGGCATCAGTAAGCGTTTCACAGCAGCCTGCAGATTTAAGGCAGGTATTATGAGTATGATCGGCTTTAATCAGTTGCCTTTGCGGCAGTCCGTGAAAGCTAAATAAAACATGATCGTACGTTTCAGGATTATATTTTTGAGCGTTATCAGCAAAAGTTTCAATCATCAGCTCATTATCATGGAAAGAGTTGATGAACGTAATATTTGGCGATGTTGGCCATTTGCCAACAATGTCCATCACCTTTTCATAAACAGACCCGGTACTGGCCGAGGCATATTGCGGAAACAAAGGGATTACCTGGATACTTTCAACGAGGGCTGCCTTCAGTTTCTCCAAAGCCGATTCGATAGAAGGGTTTTGGTAACGCATAGCCAGCTCAACCATATAGTCATCGCCAAGGCGCTGTTGCAAGGCCCGCTGTTGTAAAATGCTGTAGTGTAACAGCGGTGAGCCTGTTTTAGGATCCCAGATGGCCTGGTACAATTTGGCCGATTTAGGCGCCCTGAACGGAACAATAAGGCCTTTAACTAAAAGGGTACGTGAAATGGCCCCGATATCAATAACCCGCGGATCCATCAAAAATTCATTTAAATAACGCTTTACATCTGCTGTGCTGGGGCTATCCGGGGTGCCCAGGTTAATCAGTAAAATTCCTTTTTTAGCCATAACTGTAGGCGCAAAAATAGCAAAAAATGCCCCGTAAGTTATGACGGTGGTCACAATTTACAAATAAATGAGGTGTAAGGTTTATTTATTCCCTGTCACAGTATACTCCCGTTATTATAGGGGACGAAGCAATTTCCAGCTTTGCAGGGAGATTTGCACGATTACCTGTCTGTTTGTGGGGATTGTTTCGTTTTTTTATTATGATGTGATTGTAATGTGTTGATTATTAAGGCTTTTTTGAATGGGTTTCATGATATGGGCGTTGCCTGCGGCCCGGGCTTTACGCTGCAAATCCTCGCCTTGTCTGTACGCACTGAGGCTTGCACAAGGCTGTGGGTTTTCCGCTGCAATCCCTAACGCTGCCCCGCGCAACATCCCTAAATATATTTTATGTGTCATTACGATTTTTTCCGAGCTTAATAGTGGATACGATGACGAGCAGCGGATTATGGATTGGTTAATCTCTGCTTTTCGGCAACGGAGCTTTCCACAATCTCCACCACGGTACACCAGGCGATTCATGGTGCTCATAATGATAACCAAAAAAATAGCAGCTAAAAAATGCAGCCAAATGATTACGGCGTTGGCTCCGGGCAAAGTGCCGGTTATCGTGTTCGCCTTTATGCGGTTGGTACGTACCAAAGTAAAATAACTGTAATGTGCTCAGTAATGATGGTACAACCCAAAACACGATCAGGTTTGGCTGTGGTATCCAAACCTTCAGGATATTGAATACAACAGCCATCACCACAATTTGCCATATGGACAGGTAATTGCGGATAAATTGTACATACCACGCAAAAAAGCTGCCCTGATGATAGTCCGGATCTTCATGTGTATGTACATGGTTGTGGTGCCTGTGGTGTTTGGTGTACAATTGCGGGTACCAGAACGAGGCATATAGGAACGTGCTGAGGTAACCCACAAAGTTATTTAAGCCCTTATCAGGCGAAACTGTACCATGCATAGCATCATGTGCGGTGATGAACAGCCCGGTATAAAGGTGCATTTGCACCAGCATCAGTACATAAACAAGAGGATTGCCGAAGCTGAAATGCCATTGCATCAGCAATGTAATGCTTGTTGCCCAGCAGCCAATTACCAGCGCGGCCACAAATAAACCAATATTTGACGGACTTTTTTGCATGTTACCTATTACAGCAAAAAGCGTGCTGTTAAAAGCTTTCTATAGCGGCTTTTACTTTCTGCATCAGCCACATGGGGGTTGACGTTGCACCGGCAATACCAATGGTATCATTTGGCGCAAACATGTTTTTATCCAGTTCGTCGGTTGAGGATATGAAGTAAGTATTGCGGTTGTGCTTGCGGCATACTTCATACAATACCTTACCGTTTGAAGATTTCTTGCCCGATACAAAAACAATCTTATCAAAGCGCGTTGCAAATTTGGGCAGGTCTTTATCCCGGTTACTTACCTGGCGGCAAATAGTATCATTAGCCTTAAGGGCGTAGCCGCGTGAAATAAGCTCATCTTTAACCGAGTAGAATTTATCCATACTCTTGGTGGTTTGGCTATACAACGTAATGTTGTGCGGCAGTTCTACATTGTCAAGCTCGGCAATATCCTGGAAAACTATCGCTTCATCATTGGTTTGTCCCTGCAGGCCAACCACTTCTGCGTGACCGTGCTTGCCAAAAATCAGGATCTTCTCGTTCGAGTCATATGAGGTTTTGATGCGGTTTTGTAGTTTAAGCACTACCGGACATGAGGCATCAATAAGGGTGATGTTATTCTCTAAAGCCGTACGGTAGGTGTCGGGAGCTTCACCATGGGCACGGATGAGCACCTTTTCATTACGGAGATCTTTAAGCTGGTCGTGTTCAATGATACGCAGGCCTTTTGCTTTAAGGCGTTCAACTTCCTCGTCATTATGCACAATATCGCCAAGGCAGTACAGGTAGCCATCTTCTTCTAAAATCTCCTCAGCCATATCAATGGCATAAACCACCCCAAAGCAAAAGCCCGAATCCTGGTCAATAGTAACCTTTAACTGATAATCTCCCATGGTGCTGCTAATTTACGGCAAAAATAACCGTTGATTGTAATGATTGCGTTGATTTTGATGATTATTATATCACTAAATAGTTGATCCCTTAGCTCAATACATCAAATTCAAGACAGCAAAAAATACAAATTGTGCAATCAGTAATGCCGGACCAACAATAGCTTGCCGCTTAAATTTAAACTGCTCAAATATAAAAAGCAGCAATGCACTCAGCGCAAACCAGCAAACATAGTTTTTAAACGGAACGCCGGCATCCAGCCAATGCCAGTAATCAAAATGTATGGCAATAGGCTCAATCAGTACATCGAGCAAGGTAAGGACCATAGATCCCGTAAATATCCTTACCCAGGTATTTTGAAGCCTGCTTCGCTGCAGGATACCCCCCGCGGCATAGATCAGCAGGAACCAATTTACCCCGATCATTAGGGGGATTTCAAATAGTTTGATGCCAAGTGTGCTGCCATACTGATAATGCCCGAAGAGCCAACCGGTATGTACACCGATGTATTCGGCCAGGAAGCCGATGCCGAAGGTGGTCAATGCAAACAGCAGAAACCTGCTGTCAAAATTGTCATAACTATAAACGATAATCCCAAGCATCAATAGTAAATGCCATGGTACCAGGGTTATAAATAATACGGTTAATGAGGGGATAATAAAGCCTGTCAACCCTACCAAATGAAACAGGAAAATAACTATGATACAGATCCTGTTTTTTGCCGGGGCAGAATTATCGGATGCTATGGGCTTCAAATTTTTCGCCCTTTCCACATCGTGGTTTTGGTAAGATACCTTTGGATGGATAAAACAGCCACAATCAGCAGGCTAAACATTTGAGCAGGATGTAAAAGGATGTTATACTCCGTTTTTTGACCGGCCGAAAGGGAGATCATGATCCGCGTAAGAAAAATAAGGCCTGCGGTAAAAAGTATCAGCGGCATGTTCAGGGTTGTCAGGATAATCAGCGGACCGGCAATAGTGATGGTAATGTACACCAAAAAACCAATGATGCTGTAGTTAAACGCCGCCAGGAAATTTTTACTGAACCCGTTTATAGCTTCGCCATAGCCCCGGTACATGCGGCAGCTGATCATGCCGTTGGCCAGCAGTGCCTCACCATTATAACGCTCTGCTTTTATGAGGCGCATGATCTCCACGTCTTCCACCACCTTGTTTTTTACCGCTTTGTGCCATTGGTGTTTATGATAAATGGCAGCATCAAACAACATAAACTGCCCGCTGGCGGCTGCTACTGAGGCGTTTTTTAATATATATACCAGGCGTAAAGGCAGCAGGTTTAGCAATATGAAATGCATGAGAGGTACTACCAGGTTCTCGCCAAAGGTAAGCATGGTTTGATTGCTGAACAGGCTTAGTAAACCCAGCTGGTGCAAATGCATACGGTGTACCGCGCTGTTGATAAGGCGGTTACTAACTTGTTCGTCAGCATCCAAAAACAGCAGGTATTTACCATCGGCCTGTTTAGCCATTTGATGGCAGGCGTAATTTTTTCCCATCCAGCCATCCGGTAATTTACCTCCCTTTAACACCCTGAAATGAGGGTGACCGGCGGCAAATTCAGTACAAACCTGATAAGTATCATCGCTTGAATCATCGTCATAAATAATAACCTCGTAGTTGTTATAATCTTGCTGATGAATGGAATTTAACAGGGTTAATATGTTTTCGGCCTCGTTACGTGCAGGGATCAGGATAGAAACTTTATCCGAATAATACCGCCCTATATGGGGCAGCTTAGGGTTGGAGATATAATTGAATAGCGTTACCGCAAACCTGAGTATGATAAAAAAGAGGGTTATTAATATAGCTATGGTCACTTTTTATATATCAAATTCGGTTTGCAGCGCTTTAGAGGCTTCATAATGCCTTTGGTAAGCCTCTTGTAATTTACTTATGCTTTTACCGGTGTAATTTTCTGGTTCGTTTTTTAAATAAACGGTTGCCGTTGCCTTTTTATGTTTAAAGTATTGAATAAAAGTTGAAGCAAAAACGAGCTGGAAATTCCCGTTTGCTTTTTCAATGATCCTCATAACCCCCTTTTCAAAGTGTATGCCGGTAACAAAGTTAGCATACAGTTTGCCCTGCGGAAACATCAAAACCAAATTTACCGGATCGGTAAGCAATCCGGCAGCATAGTCAAGTGATTGGATGATACTTTTTGAATCTTTTTTTACCGAAAAAGCACCTACATATTTCAGGAAGCGCTCGTTACGGGCAGTCTCTTCCAGGATCATGACATGTAACTTTTTCTTCAGCAATTTATCGTTTACGCAATATAATATCAACCCATCCCAAAAACTAAAATGGTTGCCTATCAGCAGCACCGATTTGTTTTTATCAATCACAATATCGTTAAACAATAGTTCATGAAACGTTTTGCCAACTATCCATTTAATATAATAATGGACAATACGGTTCATGAAAAAGTTTTCTTTATTGCGGATCATATTTTACACGAATGTATTGCATGTCGGCTACAATTTTATCGAATTACACGAAATTTGCTGATGGCTTATCAAATGGAATTAGCACCAATTCGAAACAATTCAGGAAATTAGTGTCAATTAATTAGTGCTCCATATTGATCTGGTTCTTCAACGCTTGCTGATGCGCGTTATTAATGTTCTCCTTCAACTGCTCAAAACTAAGTTCGCCGGCAACACCTAAATCAAACAAATGAACATAGGCACGGGGCTTCAGGCTTTCAAAGTAATCGATCAGGGTACAATGATAAACCACCTGACAGGGGCCTTTTATCTGTCGCATCAGTTTATAAACACCGGTTTCAACACGGATATGCGTTTCATGGTTTGAATAGAGCTCGCCCTGTGGAAATATCACGATGAGGTTATCAGGATCATTTAATATCCCGGCCGAGTAACTGAGCGAGTCGAGTATTGCCCTTGACCCTTTTTGAATAGAGTAAGCACCAATGTATCGAAAATAACGATGCTGATCGAACTGGTCCTGCTGCATCATGATGTAGAATTGCTTTTTAAGATCATAAACAGCTGTCCGGTTAGCAATGAAACCATCCCACCAGCTAAAATGATTGGTCAAAAGCAATATTGAATGGCCGGAGCGTGGCTCAAAGGGCTGTACATTAACCTCTTTAAAATTACGACCGATCCACCATTTTACGCAACGGATGAATAGTTTACTCCAAAATTTCTTTTTACGCGAAGGTACCATGTTTATTTAACTAAATACTCGTCAAGTGCCTTTGTAACCAACCAGTGCCCAAGTTCAATTTCATGCACTTCGGCATTATGGAGCATTCCTAAAAATGGCATTGCCGCCGATTTAGGGAAAAGCTTATCGTGCCTGCCAAATATCAGCAAACATTTAATTTTATGCTGATTGATTAGTTGTGCTACTTTCTGCACATCAGGCTTTAACTGCCTGATCAAATTTAGGGTATAATAGGTGTCAAGCCGTTTTTGTTCGGTATCAATTTCATTATAAGCTATGCGGTAAAGGCTTTCGTCAATAGCGCCAACGGTTTTCATGCTTTTAACTAAAAAAGGCGCCAGCCATTTGCTTTTTGTGGCCGTACGGAAAATTGCGCGTCCAAGCTTATTATGCAATATAAAATGAAAGCCTTTAAATACAGCCAGGCCATCAGGAGCCATTAAAATGATGTCATCGATCATATCGGCATATTCCTCAACCAATATCAGGGCCAGGTTGGCGCCTATAGAATAACCCATTACCGAAAAACGTTGCCGGCCGTGAAGCTTAAACCATTCTTCCATGTAGCTGCGTACCATGGTTTTGGGCATCCCGGCCACGATCTGTTGTTCTGTCCAGCCATCCAGCCTGCTTTCGCCGTGAAAAAAGTGATCAAAACCATAGATGTGATATTGGGGTAGGATAGATTGATCAAGTACATGAAACTGTTTCCCGGTCATGCCATAGCCATGAAAGGCCAGCAGCGGCTTTTGACCGGTACCATATTCGTGAAAATGTGCTTTGCCCAGGCCGGGCAGATGTAAAAAACCCATTAAGGCAATATTAAGAATTTATGGCTTTTGTACAGTAAACAACCATGTTTTGTTTTGAATGATGGAATAGTCTTTTTATAAATTGTCATTTCGATGAACGGCGGAGGTGGCGAAGCGGGGCGCGAAGAGAAGTCTTCTGCTTCCTGCAAATCCACCATACATGGTTTACTTACCGGGTGTACAAGATTTCTCACCCGTTCCTCATATGATAAATGACATTTTTTTATTTATCGATATACTTCATGATCATGTCCGTAGCCCCTACGTTTTCTTTCACATAATTAAATACCTTTTTACGGGTAATATTATAAAACGCCTCGTCATTAACCAGTGTGCCAACAATATCTTTTAATTCTGTTTCATTGCTGATGCTAAAACCAGCTTTAATGGCTATAAGTTCCTTGGCTTCGTTAAATTTCTGATAATTAGGGCCAAAAATAACCGGCAGACCGAACGCGGCTGCCTCCAGGGTATTATGAATTCCCACACCAAAACCTCCGCCTATATAAGCAATATCGGCGTAGGCATAAAGCGACGAAAGCATGCCGATATTATCTATCACCAGCGATTGAAGATTGTTAGATGTAAGCGATTGGTTAATAAAATCTCCCGACTTCAGACCTTCGGCTTCGGTTTTTAGCTGTGAAAACGTGATGGCTTTTCCTTCCGGAAGCAACTCTATCAAGTTATTGATCTTTTCTTCCGGTATTTCATGCGGAGCGAAGATGAATTTCCAGTTGGGATATTGGATTACCAGTTTAGCCAGGAAGGCTTCATCTTGCGGCCAGGTGCTGCCCGCGATAAACAGTTTGTGCCCGTTTTTAAATTCTTCAATCAGGGGCAATTGTTTAGGATTTTGTGCATTGGCCCAAACGCGGTCAAAACGGGTATCACCACTCACCGATGTATTGGTAATGCCTATGTTTTCCAATAGCTGCTTAGAGCTGTTATCCTGTAAAAAAAAGTGGCTTACCAGGCTTAATATTTTGCGGTTAAAACCGCCATACCATTTAAAAAACACCTGTTCGGGTCTGAAGATGCCCGATACGATATACAGAGGGATGTTACGCTTGTTTGTTTCATTAAAGAAATGGAACCAGTACTCGTATTTAGTAAAAATGACAATTTCGGGGTTAATGGCATCAATAAACCTGCGGGCGTTTCGGGCGGTATCCAAAGGCAGGTAATAAACATAGTCGGCAAGCGGTGTGTTTTTCCTGATCTCATATCCCGAAGGAGAAAAAAAAGTGACTACTATTTTCTTTTTGGGGTGTAAATTTCTCATTGCTTCCAGTATAGGCCTTCCTTGCTCAAATTCGCCAAGTGAAGCAAAATGAAACCAAATACTGCTTTCTATACGTACAAAGACAGGATTTTTACGCCCTGCAACCCAAAGTTTTGCCTTGTTGTTAAACAATGCGGCAAAACGGATAAAAAGGGAATATAATTTGATACCTATATTATATAATAACATCAATTTTAATGCTGAATGATTATCTTAGCCGGGCATAAAAGTAATAACAATAATTACAATATTAGTTTATGGCCCGCCCGGTGCTATAATAAGTCGGTTATATGATTGATCATACAAATATTGCTTACTTAAAATTAAAACACATTTAACACTATGAAAATTGCAGTAATTGGTACTGGCTATGTAGGCTTGGTAACGGGAACTTGTTTAGCCGAAACGGGAAATGAAGTAACCTGTGTGGATATCGTGGAAGAAAAAGTAAACAAGATGCGGAATGGCGAGATGCCGATCTATGAACCGGGTCTTGATATTTTATTTCTGCGTAACATTAAACAGGAAAGACTAACCTTTACCACTAATCTTGCCGAAGCAATAGCCCCGGCCAAAGTGATCTTTTTGGCGTTACCAACGCCTCCGGGCGCCGATGGGGCAGCCGATTTGAGCTATGTACTTGGCGCGGCAAAAGATATAGCCAAACTGATCACCGAATATAAAGTGATCGTAACCAAATCAACGGTACCGGTAGGGACGGCGGATAAGGTAACCGCAGTGATGAAAGCCAATACCGATGTTCCGTTTGCGGTGGTATCCAACCCAGAGTTTTTACGCGAAGGTGTAGCCGTAGAAGACTTCATGAAACCGGATAGAGTAGTGATCGGTACAACGGATGAAAAAGCCCGCCAGGTAATGGGCGATTTATATGCACCCTATGTGCGCCAGGGCAACCCGATATTATACATGGACGAACGCTCATCCGAGCTAACCAAATATGCAGCCAACTCATTTTTAGCCACCAAGATCACGTTCATGAACGAGATTGCCAACATGTGCGAGCTGGTAGGGGCGGATGTAGATATGGTACGCAAGGGGGTAGGGGCAGATGGCCGCATTGGCAAACGCTTCCTGTTCCCGGGTGTTGGTTATGGGGGCAGCTGTTTTCCTAAAGATGTGCAGGCTTTGTCCAAAGCAGCCGAAGAAAATAAATACGACTTCAAGATCCTGAACTCGGTGATGGAAGTGAACGAAACTCAGAAGAAACGGCTGGTAGTTAAAATGCGTGAATATTATGGTGAAGGCGGACTGAAAGGAAAACATTTTGCCCTGTGGGGACTGGCTTTTAAACCGGAGACCGACGATATCCGCGAAGCACCGGCACTGTACATTATCGATGAGCTATTAGCAGCCGGGGCAACAGTAACCGCCTACGACCCGGAAGGCATGCCAAACGTTAAGAAACTACTTGGCGATAAGATAAGCTATGCCACCAATCGGTACAATGCCCTTGATGATGCAGATGCTCTGTTGATTGTGACCGAATGGCCGGTATTCCGTACGCCAGACTTTGACTTTATGAAGGAAAAGCTGAAGTCGCCGGTGATCTTTGACGGGCGTAACCTGTATGACCTGGACAGGATGAAGGAATATGGGTTTTATTATAACAGTATAGGCCGTAAAATAGTAGCAATATGACAGCAAGAAAAAGGATCCTGATTACAGGAGCGGCCGGTTTTTTAGGCTCGCACCTGTGCGATAGGTTTATTAAGGAAGATTATCATGTGATCGGGATGGATAACCTGATCACCGGCGATTTGAGGAATATAGAACATTTGTTCAAACTGGAGAACTTTGAGTTTTATAACCATGACGTATCCAAGTTTGTTTATGTACCGGGCGAACTACATTATATCCTGCATTTTGCCTCACCGGCCAGCCCGATAGATTATCTGAAAATTCCGATCCAGACATTGAAAGTAGGCTCACTGGGAACCCATAACCTGCTGGGACTGGCCCGGAACAAGAAGGCACGGATGCTGATCGCCTCCACCTCGGAAGTATACGGCGATCCGAACATCAACCCTCAGCCAGAGGAATATTGGGGTAATGTAAACCCGGTAGGCCCGAGAGGGGTGTATGATGAAGCCAAAAGATTCCAGGAAGCTATTACCATGGCTTACCATACCTTCCACGGGTTGGAAACCAGGATCGTTAGGATTTTCAATACTTATGGTCCAAGAATGCGACTGAACGACGGAAGGGTATTACCGGCTTTTATAGGGCAGGCACTGCGGGGCGAACCGCTGACGATGTTTGGCGACGGCTCACAAACGCGGTCGTTTTGCTATGTAGATGACCTGATAGAAGGGATCTACAGGTTGCTGCACAGCGATTACGCCCAGCCGGTGAACATCGGCAACCCGGACGAAATCACGATAAAACAATTTGGCGAGGAGATCATTAAGCTGACGGGCACCAACCAGGAGCTGATCAGCCTGCCTTTGCCAACGGACGATCCGAAGCAACGCCGCCCGGATATTACCAAGGCCAAAGCTATATTAGGCTGGGAGCCAAAAGTATCCAGGAGTGAAGGTTTGAAGATCACTTTAGAATACTTCAAGTCGTTGCCCGAACATGAAATAAACCATAAAGACTTTACCTATTACAATAAGTAAGGGTAACCAGGCCGGAAATTAATTTTTTTGGCCTTTTTTATAATATAAAAGCGGATGAATTGTCACAATCTGCTTACTTTGCCGAACATTCAAACATACTCTCTATTTAAACCATGAAAATATTAGTAACAGGCGGTTTGGGTTTTATTGGTTCGCACACCGTTGTTGAGCTGGTTAACGCGGGGTATGACCCCATTATCGTTGACGACCTGTCGAACTCGGATCCTAAAATATTAGATCAGCTTACAAAGATCTTAGGCTTTACCCCGGTATTTCATAAGCTTGATCTTTGCGATGAAGCCGCCGTTAGATCACTTGCACTCGCCGAACCCGAAATAAGTGGTATCATCCACTTTGCAGCCTTTAAAGCAGTGGGCGAATCGGTAAAAAAACCGATGAAATACTATCGGAATAATTTCTATTCGCTTATCAATCTGCTCGAAGCTTATTACGGTAAGGCTATCAATTTTGTATTTTCATCAAGCTGCACAGTTTACGGACAGCCCGAAAAATTACCCGTTACTGAGAATGCCCCGGTGCAGCCTGCACAATCTCCATATGGTAATACCAAGCAAATAGCCGAAGAAATTTTGGTTGATATGGTAAATTCCGGCAGCGATTATAAAGTGATTTCGTTGCGTTATTTTAACCCTGTGGGTGCCCATGAGTCTGCTTTGATTGGAGAGTTGCCAATAGGAGTGCCACAAAACCTGGTGCCTTTTATTACACAAACTGCCATCGGCAAACGCGAAAAAATAACCGTTTTTGGCAATGATTATAACACGCCTGATGGTAGCTGCATCCGCGATTATATTCACGTAGTTGATTTAGCTAAAGCCCACGTTGCCGCGTTAAGACTTGCCGAAAAAGACGAATTTAAAGGTTATGATGTATTTAACCTGGGCACAGGCAACGGCACTTCAGTGTTGGAAGTAATTCATGCTTTTGAAAGCACAACAGGCGAAAAACTGAACTATGAAATTGGTCCGCGCCGCGAAGGTGACGTAGAGCAGGTTTGGGGCGATGTTACTAAATCATCAACCAAACTTGGCTGGACGGCCGAACTGGGTATTGGCGAAATGATGTCATCGGCCTGGGAGTGGGAAAAATATATTGCTCAAAATCCTTTCAATTAATATCAACAGCAGGGAATGAAAAAGATCATTATAACAGGGGGCGCTGGTTTTATTGGTTCGCATGTAGTGCGCAGGTTTGTGAAAAACTATCCTGATTACAGCATTGTTAATTTAGATAAGCTTACTTATGCGGGTAACCTGGCCAATTTAAAGGATATTGAAAATGAACCTAATTATAAGTTCGTAAAGGGAGATATTGTTGATATTGCTTTTATTAATGAGCTTTTTGCGGCTGAAAATCCAGATGCGGTGATCCATCTTGCTGCCGAATCGCACGTAGACCGGTCGATCACTAACCCCCTTGATTTTGTGATGACCAATGTGGTAGGCACCGTAAATTTATTGAATACCGCCCGCGAGCATTGGAAAGGCAAATATGATCAAACCCGTTTTTATCATGTTTCTACCGACGAGGTATACGGTACGCTTGGTGAAGACGGCATGTTTACCGAAGAAACCGCCTATGATCCGCATTCACCATATTCGGCTTCAAAGGCAGGTTCTGATCATTTTGTGCGGGCCTACCAGGATACTTATGGCATGGATACCGTTATATCAAATTGCTCAAACAATTACGGATCATTCCATTTTCCGGAAAAACTTATTCCGCTGGCAATTAATAATATTAAGCAAAGTAAACCTGTACCGGTATACGGTAAGGGCGAAAATATCCGCGACTGGCTTTGGGTTGAAGACCATGCGCGGGCAATTGACGTAATTTTCCATAATGCCAAATCGGGCTCAACCTATAATATAGGTGGGCATAACGAATGGAAAAATATCGACCTGATCAAATTGCTTTGCAGTATATTGGACAAAAAATTAGGCAGGGTTGAGGGAGAATCGGCTAAGTTGATCACTTTTGTGACAGACAGGGCCGGGCATGACCTGAGATATGCTATCGATGCAACCAAATTAAAAAATGATTTAGGTTGGGTGCCGGGTATAACTTTTGAGGAAGGTTTGGAAAAAACAGTTGATTGGTACCTGGCTAATGAAGATTGGCTTAATGATGTAACGTCAGGACATTACCAGCAATATTACAGCAGTCAGTATAACGATAGATAAAAAATGTTCGGGCTTTTTAAGAAGAAGAAGGCAATAAGGGAATCGAAACTCAACTATGAAGGAATCATGGTTGATATGCACTCGCATGTGTTACCGGGGATTGATGATGGTGCTAAAACACCCGAAGATTCGGTAGAGTTGATAAAAAAGATGATGGAATTGGGGATAAAAAAAGTTATCGCCACGCCACATATCATGATAGATTTTTATCGCAACACCCCCGAAACCATAGGAAATGCGCTTACTATATTAAAAGCCGAGTTGGTTAAACAAGGGATTGATATACCTGTTGAAGCCGCTGCCGAACACTATTTTGATGAAACGTTTGAAGCACGTGTAGAGAACGGCCCGATCATGACCATGGGCGACAACCACGTATTATTTGAATTTTCATTTATAAATCAACCGCCAAATACCTACAGTGTAATTCAAAAACTTCATGATAAAGGGTATAAACCTATTTTGGCCCACCCCGAGCGCTACCAGTACCTTGACTTAGACATGTTGAGAAACCTGCATAGTTGGGGCCTGGATTTTCAGCTTAATACCATATCCCTCACAGGGTATTATGGTAAAGAGATAAAAAAAATGGCCGAAGACCTGGTTGATAATAGTTTGATAGACTTTATTTCAAGCGATATGCACCACTTAAGGCATGCCACGGCATTTGGCGATGCGCTGAGAACAACCTATATTGAAAAATTGCTTGTCGACTATCCGCTTAAGAATAAGATGTTGTTTTAAACAGGTATTATCCAACAAGAAAAGCGTCATTGCGAGGAACGAAGCAATCCCCGATTAGCAGGTCCGCCCTGTATGGTTCACGATTGCTTCGTTCCCTATAATGGCGTGATCGTAAGTTATTGATTATTAAGTGTATTTTTCTAATGGATTTTATAACATGGGCGTTGCCTACGGCCCGGGCTTTCCGTTGCAAGTCCTCGCCTTTCCTGCCCGCAACCCCTCTACACGCTCCGGGCTTTACACTGCAATCCCTAACGCGGCCCACGCGCAACACCGCTAAAATATATTTTACATGTCATTACGTTTTTTTTCAGGCTTCCCTGATGGTTACTCGCAATGACATTTTTTGTTTGTAGGCAGCCTCTAAGATTTTGCAATCGTTTTTATTCGTACCTAAGCGCTTCCACCGGATCCAGTTTTGCTGCTTTTTTTGCCGGGTAGTAACCCGATATCAAACCGATAAACGTACACAACACCACTGCAAAGAATAACCATCCCCATGGTACTACAAACGATCCGCTTATTTGTACAGCAATAAGGTTTCCTGCTGCCATGCCCAGTATCATACCTGCTGCACCGCCTATAAGACAGATCACTATAGCCTCTATCAAAAATTGTTTGCGAATAATTGCCGGAGTTGCCCCTATAGCTTTCCGCACACCAATTTCGCGTGTGCGTTCTGTTACTGATACCAGCATGATGTTCATAAGCCCGATGGCGGCACCGATGAGTGTGATGATGCCAACTGCAAAGCCGGCGGCAGTAATACCTGCAAGCTGGCCTGATAGTTCCTTTTGAATGGAATCGCTCCGGCTTATTTCAAAGTTATCCTGGTTAATTACATTAAGCCCCCTTACGTTTCTGAATAAGGAGGTAGCTTCGCCAATGGTAGCGTCAAGGGCGCCGGGACTGGCTACTTTAATAGTTACCGTGAACGACGCATTTTTGGTACTGTCTATCTGTTTAGCTTTCAATACCGGGATCACGCAAAATTTATCGCCCCCGAATGAGCTTGAACCTTTTGATGCAAATACACCAACTATCCTGAACCTATCGGTACCAAGGTATATCGATTTATTTATCGGGTCTTCGGTTTTAAACAGTTTCTTTTTGATCTCATCGCCAATAATGACCACGTTCGATCCATGTTCCAGTTCAGAAGCGGAAAAATTACGCCCGAAAGCCAACTTTTTACCCGCTGTAACCAGGTAATTTTCGTTTGAGCCCGAGATGGATATATTGGGATTTGTTTTTTGATTGCCGTATTTGGCTACCGCGGTACCAATTACCTCTAAATTAATGGCTACAGCTACCGGCAATTTAAAAGTATTTTTAAAACGCACAGCCTGGTCATAAGTAATGGCTGGATACACTTTACGGTGCCCGCCGTTGCCAAAGTTCAACCCCTCGCCGCGGTTTTGCAGGGTGAATGTGTTGGCGCCAAGATCGGCGAAAGCATCGTTGGTGAACTGCCTGATGCCTTCGATGGCCGTTAAAATACCTACAAGCGCCATGATACCTATCGCTATGATTAGCGCGGTTAACGAGGTACGCAGCCTGTTGCCGGCTATAGACTGTAATGCAATGGAAATGTTTTCTTTGTAAGAGGTTTTTACCGGCATGGTATAAATATAAAAAACTTGCTGGTATGACTAAGCATTATACCAGTTTGTTACATGCTGATTTAACTTAATTTTTGTGATTGATGTGGCTAAAGCCCCGATTTGGTAACGTGCTATTTATGTTATAATTTTCCGTTGAATTTAAACCTTAAAATGAAAAATTATTACATCCTGTTTGCTATCTCATCGCTTGTTTTTAGTATTTCAAGCGCATATGGTCAGATTGAAATAACACGGCCGATAGAACAATATGGTTTCAATCAAAAAACGGTAGTTACCAATGCCAAAGGCGAAAAATATACCTATGCTAAATGGCGTGAATTGATGGCAACCGGCTATTATATGTTGAAGCCCGTACAGCATGACAGTGATAGCTCTGCTTTTATATTAACCAAACGTGATTCGCTTGCCGATGGTATTTTGCCGGCTAATGCTATTAAGCCGCCCGAAACCAGGTTTTTTAAAACGGGCAATACCTTTAGCTTTTTCAATATGAGAGATGTTAACGGTAATGTAATTACCGCTGCGGAGCTGAAAGGGAAAATAGTTGTGCTCAATTTTTGGTTTATTGCCTGCCCGCCATGCAGATATGAAATGCCCGAACTGAACCGCCTTGTCGACGCTTATCAGGATAATAAGGATGTTGTATTTATTGCAATTTCTTTAGATAAAACTGAACAGGTAGAGCGATTTCTGAAAGTGTCGCCATTTAAATACCATGTGGTTAGCGATTCGATGCCTTTGTTTTCTTACTATGGGGTTGATGAGTGCCCGGTGAGCCTGGTTATCGACAGGGACGGGGTTATACGGTTTAACAGCCAGGGCTACGGCGATGGAACGGTGCCAGACTGGATCAGGAAAACGATATCTGATATTAAGTAGTGGGTTTAAATATCACTCGTTAACTAAATATATATACCGCTTAATGATTTACAGTATTATTTGTTGCAGCCCTTCAAAAACAAAAGCCGCTTCATGTTTTACAATGAAACGGCTTCCTATATTTTAACCGGGGGTAATTAAACCGAGAACGAAGAACCACAGCCGCAGGTGCTGGCAGCATTAGGGTTGTTGAAAGTGAAACCACGGGCATTTAATCCGTCCTGGTAATCGATTTGCATACCGGCCAGGTATAAACCGTGCGCTTTGTGCATGAAAACTTTAATACCATCAATAATATATTCCTGGTCGCCGTCTTTTTTCATGTCGAAGCCTAAAATATAGTTCATGCCCGAACAGCCACCACCCTCAACACCAACACGTAAACCAAATTCGTCGTTTATTTCTTGCTGGTCTTTTAATTTAAAAAGTTCTTTTACTGCGCCCGGTGTAAAAGAAACCGGAGCAGCTTCAACAGCTATACTCATCTTTATTTTTATTTATTCCACACAAATATAACGTAAAATGCAGATTTTTGTTAGTGTCATAATTTTATGACCCCTGTATAACATTTATAAACATGCCCACTCTACCTTTTTTGTTTGATATTTTAAAATATACTATTTCGGGCTTAGGCGTTGTGTATATCGCTTTTTACCTGTTTAAACCATATCTTGATAAATCAGAAAGTATCCAGTTATTGGAGTTAAAGCGTACCATCAGTAATCAAACCCTGCCATTACGTTTACAGGCCTATGAAAGGGTTGTACTTTTTATTGAAAGGGTTAATCCTGCAAGTTTACTTATCCGCCTAAACGGATCGGCCGATACCGCCGCCGAATTGCAGGCTATTATTGTTAACGAGGTGCGCAACGAGTTTCAGCATAACATTACGCAGCAAATTTATGTAAGCGCCCGGGTTTGGAACGTGGTAAAAAGGGTAAAGGACGATACCATTAATATGATCAATAATGCTGTAAAAGCTTTACCGCCAGATACATCGGCGCTTGAGCTAAGCAAGGTGATCCTGGTGCATTTAAGTAAGCTGGAAGATAACCCTTATGATGTGGCACTTGGGCTCATCAGGCAGGACATGGAAGAATTATACTAAGCTTATGGCCAGGGATAAAAAAATTACCACTACATCGGGTATCGAAATTAAGGAGGTTTATACCGTACCTTCAAATATGAGTGAATTGCCCGGTGAGTTCCCCTTTACCCGCGGTATCCAAAAAGATATGTACCGGGGCAAACCCTGGACCATGCGTCAATACGCCGGTTTTTCAACCGCCGAAGAATCAAACAAGCGCTATCACTATTTATTAAGCCAGGGTACAAACGGTCTTTCGGTAGCCTTCGATCTCCCAACACAAATAGGCTATGACTCCGACCACCCCCTTGCCGAGGGTGAGGTAGGCAAGGTAGGCGTAGCTATTGATTCGTTAAAAGATATGGAGGTTTTATTTGAGGGTATTGAACTTAAGAATATCACCACCTCCATGACCATCAACGCAACCGCTCCTATTTTGCTGGCTATGTACATTGCCCTCGCCAAAAAGCAGGGAGCAGATCTCAGGCAAATCTCCGGCACCATACAAAACGATATATTAAAAGAGTATGCTGCCCGCGGCACCTATATATATCCCCCTGCGCCATCCATGCGGCTCATTACCGATGTATTTGAATACTGCAGTAAAGAGGTGCCCAAATGGAATACTATCTCCATATCAGGTTATCACATCCGCGAAGCAGGCTCAACCGCCGTGCAGGAACTGGCATTTACTTTGGCCAACGGCAAAGCCTATTTAAAGGCCGCGCTGGATAAGGGACTTGATATTAATGTGTTTGCTAAGCGCCTTTCTTTCTTTTTTAACTGCCACAGTAATTTTTTTGAGGAAATAGCCAAGTTCCGTGCCGCCAGGCGCATGTGGGCGCATATTACCAAACAATTGGGGGCTACCGATGCCGGCGCCCAAAAACTTCGCTTTCATACGCAAACGGGCGGCTCAACATTAACAGCACAACAGCCTCTTAATAATATTATAAGGGTAAGCAACCAGGCAATGGCTGCCGTGCTGGGGGGCACACAATCATTACATACCAATGGGTATGACGAAGCCTTGTCGTTACCAACAGAAGCCGCAGCCAAAATAGCCTTGCGCACCCAGCAGATCATCGCGTTTGAAAGTGGTGTTACCGATACGGTTGACCCGCTTGCCGGTTCATACTTTATCGAAGCATTGACAGATGAGATGGAAGCCGCTGCCCAATTGTATATAGATAAGATAGATGCCATGGGTGGCGCGGTAAAAGCCATAGAGCAGGATTATATCCAGCAGGAAATAGCAGCCTCTGCTTACCAGTACCAACAGGAGATTGAAACCGGCGAAAAAGTTATAGTAGGCGTTAACCGGTTTACCCAGCAGGAAGAAGCCCCTGTTAATGTGTTTAGGGTGGATGACGCGATCAGAAAAATGCAGTCGGAAAAAATTGCAGAACTAAAAAGGGAGCGTAATAGTGACGGCGTTGAGAAAAGTTTACACCTTTTGGGAATAGCAGCAGCCGGTACTGAAAACTTAATTCCTTTTATCGTAACTTCGGTAGAAAGCTATGCTACCCTTGGGGAGATCGCCGATGTATTGCGAGGGGTTTTTGGAGAGTATTAGCGTCTTGGTGTGGCTTCCGTGCATGTAGTATAGTGCACCACAAATCAACAAACCTGGTTTTTATTTTTTATAAGGCACTAAACCAGTGCGTTATTTTTTTGTTTGCAATAACCATCAAAAAAGTGCAAACATTACCCATGTTTTGGCGTATAACTAAGGGTTGTAATTGACAGTTTTATTATTCTTTTTTTTGAAATTTCAAAAAAAGAAAAAAACAATTGAGAAATATTCGGATTGTGATTTTTATATCAAAAATTATGTTATCCATACGAAAATTTCATTAAAAAATCGAATTTGTTAGTAAAAAGCCAAATGTTAAAAAAGTGAAAATTTAATTTTTTTATAAGCTTTTTTTGGCAATATTCGATGTTCCGTAGCAAGGCCAAAAGTTGTTTCGCTGGGGGTTGGAAATCAATATTTTACTTTTATTTATATGGAAAAAACTTGTACGAACGTTTGGAATAGCTGCCTTCAGATCATCAAAGACAACATACCGGCCCAGAGTTTTAAAACCTGGTTTGAGCCGATAAAAGCTTTGAGAATGGAGGGAAGCGTATTAACCATACAAGTACCAAGTTTATTCTTTTACGAGTGGCTTGAAGAGCACTATGTAGGGTTACTGCGCAAGACAATAAAAAAACAATTGGGCGACGAAGGACGTTTAGAGTATAATATAGTTGTTGAGCAATCATCAAGTAAACCATACACAACTAACATGCCTTCAAACGGAAATGGCGCTGATTCAAAACATCAGAGTATGCCGATACCTATTTCAATTAACAAGGACATTAAAAACCCCTTTGTTATACCCGGGCTTAAAAAGTTGAATGTAGATCCTCAGCTTAACCGTAACTATACCTTCGAAAACTTTGTTGAAGGTGATTGCAACCGTTTGGCCCGCTCTGCAGGTTATGCAGTTGCCGCTAAACCCGGAGGTACTTCATTTAACCCTTTAATGATTTACGGCGGTGTAGGTTTGGGTAAAACCCACCTGGCACAAGCTATTGGTAACGAAATTAAGCGCACCCTGCCCGATAAACTGGTACTGTATGTATCATGCGAAAAATTTACGCAGCAATTTGTTGATGCTTTAAAGCACAATAATATTAATGATTTTGTGAACTTTTACCAGGCCATTGATGTGCTGATCATGGACGATGTGCACAACTTTGCCGGTAAAGAAAAAACACAGGATTTCTTCTTCCATATATTTAACCACTTGCACCAATCGGGGAAGCAGCTGATAATTACATCAGATAAAGCGCCTAAGGATCTGGCCGGTTTGGAAGAACGTCTGCTTTCGAGGTTTAAATGGGGCTTATCTGCCGATTTGCAGATCCCTGACCTGGAAACCCGTATGGCTATCCTGAAGAATAAAATTTACCAGGATGGCATCGATCTGTCAAACGATGTGATCGAATACGTTGCTCATAACATCGACAATAACGTACGTGAACTGGAAGGCGCTATGGTATCATTACTGGCGCAGTCAACCCTTAACCGTAAGGAGATTGACCTGAACCTGGCTAAGCAAATGTTGAAAAACTTTGTGAAGAACTCATCCAAAGAAATTTCGATGGAGTATATTCAGAGCCTGGTATGCGAATATTTTGAGGTGCCTATCGAAATGGTAAAATCACAAACCCGTAAACGCGAAATTGTACAGGCCCGTCAAATATCGATGTACCTGGCCAAAGCACATACCAAAAGCTCATTGAAATCAATCGGTCATTTCTTTGGCGGTCGTGACCACTCAACCGTGATCTATGCCTGCCAAACTGTAGAAGATTTGATTGACACCGATAAGAAATTTAAAGGGTATGTTGCCGATATTCAGAAGAAATTGAAAATGTCGTAATAAACACGACTTTTAACATACGAAAGCCTTGCATTTGATGCAGGGCTTTTTTGTTTGGCATTAATTTTAAAGCAGGCGATTGTGTTTGGTTTTATAAAAACAACGTGCCCTCCATTACAATCACTGACGAGCCACTTACCAGCACATTTTCGGGCGTTACCCTGATATGGATGTTAGATGGATGATTTACCTGTGCACCCTGCAAAATTGTATAATCCTGGTTGGTGTTTATGTAACTGACCTGCTGCAAAAATCCGGCAAGGGGACCGGCAGCTGTTCCAGTGGCAGGATCTTCATCAATGCCATATGCGGGATTAAAAAAGCGGGTTTCGGTTAGATAGTCACCCTCTGAAACATCGGTTGTGAATAAGTAAAACCCTTCAAAGCCGTAATTTTTTGAAATTTCTTTGAGCTTATCAGGGTTGGGTATAGCCTGATTAAGCAGCGCTCTGTTTTTTACAGGAACCATGGTGTGGGCTACTTCTGTTTTCATGATGGTAGGCTTCCAGTTATTTAATTCCAGATCGCTTGTTTCTAAGCCGAGTGCTGGCGCCACAATTTCCGGGCTAATAGTACCAAGGTTCTTCGCAGCCTGCTGTTTTACTGCTACCAGTATCAGGCCGTTTTCTTCACTGATCACAACGGGCAATTTTTCATTCTTCATAGTTACCCAATGCTCATCACCCTGACCGTTAAAAATATCCCATCCCTTAAGCAAAGCCAGGGATACAGCGCCCAGCAAATTATGACCGCCGCCACCAACCTCATAATTACCCGGAGTAAATGAACGTACCTTCAATAATTTTTCAGCATCAGAGTACCGTACAAAGGATGTTTCGGAATAGCCGAATTCGCGGGCTATGTTGTAGTATTGAGATAATTCCAGCTCGTCGTCACACCACACTACCGACAGCGGGTTGCCTTTATATGATTGGTGGGTGAATACATCAAGTATGTAGTAAGGTAATTTTTTCATTTGATAGATTTTTGCTTGTGCAAAGTAGTGAAGGCTTTCAGGGTAAATGTCAGCCCAGTTTAAAAATGAAGAAGGACTGGATTAGTTTTTTTCTCTTATCAGCAAATGATTAAATCAGCATATCAACTTGATTCCAAATGAGGTATATTTAGTTATGAAAAAACTTATTCTTGCAGTATTTATTTTATTATCGTTCCAATCCTTCGCCCAGCAAACGGAGCCGGATGCTATTAAGCAAACCATCAATACTATGTTTAATGCCATGCGCAAGGGCGATAGCACGATGCTTAGATCCACCTTTGCTAAAGGAATCGTTTTTCATAGCGTAGCCAACAAAAAAGATGGCTCAACAGCTTTGGAAATTGAAAACCCTGATGACTTTGTTAAAATGGTTGGCACGCCACACAAAGGCGTATACGATGAGCGCGTAACTTTTTCGGATATCAAGATCGACGGTCCGCTGGCCAGCGTTTGGGCGCCTTATAAGTTTTATTTAGATGATAAATACAGCCATTGCGGGGTAGATGTTTTCCAGCTGATGAAAACTGCCGATGGCTGGAAGATCATTTATATAGTTGATACCCGGCGAAAGGATAATTGCCCGGAGTGATTTTACATCACTCCCAGCTTCATCATCCCATAAAATAAACCGGCGCAATGCATGGCCTGTTTTATTTCGTTGTTAAGCAATAATTGTTTCACCTCTTCAATGGTGTATTCTTCAACAATCAGGTCTTCCAGTTCGTCAAGATGCTGGCCTTGTACTTTTTTGCCGCCTTTGGTGAAATAGGTAAATGTTTTATTGTTAGCTGTTGACGGGTTGCCGTATACCGTACAGATCAATTCAAATTCATCAAACTGGTAGCCGGTTTCTTCCAGCAATTCCCGGCGTATGGCGTGTACAGGTTCTTCGCCGGCGTCAATTACACCACCCGGAATTTCGAGCGAGATAACACCTGCCGCATGACGGTATTGTTTCACCATCAATACTTTATTGTCTTCGGTTATGGCTACTGCGTTAACCCAGTTTGAATATTCAAGTACATAATAATCTTCAACTATTTTGCCATTTGGCATTTCGCATTTATCAATGCGGAGGGTGGCCCAGGGGCCTTTATGGATGTATGATGATGAAAGTAGTTTCCAGGTGAGATCTTTACTCATAGTTATTTTGCAGAAATTGATAGATAGCGTTACGCTTGTTTATGTTTTCGAATGATGTACGATTGTGATTCTTCTCCAGTCGGTTAAATATAGAAATGATCTTTTGTAAGGCGGCTAAGGTTTCGTCATTAGCTGCAAAAGGTTCATAATACATATATAACAATTGAGCTAAAGCATCCAGCTTTTCGGGCGAATAGTTTCTCTCATTGAGTAAAATGTCAAAATCTTCGATGCTTAGTTTAAGCAGATCGTTCAGTTTTAGATCATACTCATCCCGAAGCATTTGATCAGCATATTGAATAAATGCTTCAGGATTTACGGCGTTTTTGAAACCCGCGAGCTTTGATATTGAATAGATGATTTTTTCAATCTCGCGTAAGATGAAGTCTTTTTGCATAGGTTAAGATGTGCTGCGCTATGAACAATTACCAGCTGCCGCTTGAACCGCCGCCGCCACCGCTTCCGCCGCCAAAACCGCCGAAGCCCCCTCCGTCAGAACCGCCGCCGCCGGAAAAACCTCCCCAGTCGCCACCGCTGCTCCGGCCTCCGCCGCCAAGCATATTGCCAGCAAGGAACCACCAGAACGGGCTTGCACCCCCCCGGCGACCGATGATCTGCCTGCCGCCTCCGCCTCCGCGATTGCGGAATACCAGGATCAGGATAACTACGATTATGACAATAACTATAAAACCCGCCGGACCGCCGTTGCTTTGCTTTTGTTTTTTTGACGCCTTATACTCGCCCTTCATAGCTTTGATGATGCTGTTTGTGCCTGCATCAAGTCCGCCATAGTAGTCGCCTTGTTTAAAATGGGGTTTAAGGTCGTTTTGGATAATATCCTGCGTAACAATATCAGGCAAGGCGCCCTCGGCGCCGTAGCCGGTTTGAATACTCATTCTACGGTCGCCAATAGCAACCAATACCAATACGCCATTATTTTTGTCTTTTTGCCCTATGCCCCATTTCCGCAACAGTTGAACGCCGTAGTCGTTAATGTCATAATTACCTGTAGATTTCAGGATCACCACTGCAATTTGTGTTGAAGTGGAATCATTGAAGGCTACCAATTTAGTTTCCAGTCGCTGTTTATCAGCGGGGTTTAAGGTGTTGGTATAATCTGTAACGAGAGTATTGGAGCGTTCCGGAAAATCCTGAGCAATTGCGGCAATAACGCAAAGTGTAAATCCGAAAAACAGTATAAACTTTTTGAGCATGTTTTTAATTTTTAATCGCCATCCATAAAGGCTATATCATCCGGAAGTTCGTTTTGATCGCCATCTTGATGAGGGAAATATTTTTGGAGCTGTTCGCCGGCAATTTTAAGCCCTGTAACAATTCCTTCAACAATATCGCCATATTTAAAATGCTGCAGCATATCATCGCGGGTGGTATCCCAAAAATCGGGAGGGACAACCTGGTTAATACCGGCATCGCCTATGATGGCAAATTTGCGGTCGACGGTGGCCACATATACAAGCACCCCATGCCTGAGCTTGGTTTTATGCATATTGAGCTGTTGGAAATATTTTGCAGCACGGTCAAGAACATTTTCACTGCACCGCTTTTCGATGCACACCCTGATTTCGCCCGATGAGCGGTGCTCAGCATCTTCAATAGCTTTGCGGATGCGCTGCTGTTCCTCTTCGTTAAATACAGCCATATATTTTGATTTATGATTTCACCGATTTGTTATGATTTCACCGATAACCAGGGATTTCGCCAACCTTCAAAAAATCGGTGAAATCACAGAACAATCAGTGTAATCCCATCAAATTAATTAAACTCTACTTTAGGGGCTTTGTCGGCGCCTGGTTCGGCAGTAAAATAACCCTTTTCGGAGAAACCGAACATTTTGGCAGTTATATTGGCCGGAAACGAACGGATCTTGCTGTTGTATTCCTGAACGGCATCATTAAAATCTTTGCGCGATACATTGATCCTGTTTTCGGTGCCTTCCAGTTGAATCTGAAGGTCATGGAAGTTAGAGTTCGATTTCAGATCGGGATAGTTTTCGGTAATGGAAAGCAATTTGCCCAGGGCCGCGCTTAACTCACCCTGTGAGGCCTGGAAAGCTTTTATTGATTCGGGGGTAAGCTTATTGGGGTCAACCTGTACCGATGTTGCCTTTGAACGGGCTTCAACCACAGCTGTAAGGGTGCTTTTTTCAAAATTTGCTGCGCCTTTTACGGTATTAACTAAATTGGGGATCAAGTCGCTGCGGCGCTGATAATCGCTTTGCACGGCACCCCATTTAGCTTTAACAGTTTCATCTAATTTAACCATACTGTTATAGCTGCATGAACTTAAGGACATAGCTGCAGCTATGATTAATATAACCGAGAATAACTTTTTCATTTGTTTTTCGTGTGTTTTTGTGACGTTTTGGGTTAGAGTGCAAATCACGTACCGTTGTTACAAAGGGAGTGAGTTGCTGACAAGGTGTCAAGTTACGGCTTTTTGGTAAATTATAGAAAGATGGGAGGTGTAAGATGTGCGATATGAGAAATTTTGCACAAATATCTATTCTTTATAAAAGCAGAAAGCCCCATCAGGGGCTGCGTCTTTGTAAATGATTTGTATAAGGTTAATGGCGGGACCGGCTTATCCTGCCAGGCAATGTTCTTCGCGCATGGTTAGTTTGGCTACCATGTCTTTTAACAATGTACGGGCGCGGTGAAGTGTAGTGCGTGATAAAAGTTCGCTCATGCCCAGGGACGAGCCTATTTCCTGGTGCGAGTAACCTTCAATGGCGTACATGTTAAAAACAGACCGATACGTTTTTGGTAGTTTTTGTACCAGTTTCATCAGATCTTTAGCTTCAAGTCCATTATCATTATAGGAGCTGCTGATAGGTATAACGGCAGCTTCTTCCGCTGCAAAATCATCAACCAAAACTATTGGCTTTAACTTGCGGTAGCGTGATATGGCACAATGTACCATGATGCGGCGGATCCATCCTTCCAAACTGCCTTCGCCCCGGTAGTTTTTCATGTTGCGGAACATTTTTATAAAACCTTCCTGTAATATATCCTGGGCTTCGTCTTTATCGGTTGCATAACGCATGCAAACTGCAAGCATACGTGGTGCTAATAACCTGTATAATTGCTCCTGGCTCTTCCTGTCATTGGTCATGCAACCATTCCATATTGTTTGTAAGCGTTCGTCGGCGGTAGTCATTTTTTTATTATTTAAATACATGAGGTGCATGCCAATCCGAGTGCCATTTTGTAATTAATTGATTTTCAGTAAATTATTTTTTAGAGGATTTTAAAACTGTTCGATAGCGTACGGTCATTGTGCAAAGGCGAACGGTTTTGAGGGTTTTGAGCACCATTGGAATGGGGGTAATAATTGAAATTAGCCCATAATATTTATACAAAATGCGGGTTAACACTTTTTTGGACAAAAAACTCACAATTGTTTGATTATTAGTTATATATGTAAATGCTAACCCTGAATTCTGTTAACCCTGTTAACCCCCTTTGTTAGTAGCGTCAATCCAATCCAAAACTATATACCGCCTAAAGTTTAATAGGAAAAAGAGGCTAATCTTGATTATGATACAGCTTCCGGGTGAAAATGAGCTCAGGTAAAAATTGCTGATCAAAGTCTCCCCCTTTGGGGGAGATTTAGAGGGGGTTTCTTAACTTTGCATCATCCGGGATAAAAACCCGGCATCAGTCATGACAAAAGAAACAGAGATAGTTTGTCCTCCCGGACAACAGGAAGATGAAGCAGTTTTAAAGCAACTGGCGTCAGCAGCCCTTAAAATTCCCCTAAAAAATATTACGGCATTAAAAATTTTAAAGCGTTCCATTGACGCGCGTGGCCGCCGGGTGGTTTACCGCATGCAGGTGAGGGTTTTTATAGAGGAGGTCTACCAGTCTGAAATTTTTACTGTTAATTACCCCAACGTGCAATTTGGCCGACCAGTAATCATCGTTGGTGCAGGCCCGGCCGGATTATTTGCCGCGCTGCAATGCATCGAACTTGGATTAAAACCAGTTGTTATTGAACGGGGCAAGGATGTAAAACAACGCCGCCGAGATTTGGCTAATATCAACAAACAAGGCCTCGTTAACCCCGAGTCAAATTATTGCTTTGGGGAAGGCGGGGCAGGTACTTATTCGGATGGTAAGCTGTATACCCGCTCAACCAAGCGGGGAGACGTGAACCAGGTGCTTAAAATGTTTGTGGCCCATGGTGCCGACGAAGATATCTTGATTGATGCGCGACCGCACATCGGCACCAATAAACTGCCACAGATCATTACAGCTATGCGCGAAACCGTACTGAACGTTGGCGGAGAGATCATGTTTGATACCAAGGTAACCCAATTGCTGGTGGATTTTGGAAAAATTAAAGGCGTAAAAATAGCTACCGGCGAAAAGATCGTGGCTGATGCTGTGATCCTGGCTACAGGCCACTCGGCAAGGGATGTGTTTGAAATGCTGCATAGCCAAAATATCCTGATCGAAGCTAAACCTTTTGCTTTGGGTGTAAGGATAGAGCACCCGCAGGAAATAATTGACCGCGCGCAATATCATTGCGAATTGCGAGGCCCTGATCTGCCGCCATCATATTATAGCCTTGTTGAGCAGGTTGACGACCGCGGTGTGTTTTCTTTTTGTATGTGCCCCGGTGGTATCATCGCACCGTGTTCAACCGAGCCCGGCGAGATCGTAGTTAATGGCTGGAGCCCCTCAAAACGGAATAACCCTTTCGCAAATTCGGGCACTGTGGTGCAAATTAATTTAGAGGATGTTGCCGGCGATGATAACGACCCTTTTAAGATGCTTAATTTTCAGAAGCAGGTTGAACAGGCTGCTTTTGTAGCCGGTGGCGGTAATCTTGTAGCGCCCGGCCAGCGCATGGTTGATTTTGTACAGGGTCGTTTATCTGCCGATTTGCCGGTTAACTCATACCTGCCCGGTACAAAAAGTGTTGAACTGAAAGAAGTTTTACCTGATTGGATCAACGAACGTCTACGCAAAGCGCTGCCCGTATTCGGTAAAAAAATGAAAGGCTATTATACCAACGAAGCCATTTTAGTAGGTGTTGAGTCGCGCACATCATCTCCTGTGAAAATTCCGCGGGATAGGGAAACCTTGCAACATCCGCAGGTTACAGGTTTATTTCCGTGTGGTGAAGGAGCCGGCTATGCGGGTGGTATAATTTCTGCTGCTATTGACGGGATTAATTGTGCCACTGCTGCTTTAAAAATATTATCATGACAACATCTCAAAAATTATTCAATCAGCTTCAAAGCGTTTTGTCTGGCGAACCATGGTATGGCCCGTCGGTTTATTCTATTGTAGATGCCATCAGTTTTGAGGCAGCTTATGAAAAGCCTGCCGGATCAATTCATAACATTGCCGGAATCATTTTGCATATGGTGGGTTGGACAGAAGAGGTAATGGACCGCATGAATGGCATGAACGCCCAATTGCCGGTGCGTGGAGATTGGCCCGAACCCGGCCTGCCCGACGAACAAAAATGGAAATGGATTGTTGAAGATTTAAAACTGGTGAACGTAAACCTGGCAGGTTTTATTCAAAATTTTCCAGAGGAGAATTGGAACAAAGCTGTTGGCGGTAAAGAAGCCGAAACCTACGAATATCAGGTGAGCGGTTTGATACAACATCATATTTATCATTCCGCGCAAATTGCGTTATTAAACAGGATGATCAATGGCTGATAAGAAAACGTTAATATTAGGGGCAACGCCCGATACCAGCAGGTATGCCAACTTTGCGGCTACCCGTTTGGTTGAAAGTGGGCATACCATTGTTAATGTTGGCATAAAAACAGGAGAAGTTGCCGGTGTAGCTATTGAAAAGCCCGAAACCATACACCATGATATTGATACTATAACGCTGTACGTTGGCCCGCAGAATCAGCCTCCGCTGTATGATTATATATTGAATACAAACCCAAAACGGATCATATTTAATCCAGGGACTGAAAACAGCGAACTGAGGCGCAAGGCTAATGAGCAAGGCATCGAAACGGAGTATGCCTGTACGCTGGTAATGCTATCGATAGGGGAGTATTAAATTTGGTAACCGTAGTTTTGAATTACCGGCCGCCAATAGTCAAGGTTTTTATCCCAGGCATGGCAGCCAAACGGTAGTTTATTATTGTTTATTTTTATAGCTCGTTCGGGAAATAATTCGATTGAGAAACCCGTGGCTTTTTTATAAGAAGGGATATTAAGTACTTTTCTTTTCCTGTTAACCTCGATGCTCCAAAAAACATCTTCGTTGAAGTAATGATCATGGCTAAGGCTTAAATATCGTTTTGCCTGGTTTTTCATATTGATGCAGAGTTCATGAAATTTATTTACCCTGCGCAAGGAGAAACCACCGTTACCAACCCCGTTTTCAAATTGCATAGGTGATGGCCGGCCATCTTTTTGAACGTCGAACTTTAAATGCAGCCATCGCTGAAGTTTGGACTTTACAGCTTTAACAACATCCGGGTAACCGTACTTATGGATCCATGGCGCACCTATATAATCATAGCCCTGTGTGCACCATTCCATTAATTCATCGCTAAATACAAATGCATCCAGTTGATGTATCAGCATGAAATCGTAAGTTAAAAAGCTTCGGTAAAATTCTTCCGAAAGCATAAGTGCATTATAGCCTTTAATATTTTTAAAATACCTGTCGTCGAAATTAATTACATTAGCTATGGCATCTAATTGGGCTTCATCGGGCAATATAAGGTTATGTGGTTTAATAACTATTATATCATGGGCCGATAATACTTTAGTTGCCTGTACAAGAGCCGTGTGTTCGAGATTGCTCATAACAGGCTTATAAAAAGGGATCACTACTGCTGCTTTCACGGGTAAAAAAAGAAAAAAGTTGATGTTTTGTTTTAAACTTTAGCTGTTTGTGGCAGTTGCTGTGTTTAGAAAAAACTCCACGCACGAATACTGTTGTGATAAAACAGTTGTTCGTTATAATAATACTGCAGTGATATTAGCGCAATAATAACGTCGAACGCTACAGATTGTTATCAAAAAATGTGTAACACTTAAGCTACATAAACAGGCTGCAATCTATATATGTACGAAATATCTTTAGATTTTTTTAGAATATAATAAGGGCAGGAGGTGCACTTTAGTTATAAGTAAGCATACCCTGGGTTTGCAAATCAAAAACCTTTCAGAGCAAATAAGAGCCTACGCCTGGGCATTAAAAGCCTGCATATCTATCAGCTTTTTATATACGCCATTGTTTTGAAGTAATTCTACATGTGATCCCCGTTCAACAATACTGCCGTTTTCAAGCACAATTATAATATCTGCATTTTGAATGGTGCTTAAGCGATGGGCTATGATAAGTGAAGTTCTGTTCTTCATTAGATTGTTTAAAGCTTCTTGAACCAGCTTTTCTGATTCGGTATCTAGGGCTGATGTTGCTTCATCAAGTAACATAATCGGCGGGTTGTTCAGCACCGCCCGGGCAATACAGATACGCTGACGCTGGCCTCCTGATAGTTTGGTGCCGCGGTCGCCAGTGTTGGTTTGATAACCTTTGCCTGTTTCCATAATAAAGTTATGTGCATTAGCTATGCGGGCAGCCGCTTCAACTTCTTCCTGGGTCACATTTGGCTTGCCGAATGCGATATTATTAAATATCGTATCATTAAATAAAATCGACTCCTGGTTCACAATGCCCATTAAAGCCCTTAATGATTCCATAGTAACAGTTTGGATGTTTTTACCGTCGATAGATATCGTACCTGACTGGGGCTCACTGAACCGTGGCAGTAGATCCATTAAAGTAGATTTTCCACCACCTGAGGGCCCAACCAGCGCTACTGTTTTTCCTTTCGGAATTTCGAGGTTGATGTTTTTAAGTACGTATTTCTCAGTTTCAATTAGCTGTTTTTCGGTACCCGAAACCTGGGCAGCATCAGGTTTAATAGTATATGCAAATGATACGTTTTCGAAACTGATCCTATCCTCAAAACCAGTTAGCTCCGTGGCATTGGGTGCATTAACAATTAATGGCTTCTCATCTATGAGTGCCAATACGCGTTCACCCGCTGCTATGCCCGAATGGATATTGCTAAATGAATCGGATATAGCCTTGGCCGGGCGCATGATCTGCGAAAACATAGCAATATAAACTATGAAATTATCGGCAGATAGTGTACCCTGGTGACTGATAATTAACGAGCCGCCATATAGTACTATTCCTGCAACCATTAATACACCCAGAAATTCAGATACCGGCGAGGCCATTTGCTGCCTCTTTGCCATAGAGCGGGTAATTCTTGAATATTCTTTGTTTTCGTGATCAAACCGGTTTTTTATAAACGAAACTGCATTAAATGCTTTGATAATCTTGATGCCTGATAAGGCTTCATCAAGATTACTGATCATGTTGCCGTAAGTTTGCTGTGATTCTGCAGCTTGTTCTTTCAAACGCTTAACTATCCTTGATATGATAAATGCCGAAACAGGGATTATCAACATGGAAAACAACGTCAGTTTAACTGATATTACAAATAAAAATACAAGATAAGTTAAAAGCTGGAAAGGCTCTTTAAACGCAACCTGCAAAGTACCCGTTACCGAAAACTGAACAACCTGCACATCTGCTGAGATCTTTGAAAGGATATCACCCTTGCGTTCATTACTAAAATAACCCAGGTGCAGGTTCATAACGTTATTAAAAACAGTACGGCGCAGGTTAAGCAGAGTGTATATACGCAGGTTTTCCATAATCCGCTGTGAAAAATAACGAAACAGGTTGCTTAGTAATACAGACACAACTATAGCTGCGCAAACAAATTTCAAAGCTCCAAGCGGCCCGTAAGTTAAATTGGCTTCGTGGGCAAAATAGTCGAAATCTTTTAAGGGGTTCCACCAGTTTGTCGGTTTGGTAACCGCTTCGCCGGTTTTGGGGTCAAAAATTGTTTTTAGCAATGGTGCCAGTAAAGCAAGGTTAAGAGTATTAAATATTACCGAAAATAAAGTACATATAAAATAAGGGACCGCGAATTTACCTATGGGACGGGCGAAGGAAAGAAGCCTGAAATAAATCTTCATTAAATTTTATTATAAAATGCAAAGCTAATAGTAATTAGCTAATAACGTGTAACGTGGTCTAAAAGCATATCATCCTACGGGCAAATACTTTTGGGTTGCCTGCCAAACTTGCTCGATATCTATACCTGCAATGCATGGAAAAGATTCGTCACTTTGTACTTTAAATACGCAGTTCCAGTTGCAATAATAGCAATCCATTTTTTCGTAGATAAATGATCCGTTTTTGACGATGTCTTCAGGATAAGGAACAAAACGATCGAAATGACCACCACCAACAATACATACAAAAGGAGTGTCAACGGCCGCGGCTATGTGAACGGCGCTGCTATCATTACAGATTATCATAGCTGAATTTGCAACCAACTCGATAAGTTCGTTTAAATTGGTTTTACCGCTGATGTTGACGACTGATGCTGATTGCGATTGTTCCATTATATAATTGCAGAGCGGTATTTCAGCTTTACCGCCCGCCAGGTAAATGATTTCATTTGTGTTTTGCTCAAGCTTTTTAATTAAAAGAGCAAATTTTTCAGCTTCCCATCCCCGGCTTTTAAGTCCTGCTCCCGGAAAGACAATGATGCCACTTTTTGTTGTTCGGTTAGCACCAATAAATTGTTTTCGAATGGAGATAAGTTGATCAAGTGCCTGTTCAAAAAAATATCGGTTCCTGGCAAATTCAAAATGTATTAAAGGGGGAATTGGTAATAATGTTTTATAAAATTTATCTGTTTTAACTTTGTATTTAGGCTCAATGCCCTCAGTATCGCTTTCAAAACCAATCAGGTTTGATGAACCCGAAAGCGCGGCGAGCCCATCCGTAATAAAGGTACGTGTACTGGTAGGGTTTAAAACTTTCTCATAACTTCTGCCAAATAACTGCAATCCTAATTTAAAAACTGCCCCGGGCGAATAATAAAGATTATTTGCTTTTGTAAAGAAAAATTTTGTTATGTATTGTCCGTCATGCGTTGTAGCAATATCGCGCCATATTTCGTTACCTAATAAATCTATTTCGTAATTACGGTACCTTGTTGATTGCTTTAAGATCTCAATAAAATTTCTGAACAAAACGTAATCACCTATGGCATCGGCCTTAATGATTAGTATTCTTTTTTTGGAGGGTTTGAATAAAGCAAAAAATCGGAATACGTATGGTATTTTTAGTAAGATGAAGCGTGTTAGCCGGAATAGATTCCTGTTTTTTTGCATTTAAAAACAACAGATAAAAGGTAATGTATTTGCCTTTATAATATTTACTTTGTACAATTAAATAATGAGCGAAAATACACAAAATATAACGTCAAAACAGGTAGATGCGTATGCACGGAGGCTCACAGTTATAATTGTTACTTATAATGCTGCCGCCACATTGCAAAAAAGCCTGGATAGCGTTTACATGCAAAGTTACCCTGATATTGAACTCATTGTTATTGATGGGAACAGCAGCGATGGCACAAAAGATATATTGATTGCCAATAACGATAAGATCACTTACTGGAGAAGCGAACCTGATAACGGCATATACGATGCTATGACTAAGGCTTTAAAACAAGCTAAAGGCGATTGGATTTATTTTTTAGGGGCTGATGATGATTTATTGCCTGATTTTTCAAATATGGCTATGGAACTAAATGAGCCTAATACCATTTATTACGGAAGCGTATTGACGAGAGGATTAAAGCCCTTGGGCGAGGTATCTGATTACTATCTTGCCAAGCACGGCATTATTCAACAGTCTATCATTTATCCTAAAATCGTTTTTGAAAAATATAGCTATAACTTTAAGTATCGTTCCTCGGCCGATTTTGCGCTGAATATGCAATGCTTTGGCGATAAAAGTTTGAAGTTTGTGCATTTGAACCATGTAATAGCAAATTTTAGTCATGATGGTGTTTCAGGCCAGTCGCGAGATATGGTATTTGAAAAGGATAAACCTAAACTGATATTAAAGAATTTTGGTTTTAAATTCTGGTTTAGGTTTATGGTCAGAAAAATGCGAGGCAAATCATAATTACCTGCCTTTAAGTACTTCCTGATATAGCTCTAAATACCGCTTAGCTGTTTCATCCCAGTTAAAAGTTTTGGCGTGGGCAATTATCTTATCTGACGGTGAATTTTTATGAAAATCTTCCAAACCTGCATTAAATACATTTTGCATTTCAGCAGGTTCAAAATCGTCAAAATAATAAGCACAATCTCCCGCAATTTCGGGTAGGGAGGTGCGGGTAGATACAAAAACAGGTTTGCCAAAATGCATAGCTTCAATTACTGGTAAACCGAACCCTTCAGCAATGGAAGGAAAAACAAATGCTTCACAATTTTTATAATACCAGGCCCTGTCATCATCTGATATCGGCCCGGTTATTTTAACCCTGTTTTCTACGCCATGTTTTTTTGCCTCTTCAATGATCTTTTCTTCATAGGGCGTTTTGATGCCCGAAATGACGAGTTCAAAATCATTATTTGCAAGTAAGGCAGGTAGTACGTGAAAGTTTTTTTTGGCTGCCACAATCCCAATGGTAAATAAAAAAGGTTTTTGAGGGAAGTAAGCCGGTTGGTGCCCTTGTTTTAATATCAATTTATCAGCACCATTATGAATAACTGTTAACCTGTTTGCAATATGCGGGAAGTAGGTTAAAACATCGTTAGCAGCAAAGTTTGATATTGTTACTATTTTATTACTTGAATTAATTCGCTCCCCCAGCTTTTTAAGGTACAGGTTCAGTTTTTCTTTGCCTACGTTTTCATGCACCTGGTTAATGTCATGTATAGTAAGTATCTTTTTGTATTTGCTCCGCACTTTTTTAGGCTTTAGCCTTGAAAACTGGTCGGTAAAATGGAATAGGTCAATGCCTTTGTTATTGTAGAAAAAAAACTTGTGATGCTTTTGTAAATAAGTTCTGTGTATTGCCGCATCCGCATCAAATTCGGTTACTGATTTATGCAGAAAATATGTCAAATTAAAACCTGTGTTTTCTTTTGCCAGGGCTTTCCCAAGGCTCTTTCCAAAATGATATAGGCCGGTATTCGGGTACCTCATGGAGTCCAACGTTACCAATACACGAGGTTTATTTATAGCCATGTTTTAACTTGTTCTGCCACCATAAACGGCGTAATTGTTTCTAAATTGTTTGTTCCGCTTTCAATATAGCCCGCCTTTTTGCCAACAGGTGCCCATCGGCCAGGGTGTATAGGCCTTAATGAGGGGAATAATCCAAGGGTATTGATCCCGGTTAGAGCGGCCAAATGCAGCGGACCTGTACCTGAAGCAATAAGCCCGCCAGCTTTACTTATGAAGGCTATCAATTGCCCCAGCGACATCTGCCCGGTCATATCCCGTACTGTTGTCGGGAGTGTTTTGATCCAGTTTGCAAGTAATGCTTTTTCGTTTTCAGACCCTGTTATGATAATGTTGAATTTGTCGGGCGGCAAGTTATTGATGAGCTCTGCAAAATTATCCAGGCCCCACTCCATACCACTGCCATGCGATTTTGGATGGATGATCAGGTTAAATTTATCGTTTACAAGTACAGCCCCCAAAGCTGGCGTAAGCTCAACATTATTCTGGAAATTATCATGTGCTATAATTCCAGGTAAGGAAGGTATATGCTCAAGGCCTAATGGCTTTAACAGGACCAGGTTAAGCTGCGACTCATGCAGATCTGATTTTTTACGGCTTAATTTTACCAGCTTGTTACAGGTGTACCAATGAAAAACCCTGTTGGTTGTTCCTATCCGGAGTTTAATACCTGCCTGTTTTGCTATCCTGGCAATATGTTTATTGGGCAGCACGTGTATTACTGCGTCAATGTTTTGCTTTTGCAGATATTCAATTTGGCTGGTATCAGGGAGCGTTTTTAGTTCGTCGTAATTAACAAAAGCATCTATCGAAGCCATAGCGTTAATTACCGGCTGTGTATATGTTCGGCCCAAAAACGAAACTTTAGCGCCTGGGAACAATTGTTTAAGGTAGGATGCCACAGGTAATGTTAGTACAACATCGCCAATAGCATCAACCCTGCTTATTAAGATGTGCGGCGCTTCTGTATCCTGAAATTGGAACATGATTTTTATTGCAGATGTTGATCGGCTATTATATTTAACCAACGGCAATAATAAAGATTTAAATTATACAATAGTTTTATTCTTGTATTTTAATTATATAAATAATTTAATACGATGGATAAAATTAATACGATGGATAAAATAGCAAAGGTGTGCTCGTTATTATTCGATTACACACCTTTGCTACTAATTAATAACCTGGCTCTGTTTCTAATTTGATTGGGATCTCTTAAAATTAATATACAAAATTTACACCCCCGGTGCCTCCAGATGTTGTGTATAATTTGAAAAACGTACCATTATTAGGGCTTACTACTCCCCCAAATGTGCGGGTTGTCGCTAACGTTACTGTTACAGGACCAAATGTTGCCATTCCATCTGCAATAATTGATAAGTCTCCATCATTAGTTAAAACTAACATCGTGTTTCTTGGGTTTTTACTGCCGCATTTATAATAATATGTCTGAGATTCAAATACGGGAGGGCCATTTACCTGATAAAGCACCAAATTCAGATCGTTTTGTGCGTCTAATCTCGTTACTTTGTTATTTGTACCGCTTGCCCATAATACTTTGCCCGTGTTTTTTACATAGACAACAAGGTTTCCGTCATCCTGGTTATTGAATGCGTAGATTCCTGCTTGCCATGATCCTTTAGGAATTATTACAGACGAGGCTCCAGCCACTGGAAAACGTGAAATCACTGTATAGTAGCTTGACGGATACGGTGATGAATATGATTTTGAATAAGCACATGAAACATCACTGTTTATCGCGATTTTTTTAGCATTTTTGACACTATCGTTAATAAGCAGGCTATCGGTACCGGTACTTTTATTAAGATCTTTGGACTTTGTTTGTTTGGGTACAACTGTAAAATTGGTGTTGTTATTTTTGCTACAACCTAAGAAAATAAATAGGCAGGTTGTAATTAGAAAGATTTTTTTCATACAGATAAATTGGGTTATTTGAGCTAAGGTTATTAATCTTGTGAAGATATAAATAATATACATGTTGTAATATGCTTTATATATTATATTAATATTTAATTGAACGGAATACCTGATATCAATCTAAGTGACGATTTTCGTGTAATTGCGCGCGCGTTAACTATCGTTGAGAATGATCTTAATGGCAGCGGCGCATTGCTTAAAAGCCTTAAGTTTGATAAAAGCTGCCCGGTTATTGGTATTACGGGGCCACCGGGCGCAGGTAAAAGCACCCTGGTAAACGGTATTATTGATATACTTTTAAGAGGCGGTAAAAAAATAGCCGTGTTAGCTATCGACCCCACTTCACCATTTAATTTCGGGTCATTACTGGGTGATAGGGTCAGGATGGCATCCCATTTTAATCATCCCGATGTTTTTATCCGGTCATTAGCCACACGGGGCTCTTTAGGAGGTTTGTCGGCAAAAACTATTGAGATGGCCGATGTGCTAAGGGCTGCAGGTTTTGATTATGTGCTGATTGAAACAGTAGGCGTAGGGCAATCTGAAATTGAAATTACCGGGCTTGCCGATATTACGCTGGTTGTATTGGTGCCTGAGGCAGGCGACGAGATCCAGCATATTAAATCGGGCTTGATGGAGATTGCTGATGCTTTTATTATCAATAAAGCAGATCGGGAGGGGGCCGATGTGTTTGCCAATAACTTAAAAAAGATCATTGGACACAGCGTTGACGAGCAGCCGCCAATTTTTAAAACTATAGCCTCTCAAAACCAGGGGCTCGGGGATATAGCCGCCTTTATACAACACACCAATTTAAAGCAAAACAACAGGCGTAAATTGCTGCTGACCGAAAAAGTATACAAACTTATTCAGCAAAAAATGATGACTGGAATCGATAAAAAAAAGCTTCAGCTTGATATAGCTAAAGCTTTGGAGGCCGGAAATTTTAACCTGTATAGTTTTGTGGATACTTATGTATAGTTATTTGATAGCTTAATGTAAAGAAAATACAGATTGAGCTTTTTTGTTTATATAAATTTAATGTGAGTTTTAGCTGTTCATAATTTCTTCAATGTGCTCTGCTTCAACCGGGATGCTACCCATTAAATCTATATTGCCGGCGCCGGTGATGAGGATATTGTTTTCAAGGCGGATACCCAACCCCTCAGCGGCAATGTAAATGCCTGGTTCGCAAGTTAATATATTCCCCGCCTCAAAAGGTTTATACCTGCTGGCATAGTCATGAACATCCAGGCCCAGGTGGTGCGAGGTGCCGTGCATGAAGTATTTTTTATACAGAGGCGCGTTTTTGTCTTGTTTTTCAACATCATGTCTGTCAAGCAAGCCCAGGCCAATAAGCTCTCCCGTCATGATTTTACCAACTTCATCCTGGTATTCATTCCATACTGTGCCTGCCACGATGAGTTTTGTAGCTTCCCGCATCACTTTCAAAACGGCATTATAAACCTGGCGCTGCCGTTCAGTGAAACGGCCGCTAACAGGTATTGACCGGGTCATGTCAGCATTATAATTGCCATATTCGGCACCAAAATCAAGCAGTATTACATCGCCCTTGTTACATACCTGGTTATTATCATTGTAGTGCAGCACAATAGCGTTGGCGCCCGAAGCAATAATTGGATTGTAAGCATGGCCCGTAGCACGCTGCCTGATGAATTCATGAATGATCTCAGCTTCAATCTCATACTCGGTTACACCGGGTTTGGTATATTTTAAAACACGTACAAAAGCATCACGCGTAATGTCGCAGGCTTTTTGCGTGAGCTCTATTTCAATATCTGATTTTATTACCCTAAGATCGCGTAAAATCGGTGCCGAACGGGTGTAATTATGAAGCGGGTACTTTAATTTAAGAGCTTCATACATGCGGTAATCGCGATATGGAACGGTATGAGCGTACCTGTCATTTTCGTTAGTATTGATGTAGATATTTTCGCTGTAGTTAATAATGCCATGGAGTATGGTATCATATTCATTCAGCCAAAAAATACTTTCAATGCCCGATGCTTCGCGTGCTTCCTCTTTAGTGTATTTGTGGCCCTCCCAAATAGCTATATGTTCGTTGGTTTGTCTTAAAAAAAGTACTTCTCTGTATGCTTTATTAGGACAATCGGGGTACAAAACCAGGATGCTTTGTTCCTGATCAATGCCCGTTAGGTAAAAAAAATCCGGGTTTTGTTTAAACATAAATGCCTGATCACCACTGCGCGGGAACTCGTCACTGGCATGAAAAATAGCGATTGAATTGGGTTTTGTTCTTGAAACGAAATTTTTTCTATTATTTGTAAATAAGCTATTTTTTATCGGCAGATATTTCATATTTATCGGTTGAATATTTTATTAAATCATTTTTTTTTAGTTATTTGTGTAACTATTACAATTTTTGGAACAATGTTTGGTCATGGATTCAAACATAATTACTAAATTTGAAAAAAATCACAATTAAAATCGTTTAATCTTAAAAACTATGAATTATTCTACATTAAAGAAAACAGTCGCATTGTCTTTTGCTTCTTTGATGGTTGCAGGTTTGGCGAACGCGCAAACCGATTCAACCAAAACAACGGCAACTACAACGTCATCTGAAACCTCAACCGCTAAGGTATTTGGTGGTTTAGGCCAGTACAGGAAATTTAGCATTGGTGTAAATGGTGGTGTTACCTCACAATCATTAGCAACCGGTGGTTCAAGCGATTTCCAAAAGAAAAAACTTAGCCTTGGTTATGGTATTTCATTGAAAGAGCAATTAGCACATTCTTTTGCTTTACAATTAGACCTGAACGGCGGTAAAATTAAAGGCGAAAATGATGGTACCGGCGGCACTTACCGTAATGGTTATGTTAGCTATGATACCAAATTCTGGCAGGGAAGTTTAAGCGCGGTTGTTAACGTTGCTACTATCGATTTCATCCGTCGTAAAAATGCTGTTAACTTCTACTTCAAAGGTGGTTTTGGTTTAGCAATGTATGATCCAACTATTACAAGGATTAACGGTGGAACCCAAATAACCGGTCATTTCAAAAACAATGGTACTGACGGTACTCATTACGTAAAAGAACTGGTTATCCCGGTAGGTGCAGGTGTTAAATTCCGTTTAAGCGATGCGGTTGCCTTAGATTTGGGTTATACTCAAAACTATATTGACGGCGATAACCTTGACGGTTTCAACAGGGCTTATCCTACTAAAGACCACTACTCATACGGTTACGCTGGTTTAGAATTTACTTTAGGTTCAAAATCGAAACCAGTATTAGAGTGGGTTAACCCGGTTGCTATGATGTATGACGAGCTGTATGATGCAGCTTTACGTCAGGAAGTTGAAGCTTTAAAAGGCCGTGTTGCTAACGTTGAAACTGCAGTTAACGACCTGAAAAAAGACTCTGACGGTGACGGTGTTGCTGATCAGTTTGACAAATGCCCAGGTACTGCTGCAGGTAGCGTAGTTGATGGCTCTGGTTGCGTTATCGTATTCCCTAAAGCTGATTCTACCGTTGCTGCTCCTGCTACTGCTTACTCAAACATCCAGTTTGAATTTGACAGCTCAGTATTACGTACTTCATCTTATCCAGTATTAGATGCTACTTCAGCTGATTTACGTTCATCTGGTTCAGCTGTTGAAGTTGACGGTTTCGCTTCATCTGAAGGTACTGCTGCTCACAACTTATCATTATCTAAAGACCGTGCTAACTCAGTAAAAACTTACTTAGTTAACTCTGGTGTTGATGCTAAGAAAGTGAAAGTAAAAGGTTACGGCGAAACTAACCCAATTGCTGACAACTCAACTGAAGAAGGCCGCGTACTTAACCGTCGTGTTCAATTCAAAAAGAAATAATATCTGATTAAATATTATTTGCGAAGGCTCCGGATAACCCGGAGCCTTCTTTATTTTATAGGTTTGTACCTGATACTTACACCTTATATAATAGGTGCAGGTTTACGGCGACAAAATTTTATATAAATTTGTGTAATGTATTTCTTCAGAAAAAAAGACCCAAACAGGCCCGATAATTTTAATTTGAGGGTAATGCATTTTATCAATGCATTGGCTATAATCATGTTCCTGGCCGGGATTATCTGGAAACTGGTACAGGTATTTATACTTAAAAAATGAAAACAATCATCAATACCAACAATGCACCTGCCCCTATTGGGCCATATAGCCAGGCTACCTTAGCCGGCGGTTTTTTATTTGTTTCGGGTCAGATCCCTATTGATCCGCTAAGTGGCGAACTCATCAGCAGTGACATCAAGGCAGAGGCTACACAGGTAATGGAAAACATCAAAGCTATTTTAACCGAAGCTGGCTTAGGTTTCAATAGCATAGTAAAAACCAGTATCTTCTTAACCGATCTGCAAAATTTTGTACAGGTTAATGAAGTTTACGGAACCTATTTTACTGCCGATTTTCCGGCCCGCGAAACTATCCAGATATCCGCTTTACCAAAAGGGGTAAACGTTGAGATCTCGGTTATTGCGGTTAAGTAGATTTTTCGATTTCGGATTTTGTCTGAACCGGGATTATACGGATTTAGGGGTTCACTGAATTTTTTGAATTCTGCTAATTCCTAAATTCTGTAATTTCTGATTCAGACAATGCGTTAGGGATAGGAGTGGATACCGGCTTGAGCCTAAGGCCTGCAGGCGTATGAGCGGATAGTCCGGCCGCAGGAACGCCCAAAATTAAAGATTGGCGGTTAGAGGTTAGAGATTAGGTTTGCATATGAAACCCGATAAGCAGATTTTAAGAACGCTCCATTTACCTTGCATCCTGGCCCAACCAACGATTGTCTCGTTATATTATAGATTAGTCGATAGGTTATTTATAGCCATCTGTTAATTTAAGAAAACCACATAAACTACATTTACTCTACCGCTATAAAGAAAGGTTAAAACAGTTAATCAATGAATCCTTTTCAAACGCCACTTGTATACTTAAAAGGTGTAGGCCAGTCGAGGGCCGAGGTTTTGAAAAAGGAACTTGAACTGCACACCTTTGAGGATCTGCTGCGCCATTTCCCGTTCAGGTATATTGACCGTACCCGCTTTTATAAGGTAAGGGAGATACGTGAAGAACTGCCTTATGTACAGGTGCTGGCGCGAATTATAAGTAAAGAAATTGTTGGTGAAAAACAAAGCCGCCGCCTGGTGGTAAAGGCTAAGGACGATACTGGTATTATTGAGCTGGTATGGTTTAAAGGCATTAACTGGATAGAGAAAACCATTATTCCCGGTAAGGTTTATATATTGTTCGGAAAGCCCGGCTTTTTTAATATGATGCCACAGATGGCGCATCCCGAAATGGAGTTATATATGCCGGGTGCTCAAAAACAGGGCAACCTATCCTTACAACCTGTTTACAACTCAACAGAAAAGCTCAAACAATTTTCGCTGGATAGCAAAGGAATTCAAAAACTTACTGCGGTATTGCTTGATCTGCATGCTAAGGACATACGCGAAAACTTGCCTTTATATATCATCAATCAGTTTAAGCTGCTCAACCGGGCCGATGCTTATCGTAACATTCATTTCCCGGCTGATGCTACATTTCTTAATGAAGCATTACACCGTTTGAAGTTTGAAGAGTTGTTTCTGCTTCAGCTTAAACTACTTAAAAATAAACTGCTTCATACGCAAAAGTTTAAAGGGAATGTATTTGATAAAGTTGGGCATTATTTTAATGAGTTTTATCATCACAAGCTGCCTTTTACCTTAACCGATCCGCAGAAGCGGGTATTGAAGGAGATTAGGCAGGATACTCAACGGGGCATACAAATGAATCGTCTGCTTCAGGGTGATGTGGGTAGCGGTAAAACCGTAGTAGCGCTGATGAGCATGTTAATAGCTATTGATAACGGTTTTCAAACCTGTATTATGGCGCCTACCGAGATCCTGGCCAACCAGCATTATCAAACCATTAAAAGCCTCGTAGGCGATGATTTTATTGAGGTCGCTTTATTAACGGGTTCAACCAAACAAAAGGAGCGTAAAGTGTTGCATCAAAAGCTTGAAGAAGGTACGCTTAAAATATTGGTTGGTACCCATGCCCTTATTGAAGATAAAGTACAGTTTAAAAACCTGGGCTTTGTGGTAATTGATGAACAGCACCGCTTTGGGGTTGAGCAACGGGCTAAACTTTGGCGAAAAAATGCTGTTCCGCCGCATATATTGGTAATGACGGCTACACCTATTCCCCGTACATTGGCCATGACATTATATGGTGACCTGGATGTGTCAGTGATTGACCAGTTGCCGGCTGGTCGTAAACCTATCCAAACGGTTCATTTTTATGAAAATCAGCGCTTACGGATGTTTGGTTTTATGAAACGGGAGATAGCATTGGGCAGGCAGATCTATGTAGTATATCCGCTGATCCAGGAAAGTGAAAAGCTCGACCTTAAAAACCTACAGGACGGCATCGAAGCCATGTCGCGCGAGTTTCCGCTGCCTGATTACCGGCTTAGCATTGTACACGGCAAAATGAAGCCTGCCGAGAAAGATTTTGAAATGCAGCGTTTTATTAAAGGAGAAACGCAGATCATGGTGGCCACTACCGTAATAGAAGTAGGGGTAAACGTACCGAATGCTTCGGTGATGATCATTGAAAATGCCGAGCGTTTTGGCCTGTCGCAATTGCACCAACTGAGGGGGAGGGTAGGACGCGGGGCCGAGCAATCCTATTGTATTTTGATGAGCAGTCATAAATTGAGTCACGACGGCAAGATTCGTTTGGATACCATGGTAAAAACCAACAATGGCTTTGAAATTTCGGAGATAGACCTGCAGTTGCGGGGCCCGGGCAATATAGAAGGTACCCAGCAAAGCGGCGTGGTAGATTTGAAGCTGGCCAACCTGGCCACCGACCAGGAGCTGCTTTTTAAGGTGCGCAAGTGTGTTGAAGCCATATTTGAAAAAGACCCGCAGCTGGCTCATCCCGAAAACCAGATTTTGCATCATGCCTTTGAAGTAAAGAACGCAGGGTTGAGTTGGGATAAGATATCGTAAGCCAGGAATACTACAGAATAATCCAGCGTCATTGCGAGGAACGAAGCAATCCCCGGTGTGCAGAGTAGCTGTGCAGGTTCGCTGGGTAAAGTTTGGGATTGCTTCGTACCTCGCAATGAGGTCTTTTTTAATTTAGTATAATGCCCGTAACCCTTCCTCCTTTAGCTGTCAAATAGTACATTTGTTAAAACTGATCTTACTATTTATATATGAAGAAATTTACTTTATTATTTTCTGTTGCTGCATTGCTGTGTACACAAGTTGAGGCACAGGACTCTTTAACTATCCGCAAAATGTATGACGAAGCATTGGTTAATGGCCAGTGTTATGAAAATCTCCATTACCTGTGTAAAAATATAGGTCAGCGCCTCAGCGGTTCTGGCAATGCTCAAAAGGCTGTCGACTGGAGTAAAAAACTGATGGATGGTTATGGTTTCGATAAAGTTTACCTGCAGGAAGTAATGGTGCCGCATTGGGTGCGCGGAGCGAAAGAGGAGGCCGCTATAATTGATGGTAAAACCCGCATCCCCGTACCAATTGTTGCCCTGGGTATGTCAATAGCAACGCCTAAAGCGGGTATTACAGCTAATGTTATCGAGGTTAAAAGTATAAAAGAACTTGAAGGCCTTGGCGAGAGTGTAATAAAAGGAAAGATCGTTTTCTTTAACCGCGCGTTCGATCCGCGTTTTATTGAAACAGGTATGGCCTACGGCACAGCAGGCGATCAGCGTTTTATGGGGCCGGCCGTAGCCGCCAAACTTGGTGCAGCCGGTGTAATCGTACGTTCGCTCACTGAAATCATCGATGATTATCCGCATACCGGCGCTACCCTTGCTGCCCCGGGCAGTAAAATGATTCCAGCTGCGGCCATCTCTACAAAAGCAGCCAATAAGTTAAGCGCTATGCTTAAGTTGAGGAAATTCCCGGCGGCAAAATTTTACTTTAAGCAAAATTGCGAGTTACTGCCTGATGTGAAATCATATAACGTTATTGGTGAAATAACCGGCTCTGAAAGTCCTAATAAATTTATTACCGTTGGCGGTCACCTGGATTCATGGGATTTGGCCGAAGGCGCGCATGACGATGGTACCGGAGTCATGCAATCAGTTGAGGTATTGCGTATTTTTAAGGCAGTAGGTTATAAACCTAAAAACTCGGTACGCGCCGTGCTTTTCATGAACGAGGAGAACGGTCATAAAGGCGGCACCAAGTACGCCGAACTGGCCGCTCAGAATAAAGAACAGCACATTGCCGCTATTGAAACCGACGAAGGTGGCTTTACGCCCCGCGGTTTCAGCTTTGCCGATGTATCAAAAGATTTTATCAAAAGAGTTAACGATAACTTCAAATCAATCCTGGAGCCATACGATGTTGACAAGTTAACCATCGGAGGGGCAGGTACGGATATAGAGCCGATGAAAGAAACGGTACCGGGAGTAGTATTAATTGGTTTCCGCCCGGATTCACAACGATATTTCGACTTGCACCATACCGCTAAAGACGTTTTTGAAAACGTGAACAAACGTGAGCTGGAACTTGGCGCGGCTGGCATGGCAGCGTTAATTTATTTGATAGATCAGCACGGATTGTAAGGAACCGAACCATGATTTTTAGGATTAAAGGACGATCGTGATGTGATACTATGCATAAAATTCATGGTAATCTTCTAATCCTAAAAATCAAGGTTCAAAAAAATAGCTACCTTTGCGGCACATCTAAAAATTAATAAATAGTGACCGAAGAAGGCGATAGTAAACCCCGGAAAGTAGACTCCTTTGCAGCATTGCGTTATAAAGATTTCAGATCTTACATAGGCATGCGTTTTTGTTTCACTTTTGCATATTCCATGCAGGCCGTAGTACTCGGCTTTTATATTTACAGTATCACCCATAGTAAAATAGCCCTCGGCCTTATTGGCTTGTGCGAGGCTATTCCGGCTATTGGTATTGCTTTGTACGGCGGCTATATCGCCGATAAATCTGAAAAGCGAAAAATGCTTTTGCTGATCTTTAGTGGAGTGTTACTGACATCCCTGGTGATGTTTACCGTAACACTCAAAAGCATGAGCGGTATTATTCATACTGGTTGGATTGTACCTATTATGTACGCTATGATATTTTGTAATGGTGTGGCGCGTGCCTTTTATGGCCCGGCAACATTCACCATTTACGCTAACAGTATCCCAAAAGAATTGTATCCAAATGGCAGTACCTGGAGCAGTAGCAGCTGGCAAGTTGCATCTATTTTGGGCCCGGCAGCAGGTGGTTTAATATACGGTTATGCGGATAAAGTAATACCGGGCTTAAGTGGTATTACCGCTACGTTTAGCTGTATCCTATTTTTATTATTAGTATCACTGGTATTGGTATACATGCTGCGTCAATATCCGGCGCAATATGTTCCTAAAGAAAGTATCTGGAAAAGCCTTTCGGAAGGGATTCATTTTGTGTTTGGAAACAAAATGATGATCGGCGCTATGAGCCTCGATCTGTTTTCGGTATTTTTTGGTGGTGCGGTGGCTTTGCTGCCTGTTTTTGCCAATGAAATATTAAAAGTAGGTGCTGAGGGACTGGGTATCATGAGGGCGATGTCATCATTGGGGGCGGTGTTAACTATGTTGGTGATGACACGTTTTTCGCCGATGGGCAAGCCGTGGCGTAACCTGCTTATTGCGGTGACCGGTTTTGGTTTGTCAATCATATGTTTTGGTTTATCAACTAATTTTTATTTGTCGCTGTTGTTTATATTTACCGAAGGTGCTTTTGATAGTATCAGTGTGATCATCCGTGGTACCCTGATGCAGCTTTTAACGCCCGATCATATGCGTGGCCGGGTATCGGCAGTGAACCAGATGTTCATTGGTTCATCTAACGAGATAGGCGCTTTTGAATCTGGTACTGCCGCGCAGTTGTTGGGTACTGTTCCGTCGGTGTTATTTGGCGGTAGCATGACTATGATTATTGTGGGTATTACTTATCTGAAAACTAAGAAACTGATCCCTCTATCCCTACAACAGATCCACGCGCCGGGTGAGGAGGGGATAAAGGAAGGATAGATCCCCAACCGTCATGCTGAACTTGTTTCAGCATCCCATAAGCAAGGTCGGCAATTGCTTAGCAAGGCGGCTTAACACGTGGGGTGCTGAAACAAGTTCAGCATGACGATATGTGTTTTAACCTCCTTCTCCCATCATGAATTTTTCGTGTAGATAACATTATTTTTAATCTATCCCCTTGCTTTGCTGCATTATAAATTCACATCTTTACGTTGCCAAAAAACGGCACCATTAAACCAATAAACAATAAAATAAACTCACCCTTACAAACAATGAAAAAGGTAATATTAGTAACAGGAGCATCTTCTGGTATTGGCTTAGCTTGTGCCAGTGCACTGCAGGCGGCAGGCCATACGGTTTACGGGTCATCACGTAACCTCGACCGCATGAAATCTGTATCGTTTAAACCTGTTCAACTTGATGTTACCGACGATGCTTCGGTAAAGGCAGCAATCGACACTATTATTAAGGCCGAAGGCAAAATCGACGTATTGGTGAACAATGCCGGCAATGGTGTAACCGGTCCGGCTTATGCTATGCCGGTTGAAAGCGCCAAGCAGCAGTTTGAAGTTAACTTTTTCGGTGTGATCCGTGTTAGTTCGGCGGTATTACCCGGCATGATCGAAAAAGGTCAGGGACTTATCGTCAATATTAGCTCATTGGCCGGCTTGTTCGGTTTGCCATACCAGGGTATGTATAGCGCTTCAAAATATGCTATTGAAGGCTACTCACAAAGTTTAAGGATGGAACTGCGCAATACAGGCGTTAAAGTAACGCTGCTTAACCCGGGTGACTTTAAATCGGATTTTAGCCAGAACCGCGCTAAGGTTAAATTTCCTATCAAAAATGATAAGCTTGAAACTGAATACAATGCCGCCGTTGCCGCTATGGAAAAAGACGAAAGCATTGCCCCAAGCCCTGAATCATTGGCTAAAAAGCTGGTTTCTATTGTTGCTTCCTCAAGCCCTAAACACCGTTACCTGGTTGGGCAAGTTGGTCAAACTATTGTGCCTACACTGAAAGCGATTTTACCGGGCGGTTTGTTTGAGAAATTGATGAATGATCATTACGGGATAAAGTAAGATTTTATTTCAATAGCTATAAAAAATGCCATCCGGTTAGGATGGCGTTTTTTGTTAAATCCAAAACTACTTCGGGTTACGCTATCTCTAAACCTACGGTAGATTTTGGATTTTATTTTATTCAAACCAATCTTTGCCATTATCCAATTGAATAAGCATATCTAAAAAAGATGTGCCGATTTCAATAAAGTATTTTTCTTCTTCATTAAGAAAATCTGAAAGAATGATACGATGAGTTCCATCTTTTCTAAATTGGATGCCAATGAATTCGCCTCCACCGTTGGTGCCAATACCTAATATACCAGGCCTGTATTCAGGAAATTCATAACCATCATTTGCTTCTGCAAGTTCTTCGCCTGGCCATAGGCGCACAAAGTTTTCGCCAATAAACTCCCCAAACGGTCCGTAATTTTCGAGGTAATATTTATAGTCTTCAGGTAGTTGAAAAGGAAGGGCGTTTAAAATATTCTGTTCCAAAGGTTTTGACCTCCGTTCAAACTCGTATTTATTTAATAGGTATTCGAGCTTTTCCATTTTATTTAGATCGCGTGTTAAAGAACTCAGTTAAACTATAAAAAAAAGGCCGCATCACTTGTTTTTGGATACGGCCTTTATACGGACTTACGCTGTCAACTTCTTATACTTGATCCTTTTCGGAGCAACATCGCCCAAACGTTTCTTCCTGTTCTCTTCATAATCAGAATAGTTTCCTTCAAAAAAGTAAACCTGCGAGTTGCCTTCAAAGGCCAGGATATGGGTACAGATACGATCGAGGAACCAGCGGTCGTGACTGATGACTACGGCACAACCGCCAAAGTTTTCCAGGGCTTCTTCCAATGCACGTAAAGTATTTACGTCAATATCGTTAGTAGGCTCATCCAGCAGTAATACATTCGACCCTTTTTTGAGGGTGATAGATAAGTGCACACGGTTACGCTCGCCACCTGATAGTACACCTACCTTTTTCTGCTGATCGGCACCGTTAAAGTTAAACTTAGATACATATGCTCTTGAATTTAGCGGGCGGTTACCTACCATAATAGTTTCCAAGCCGCCCGTTACGTTTTCCCAAACAGATTTGTTGGGGTCAAGGTCGTCGTGCATCTGGTCTACATAACCTAAAGCTACTGTTTCGCCTACACGGAAGGTACCTGCATCGGGCTGATCCTGTCCGGTGATTAAGCGGAACAGTGTAGTTTTACCGGCGCCGTTAGGGCCAATAATACCAACTATACCTGCCGGAGGCAAGGAGAAGCTCAGGTTATCGAACAATAATTTATCGCCGTATGATTTACTAACACCATTGGCCTCAATTACCACGTTACCCAAACGCGGGCCTGGCGGAATGAACAGCTCCAGTTTTTCTTCGCGCTCTTTTGTCTCTTCGGATGCCAGTTTTTCGTAATTGCCTAAACGGGCTTTTGACTTGGCGTGGCGGCCTTTCGGGCCCATGCGCACCCACTCCAGCTCGCGTTCCAGGGTTTTCTGGCGTTTGCTCTCGCTCTTCTCTTCCTGGGCCAAACGCTTGGCTTTTTGATCCAGCCATGAGGAATAATTTCCTTTCCATGGGATTCCTTCTCCACGGTCGAGTTCGAGGATCCAGCCGGCAACGTTGTCAAGGAAGTATCTGTCGTGCGTTACAGCGATAACTGTTCCTTTATATTGTTGTAAATGTTGCTCTAGCCAATCAATAGATTCGGCATCCAGGTGGTTGGTAGGCTCATCGAGCAACAATACATCCGGCTCCTTTAATAAAAGGCGGCATAAAGCCACACGGCGGCGTTCACCGCCCGATAATACCGAGATTTTGGTATCCGGTTCAGGGCAACGGAGGGCATCCATAGCGCGTTCCAGTTTGCTATCCAGTTCCCAGGCGTTTACTGCATCAATTTTATCCTGTAGTTCGCCCTGGCGGTTCATAAGTTTCTCCATGGCATCGGCATCCTCGTAATATTCAGGAAGACCGAATTTTTCGTTGATCTCTTCGTACTCCTTTAATAAGGCCGTAGTTTCAGAAACACCTTCCTCAACTATTTCGCGTACGGTTTTTTCAGGATCAAGTTCGGGTTCCTGGCTTAAGTAACCTACGGTATAGCCCGGCGAAAACACCACCTCGCCTATATTGGTTTTATCAATACCTGCAATGATCTTGAGCAGTGACGATTTACCGGAACCATTTAAGCCGATAACGCCAATTTTAGCGCCGTAAAAAAACGACAGGTAAATGTTTTTTAATACTGTTTTTTGCGGGGGATAAACTTTGCTCACCCCGGCCATTGAAAAAATTATCTTTTCGTCTGCCATTATAATTGATCGATAAATAGAAATTCAAATATGGCTAAAATAGATGAAAAGGAGGCTTCAGATTAAATGATTAGGATTAGTAATTTTAAACTGATTTTTGAGTTATAATGTTAATTTAAATTTAATTGAACCTTAAGCAAAGAAGCACAACCATCACCGCGGGTTTCCCGTATATAAAGTTATATGACGATATCTTCTGGCTAATGCCTAATTGTCATGTTTATGACGAAATGCCTTAAATGGTGGAAATGTTATTAAATATTTGAAATTTGTTTAAACTTTTTTAAGATATTTATATCAAACAGGTAAGTTTCGTTCGTATATTGTAAAAAAAATGCTTGTTAGCAGGCTTTTCAGATAAAAACTGTTGATTGATGCCAAACTTTGATACATTGCGTATCATTACAATGTCTGTTTCTGCAAAGCATTAAATGTTGGCAATATTGTTGATGAAAGTAAACAGGCGTCGTAATTTGTAAAAACATAATTTATACATTAGGGCGTTCAATAATTAGAAAGGTATATATGGAAGCTAAATTTTCGCCGAGGGTAAAGGATGTTATTCAATATAGCAGGGAAGAGGCATTACGCCTTGGGCATGACTATATTGGTACAGAACATCTTTTGCTTGGGCTTATCCGCGATGGGGATGGTGTAGCAATTAAATTGCTGAAGGGATTGAACGTTGATACCGCAAAACTTCGCCGCGCCGTTGAGGATGCAGTAAAGGGAACTATTGGAACAAACGTACATATCGGCAGCATCCCGTTAACAAAACAGGCCGAGAAGGTATTGAAGATAACTTATCTGGAAGCCAAAATATTTAAGAGCGATGTGATTGGTACAGAGCACCTGCTGCTGTCTATCCTTCGCGATGAGGACAACATCGCCTCACAAATACTGGTACAGTTTAATGTAAACTACGAGGTATTTAAGGGTGAAGTTGAATCGCATAAAAACGATGTTACTGACGAAATGCCGGGATCACCTACAGGCGGTGATGATGATTTTAAAGAAGAAGAATCATTTAGCCAGCCTAAAAAAGTATCTGACATTAAATCAAAAACACCGGTACTTGATAACTTTGGCCGCGATTTAACCCGCGCCGCCGAAGATGGCAAGCTTGACCCTATTGTCGGTCGTGAAAAAGAGATCGAAAGGGTATCACAAATTCTATCGCGCCGTAAAAAGAACAACCCTATATTAATAGGTGAGCCTGGTGTAGGTAAATCGGCCATTGCCGAAGGGCTTGCATTACGCATTGTTCAGCGCAAAGTATCACGTGTATTGTTCAATAAGCGTGTAGTTACACTTGATTTAGCCTCATTGGTGGCAGGTACCAAATACCGTGGTCAGTTTGAAGAGCGTATGAAGGCGGTAATGAACGAACTGGAAAAATCACCTGATGTAATTTTATTTATTGACGAGATCCATACTATTGTAGGTGCTGGTGGTGCTTCAGGTTCGCTTGATGCATCAAATATGTTCAAACCAGCTTTGGCGAGGGGAGAGATACAATGCATTGGCGCAACTACTTTAGATGAATACCGCCAGTACATTGAAAAAGATGGTGCTTTGGACCGTCGTTTCCAAAAAGTAATGGTTGAGCCGGCCACGCCGACAGAAACTATCGAGATTTTGAACCGCATTAAGGATAAATATGAAGAACACCACGGTGTTACTTATACTCCTGAAGCAATCAACGCTTGCGTTAACTTAACTACCCGTTACATCACCGACAGGTTTTTACCGGACAAGGCTATCGACGCGCTTGATGAAGCAGGTTCACGTGTTCACTTAACCAATATCCATGTGCCTCAAAACATTTTAGATATTGAGCAAAAGATAGAACAGATCAAGATTGAGAAAAACAAAGTTGTTCGCAGCCAGAAATACGAGGAAGCTGCCCAGTTACGTGATACCGAAAAGAATTTGTTAGTTGAGCTTGACCAGGCAAAAGCTGTTTGGGAAGCCGAAACAAAATCAAAACGCTATACTGTAACTGAAGACAACGTTGCCGAAGTAGTATCAATGATGACCGGCATCCCTGTACAACGTGTAGGCCAAGCCGACAGTCAAAAGCTGTTGCATATGAGCGATACTGTTGCCAGCAAGATCATTGGTCAGGATGAAGCGATCAAAAAGCTTACCCGCGCTATACAACGTACCCGTGCTGGTTTGAAAGATCCTAAAAAACCTATTGGTTCATTCATCTTCCTGGGCCCTACAGGTGTTGGTAAAACCGAGCTTGCGAAAGAGCTTGCCCGCTTTATGTTTGACACTGAAGATGCCCTGATCCAGATTGACATGAGCGAGTACATGGAGAAATTCGCGGTATCTCGTTTAGTAGGTGCGCCTCCGGGTTATGTAGGTTACGAAGAAGGTGGACAGTTAACTGAAAAAGTACGCCGTAAACCTTATGCCGTAGTGTTATTGGATGAGATCGAAAAAGCTCACCCTGATGTATTCAATATCCTGTTACAGGTGTTGGATGAAGGTCAGTTGACTGATTCATTAGGCCGTAAGGTTGATTTCAGGAATACTATCATCATCATGACATCAAACATCGGTGCCCGTCAGTTGAAAGACTTTGGCCAGGGCGTAGGTTTCAGCACTAATGCTAAAACTTTACAGGCCGAAAGCCATTCACGCGGTGTTATTGAGAATGCATTGAAACGTGCATTTGCCCCTGAGTTCCTGAACCGTATTGATGATGTTATCGTATTTAACTCATTAGGTAAAGAAGAGATCTTCAGGATCATCGATATCGAGCTTGCTTACCTGTTTAGCCGAGTAAATGGCTTAGGTTTCAAAATCGAGCTTACCGAAGCTGCCAAAGAGTTTATTGCCGATAAAGGTTATGACTCGCAGTTTGGTGCGAGGCCGCTTAAGCGTGCCATCCAGAAATACCTGGAAGACCCAATTGCCGAAGAGATCCTTAAAGGTGAATTAGCCGAAGGTGACGTAATGGTAGTTGATTTTGATACCGAAACCAAGGAGATCAAAATTACCGACAGGAAAGGTGAAAGCAAAAAGCCAGAGCAGGAAGAGCAAAAGTAATTTTGCAGTACTGTGAGTAATATTAAAACCCCGTTTCTTTTGGAACGGGGTTTTGTTTGCTGTCTGAACCGGGATTTTAGTGGATTTTTGGGATTAATCGGATTTTTGTCTGAACTCGAATTTTTTGAATTTTAAGAATTTATTTAATTGCCTTTTCATTCTGATAATTCACTCAATTCGTTTAATTCGAGTTCAGACAATATTCTGTAAATCCTTTAATTCTGAAAATTCTGATTCAGACTCACTTCTTTTCCACCACCGGCTCATAATCAACCGGTAACATTTCGGCAACGCGACTTATGCCCCAGTCACCTTCATAGATTACCGAATGAGGGTTAGCTACAATACCATTGTTATCAAAAAAGGCATATGGCTCATCGAAAGAAATAATGGTTGTGGCATTGTTAGGCATATTAAAAGCCTGTACGGTATTATCTGAAGGGGCTTGGCCTTTTTTAGTATACATAACATACAGGCAATCGGTAAATCCTATAGCAAATAAGCCTTCCTGGTCTGTTAGCTTGAAAAAGTCGGCCCTGTCTAAGGGTTTATTGACAAGACTTTGCAGGTATTTATTATTGAGGCCACCGTGGTAATTTGGATTGGGTTTACGGATCAGGCGCATCACAACAAAGTTTTCTTGTGTGAGACTATCTTTTATAGCCGACCGATAGAAATGCATATATGAACCAAGGTACGCTGATTGTCGTTCTTTACGCCATTTACGCTTTTGTTTTTCGGTTCCCTTCAGGTCTTCGAAGTTGGAGATTCCCTCATAATACAACATAGCTTTTGCCGGGTTGTAATTGAAGTTGGTTAGTTTGTACTTTATCCTATAGCCAAGAGCCTTGTTTTCAATCTTTAGGAAATCGTGAGAAGTAGCTTTTAGGATTCGGGTAGCTTCATCATAATCGAAATCAAGCACATCTGAGTTCAGGATTTTACATTTGGCGGCATTGTCCGAATAGCCTAAAAATTGCTGCCTGAAAATAGCATAGTATTTTTCACGGTTAGGATCAGGCCTGATCTTTACTTCATTTAACTGAAAAGTTTTGGGGATAATGCTGATGGTACCCAGGTTGATATTGGTACTGCCCGCCTGCAAACTATAAGTGTAGGTTTCATAACCTACTATAGATATAATGAAATCATACTTGCCGGGCTTTACGTTGCTGAGGGTGAAAGTACCGTCATCAGCCGTTTTGTTGCCTACCTGGGCATTGTTTAAAAACACACTGGCATTGGGCACGGGCCTGGTATCGGTCATGTTAATTACTTTGCCGGTAATTTTTACCTGGGCCATACAGTACGCAGGTATCAGTAACAATAAAAGCAATAAGGACTTACGCATAGTTAAAGTTAAACTAAAACATTAGTTAATCGATATAGCCGCATAAAAAATCTTCAGAAACGATGATCCGAAATAAAATAATTTAAAAAACGTTTAAACCTTTGAACAATTTTTTGTTCAAACAGTTATATAACTAACGCAATACTTTATGAAAAAAATCTTGACTTTAATTTGCTGCACTATAGTACTTGCTGCAACATCGTGTAAAAAGGAATATGTAACTACCAGCCCGAGCGCTACCACTATTTTTGATACCCTACCAGCTTTTGTTGCTAATAGTGACGTTGGTGGATATACATCAACTTTAAATGTTCCTGAAATTACAGATTATTATGATAAGCATGGCGCTGTTTTGGTATACCTGGATAACAATGGGACGTATGAGCAATTGCCTAATGTGTATGGAGGTGTAACATTTAGAGCTGAGTACGGCAATGGTGTGTTATACATAGATGCTCAAAATGCTGATGGTACAGTGCCAGCTAAACCAGATCCCCGAAAAGTGAAAATAGTATTGGTGCCGTAATCCAATCTAACTCAAAACAAAAAGGAGCCTTGCAAACGCAACGCTCCTTTTTGTTTAAGAACATTTGAAATTATTTCCCCATCTGGTCAATAACCGCCTGGGTTACGCCAGTGTAAGAAAAACCACCGTCATGGAAAAGGTTTTGCATGGTAACCATTTTGGTTAAATCGCTAAACATAGTAACGCAGTAATCAGCGCACTGATCAGCATCAGCATTACCCAGCGGGCTCATTTTTTCGGCAAACTCAATAAAGCCGTCGAAGCCTTTTACGCCCGAACCTGCGGTTGTACGGGTTGGCGACTGAGAGATGGTATTAACACGTACTTTTTTAGCCATGCCGTACTCATAACCAAAGTTACGGGCAATGCTTTCTAATACTGCTTTGTTATCGGCCATGTCATTGTAGCCAGGGAAATAACGCTGAGCGGCGATATAGCTTAAAGCCAATACCGATCCCCATTCATTAATGGCATCATGTTTCATGGCAGCCTGCAAAATGCGGTGAAGGCTTAATGCAGATATATCAAACCCTTTATGGGTAAAATCGTAATTGTTTTCAAAGTAAGGGATGTTTTTGCGTACGTTAACGCTCATGCCTATTGAGTGCAGGATGAAGTCAACCTTGCCGCCAAAATGCTCCATGGTTTTGGTGAACAGGTTATTGATATCATCGCCATTGGTAACATCGGCACCAATAACCGGCGCGTTACATTCTTCGGCCAGTTTATTGAGTTCGCCCATGCGTAAAGCAATAGGGGCGTTTGATAATACAATTTCAGCACCTTCCTGTACGGCACGCTGTGCTACCTTCCAGGCTATTGATTGCTCATTTAGTGCACCGAAAATGATGCCTTTTTTACCTTTTAATAAATTATAAGCCATTTGTTAAGTTTTTATAATTGAAGCAAAGTTATAATTATTTATCAGTTAGTTTAAATTCAACCGAAACAGTTTGAGGCACCGCCACCGGTCTCCCATTTTCAATCGCCGGTCGCCAGTGGGGGAGGGATTTGATAATGTTGATCAGCACTTCCTCGCAGCCGTAACCTATACCTTTCAATACTTTAAATTTAACAGGGAAGCCGTCTCTTTCAACCTGGAAAGCTACGGTTACAGTACCCTCAATATTATTGTCAATAGCTTTGGGTGGGTAATGTAGCTGCTGTTTTATCAGTTCAGTAAAGTGCCCGTTTCCGCCTTCAAATTTTGGGGGTGCTTGAAAGCTAAATTTATCAATATTAGCTGTACTGTAAGTTACGTTAAATATCGGTGTCACTTTTTTGTGTTTACGAACAGCGGTAATAGCTATAGGGTTTTGAGCAGTTATATCTATCGGAGGTAACGAAGCCAGGTAAATGATCATATACCTGCTACCTTTATTATAAACCGGGACGGCATTATATAACACACTTTCTTCAAAAGTTAGAGTATCATTAAACTTTGCCCCTTTTAATTCAAAATAACCGGTAGTATCGGTCATAGTGCCCACGTGCCATGAAGGTGCTTCCATCCAGGTGTTTGTTGATTGTATACCGATGTGCCTGATGGGTTTACCCATGCTGTCGTAAATATACCCACGCAGGTTAATAGTGTCACGCTTAATAACCGTATCGGGTTTGCTTTTTTGAGCCGATAAATTGATCGAAACCAGCAGCAGTATCGCGCATAAAAATGTTCTCATCACGGTTTAGGTTATATGTAATCACTTGACTAAACGCTCAACAGTTCCCTCGCATTTTGCAAAGCACTCTCACCCGGCTTATCCCCGCTTAGCATTTTGGCAATTTCCAATACCCGTTCATCATTATTCAGCTGTTTAATGCGGGTAAAAGTAGCCGCCTCGCTGTCATCCTTATAAACAAAATAATGGCTTTGGCCCTTGCTGGCAATTTGCGGCAAATGGGTAATGGTAATTACCTGCAGGTTTTGGGCTAAGCGCTCCATGATCTGCCCAACCTTGTTGGCAACTTCGCCCGATACGCCTGTATCTATCTCATCAAAAATAATGGTAGGCAGGGCTGTGTATTGCGCTACGATAGATTTAATGCTCAGCATCAGTCTCGAAAGCTCACCACCCGAGGCGACTTTGCTCATCTCGGCCAAAGCATGTCCCTTATTAGCCGAAAACAAAAATTTAATGTTGTCGATCCCCGTAGCAGTAAGTAAGGGAGCTTGCTCGGTAGCTCCCCCTTTAGGGGGCGGGGGGGGCGTCTGCTCAATCTTCAAACTCGAGTTTCCCATCCCCATTTCGGCCAGCGTTGCCAACACCTGCTTCTCAATATCCGGGATAGCTTTTTTGCGGTTGACTGATAACTGCGTCGCCAGCTTTTCAAGTTCGGCTTTATCGGCGGCAATTTGTTTTTGCAGTTTTTCGATAGCTTCGTCACCAAAAAGGGCTTGCTGCACTTTGTCTGATAATTCTTCCTGAATCTGCAATAGCTCGGCGATGGTATTTACCCGATGCTTTTTTTGCAGATTGTAGATCATGCTTAACCGGTTGTTCACCTCTTCGGCACGGGCTTCGTCAATAAAAGTATGCTGCTCGATGCCTTCAATTTCGGCGGCGATATCTTTAAGTTCAATAATAATGCTATTGATACGCTGATGTAATTCGGCAACAGCAGGATTGTATTTTTCTATCGAACCTAAAGCCTGTCCAGCTTCTTTTAACTGGATCAATGCGGCAGCCTCGCCGTCCTGTAAAAGATAATTAGCGCCTAAAAGGCTGCGTTTAATTTCTTCTGCATTATTAAGGGTGTTGAGCTCCTGTTCCAGATGTTCCTGTTCATCGGCAACCAATGCACCTTTTTCCAGCTCATCAAACTGAAACTGGAAATAATCCAGATCGGCTTTTGCCTTGTCGCTTTCGGCAATCAATTGGTTAAGCTTACTCAATGATTTTTTATAGGTTCGGAATTTTGTTTGATAATCAAACAGTAAATCTGAATGACGGGCAACCGAATCAACTACTAACAATTGAAAATCCGGGTCATTAATTTCCAATGTAGCGTGCTGCGAGTGGATATCTATCAGTTTTTCGCCCAACTGTTTCAGCGCTGTGAGGTTAACCGGGGTATCGTTCACAAAAGCACGAGATTTGCCATCGGCCGAGATCTCCCGGCGCAGCACGGTCTCCGTTTCGTAATCGAGATCGTTTTCTTCAAAGAAATCGGCCAAATGAAAGCCGCTGATTTTGAAAGTGCCCTCAATAACGCATTTTTTCTGCTGGTTGAAAAAGTATTTACTTTCGGCCCGCTGTCCTAAAATAAGTGAAAGGGCACCCAATATGATCGATTTACCTGCGCCGGTTTCGCCGGTTAATATGTTCAGACCGCTATCAAAACCTATCTCCAGGTTGTCGATAAGCGCATAGTTATTAATGGTTAGCTTTTGAAGCATAAAAAAAGTGTCCTCATTTTATTGAGGACACTAAATTACAAATTAAGGCTCTTTAAAAAATATTTTTAATGCTTTTTGCTAATTTATTTAGTCAGCTGTATCGGCTTTGATCTCCTCTTTATCGTCGTTGTCAAACTTATAATCAAAGTCTTTATCCATTTTATCGCGGTACAGTTTCATTTTTTGCTTAAAGGCCGGGCTTTTCATATAGTCCCGCAGTTTTTTGCTGGCTTCTTTAAGCCGTTGTTGTGCCGCTCTAATTTCAGGGCTATCCTGGAAGCCGCGCATTTGCCGGCCAATGTCCCTCATATCCTCCTGTAGTTTTTTCATGTCGGGATTGTTGTAGGCCATCCTGATGCTATCGCCCATGGCCTGCATACGGTTTCTTTTTGCAATAAATTCCGGCGAGTCATAGCGGCTGCGGATTTTTTGGCCCAGGTTTTTCAACTGCCCTGTTTGCGCCTTCACATCAGCCGGGATCTTGCTTTGCAGCTCGTCCTGGTACTTTTTGTAATTAGGATCTCTGTCGTCATTATAGCTATTATAGCCGCGGTTATGCGGAATGCCATACTTTTTCTCCAGCTCTTCGTTCATTTTTTTAAACTCAGGACTGCTGTAATAAGCACCGATCTTGCGGCCTATCTCACCCATCTGTTCACTGGTTTTTTTAGATTCGGAAGTTTCGCCATATTCCTTTTGAAAATCTTCGCCCATTTTTTGCATTTCCAGCTTCATTTTTTCCATGCCTTCAGTATTATAATAGGCCTGCAGGGCTTTGCTTTTAGCTTCAAGCATTTCCTGTTGCTTTTTGAAATCATTGCTGTTGTAGTATTTACCAATCAGCTCGCCTTGTTTGTTTACTTCGGCGCTGAGTTTTTCAAGCTCAGCATCGTTAAAACCGTCGTAGTTAAAAGAATCATGGCGTTGTTTGGCTCTAACTATTTCGGCCTGGGTTTTCTTTTTATAGGTTACAGGTTTTTTAGTTTTAGGAGCCACCTTGCGTATGGTATCTTCCACAAATAGAGCATGTAAGGCGGCAGGCGCAGCAACTTTTTTAACTGTGAGCTTGCCATCTTTTATGGTGGGGTTTAGCCAGGCAATGCTGCTAACGCCGGCAGCCATTATGGCAATGGCCACAAGCAGGTGGCGGATATTGCCTATAGGTTTCTTTGTTTTCATGATGCGTTCAATTCTGTTTAATAAATGATATTTTTTGCCATTAGCAGCCAGGGCCAGCTGTAAATGCTGCTGCCTGGTTTGCTCAAGCTTCAAAAGCGCGTGTGCATAGATCAAGGGTTGCTGTGTTGTTTGCACAACAAGGTCATCGCAGCTGTTTTCGCGCTCCTGGTTAATGATTCGATTAATTAATTGGGCAAAGGGATTAAAGAATAACAGTATGGAAATAAATTGCTGCATCAGGTTCAGCAGGTAATCATTACGTTTAATGTGCGATAGCTCGTGCAGTAAAATGGCTTCAACCTCGGTAGCCGATAAGTATGTAGTAAGGGTTATCGGCAACAAAATAATGGGGCTTAAAAAGCCTATCATACAAGGGGCATCAACCATACGGCTAAAGTTTACCCACACATTTTTAGTAATGCCCAGCTTTTGGCAAAGCTCATCGGCAAAGTCCTGCAGCCTGTCGGCGGGTACCATGGTACGTTTTATCAGGCTGATCCTTTGCCAGCTTAAGCTAACTTTAAGCAGGTTAAATACCAAACCAGCAAAGTAAAGGGCTGATATATAAGGCAGATAGCCTTTTATAACGTATTCGTAATAATTGCTTTGCGGTTTGAATGCTACTTCATGCAGCGGAAGGTAGAAACGTGGTAATAAAGATGGTGCATTGGCGGATGTATAATTGATCCACTCGTGCAGCCTGAACTGATGGATAAACGTGTATATAAACCAGGCGCTTATGGCAAGGATGGCGCCCATGGCCAAATTGTGCTTTTTAATGGCCGATAACTGCGGCCTGCAAATAAACACTAACCTTAAGGCAAACCATACTAACAAACCCTGCCATAACGATTGCAGAATAGTTACGCCCAACACCTGGCTTATATTATAGAATAAATTTTCCATCACGTTTATTTTTTATCCTGATCAAATTGATTCAAAAAATTTTTAATAGCGTCAATCTCGTCTTTTGATGCGCGGTGCTGGCCAAGCGCCTGGATCACCAAATCAGAAGTGGAGCCTTTAAATACAGTAGACAAGATTTTATCCAGAGCGTTGCTTTGGGCCTGCTCCATTGTGAATAAAGCCTTGTAAACATGGGTTTTTGAAGTGGTGTCGCGCTCAACCATTCCTTTATCATGCATGATCTGCATCAATTTTAAAGTAGTGGTGTAGCCGGCATCCTTGTTTTTAGCAAGCTCTTCATGAACTTCACGTACGGTGCACCGGCCCTTTTTCCAGATCACCTGTAAAATTTCAAGTTCGCTTTCTGTTGGTTTAATTTCCATCTGTCTCTCTTATTACGAATTCCTTCGTACAAATATCTACGATGAATTTCGTATTTGCAAGTGGTTTTGAAAATATTTAACAAATTTTAACGGTTGAGGGGAAGTGAGTGGTTGTCTGAATCAGAATTTTCAGGATTTAAGAATTTACAGGAGATGGTCTGAAACTCGAATTAAACGAATTATCAGAATGAAAGGCAATTCGAAAAATTCTCAAAATTCGTTTAAGTCAGTTCAGACCAAATCCTCTAAAATCCCGGTTAAGACAATAATTTACTTTTAATTACTTTTACGCCGAATAGATTCGGAAAAAGAAAAATCCGAAATCGAACATCCCAAATCCGAAATCAAAATACCATGCTGCAAATACAGGAAAACGTATCCCTCAAAAATTTTAACACCTTCGGTATTGATACCCGCGCCCGCTACTTTGTAGAAATAGCTCATGAAGATGAGCTAACAGAACTGTTTGCCGACCCACAATGGCTGCAAACCGAACGACTGGTACTTGGCGGCGGCAGCAATATGCTCCTGGTTAATGATTTTGACGGCCTGGTGATCCGTATGAATATCCGCGGAATAGAACATCGCATTAGCCATAATGACGTTTATGTTGAGGCAGGCGGCGGCGAGGTATGGAACGATCTGGTAAATTACTGTGTTGATCACGGCTATGCCGATATCGAAAATCTGAGCCTGATTCCCGGCTCGGTAGGGGCATCGCCTATACAAAACATAGGCGCTTACGGTGTGGAACTTAAGGATGTGTTTCATACCTGCCGGGCTTTTGAAATAGCCACCGGTACATTTAAAGTGTTTAGTAAGGAAGATTGCAAATTTGGCTATCGCGAGAGTGTTTTCAAAGCCGAACTGAGGGAACAGTATATTATAGTATCGGTAAAGTTCCATTTATCACTCATTCCCAATATAAATATTCAGTATGGTGCAATAGGCCAGGAGCTGCAAAACAGGGGAATCGTTAATCCCACCATTAAAGATGTATCGCAGGTGGTGGCGCATATCCGGGTATCCAAATTACCCGATCCGTCAACTATAGGAAACGCGGGCAGCTTCTTTAAAAATCCGGTGATCAGTGCCGAAGAATTTGCTGTGGTGCAAGCTAAATTTCCTGATGTGGTAAACTATCCTGCTGCTGATGGCGGCGTAAAACTGGCTGCCGGATGGCTTATAGAACAATGTGGATGGAAAGGAAAAACCGTGGGGCACACAGGAACATGGAAGAACCAGGCCCTGGTTTTGGTGAACCACGGAGGCGCTACGGGGCAGGAAGTGTATAACTTTTCGTCGCAAATCATAGACAGTGTGTACACTAAATTTGGCGTTACACTACAACGTGAGGTTAATATTATTAGTTAAATAAGTTTATTTAAAGTGAATTTTCATTTTTAATAAAATTTCTTCTGAATAACATTCCTGTTACAAATGTTCCCTGAATAAGTTTGATTCTCGAATGTTGAAATTCATAACGTCCTGTTTTTCAGTATGGTATTTGTTATCAATGTGTGAATGTTACACAATGGGTAAGTTTCAATACCGATGTTTAAATGTGGACTTTTTACTACACACTTTGGCTTAATGGCATCATGCTTGTCTAATTGTTAACACAAAACTTTAACAAAATGACAAAGATTGAGTTTAACACCCTTGTACTACGTCAGGCGACTTCTTTAAGATCATACGCTTTACATTTCACGCACGACGCAGACGATGCTAACGACCTTGTCCAGGATACAATGTTGAAGGCCATAACTTACTACAACAAGTTTAAGGAAGGCACCAATTTAAAAGGATGGTTATATACCATCATGAAAAACACATTCATCAACAACTATCGCCGTTTTGTTAAAATGAGCACTTTTGTTACCAAGAGTGATGAAATTTCATCACCAAACCTGGTATTCAGTTCAACCAAAAACCAGGGCGAAGCCAAATTTGTTATGGATGATATTAAAAAAGCTTTAGACAGGCTGCCCGAAGATTATTATGTACCCTTCACCATGTACTTTGAAGGCCATAAATATCATGAAATTGCCGATCACCTGGATATCCCGATCGGTACGGTAAAAACCCGCATACACGTAGCACGCAAACTGCTCAAGAAAAACCTTAAGGCATATGATAACGGCATCGCCAAACCCGTTTACGCAGAGAATTAATGTTCAATTAAACTCCATCATATATATAGGAAACCCGCCCATGAGGCGGGTTTCTTGTTTTAGCCCAGGCTATTAATGGGGTTGTGTTATCTTAAAAAAGGTACAGCTGGCTGATAAAATATTTGCCGGGTGTTATATATCAATACGCTGTTGAAAACAATATAAATAAAGTTTATAGCATAAAACAACGGCATACTCAATAATATAAGTTCGCCCGCGCCAAGGTTCAATATAGATGAGGGAATATGAAAAAAATCGTGGTTAAAAAGAACAATAGCTGTTAAAACGATAGCTAAACACCATGATATTTGAAAATTGATAAGCCGTTTACAAGGTTTATCTATATCCTTTATTTTTTTCCTGTTGGATAACCACAAGGCCAGTGGCAATGCTATTCCTAACATCGGGAATATAATGAAGCTTAAGGCTGATAAATTGAATTGTAGTAAGAAGTTTCTGCTATCATAATTCAAAATTCCTGCCGGCTCGAAAGGTAATTCTGTTAAATCTTCAGGGGTAATATTTAGCGCGGTTGCCAGTCTTTTAAGTGTATCGCCCCTTGCATCTGTTTCATCGTTTTCTATTCGTTGTACGGTTCTTAAACTTAGTTGGGCTTGTTCAGCCAATTCTTCCTGGCTTAATCCTTTACGGTTGCGCAATTCCTTAATCTTTTTTCCGGGGTTATAGGTTTTCATATTGATATATTTTGCTGAACAAAAGTATAACAGACTAAAGATATTAATTGCCGACTTGTTTACGTCATGTTTACGACATCGCTGTTATTGCTACTACACCAGCTTCTTCATAGCTTCCTTCGCTACTACCTGTCCCGAAATAATAGCAGGCGGCACACCCGGCCCAGGTACGGTAAGCTGCCCGGTATACAGCAGATTTTTGACATGTTTTGCCCGCATGGCGGGTTTAAAAAAAGCAGTTTGGGCAAGTGTATTTGCCAACCCGTAAGCATTGCCTTTAAATGAATGATAATCTACCTTGAAATCATTAAGCGCATAGCTTCGTTTCACCACAATCGAATCCCTTATGTCATGCCCGGTAATCTGAGCAAACCTGTCCATCATCAGGGTGAAATATTTTTCGCGGATGGTTTCGTCATCATTTAAGCCCGGCGCTATCGGCATCAGGAAAAACAGGTTCTCGCCGCCTTCTGGGGCAACCGTGTTATCCGTTTTTGAACTGCAGCAAACATAAAACAGCGGATTGGTAGGCCATTGGGGCACAGCATAGATCTCTTTGGCATGCAATTCAAAATCTTCGTCAAAAAATAGATTATGATGCTGTATGCCCGGCATTTTTTTGTTGGTGCCGATATAGAACAATAAACTCGATGGCGACATCGTCCGGTTATCCCAGTATTTAGGAGTATAGTTACGATGGGGTTTCTCGATTAAATGCTGGTCAACATATTCATAATCTGCCCCTGCAATTACCATATCGGCAGTGAATACGCCGTTGTTGGTTTGGATTTTATCAACCTGTTTATCCTCTATGTTGATTTTTGTAACCTCTGTATTGAGCCTGATCTCAACTCCCAGTTCGGTAGCCAGGCTTACCATAGCTTTTACTATTTCGTTCATACCACCCATGGGATACCAGGTGCCCAGGGCAAGGTCGGCATAGTTCATCATGCTATACATGGCCGGGGTATTTTGCGGACTGGCTCCTAAAAATAACACGGGGAACTCCAGTAATTTAATTAGTTTGGGGTTTTTAAAATATTTGCTTACATGGCTGCTCATACTGGTAAGCAGCTGCATGCTGAAGCTTTTGTTGATCAGGTTAAAGTCGATAAATTCGGTGATGGAATGGGAGGGGCGGAAAACGTACTCACCCATGCCTACTTTATATTTATATGCCGCCTGGTTTAAGAAATCCTGTAATGCTTTACTACTGCCAGGTTCGGCTTGTTCAAACAGGGCTTCAAGCTCAACCAAGTCCGCGGGGACATCAAATATTTCATTTTTGCTGTAATAAATACGGTAGCCGGGATCCAATCTTTTTAACTGGTAATAATCGGAAGTTTTTTTGCCGAACAGTGCAAAAAAGTTTTCAAATACGTCGGGCATCCAGTACCAGCTTGGCCCCATATCAAACCTGAAACCATCCTGCTCCCAGACCCTGGCACGGCCGCCGGGCTGGTCGTTTTTTTCCAATATGGTAACTTTATAGCCTTCTTTAGCCAAAACACAGGCCGCCGATAAACCAGCAAAGCCCGAACCAATAACAATAATATGCTTGCTGCTCATGTTTAATGTGAAGCCCAAGATAAGCAAAATGTTTTAGGCCTATAAAAAACAATACCGCTTTGAATTTGTACTTTTGAAAAAATGACCACGCGAGTGCCGATGATGAGCCTGTACGATGAAACTTGTTTTGAATGCAGTAAACTGATAACTAAAAAATATAGCACTTCCTTTAGCCTGGGCATTAAAACTTTCGATAAAAATTTTCGTTATCCCATTTATGCTATCTACGGCTTTGTACGTTACGCCGATGAAATTGTAGATACCTTTCATGGGTATAACCAGCAGCAACTGATCAGCAGGTTTGAGGAAGAGACTTTCAAGGCTATCAGAGAAAGGATCAGCACTAATCCCGTAATTCATTCTTTTCAACAGGTAGTTAACAGGTTTAAGATCGATCATGAATTGATCAGGGCTTTTCTGAGATCAATGGAAATGGACCTGGATAACAAGGCCTATGATAAGGGCAGCTACCAAACTTATATTTATGGTTCGGCAGAAGTTATCGGCATGATGTGCCTGCGTGTTTTTACCAATGATGATAGTCTTTACGAGGCTCTTGTACCCAAGGCCCGAAGCCTGGGGGCCGCTTTCCAAAAGATCAATTTTTTGCGGGATGTTAAGGCAGATTATACAGAACGCGGGCGTACATACTTTCCGGGGATCGACTTCAATAATTTTACCGAGCATGATAAGCTTGCCATTGAAGCGGAAATTAAACACGATTTTGACGAAGCATTTGAGGGAATAAAATGCCTGCCTGCTGGTACGCGGCTTGGGGTTTATATTGCCTATATTTACTACCTGCAGTTGTTTAAAAAAATAAGTTACACGCCTGCCAACGTAATACTGCAAAAACGTATCAGGGTTTCTGATGCGCGTAAAATGAGTTTGTACATCAAAGCTGTTCTGCAGCAAAAGTTAAATGTTATTTAATGTTAAGGAAGATCTTTTTTGTAGCCAGTATATTGGCAGTTGTATTCAAGTTGCAAACCGCTAATGCCGAAGAGCCTAATCTGAAAGTACTGCGTAAGCAAATGCTTATTGCTATTGATAAAAGCAAAACCACCGATTCGTTGTATAATAATCTTAATAGTATCAAAGAAAAGAGTGGTATAGTGAATGGTTTCATAGGCGGCCTGCTTGCCTTAAAAGCCAAGCATGCCTGGAACCCATATTTGAAATTGAAATATCTTAACAGATCGGAAAAGGTATTTAAGCAGGCATTAATTGACGATCCGCATAATATCGAGATCAGGTTCATGCGCTTTTCTGTTGAACATAACGTGCCTTCCATTTTAGGTTTTAATAAAGACCTTGCTGCGGATACTGACGATATCATAGCCCAACTGGGTAAAAAGAATTATGGCTCGGCCGATAAGGAATTGACCATCCAGATTATCAAATTCCTTCTTCATTCAAAAAGATGTACTCCTGCCCAAAGCCAGGCGCTCAATAAACACTTAACCGAACTTACGTGAGATACACCTATTTACTGATCAACCTGCTAACGGTATTTTTTCCCGTTGTGCTTTCGTTTGATAAAAGGGTGCGGTTTTACAAAAGCTGGAAATTTATATGGCCCGGCATGGCCGTTACTGGTTTGTTTTTTTTGTTTTGGGATGTACTTTTTACCGTCAGGGGTGTTTGGTCGTTCAATTCGGCATACATCATTGGCGTTAAGTTTTTTGGTTTGCCTTTAGAGGAAATACTATTCTTTTTAACGGTACCGTTTGCCTGTATATTTATTTACGCCTGTCTTAATCACTATGTTAAATGGCTGATGCCTTTCAGGCTTACCGGTATTATAAGCAGTATGGTAATATTACTGAGTATCCTGATGCTGATATTTTATCACGACCGGCTTTATACCGCGGTTACGTTTGGCTTATTGCTACTGCTTGTGGTGTTGATTCAATACGTTTTTAAGGCCGATTGGGTTAATCGTTATTACCTGGCTTATATTGTAGCACTTTTACCATTTTATATAGTAAACGGCATATTAACCTCTGTCCCAATAGTGTTGTACAACAATGCCGAAAACCTGGGAAAGCGGGTTGGCACTATCCCATTTGAGGATCATTTTTACCTGATGGCTTTACTGCTCATGAACATCGGGTTCTTTGAATATTTTAAACAACAGAGGTTAAGCCGATGAGTGAGTTGCCGACATATACCAAATCACAACTGGCCTTACGCAACGGTCAGGATAAGCCCCGGATCTGGGTTGCCTATAAAGGTGATATTTATGATGTAACTGAAAGCCGGCTGTGGCGAAACGGGAAACATTATGAGCACTGGGCCGGACAGGATTTGACAGATGAACTTGCCGACGCACCACATACCGAAACCGTATTTGAGAGATTTGTAAAGGTAGGACGCCTCATCACCCCCGCCCTCTCCATCGGGGAAGAAGAGAAGGATTGATATGCTTTTTAAACAAAATGTTCTAAACCATTTTTTGAAGTGTGACGCCCTTTTTCTGTCATTCCTGAGTCATTTAGTGCTGTGATTGATGAGCTATATTATGTATTAAATCATGTAAATATATTGTTACGTGGCCATTTATCGCCGAAAAGTATGAAAAAAATAAGGTTTTTCCTTCCTGCCATGCCTTTTTCAACAGGCTATGCATGATACAATTTATCGTTGTAAAAAGGGAGTTTAAGAACCGGAAAGTTGTAATTTTTCTTTTAGATTTCTCGCGACAGTTAATTTTATTGCGTTGTGATTTACAAGAGCTTATAAAGCAAGTTAGGAAAATGCCTCGCGCATTTTCCTAACTTATAATTAACAATATTAACTGACTTATTACCGGCCGGATCTAACGGCCATATGGTATTAACGACAGCAAAGGTAATTTCTTGTTGATAATTTCCTAAAACCTTCACTGTGGTTAAAAAAATTCATGTAAAAGAAATATTACATTTATTATTTGTTTTATTTTATCATTGGCTATTAAGTTTGCTTCCTTAACTATTAGCTAAATTTTTTCTATGAAAAAACGACTACTACTAATTTTGTGCAGTTTCGTATTTGCTGTAACACAGCTTTTTGCGCAAAATCACACTGTTACCGGTACGGTAACAGCCAAGGAGGACGGCCTTCCCCTGCCGGGTGTATCCGTGAAGATAAAAGGGACAACTACCGGTACCCAAACTACCGTCGACGGTAAATTTTCACTCAGCGTTCCAAACAACGCGGTTCTATCATTTAGTTTTATCGGTTATGCTACCCAAGATGTACCTGTAGGCGCTTCAGCAAACCTAAAAGTGGTTTTGGAAGCATCAGCCCGCGGCCTTAACGAGGTAATCGTAACCGCGTTAGGTATCTCAAGGCAGCAAAAATCACTGGGCTACGCTGCTCAGCAGGTAAAAGGCGACGACCTTACAGTAACCAAGCAATCTGACCTTAACACCGCCCTTGCAGGTAAAATTGCAGGCGTACAGGTTTTAGGCGGTTCGGGTGCAAAGTTTGGTACGTCAACTATCCGCATCCGTGGTGTTAATTCATTATCGGGTGGTAACCCTATTTATGTTGTAAATGGTGTTGTTACCGATCCTAATGCGATAAATAATGATGATATCGAATCTCTTTCAGTATTGAAAGGTCCGGCTGCAACTGCCCTTTACGGCCAGCGTGCCTCTGAAGGAGCTGTTGTTATCACACTTAAAAAAGGCTCAAACAAGGGTATCGGCGTATCATTAAATCAATCAACAACCTTTGAAAAAGTTTACCAGTTACCTGAGTATCAAAATGAATACGGTGGTGGTACCAGTACCACATGGAAAACATATACTTATGACCCGGCCAATGGTTCACCTGCATCATTTGCAAAATTTAATGGTGTTAAATATTACGATTATGGTGTTGATGAAAGTTGGGGCCCCAAATTTGACGGTACAATGTATGCGCCATGGTATTTCTGGGATCCGTCAAATCCCGATTTTGGCAAGCTAAAACCGTTTGTTGCGCAGCCAAACAACGTACGCGATTTTTACCGCACAGGTGTTACCTATAACACAAATGCTGCGTTTTCAAAAGCAGGCGACGATTATAACTTCAGGGTGTCGTATACCAATATTGATCGTACTGGTATTACGCCAAACAGTGATCAAAAACGTAACAACGTTGGTTTAAATGGCGAGTTGAAATTAACTAAGAAGTTAACTGTAAGCGCTAATTTTAACTTTTCGCAAATTAATTCAAATAACATCCCGGCCGAAGGCTATGGCACGCAAACTGCCGGTTCGTTTAGCCAATGGTTTCACAGGGATATTGAAATTGATAAGCTGAAAAACTATAAAAGAGCTGATGGTACATATACTTCATGGAATATTATAAGCCCTGATAACCTTGCGCCGCACTATTGGGATAATCCTTACACCGAGGCTTACGTAAATACTAATAAATCAAACAGTAACCGTGTTTACGGTAACATCACTGCATCTTATCAGTTTACAAAAGATCTGTCGTTATCATTAATAGCAAGGGAAGACCTTCTGAACCGTGACGATAACTCACGTATAGGTTCAGGCACTATCAATATTGATTCATATTCTCAAAGCCAGTATACCTATAAAGAAAATAACTATGTAGCCAATCTTGCTTATAGTCATAATTTCAAAGACCTTTCGGTAAAAGCAGGTTTATATGCTGAAACCCGCCAGGATAGGTATCTTTTCACCAGCGGCAATACCAACGGTGGTTTGGCAACGCCCGATCTTTATATATTGAGCAACTCTATCGATGCACCTACCGCTTTCAGCTATAATGCATTATCGCGCGTAAACAGCTACTACGGTTATACATCATTTGGTTATAAAGATTTCCTTTATTTAGATTTCAACGCGCGTAACGATATTTCATCAACGCTGCCTGTTAATAATAACTCATACTGGTACGGTGGCTTATCGGGTTCGTTTGTATTTACCGAACTGTTGGAGAAAAATGACTGGCTTACTTTTGGTAAGTTGAGGTTATCTGCCGCCAAAATAGGTTCAGATACACAGCCTTACCAAGTTTATACCACCTACAACCTGAGTACTACACCTTATGGTAGTCACCCGGTTCAAACAGTGCCTAATACACTTACAAACCCAACCTTAAAACCTACACTATCAACAGCATATGAGGTGGGTACCGAACTCCATTTCTTAAAAGATAGGGTGAAATTTGACTTTAACTATTATACCCGTACAGCCAAAGACCAAATTTTGCCTTTGCCTGTAAACGGTACCTCTGGTTATTCAACTGCGATAGTTAATGCCGGCGAAATTAAAAACCACGGTATTGAGTTAAGCCTTGGCGGTACACCGATCAAGAGCAAAGACTTTACCTGGAATGTTGATTTCAACGTATCATTCAACCGCAACAAAGTAATCTCTATATATCCGGGCATTAACAGCTTGCAGGTATCTCCTGATGGTTTGGGCGGATATGGTCTTTCTGGTGGTAACCAGGCGGCCGGTGCAAAAAGTTTCGGCTTCGTGGGTTCACCAAGCTTCGGCGTTAATGGTGTTGTTGGAAGTTCCTATGGTCAGATCATCGGATCGGGCTTTACCCGTGATACTAAAGGGAATATTGTAGTTGATGAAGATGGGTTACCTATTGTAAATAATACCGTTAATTTAGGCAGTATGCTGCCAAGCTACACCGGTGGTTTTACCAACTCGTTCAACTACAAAAACTTTGTACTTGCTTTCTCGCTTGATTTTCAAAAGGGAGGTAAATTTGTTTCTGTTACCCAGCAAAATCTTAACGGATCGGGTCTTGGTATAGCAACTGTCGGCCTTAATGCCAAAGGCAATCCAAAACGTAATGCAGTATCAGCGGGTGGTGGTACATTGTTTCCTGGTGTGCATGAAGATGGTACACCAAACACTACTTATGTAAGTACCCGTTTACTTTACGAATCTGCCTTGAGCCAGATCTGGGAAAACTACACCTTCGATGCAACATACGTTAAACTGCGCGAGGTTAGCTTAGGTTATTCTTTCCCTAAAAAAATGCTGGGAAGGTTGCCGTTCCAAACAGCTTACTTTGGTATCACAACTCAAAACCCATGGATGATTTACTCTAAACTTAAAGGTGTAGATCCGTCACAATTACAGACATCTTTTTATGAAGGTGGTCAGTTGCCAAACACCCGCAATATTGGCTTTAACCTAAAGGTAACGTTCTAAATATAAGCTCTTACAAATCATGAAAAAATCATATATAAAATATATAGCAGGGGCATTTATCCTTATCGCGGCATCATGTAAAACCGGGGGCGATGTAAATGTAAACCCCAACCAATCTCCAAATGCGCAAACCGGTTTCATGTTAACCGGCGCTATTCAGTTTTTAGGCGGTGTAAACGGCGCGGGTGCTACTACCAATATCAATTCGTTTGCCGGCGAACTGTATTCACAATACTTGTCTGAAACTTATTACACCAATGAATCATTATTTTCATTAAAGCAATATGATTATCAAACCTATTATACAGGGCCGTTGCAGGATTTGAAAACCATTATCGATGTAAATAATGATCCGGCTAAAAAAGATCTGCCGGCAGTAACAAGGTTTGGTACTAATAATGACCAGATAGCTTCAGCACGTATCCTTACAGCCTTTATTTATTTAACGATAACTGATAGATGGGGGGATATTCCTTATACACAGGCCTTAAAAAGCTCTGCGAATTTTTCACCGGTTTTTGACGCGCAGAAGGACATATACACAGCGTTAATGAAAGAACTTGATGAAGCACAGGCGCAATTGGGTACTACCAATTCGCTAACCGGAGATATATTATTTAATGGTGATAACCTGCGTTGGAAACATTGGGCAAACTCGTTACACGCCATTATGGCTTTACGCTTATCAAAAGTTGACCCTGCCACAGGCAAAACCGAATTTGCCAAAGCTGTTGCGGGTGGTTTAATGACATCAAACGATGACAACGCTGTTTATAAGTACAGCATCGCGCAAACTAACACGAACCCTTACTTTACTAACTATCGTAACAGCCGGTACGATTATGCGGTAAGCTCGTTAGTAGTAAATACTTTAACAAATCTTAATGACCCAAGGCTTGCAGTTTACGCGGCACCAACCGCGGCGGGTACTTATGTTGGCTTACCCTACGGCACCAATGGCGATGCATTAGGCGATTATAATGCCGGGACCACCGATGCACCTGGCAATATTTCGCTGATAGGTAACGCATTGTCTAAAGCAGATGCACCGTCGGTATGGACATCATACGCACAGGTATTGTTTACACAAGCGGAAGCTGCGCATCTTAACTGGATACCCGGAGGTGATGGAGCAGCTGCCGATTTCTATAATAAAGGTGTAAGTGCGTCTTTAGAACAAAATGGTATCAGCACAGGTGATGCTGCAACTTACCTTGCTCAGACATCTGTTAAGTTTAATGTGAGCACTGCTTTAAACCAGATCCTGACACAAAAGTGGATAGCTAATTTTCTTGGTGACGGATGGGAATCATGGGCCGACTATCGACGTACCGGTTTACCTAAATTGCTTGATCCTGTACCTGATGCTTTAAGTCCGGGTGGAAGAATCCCGCGCAGGCAACAGTATCCTCAAACCGAGCATGACCTTAACCTAACCAATTATAATGCTGTAATAGCCCGTCAAGGCCCTGATGCGTTAAATACAAGGGTTTATTGGGATAAACAATAATTATTGCTTATAGGTTATGAGAACAACAAAGGCTGCCATTGGCGGCCTTTGTTGTTTATAGTAATTATTATAAGTGTGTAATCATCCAAAATGAAATAAAACAGATTTAGGACTATTTAACATATAGTATTAATTAAACGGGCTATCTTAGTTTAAATTGATCTTGGCCTGTCATGTACATTAAACCCATGTTGTTTTTGTTTATTCTTTTTTTATTCCTCGATCGGGTTGCAGGTCAAGAAAAGCATCAGGCGGAAATTATCGTGGGGAAGCCTGCCGGGAGAAGCAGTGATTTATATCTAAAGCGATCCTTTATAATACATAATCAAATAGGTACTCGCACAGATACAAATTATGCGAACGCGAAATTGATCCGCACGGGATGGGATGATGGGATATTTAAAACAAATCCGGGCTTTTACCGGCATGATCTCGTAAGTAGGGTCCCTATAGGATTTGCAGCGCTTTCGGAAACTGACAGGAGGATGTTTATAATAACTATTAATCAAGATTCCGTTAGGCAAATGAAAGATACCGTATGCTATAGCGATGGTAAGTTACACAGATGTCTTTATGCGGTAATTCCGGTAACTTTGAGCAATCAATCTCCTGATACATTAAAGTATATCAATATGTCATGCGCGTGGCTTGATGTTTTTAAAACAGATGCCGGAAACGTAAAATTTTTACCCACCCCCCTGATGGAAGAATGCTGGAAAAATAACCCCGCTGTTTATACGGTTGCGCCCCATCAACAAAAGGTATTTCATATACCTACGGCTTTTTTAACGGATACGGGCAAAGGAGGATTGTTTGAATCAAAAGTTTTTAAGATAGGAATGTGTTTATACAAATATATTGAGGGTTCGCAGCTCCCTGTTGATATACGCGGGTTAACCCTTAGGCAGGAAACAGATAATATTATTTGGAGCAATGAGATTGCCGTGAGATAGTCAGCTGGTTTTAAATTAAAAATAATTCCTGCTCTCTATTTGATATTCAAAACATTGTGGTTATCTTTGCCCTCCCTTGAAAGGAGGTATTTTAGGAATTATGATCATTATTAACGTAAAAGACGGCGAATCATTAGACAAAGCATTGAAACGCTTCAAAAAGAAATTCGAAAAAACAGGCGTTTTAAGAGAACTACGCAGTCGTCAGGCTTTTGAAAAAAAATCTGTAACCCGTCGTCATGTTGTTAAACATGCTATCTACAAACAGACTTTAAACCAGGAAACTGTTTAATTCTTTTTTGTTGAAAAGAATTAATTAATTTCTTGACACTATATTAAAACTATTTGTACATTCATAATCCCGGATGTATAAATAGTTTTTTATGTTTTTAGAGCGTTTTATCCAGTACATCAAGTATGAGAAGCGGTATTCAGTCCATACTGTTTCCGCATATCAGTCTGATCTGGATCAGTTTATGCGCTTTTTAAACAATCCCGGCGGTGCTGATCCCGCACCTGAGCCGGTTATTACCCATCCATCGCAGGTAAGCTACCATGACATCCGTAACTGGATGGTTGAGCTTATTGATCAAAAACTTACCGGCCGTTCGGTTAACCGTAAAATGGCCACGCTACGCAAATACTTCAAATTTTTATTGCAGGAAGGTATTGTTGAAACCAACCCGGTATCAAGGGTACGGTCGCAAAAGGTTGCTAAAACGTTGCCTGTAGTGGTTGAAGATACGCGCCTCACAAAAATGTTAGATAGTGATGACATTTTTACAAATGATTTTCCGGGCCTGCGCGATAAGCTTGTTATTGAGCTGTTGTTTGGCACCGGCATACGACTTGCCGAACTGTTAGGTATTAAGCAACAGGATATTAGCTTTGAGGGGGGAGTGGTAAAGGTACTGGGTAAGCGTAACAAAGAGCGCATTATCCCTATTAATAATGAGCTGAAGGCCCTGCTGCCCGAATATCTGGAGGTAAAGAAAAATCAAAATTTTGATAACAATTCCTTCACATTAATCGTTACAAATAAAGGAGCCGATGCTTATCCGAAATTGATTTATTTAATAGTGCAAAAATATCTGTCTAACATATCAACCCAAAATAAACGGAGCCCACATGTGCTCAGGCACACCTTTGCAACCACTATGCTAAATAACGGGGCCGATTTAAATTCAATTAAGGAGCTTTTGGGACACGCCAACCTGAGCGCAACCCAAATTTACACGCACAATTCAGTTGAAAGACTAAAATCTATTTATAAACTCGCCCATCCAAAGGCTTAAAAAGGAGGAAACATGAAAATTACAGTGCAGTCAATTCATTTCACCGCAGACAGGAAACTTTTAGATTTTATTCAGAAAAAAGCTGATAAGCTTGATACGTTTTATGACCATATTATTAGCGGTGAAGTTTACTTAAAGCTTGAGAATGTGGAAGATGAATGTAATAAGATAACGGAGATCAAATTATTGCTACCCGGAAATCAAATATTTGCAAAAGAGAAGTGTAAGAGTTTTGAGGAAGCTACCGACCTGGCGGTTGAAAGCCTGAGGAAGCAAATTGAAAAGCATAAACAAAAGAAAGCCCTTGCTGATGCTACAGCAAAAAAAGCTGTTTTAACGGCAGTTGAGGAGGGTTTTTAATATTATAAAAAGGCTTGTTTTAAGCGTAAATCGGCAGGTTTTTAGCCTGCCGATTTTTTTTGATAAAAAATTTTGACGTGGCGTTATTTTTTGTAGATTTGCAGTCCCTTTCGGGGAGGTATTTAACGCCTCGAAAAAAAGTTAAAATAGTTCTTTAAAATATCAAAAAGCTTATTACTTTTGCGCTCCGTTATCGAAAGCAACACAGCGTTTAGATAATGTAAAGGCAAAATAAATATAAGCCTCCTTAGCTCAGCTGGTAGAGCAACTGACTTGTAATCAGTAGGTCATTGGTTCGATCCCGATAGGAGGCTCAGTTTTTTTCGGATTGAGGTATTTAGCTTCAATTTTGGATATCGCAAATCCGGAAACAACTACCGGGGGGATACCAGAGCGGTCAAATGGGACGGACTGTAAATCCGTTGCTTCGGCTACGAAGGTTCGAATCCTTCTCCCCCCACTTATTAAGTAAGCAGTTTGTAGTTCGCAGTTAGCAGCTTTGTTAACCGAACTATAAACTGCTAACTTGATTAAAAGGGTTTGAGGAATGGGTGTCATTGAGCGGTTAAGCTGCTAATTGAAAACTGCAAACCGAAAGCTGAATAAGCGGAAGTAGCTCAGTTGGTAGAGCGATAGCCTTCCAAGCTATAGGTCGCGAGTTCGAACCTCGTCTTCCGCTCGGTTGGTTCATTAGTCGGTTAGTTCACTTGTTCATTGGTGGCAGCTGCAAAGATCAATGAACTAATAAATGAGTGAACCAATGAACAAAAAATAAGCCGACGTAGCTCAGTGGTAGAGCACTTCCTTGGTAAGGAAGAGGTCACGGGTTCAAATCCCGTTGTTGGCTCGGTATTATAAAACATACATTAAAGTTAAAATTAACCTACAAAAATAATTTATAGATCATGGCAAAAGAAAAGTTTGACCGCAGTAAGCCGCACTTAAACATCGGTACAATCGGTCACGTTGACCACGGTAAAACAACCCTTACCGCAGCTATTACTAAAGTTTTGGCTGATGCAGGTTTATCAGAAGCTCGTTCATTTGATTCAATTGACTCGGCTCCTGAAGAAAAAGAACGTGGTATTACCATCAACACTGCCCACGTTGAATATTCAACAGCTAACCGTCACTATGCACACGTTGACTGTCCAGGTCACGCGGATTATGTGAAAAACATGGTTACTGGTGCTGCGCAAATGGACGGTGCAATCATCGTAGTTGCTGCAACTGATGGTCCGATGCCACAAACTCGTGAGCACATCCTGTTAGCTCGTCAGGTAGGTGTACCTGCACTTGTTGTTTTCATGAACAAAGTTGACATGGTTGATGATCCGGAATTATTAGAGTTAGTAGAAATGGAAGTTCGTGAATTATTATCGTTCTACGAATTCCCAGGTGATGATATTCCAGTTATCCAAGGTTCTGCATTAGGTGGCCTTAACGGCGATCCTACCTGGGTTGGTAAAATCATGGAGTTGATGGATGCTGTAGATAGCTACATCCCAATCCCTCCACGTTTGACAGATCTTCCTTTCTTGATGCCTGTTGAAGACGTGTTCTCAATCACTGGTCGTGGTACTGTTGCCACCGGTCGTATTGAGCGTGGTGTAATCAACTCTGGTGAGCCTGTTGATATCCTGGGTATGGGTGCTGAGAACTTGAAATCAACCGTAACTGGTGTTGAGATGTTCCGCAAAATCCTTGACCGTGGTGAAGCTGGTGACAACGTAGGTTTATTGTTACGTGGTATTGAGAAAACTGATATCCGTCGTGGTATGGTTATCTGCAAACCAGGTTCAGTAACTCCTCACACCGATTTCAAAGCAGAAGTTTACGTATTATCAAAAGCAGAAGGTGGCCGTCACACTCCATTCTTCAACAAATACCGCCCGCAATTCTATTTCCGTACCACTGACGTTACTGGTGAGATTTCATTAGAACCAGGTGTAGAAATGGTTATGCCAGGTGATAACGTTACAATCACTGTAAAACTGATCAACGCTATCGCAATGGAAAAAGGCTTACGTTTCGCTATCCGTGAAGGTGGTCGTACCGTAGGTGCTGGTCAGGTAACTGAAATCTTGAAATAATAATATTTCAATAAAAAGGTTAATTTGAAAACATAAGTTTAGCCTTTAACGGCAAACTTATGTTTTCTTATTATAAATAACACACGGGAATAGTTCAACGGTAGAATAGAGGTCTCCAAAACCTTTGATCAGGGTTCGAATCCTTGTTCCCGTGCTTAAGCACAATATAAAAATGGCAGGCGTAGCTGAATATATTAAAGAGTCATACATCGAGTTAACCGAAAAGGTTACCTGGCCTACATGGCGCGAGCTTCAGAGCAGCGCTGTTTTGGTATTGGTTGCCGCTATAATTATTGCGCTGGTTATCTTAGGTATGGACCAGATCATTAATTATTTGCTTAAACTGTTTTACACATCACTAACATAATATCAGGGGAGACGGAGATGAGTGATCAATTGAAATGGTATGTAGTTAGGGCTATTAGTGGTAAGGAAAAGAAAGTTAAACAATACATAGATGCCGAAATTAGCCGTTTGGGCATTAGTCATTTGGTACCACAGGTATTAATACCTACCGAGAAGTATTACCAGATGCGTGATGGAAAGAAGATCGCGAAAGAGCGTAACTACTTTCCGGGCTATGTGCTTATGGAAGCCGTTTTAGATGGCGAAACTGAACACATCATTAAAAATATAAACAGTGTTATAGGTTTTCTGGGCGATAAAGCCGGAAACGCTATACCGCTTCGCCAGTCAGAAGTTAACCGGATTTTAGGTAAGGTTGACGAGATGAGCACACAGGGCGAAACCATGAATGTACCTTATTATGTTGGTGAGGCCGTTAAAGTTATGGACGGACCTTTCAACGGTTTCAGCGGCGTTATTGAAGAGGTTAACGAAGAGAAAAAGAAACTGAAAGTAATGGTAAAGATATTCGGGCGCCGTACGCCGCTTGAATTGAATTACATGCAGGTAGAGAAAGAATAGTTTTCAAATAATTTCGGATGTAGGATTTTTCGATTTCGAAATTATTGAATTTAAAATATAAGATGAAAGAAGCGGGAGTTAAATCCGAAATGGAAATTCCCAAATCCGAAATCGACACAATCTTAAATGTTACTTAGCTTCCACTTACTAACATTGAGTTTATAATTAAAGTAAATTAAAATGGCAAAAGAGATCGGTGCAATGGTTAAGCTGCAAGTTAAAGGCGGCGCCGCAAACCCATCACCACCAATTGGCCCTGCATTGGGTGCAAAAGGTGTGAACATCATGGAGTTTTGCAAACAATTTAATGCACGCACCCAGGACAAAGCTGGAAAAGTATTGCCTGTTTTGATTACTGTTTATGTTGACAAATCATTCGAATTTATCATCAAAACCCCTCCCGTTGCTATCCAGTTATTGGAAGCTACCGGTTTAAAGAGTGGTTCTGCTGAGCCTAACCGTAAAAAAGTTGCCAGTGTTAACTGGGAGCAGGTTGAGACTATAGCAAAAGATAAAATGGTTGACTTGAATGCATTCACAGTTGAATCGGCCATGAAAATGGTGGCAGGTACTGCCCGCAGCATGGGAATTACCGTATCAGGTACAGCTCCCTGGAATTAATTAATTTATACAAATCAGTTTAAAGACAGTGGCAAGATTAACAAAAAATCAAAAAGTGGCACTCTCCAAAATTGAGGCAAACAAATCGTACACATTACAGGATGCATCTGCATTGGTAAAGGAATTAACCCTTACTAAATTTGATTCATCAGTTGATATAGACGTTCGTTTAGGTGTTGATCCACGTAAAGCCAATCAAATGGTACGTGGTATTGCAACATTACCTCATGGAACCGGTAAAACTGTACGTGTATTAGTGCTTTGTACTCCTGATAAGGAACAAGAAGCTAAGGACGCAGGTGCAGATTACGTAGGTTTGGATGATTATATTGCCAAGATTGAAGGCGGATGGACTGATGTTGATATTATCATTACTATGCCAAGTGTTATGGCGAAGGTAGGTCGTTTAGGTCGTATTTTAGGCCCGCGTAACCTTATGCCAAACCCTAAATCAGGTACAGTTACCCCAGAAGTTGGTAAAGCTGTAACTGAGGTAAAAGGTGGTAAAATCGATTTCAAGGTTGACAAAACCGGTATCATCCACACTTCAATAGGAAAAGCATCTTTCTCTGCAGATAAGATTTATGAGAATGCATTAGAAGTATTGCAAACAATCTCTAAATTAAAACCTTCTGCAGCAAAAGGAACATATTTCAAGAGCATTCATATCTCTTCAACTATGTCGCCTGGAATTACAGTTGAAACTAAATCAGTAGCGGGGATCTAATCATGAATAAAGAAGAAAAATACGACCTTGTTGTAGCCCTAACTGAGCAAATCAAAGAGTATGGTAATTTTTATATCACTGATACCTCTGATTTAACTGTAGCCAAGATCAACAACATCCGCCGTAAATGTTTCGAAAACGACATTACGATGCAGGTAACCAAAAATAGCTTGATCAAAAAAGCTATGGAAGCTGCAGGCGGCGATTTCAGCCCTATATATGATGTATTAAAAGGTTCATCATCAATCCTTTTCTCAAAGTCAGCAACTGCTCCGGCAAAGTTGATCAAACAATTAAGGAAAACAGGTGAAAAACCAATTTTAAAAGCAGCTTATATTGATTCGGCAGTATTTATAGGTGATAACCAGTTAGATACTTTAACCAAACTGAAATCAAAAGAACAACTGATCGGCGAGATAGTTGGCTTACTACAATCACCTGCCAAAAACGTACTTTCTGCACTACAATCAGGCGGAACTACAATTGCAGGCCTTGTAAAAACATTACAGGAAAGAGGTTAACGAACGCCTCACGAAAGTTCGACAATAACAAACAAAAAGCATTAAAAGTAAAAATTTAAATAAAATGGCGGATTTAAAAGCGTTTGCTGAACAGTTGGTAAACTTAACAGTAAAAGAAGTAAACGAATTAGCTCAAATATTAAAAGATGAGTATGGTATTGAGCCTGCTGCTGCTGCTGTAGCAGTTGCTGCTCCTGCTGCTGACGGTGGCGATGCTGCTCCAGCTGCTGCTGAGCAAACTGCATTTGACGTTATCCTGAAAGAAGCAGGTGGCGCTAAATTAGCAGTTGTTAAATTAGTAAAAGACTTAACTGGCCTTGGTTTGAAAGAAGCTAAAGATCTTGTTGACGGTGCACCAAAAGAACTTAAAACTGGTGTAACTAAAGAAGAAGCTGAATCTTTGAAAAAACAATTAGAAGAAGCCGGAGCAGTAGTTGAGGTTAAGTAATTTAACCTACTGAAATATAGCATCAAGACTCCGACCATAAACGGTCGGGGTCTATTGCTGTTTATAAAGGTTTTGAATTAGATGTGAGATATTAGATATGAGATTTGAGATTTTTCAAATCGCTATTTCATATCTCAGATCTCATGTCTCAAGTCTCACATCTACAAAAATTAATAACTAAAATTTAAATACCTTGGCAAACAATAATAATCAAAGAGTAAACTTTGCAACCAGTAGAAAGGTACTTGATTACCCTGATTTTCTGGATGTTCAGTTACAATCTTTCCAGGAATTTTTTCAATTGGAAACCACTTCCGACAACCGTTATAAAGAAGGGCTGTTTAAAGTGTTTGCCGAAAACTTTCCTATTTCAGATTCAAGAAACATCTTTGTCCTGGAGTTTCTTGACTACTTTATTGATCCGCCCCGTTATGATATACAAGAGTGTATCGAACGCGGATTAACTTACAGCGTACCATTAAAAGCAAAGCTTCGCCTGTCATGTAATGATGAGGAGCACGAAGATTTTGAAACAATTGTACAGGACGTGTACCTGGGTACTATCCCGTATATGACGCCAAAAGGTACATTTGTTATTAATGGTGCCGAGCGTGTAATTGTATCACAGTTACACCGTTCGCCAGGTGTGTTCTTTGGTCAGAGCCGCCATACCAACGGTACAAAATTATACTCGGCCCGTGTTATTCCTTTCAAAGGTTCATGGATTGAGTTTGCTACAGACGTTAACAACGTGATGTATGCTTACATTGACCGTAAAAAGAAATTCCCGGTTACTACGTTGCTTCGCGCCATTGGTTATGACTCTGATAAAGATATATTAGAGCTGTTTGAACTGGCCGACGAGGTTAAAGTAAGCAAATCAGGCCTTAAGAAATATATTGGCCGTAAGCTTGCTGCAAGGGTACTTAAAACATGGATCGAAGACTTTGTGGATGAAGATACCGGTGAGGTAGTTTCTATCCCTCGTAATGAGATTATCCTTGAGCGTGAAACCTTACTGGAAGACGACCATATTGATATGATCATTGACTCGGGTGTTAAAACCATTATCCTTAACAAGGAAGACGCTTCAACCAGCGGTGATTATACTATTATATACAATACCTTACAGAAAGATACTTCCAACTCTGAGAAGGAAGCGGTTGAACATATCTACCGCCAGTTACGTAACGCTGAACCACCTGATGAAGAAACAGCTCGTGGTATCATCGATCGTTTATTCTTTTCAGATAAAAGATATGACTTGGGTGATGTGGGCCGGTACCGCATCAACCGTAAATTGAAACTGAGCACTTCGGAAGAAACTAAAGTTTTAACCAAGCAGGATATCATCGCGATTGTTAAATATCTGATCAAATTAATCAACTCAAAAGCTGAGGTGGATGATATCGATCACTTGTCAAACCGTCGTGTGCGTACCGTTGGTGAGCAGCTTTATGCTCAGTTTGGCGTAGGTTTGGCACGTATGGCCCGTACCATTCGTGAGCGTATGAACATCCGTGACAACGAGGTGTTCACACCAACCGACCTGATCAACGCACGTACATTATCATCTGTGATCAACTCGTTCTTCGGAACAAACCAGTTATCACAGTTCATGGACCAAACCAATCCACTGGCAGAGATCACGCACAAGCGTCGTCTGTCAGCCTTAGGCCCCGGCGGTCTGTCGCGTGAGCGTGCAGGCTTCGAGGTTCGTGACGTTCACTATACCCACTACGGTAGGTTGTGTACTATCGAAACTCCCGAAGGTCCGAACATTGGTTTGATTTCATCACTTTGCGTACACGCTAAGATCAACAACTTAGGCTTTATCGAAACTCCGTACAAACGTGTAGTTGACGGTAAAGTTATGGTTGATGAGCCGGTTATCTATTTATCTGCTGAAGATGAAGACGGTAAAACCATTGGCCAGGCAAACGCGGTATATGATGACAAAGGTGAGTTTGAATTGCCACGTGTAAAAGCACGTTTCGAAGGTGACTTCCCGGTTATCGAGCCAGAGCGTCTGGATTTGATGGACATCGCTCCAAACCAGATTACTTCAATTGCGGCTTCGCTGATTCCGTTCTTAGAGCATGATGACGCCAACCGTGCATTGATGGGTTCAAACATGCAACGCCAGGCCGTACCATTGTTGCGCCCTGAAGCGCCAATTGTTGGTACTGGTTTGGAAGGTCGTGTTGCAAAAGACTCCCGTACCCTGATCAACGCCGAAGGCGATGGTGTGGTTGAGTACGTTGATGCTAACGAAATCCGTATTAAATATGACCGTAACGAACTTGATCGTTTGATCTCGTTTGAAGGAGATAGCAAAAGCTACCGATTAACCAAGTTTAAGAAAACCAACCAAAGCACCACCATGAACCTTAAGCCTATTGTTAAAAAAGGCCAGAGGGTTGAAAAAGGTGAAGTACTTTGCGAAGGTTACGCTACCCAGAATGGCGAGCTTGCATTGGGCCGTAACCTTAAAGTAGCGTTCATGCCTTGGCAGGGATATAACTTTGAGGATGCGATTGTAATCTCTGAGCGTGTTGTTTCACAAGATATCTTTACTTCAATCCACGTTGAAGAGTTCGAGCTTGAAGTTCGTGATACTAAACGTGGTGAGGAAGAGTTAACACCAGATATCCCTAACGTATCAGAAGAAGCTACTAAAGACCTTGACGAAGACGGTATCATCCGTGTAGGCGCCGAGGTTAAAGAAGGCGACATCCTGATTGGTAAGATCACCCCTAAAGGTGAATCAGACCCATCACCGGAAGAAAAACTGTTACGCGCTATCTTCGGTGATAAAGCCGGCGACGTTAAAGATGCTTCATTGAAAACCCCGCCGTCAATTGCCGGTGTTGTTATCGATACCAAATTATTCTCCCGTGCTAAAAAGACTTCAAAAGCTGAAGAAAAAGCACAGTTAGAGAAATTGGATAACAAGCATGATAAAGCTGTAAAAGATCTGAAAAATACCTTGATCGACAAGTTATTTGAGATTGTTAACGGTAAAACTTCGCAAGGTGTTTATAACGTTTATAAAGAGTTACAGGTTCCTAAAGGTGTTAAATTCACCCAAAAAATATTAGTTGAGCTTAATTATGATAACATTAACCCAACTAAATGGACTACTGATGACGATAAAAACGATCAGATCAAGATCCTTCTTCATAACTTCAACATTAAGTACAATGAAGAATTGGGTGCTTACCGTCGTGATAAATTCGCTATCAGTGTGGGTGATGAGCTTCCATCAGGCATCGTGCAAATGGCTAAAGTTTACATCGCTAAAAAGCGTAAGCTTAAAGTAGGTGATAAAATGGCGGGCCGTCACGGTAACAAAGGTATCGTTGCACGTATTGTACGTGACGAAGACATGCCTTTCCTTGAAGACGGAACACCGGTTGATATTGTGTTGAACCCACTGGGTGTACCTTCACGTATGAACTTGGGCCAGATCTATGAAACCGTATTAGGCTGGGCCGGTAAAGAGCTTGGTGTTAAATTTGCTACTCCAATCTTCGACGGTGCAAGCCACGAAGAAGTGGAAGAGTGGATTAAGAAAGCCAACTTGCCAGAATCAGGCCGTACTTATTTATACAATGGTTTAACAGGTGATCGTTTTGATCAGCAAACTACTGTAGGTATTATCTACATGCTGAAATTAGGTCACATGGTTGATGATAAGATGCACGCCCGTTCAATCGGTCCGTACTCATTGATCACTCAGCAACCATTGGGCGGTAAAGCACAATTCGGTGGTCAGCGTTTTGGTGAGATGGAGGTTTGGGCACTGGAAGCATTTGGTGCATCAAACATTCTGCAGGAGATATTAACCGTTAAATCGGATGATGTTATCGGCCGTGCCAAAACATATGAGGCTATTGTTAAAGGTGAAAACCTGCCAACGCCATCAGTTCCTGAATCATTCAACGTATTGGTTCACGAGTTACGCGGCTTAGGTTTGGATATCACCTTAGAATAAGGTAAAAGGATAAAGGTGAAAGGTAAAAGGTTATGTCCCTTACCTTTCACCCTTTAAAAGTCATTAGATAACAGGAGAAGGAATCGGCAGAAAAGGAAAACCTTTCGCCCTTCGCCTTTCACCTTTAACCTACAAAAAAAGAGATATGTCTTACAAAAAGGATAATAAAATCAAAAGTAACTTTACCACCATTACCATCAGTTTAGCCTCTCCAGAGTCTATCCTTGAGCGTTCAAGCGGTGAAGTTTTAAAGCCGGAAACCATTAACTACCGTACTTACAAACCCGAGCGTGATGGTTTGTTCTGCGAGCGTATTTTTGGTCCGGTTAAGGATTATGAGTGCCATTGCGGTAAATACAAACGTATCCGTTACAAAGGTATCGTGTGCGACCGTTGCGGTGTTGAAGTAACCGAAAAGAAAGTACGTCGTGAGCGTATGGGCCACATCAACCTGGTGGTGCCTGTTGCACACATCTGGTACTTCCGCTCATTGCCAAACAAAATTGGTTATTTATTAGGCTTGCCTACAAAAAGGCTCGACCTTATTATATACTACGAGCGTTACGTAGTTATCCAACCGGGTATTAAAGAAGCAGACGGAATCAATAAAATGGATTTCCTTACTGAAGAAGAATACCTTGACGTATTGGATACCCTTCCAAAGGAAAATCAATACCTTGACGACAAAGATCCTCAGAAATTTGTTGCCAAAATGGGTGCCGAGGCTTTGGAAGAGTTATTAAAACGCCTCGACCTTGACGAATTATCATTCAGCTTGCGTCACCAGGCAGCAAACGAAACTTCTCAGCAACGTAAAAACGAAGCCTTAAAACGCTTACAGGTTGTTGAAGCTTTCCGTGATGCAAAAACCAGGATCGAGAATAACCCTGAGTGGATGATCGTTAAGATCGTTCCGGTTATCCCGCCTGAGCTGCGTCCGTTGGTACCACTGGAAGGTGGCCGTTTCGCTACTTCAGATTTGAACGACCTTTACCGTCGTGTTATTATCCGTAACAACCGTTTAAAACGTTTGATCGAGATTAAAGCACCAGAGGTGATTTTACGTAACGAAAAACGTATGTTGCAGGAAGCTGTGGATTCGTTATTCGATAACTCACGTAAAGTTAACGCGGTAAAAACTGAAGGTAACCGTGCCTTGAAATCGCTTTCAGACATCCTGAAAGGTAAGCAAGGCCGTTTCCGTCAGAACTTATTAGGTAAACGTGTGGATTACTCTGCCCGTTCGGTAATTGTTGTAGGTCCTAACCTTAAATTACACGAGTGCGGTTTACCAAAAGATATGGCTGCCGAGCTGTTTAAACCATTTATCATCCGTAAAATGATTGAGCGTGGTGTGGTTAAAACAGTAAAATCTGCCAAAAAAATCGTTGACCGTAAAGACCCATTAGTTTGGGATATTTTGGAAAACGTATTGAAGGGACACCCTGTATTACTAAACCGTGCGCCTACGTTGCACAGGTTAGGTATCCAGTCGTTCCAGCCAAAACTGGTTGAAGGTAAAGCGATCCAATTGCACCCATTAACCTGTACAGCATTCAACGCGGATTTTGACGGTGACCAGATGGCCGTTCACGTACCACTTGGTAACGCGGCAATTTTGGAAGCCCAAATCCTGATGCTTGCTTCGCACAACATCCTTAACCCTGCTAATGGTACGCCTATTACTGTACCATCTCAGGACATGGTGCTTGGTTTGTACTACATAACCAAAGGCCGTAAAACTGATGAAACACGTGTGGTTAAAGGACAAGGTTTAACTTTTTACTCTGCAGAAGAAGTAATTATCGCTTATAACGAGAAAAAACTTGATCTGCATGCGTTCATTAAAGTTAAAGCTTTAGTTAAAGAGCGCGATGGCAAAATCGTAAACAAAATTATTGATACCACTGTAGGTCGTGTGTTGTTTAACCAGCATGTACCAACCGAGGTAGGTTATATCAATGAACTGCTTACCAAAAAATCACTTCGTGATATCATTGGTGAAGTAGTAAAAATCACCGGTATGGCGCGTGCTGCCCAGTTCCTTGACGATATTAAGGAATTAGGATTTAAAATGGCGTTCCAGGGTGGTTTATCATTTAACCTGAAGGATATCAATATCCCTGCAGAAAAAGTAACCCTGATTGATACTGCTTCTAAACAGGTTGATGAGGTGATGAACAACTATAACATGGGTTTCATTACCAACAACGAGCGCTACAACCAGATCATCGATATCTGGACACGTATCAACAACCGCTTAACTGCTAACGTGATGGACATCCTGAGCAACGATAACCAGGGCTTCAACTCTGTTTACATGATGCTTGACTCAGGTGCCCGTGGTTCTAAAGAGCAGATCCGTCAGCTTGCAGGTATGCGTGGTTTGATGGCTAAGCCTCAAAAATCAGGTTCAGGTGGTGAGATCATCGAAAACCCGATCCTTTCAAACTTTAAAGAAGGTTTGTCGGTATTGGAGTACTTCATCTCTACCCACGGTGCCCGTAAAGGTTTGGCGGATACGGCGTTGAAAACAGCGGATGCTGGTTACTTAACACGTAGGTTGCATGACGTTGCCCAGGATATGATTGTTGGTGAGGTTGATTGCGGTACTTTAAGAGGTATCTACACAACTGCACTGAAAGATAACGAGGACATTGTTGAGCCATTATATGATCGTATTTTAGGTCGTACCACTTTGCATGATGTTCATGACCCTATCACTAACGAACTGTTAGCAGTAGCTGGCCAGGACATTACCGAAGAGGTAGCTAAAAAGATCGAGAATTCTCCGTTAGAAGGTATCGAGATCCGTTCGGTATTAACCTGCGAAAGTAAACGTGGTGTATGCGCATTGTGCTACGGCCGTAACCTTGCAAGCGGTAAACGCGTGCAAAAAGGCGAGGCTGTTGGTGTAATTGCTGCACAGTCAATCGGTGAGCCGGGTACACAGTTAACACTTCGTACATTCCACGTGGGTGGTACCGCGTCAAACATCGCTGCTGAATCTCAGATCAACGCTAAGTTTGATGGTATCATTGAGTTTGAGAACGTACGTACCGTTACTTATGAAACTGCCGAAGACGGCGCTGTTGATGTGGTATTAGGCCGTTCGGGCGAGTTCCGTATTATCGAAGCCGGAAGCAATAAAGTAATTGTTACTAATAATATTCCATACGGTTCATACCTGTATGTAAAAGATGGCAGCAAGATCACCAAAGGCGACCGTATCTGTTCATGGGATCCGTACAACGCAGTAATTATCTCTGAATTTGCGGGTATTGCTCAGTTTGACGCTGTATTGGAAGGCATCACTTTCCGGGAAGAAAGTGACGAACAAACCGGTCACCGCGAAAAAGTGATCATCGATACCAGGGATAAAACAAAAAACCCTGCTATCCAGATCACAGATAATAAAGGTAACATCATTAAAGGATACAACATTCCGGTAGGTGCACACATCGCTGTTGATGAAGGCGATAGGTTACAAACTGGTCAGGTTATTGCTAAAATCCCACGTTCAACCGGTAAAACACGAGATATTACAGGTGGTTTACCACGTGTAACCGAGTTATTTGAAGCACGTAACCCTTCAAACCCTGCTGTAGTGACTGAAATTGATGGTGTGGTAACTTTAGGTGGTGTTAAACGTGGTAATCGCGAAATCACCATCGAGTCGAAGGACGGCCAGGTTAAAAAATACCTTGTACCGCTTTCAAAACACATCCTTGTACAGGATAATGACTTTGTTAAAGCCGGTATGCCATTGTCTGACGGTTCAATTTCACCTTCAGATATCCTTGCTATCAAAGGCCCTGCCGCAGTACAAGAGTACCTTGTTAACGGTATCCAGGAAGTTTACCGCTTACAGGGTGTGAAGATCAATGATAAGCACTTTGAGGTTATCGTTCACCAGATGATGCAGAAGGTTCAGATCGAAGATGCAGGCGATACCCGTTTCTTAGAGCGTGAAGCTGTTGACGGATGGGATTTTATGAACGAGAACGATGAGATTTATGACAAGAAAGTTGTAGTTGATCCAGGCGATTCAACTACATTGAAAGCTGGTCAGATAGTTTCATTACGCCGCTTACGCGATGAAAACTCGGTATTGAAACGCCGCGACCTTAAATTGGTTGAGGTACGTGACGCAATCCCTGCAACGTCAAGTCCGATACTGCAAGGTATCACAAGGGCATCGTTAGGTACGAAGTCGTTTATCTCGGCAGCGTCATTCCAGGAAACTACCAAAGTACTGAACGAAGCAGCTATCGCAGGTAAAAAAGATAATATGCTTGGCCTGAAAGAAAACGTTATTGTAGGTCACTTAATACCTTCAGGTACCGGTTTACGCGAGTATGAAAATATCCGTGTAGGCTCACAGGAAGAATTTGACCGCCTGATGGCTTCGAAAGCAGAAGAGTTGGAAGCTTAATTTTCAACTGTTTAAATATTTTATTGAGCCTCCCGGTTTCCGGGAGGCTTTTTTTATAACTTTTTTTAAAATTGTTAAAACAAAGGTAAAACATCTCTGTTCTACGTTCGACCTTGCGCAAGGTCACAATGGGGTTGATCCATGTTATCGAAAGTAAAACAAGGCTCAATAATCACCTCAAAAAAAGGCTGTTTATGGAGAACGTCTTTTTGTTATTTTAGTAGCATGGAAGAACAAAATGAAAATCAGCTCAACATTGAGCTTTCAGAAGAAATTGCAGAAGGTATCTACTCAAACCTGGCTATCATTACTCATTCAAACTCTGAGTTTGTATTGGATTTTATCCGGGTAATGCCAGGCGTACCCAAAGCCAGGGTAAAATCGCGGATCATATTAACCCCCGAGCATGCCAAACGCCTTCTTTCGGCCCTGGAAGATAACATTGAAAAGTATGAAGCCATTAACGGCCGCATCAAAGTACAGCCTGATCATCCAGGTTTCCCTATGAATTTTGGCGGTACAATGGGGCAAGCATAATTGATAATATTATATTAAAATGCCATTTTGGTTAAGGAAAAGTTATGCTTATGCCTTGTTTGTGAAAAATTTAATAATAATGTGTTGTTTTTGAGAAAAAAGTGTATATATTGCAACGTTTTACAACTTACACCTATAAAGACATGAATTCCTAAGTTCTATGAGAAAATCCCATATTGTAAATTCATTTTTAGTTCTGTTCATTTTATTCATTTCTGCAGGGCTGCTTTCTTGCAATTCGGCCAAAAAGGTAAAATATTTTCAAGATCTTGCTGACTCCGGTCAGATGAAAACGATCTCTAAAGCAGATTATCAACCTCCGGTAATTCAACCCGATGATATCCTAACAATTGTTGTGCAGACTATCGATCCTCAAAATACTGCAGCTATTAATGTTGGCAATCTTCCGTTTCCAAGTACAGGCACCTCATTAAATCCTACAAGTTTGTCGAGTGTTAGTCAGCAACCATCGTTAGGTATTTTAGTTGATAAAGATGGTTTTATTACCATTCCAATACTCGGAAAAATCAAAGTTGCCGGCTATACTACATCTGAAGCTACTGAAGTAATAAAGGCGGAGGCCATAAAATATTACAAAGAGCCAACAGTAATAGTGCGTTATGCAAATTTCAAAGTAAGTGTAACTGGGGAAGTACTCAAACCAGGAATGTATGTTTTACCAAATGAAAAGGTAAGTGTGCTCGACGCTATCGCTTTGGCAGGTGATTTAACAATTTTCGCAAAAAGGGATAACGTATTATTAATACGTGAAAATAAAGATGGTACTAAAACTCCATATCGTTTTAATCTGAAAAAAAGCGACATAATGAGTTCTCCTTACTTTTATCTGCATCAAAATGACATAATTTATGTAGAACCCGGACCAGGTAAAGTTTCAACAACCGATGCTTCACAAGCAAGATATTACACCTTAGTTGGGTCCTTACTGTCAGTACTAATCGTTTTATTTACAAGAAAATAATATTCAGGAATGAATTTAAATAACCAAAGTCTTGAAAAATCTCAGGAAGAAGTAGGTATTGATTATAAGAAATACATTGCAAGGGTTATCACAAACTGGCCGCTGTTTTTGATTTGTATAGTGGTGTTTGGAGCTGTGGGATTAGTTTACAAAAGATATGCCACTCCTAATTATAAAGTTAATGCTTTAATGATAGTTGAGCCTGAAGATAAAACAGGGGGAGGCAGTTCTGCCGCAGGTGGCTTAAGTAATTTAACTGATATATCATCTTTATTCGGTATCCCTAATAACGCAGAAAATGAAGTTCAGATATTGAACTCAAGGCACATCGTAAGCAACGTAGTAAAGGCGTTGAATTTAAACGTTGTAATTAGATTAAATGGGAGAATTAAGAAAACCGAGCTTTTTGACGAAGCTCCTTTCACGATTGATGTTACCAATAAACGCGATTCTATTGATCTCAGAAGGTATAATGTAACAGTTAAAAATGATTTGATACATATACACAACAGCGTTGAAGATATTGATATAAATGCTAAGTATGGTCAGAAAGTAAGTTTACCGCAATATGATATTGTTTTCAATCCGACAGGAAACCCGGTAGACAAGATCGGTTACGTTGTGGATATTGCGTCTGTCGAATCTTCTGTTGAAGCTCTATCTAAAGGTGTACAGGTAAGTTTGTCCAGTAAAACGACCACTACGATCAATCTATCTTTAGATTATCCCAATTCAAAAAAGGGTGAGGCCATCTTGAATAAGATGATGGAGATTTATCTGAAAGCCAACAGGGATAATAAAGTTCAGATTGCTGATAGTACCCTTACATTTATTGACGAACGGTTAGAATTGGTAGGCAAGCAATTGCAAGGAGTAGAACAGAGTTTTGAGCAATTCCGGAAAACAAATAAGATTGCCGATGTTGATGAACAATCAAAAGCTTTGATAGGATCTGCAAGCGATTTCCAAAAACAGATCAGTGCACTTGATGTACAAATTTCGGTAGTTCAGGATTTGTTGAAGTTTCTGAATAATCCAAATAACAAAAAGGTTATCCCTGTTACAGCGTTAGGATCTGATAATCAAACTATCTCTGATGTTGTAGGGCGCTATAATGAATTATTGCTTGACCGCGAGCGGCAAAGTTTGGCAAGCACCGAAAAAAACCCTTATATACAAGCTCTTGATAGTCAAATTGAGAGCCTACGCCTTATCGTACTGAAAAATATCAATTCGTACTTAAAAGGGTTAACCGTAAGCAGAGCCAATCTCCAAAATCAAAGCAATAGTTCTTTAAATAAGATAGAAAATGTGCCCGCACAGGCAAGAATATTTTTAGATTATACCAGACAGCAAACGGTTAAGCAGGACCTGTATGTTTACTTATTGCAAAAACGGGAAGAAACAGCAATATCTAAAACATCAACCATTTCAACAGCAAGGGTGGTAGACCCGGCTAAAAGCAGCTATGAGCCTGACAAATCAAAAATATCACTGGTTTTTGTATTATGTTTAATAATGGGCTTTGTTTGTCCGTTGGTTTTCCTGGGTATAAAGGAAATGTTGAACGTCAAAATTATTTCCAAATATGACGTTGAGGAACATACTAAAATACCGGTTGTTGGAGAAATTAGCCACAATGACGAAGAGCAATCATTAGTGGTTACCAATAAGTCAAGATCTATCATTTCCGAACAATTTAGAGGATTAAGAACAAATTCTCAGTTTTTATTAAATGCTGACAAACCACAGGTAATAATGGTAACGTCAAGCATGAGTGGTGAAGGGAAATCATTTATATCATTGAACCTGGGTAGTGTATTGGCTCTGAGCGGCAAAAAGGTTGTTTTTATAGAGTTGGATTTACGGAAACCAAAGCTGTCTCAAAACATAGGGATTGATAATAGCTACGGGTTTACGAATTACGCTATATCAAACACAGTTGAAGTTGACGCAATTATTAAACCTACATGGTTTAGCGAAGATTGTTTCATCATTAGTTCAGGCGCCATTCCTCCAAATCCATCCGAATTACTACTCAGCGCCAAGCTTGGTACTATGATTGAAGAATTAAAGAAAAAATTTGATTATATAATTATAGATAGCGCCCCTGTAGGCTTGGTTTCTGATGCATTGTTAATTGAGAAATATGCCGACCTCACTTTGTATATAGTACGGCAACGCTATACTTTAAAAGCCCAATTAGGTCTTATAAATGATCTTGTTGTATCAAATAAAATGAAAAAAGCTTATTTGGTCATTAATGATATCGAGACTAAGAAAGGCGGGTACTATGGCTACGGGTACGGCTACGGGTACGGCTATGGTTACGGTTATGGCTATGGTGATTATATCGATCAGGGAAACTCAAAAAAGGGCTTTTTTGACTTCATCAAGAAGAAGAAATAGTATTATGAGATCGACTATTTAGTTGATCTCATAATACTATCGAACAATAATCAGCATCGAATATTGATCACTAAAAATTTATTTTTATGGCAGGGAATAGGTATGAGCAGCTTGATTCATTAAGAGGGATTGCGAGTTCTCAGGTTTTTTTGATGCATTTGCTATCGATCTCATCGGTATTCTTTGCGGCTACTTACTGGGGAGTACCCGATGCGGGCACCATGTATAGCACCTCAAAGTGGGCATATATCCTTACCTATACTCCGTTAGCGTTCTTTAAAGCTGGTAATGAAGCCGTTGTTTTTTTTTTCATACTAAGCGGGTTTGTTTTATCAGGAACACTATTTAACAGAGTTAATTATCTGCTATTTAAGCAATATTTAGTAAAGAGATTTTTTAGATTATGGGTGCCTTTTATTATCGTTATTGTACTCTCAATAATTTTAAGAAAGCTTTTTTACACCCCGGGTATTAGCAGCCACCCTGAAATTAGCTTTTGGTTTAAAAAAATGTGGGAGCACCCCGTTTCTGTAATCAATTTTATTAAATTTCTTTTTTTACAAGGCGGTACGCACAATGTTGATACTACATTGTGGAGTTTAATAATTGAAATAAAGATATCTATATTATTGCCGCTTTTTATTTTATTGATGGACCGGCTCAATAATGGATATAAAAACGCGGTGTTTTTAATAGTAGTAATCTTAGTATCGCATTTTTCTTTTTCTTTATTAAGCGATAACCCCAAGATTATCTATGATGCAAAAGTTTTACATTATGTGTCTCCTTTTATTTTGGGCGCTTACTTAAATAAGTATCTGAAATTTTGGGTTAATAAAATAAATAACTACTCAAATTTATCTGCCTGTGTTTTGTTCTTTATTATGGTTATTCTTTATTGTATTGATGGGCTAAAGCATTTTATTGAACCGGTGCCTGCCCTGTATTACATAGTTGATAGCATAAGTTATGAGGTGCAAATGTTTGCAAGTTTGGCCTTTATCATCTTGTCATTTCATAGTTTGTTTCAACGGAGGTTATTACATTCTATTTGGCTTCGATTAGGCCAGATATCATATAGCCTTTACCTGATTCATCCCTTACTATTATTAAGTGTTACTTATTTGCTGTTGCAAAAATGGCAACTGTTTGAAATATGGGTGTTGCTTATACCATTAACACTGGGCTTGTCATATGTGTTTTATAGATATGTGGAAACCCCAATAAATGATTACGGTAGAGAATTAGCCAAAAAGTTAAAGGGAAAGAAAGCAGAAGTGGATAATAAAAAAAAAACTGAGGAACAAGTTAAAATTAAAGCCATATAAACAATTTATAATATTAAATAATTAAGCATGAAAGTAGTAATATTAGCTGGTGGATTAGGAACCCGATTATCAGAAGAAACGATACTTAAGCCAAAACCAATGGTTGAAATCGGGGGTATGCCAATATTATGGCATATAATGAAAATTTATTCTCACTACGGGTTTACAGACTTTGTTGTTTGCCTCGGTTATAAAGGCTACTTGATAAAGGAATATTTTGCCAATTATTACCTGCATAAATCCAACGTAACAATCAACCTGGCAAATAACGATGTAAAGGTTCACGATACCCAAGCTGAGCCATGGAATATTACATTGGTTGATACCGGTTTAGAAACAATGACAGGTGGCCGTTTAAAACGTGTAAAAGAATACCTGAACGGCGAACCATTTATGCTAACCTATGGTGACGGTGTTGCCGACATCGATGTAAACGAACTGGTAGCTTTTCATGAATCTCACGGCAAATTAATAACGCTCACTTCTGTACAACCCGAAGGCCGTTTTGGGTTGATAAACTTTGATGACAGCCAAAAGATTTTGTCGTTCCAGGAGAAACCGAAAGGCGATGGAGGATGGAGTAATGGTGGTTTCTTTGTTTGTCAGCCTGAAGTTATCGATTATCTTGAAGATGATACTACAATATTTGAACGGGCACCACTCGAGAATCTTGCGAAAGACGGCCAATTGTTCGCCTACAAACATCACGGTTTCTGGAAACCTATGGATACCGTGAGAGATAAAGCGCAACTCGAAGAAATGATTGCTTCAGGTACCGCCTCATGGATTAAATGGTAGTTTTTTCTATAATAGAATAAGTACTTATACTAAAAATACACTATGGAAAATTTGTTTAACGGCTTTTATAAAAACAGAAGAGTGCTTGTAACCGGGCACACTGGTTTTAAAGGTTCGTGGTTATGCTTAGTACTTAATAGGTTAGGTGCCAAAGTTTACGGTTATTCGCTGCCTTCTCCAACAACTCCGAGTTTGTTTTCTATCGCTCGTGTGAACGAACTTGTAACTTCTGAAATAAATGACATCAGGAATTATAACGCCCTTGCGAAATTTATGGATGAGGTGAAACCTGAAGTTGTTATACATATGGCTGCTCAACCCCTGGTAAGAGAATCATATAAAAACCCTGTAGAAACTTACGAGGTTAACGTGATGGGCACCGTAAATCTTTTACAAGCTATAAGGAACACAAAAAGTGTAAAAGCGGTAGTAAATGTAACCACTGATAAATGCTATGAAAATAAAGAATGGGTTTGGGGATACAGAGAAGATGAACCGATGGGCGGCTATGATCCATATTCAAATAGCAAAGGTTGCTCGGAATTAGTGACATCATCTTTTAGAAATTCTTTTTTCAATCCGGAGGCATATAGTCAACATGGAGTTGGCCTGGCATCTGGCAGGGCTGGGAATGTGATTGGCGGTGGCGATTGGGCAGTTGATCGTTTAATACCTGATTTTATTCGTGCTATCACTAATAACGAAAAAGTTGTAATAAGAAACCCTAATGCCATTAGGCCATGGCAACACGTTCTTGAGCCGCTTTCAGGTTATTTAACGTTAGCCGAAAAATTGTATCAGGATGGTGTTAAGTATGCTGAAGGATGGAATTTTGGCCCTGATGACTCTGACGCGAAGAACGTAGGCTGGATAATTGATAAGATATGTTCGCTATGGGGTGATGGTGCTCAGTTTGGATTGGACACCGGCAATAACCCACACGAAGCCAATTATTTAAAACTGGATTGCTCAAAAGCCAAAACTTTGCTCGGATGGTATCCTAAATGGGGAATAGAAACCGCGTTAGGAAATATCGTTGAGTGGACCAAGGCTTATCGCGATAATTTGGATATGAAAGAGGTTAGCTATAAACAAATTGAGCGCTATTTTTTAGGTTAAGTGTATAATAGTTTTATATAATAATAGAAAAATGATATTTACCGAAACAAAATTAAAAGGAGCTTACATAATTGACCTTTCTTTAAGGCAGGATGACCGTGGTTTTTTTGCCCGCGCATTTTGTGCTGATGAGTTTAAAAAGATGGGATTGAAATATAACATGGTTCAAAGCAACCTTTCTAAATCAATACACAAAAACACACTCAGGGGGATGCATTTCCAAATTGACGGCGCTGAGGAAGCCAAACTTATACGTTGTATAAGAGGCGCCATAACTGATGTTATTATTGATATCCGCCCTGAATCAGCTACTTATTGCGAGCATATATCGGTTGAATTAACCGGAGACAATTACAAGATGATATATGTACCTGAAGGATTTGCGCACGGATATCTTACGAATGAGGATAATTCTGAGATCTTTTACCAGGTTTCAAACTTCTATACTCCTGGCAGCGAAAGGGGCATAAGGTGGAATGATCCGTTATTTGGTATTAACTGGGGCATAACCAATCCGATAATTTCTGAAAAAGATAATTCTCATCCTGATTTTATAAAAAAATAATCAAGCATACCTATGAAAGTACTTATAAGCGGAGGCGGAGGCTATATCGGATCAAATTTATTAAATAAAATAATTGACAAAAGCGAAGCGGTAGGGGTATTGGGTAGAAAAAACAATCTTTCTGTTCAGTCAGAAAAAATTGTTTTTTATGAGGCAGACATTACGCAGCCAATAAAAATAGAACTTAAGCATCAATATGACGTGTTTATCCATTTGGCTGCCGCGAATGATATTGATTCTTTGGATCCTAAAACAGCTATGCTCACTACAGTATTGGGTACTAAATACTGTCTTGATCTGTGTAAGGCCAACGGCATAAACAAGTTCATTTACTTTTCAACTTTCCAGGTATATGGAAAGGTAAGTGGAGTAATGAATGAAGAAACGGTGCTTGAGCCAGTAAATGATTATGCTATAACTCATATGCAGGCCGAAGATTATGTTAAGATGTTTAGCCGGACAACTTCAATAAAGCACATTATTGTGAGGCCTACTAATATTTATGGTGCTCCGGTTAATAAAGATATTGATAGATGGACACTTGTGCCTAATTGTTTTTGCAAAGAAGCGGTTGAAAAGAAGACCATCACATTAATGAGTTCCGGAAAGCAAACAAGGGACTTTATCGATTTGAATGATCTTTCAAACGTTACTATTATGCTCTGCGAATCATTTGCTGATTATGAAAATACAATCGTTAACGGAGCATCCGGAAACAATTTTACCATAGTTGAGATCGCTGGAATAGTAAAAGAGATTTATGAGGATAAGTACAATGAGGAGTGCAAACTGGTAATAAAATCTGATCAGCCTTTAGAAGCAAATCAGGTTTCGATAAGTACGGATATGATTACAAAATCGGGATTCAGTTTATCCGGTAAAGAATCTATCAGAGCCGAAATTTCGAGGATATTTGATCTGCTTAAATAACGTATTGCCTGGTTACAAATTAACATTTAAAATTCAGTTCTATTAACGTAACAACGTATGTTGCACAAGATTTTCCGATATCTCAAGACATTAATCAAAATGGATTATTTTTCCAGGTTAATGTTAATCAGAAGAACATATCGTCACGTTTTTACACAATTTTATTTAAAGTTTTTTTTTAATGGTGTTGGCAAAAAGGCCATAGTTTTTAAGCAAAATATATTAGTATTTGCTAAAGGAATCACATTAGGAAATAATGCAATTCTTTTACCTAACAGCCGGATAGAACTTTTGCCACGTTATGCGGGAGTGGAATTTGAACCTAAGTTAGTTTTAGGTGATAATTCTCAAATTCATCCAAACTGCCATATTACCTGTGCAGATTCAATAGTTATTGGTAACGATGTAATTGTAACATCAAACGTAACGATTACTGATATAATACATCCGCATGATGATATTAACATTCCGATAAATAAAACTAAACTCAAAACCTTTCCGGTAAAGTTGGGTGATCAAACTTATGTTTATAACAACTCGGTTATACTTCCGGGCACCGAAACAGGCAGGCATTGTGTAATTGCCGCTAATAGCGTTGTAAGTGGAAAGTATCCTGATTACTGTGTGATTGCTGGAGCACCTGCCAAAATCATAAAAAAATATAATGCAGAATCGGGTTTATGGGAAAAAGTTTAACCGTGTTTACAAGCCGCAGAAGTTGCTTAATACAATCTTTGTTTGGCTTTAATAATATTTAATGTTTGTTTCAAAATATCCTTATTAATAATAGAAAAATTATTTTATGAATAAAATCCTTGTTGTTACAACGGCTCATGATGAAGATTATCAATTTGACCAGTGGTGCAGTTTTTATAATGAGTTTAAAGATGAAGTGTATGAACACGTAATTGTTGATAACGGTTCAAAACCCGGCTATAAAAAGAAAGTTAGGGACTATTACACAAATTCAACAATTATTGAGCTTGAGAAAGATGGTGGTGTAGCAGGTGGCTTCAATGCCGGGATAAAATATGCCATGACCCGGGATTGTACGCACATCATTTTTATAATTCAGGATATGTACCTTCCAAAGGGCAGCCTTACCCGTATGGCTGAAATAATGGAAGAAAAGCCTGAATATGGAGTTATATGCCCGGTGATTTTTTATGAAAAAAGATCGCCCATAATTCGCGAATACGGAGGTGAAATTTCAACTAAGGATTTTGTGATAAAGAAACATTATGTAGGATCTAAACTTGATGCTTCTATCCCGGCTTATAAAGAGGTGACTTTTGTTTGTGGAGGAATGTATATGGTTAAAAAGGAGTTTTGGGAAAAAGTTGGTCTTTACGATGAGAAGATATTTTTATACGGCGACGAAACAGATGTATTTTACCGGGCAGTAAAACATGGTATTAAGATAGCGGTTACCACTGATGTTCATTGCTGGCATGAACATATATGGAAAGATGGCGCAGGTGAAAAAGGAAGGCGGTTCCCATCAAATGAAGCGTTGTTTTATACCGCACGTAATTATTTCTATCTGATTAAGAAACATGGAACCGCCAAAAACCTGGTATATGGCATTGGCAAGCAATTATGGATGCTTCCTAAGTTTGTATACAGGTACATTTTCAGAGATTATTTTCCTGATAAGGTTGGTGTATATATAAAAGGGCTAATGGTAGGGTTGTTTAAAAAGATATAGTGAATAGGTAAGGCGATGATCCATCCCATTTTTACAGCCTGAAAAAAGATTTTAATTTGATAATGGTTAGTTTAGTAGCGAAGTTTAAAAAAGTAGGCACCTTAAAAGTTGTAAAAAACTTTAGCGAGTTGGTTTTTGGTAACCTGGTTTATCAGGTTTTTAACCTTCTGAGCTTAATTTATATAGCCCGGAGATTAAAATCAGAAGGCTTTGGTGAATTTAGTTACCTACTTGTGCAGGGACAGTTATTTGCTACCATAGCTTCTATCGGGATTAAGAATATTTTAATTCGGAATATAGCCAGAGATCTGAATCAATCAAATACCATTTTTTGGGCTGGTATTTACCTGCAGGGTATCGGATTTATTGGATCTATTATTTTATTAGGCCTGTACAGCTGGTTGGTATCTCCTTATGATGCATTTACGTTTGTTATTTTAAGTATTAATATAATGTCGTTGAACTTTTGGGATACTTCTGAAGCTGTTTATATGGCTCATCAAAGAATGCTTTATCCCGGAGTGTTAAAATCAATAACATTAGCCATTTGGGTAGTTTTCATTTTTGTCATAAGTAATAAATTGTTTACTTATCAAACTATGTTTATCACCTACACTATAGTGTTGTTTATAAACATAGTGGTTGCCTACTTTGCGTTAAAACAAGCTAAATTGTTAGATAACAAAATAGTTGATTTTGCGGCGACAGTGAAAAACATTTTTGGTCAGGCTTTGCCATACTTTATACTAATCGTGGTAAATCTTCCGATAAACTTTTTGGCAAACAACTTTTTGAAAATAAATAGTAGTAATGCTGAGTTAGGATACTTTAATACAAGCAACAGGCTTACACAGCCCGTAAAATTAATTACAACTCTTGCACTTTCTTCTTTTTTTCCTAACGTAAGCGTGTTATGGGTTAACAATGCCGAACGTTTTAAAGATAAGATTCAGCAATTGATGCCATTGTTTATTAATATTTTATTGCTGATATGCGTGTTCTTTTCAATTTTCAGCAAGGAGATAATCCTCATTGTATTCGGAAAGGACTATCTGCCCGCTATTTTTATTTTTAAATATCAAATTTGGTTTGTTTTCTTATTTACTATCCAGGGTTTGGTCGGAACACTTTGGATGGCAGCAGATAAACAAAGGATTTTGTCGATATGCGGTATAGCGAACGCTATATTATGTACTCCTGTATTGTGGTTTGGGTCGTACTATGGGGCAAAAGGCGAAGCGCTGGCATATTTTTTATCATATTTGATTATTACGCCATTATTGTTTTTGGTTTTCTACAGATCATTGAAGCTAACGTTTTCAGTTATGATAAAGCCTTCAATAGCTTCACTTGCGGTAATAGCTATTGGTATATTTATACCAGATAATAGCTTGATCTTAAGAATAGGAGTATGTGCTTTGATATTCTTTGTTATACTGTACTTTAATAATAGTAGCATTAAAGCTTTTTTTAAACGTGAAAATCAATAACTGTGGTTAGTTTTTTTAATATAATAATGCGTAGATGGCAGTGTTGGGGGTTAAACGGTAAATAGATGAAATTAAAAACTATTTTTCTTTCGCTTATACTTTTTATGGGATCGGGCTATTTCAGGTTGATCTTTTTTAGCGTGAATGTTATTGCCGTAAGTCAGGCGCTGGTTATAATTTATTTATTTGGTACTGTGTTAGCCAATTTGAATAAGTTAAAACTTACCATTTTTCAAAGGCCGATTTTTTTTATACTTGGTTGTGTTTTTATCAGCGCGTTCAATGCGATAATGTTTCATGATCAGGATTTCGCGACTACTTTTCTCGAGCAGCGGTTCATGTACTTTTATTTATTATATTTTTATCTGTTGGTAACAAAGCCGGATATAGATATGATGTATAACACCATATTGATCCTGGCATCACTGGTTTCTTTGATAGTAATCATACAGGTAATAGTTTATCCAATTGAAATTGTAAATAGTTCCAATTTTCTCGTCGAAAGATCAACCGTTCGTTTCAGAATCGACGGACAGGAATACATATATCTGGGACTGTTTTTCCTGATTGACAGAATGATCCGCCAGGGATTTAAGGTGTTTCAATTCGCATTAGTTATTCTTTTAACGGCAGGCTTGTTTTTACAGGGGTCGCGCTATATATTGTTTGCTTGTGCCGTTGGTATATTCCTTTTATTTATCAACTCTAAAGAAAAAGCAAGGGCGATTGTGGTAATGTTCCTTTTATTTGTCGCAGCTATTTTCTTAATCCCAACTAAGTATTATGAAGAGATAACGGCTTTAACGGCCGATCAGATACATCAGGGCGATAGCTACATCAGGGTAAAGGCCGCCAATTATTTCTTGTTTAATTTCTCTGATAATATTTCGGAGGTATTGTTTGGAAATGGACAGTATGATGCCAGTTCGGCATATGGCGCCAAAGTAACGCGATTAGGTGCATCTGAAGGGTATTTTTTGTCCGATGTAGGTTTCATAGGAGATTATGCACGCTTTGGACTAATTTATCTGTGTGTATATTTTTCCCTGATATACAAAACCATGCGAAAGTCAAAGAAAACAACTGAGTTTTTTTTCTTAATAACAATACTCTTAATGAGTTTACTCAGCTGGCCATTTTCTTATGCTGCGGGCGTTATCTGCTTTTCAATCTGTCTTTATATAGTCAATGAAAAAGCCCGGTTAAAAAAGATAATGTTAAATAGTCAGGCAGAAACGCAACTTATTAAATCATGAAGGTAGCTGTATTTGCATTAAATTATAAAAACAACTACTCTGGAGGGCGAATCCACGCGCTGATGATGGCGCATGGCTTTGCTGCAAACGGTTATACGGTTGATTATTATACCAATTTAGCGCCGGTGTTTTTTGATGATTTTAACATTTACCCCGGAAGCGGAAATTTGCACTTAAAAGTGAGTAAGTATTTTAATTTTCCGCGTGTAAATAATTACGACTTATTACTGGTTGTTCCGCACCTGGCTTCAAAAAAATCTATCGTGTTTGATAGGTTCTTTTTCTATCCAACTGTTAAGAAGTTTCAACGTGCTTCCAAATGTCAGTTGTGGTTTCTTGATTTCGAAAGTCCAAACTGGATTAATAAACTAACCCCGCAAAGCAGGCCGGAGAGTGCTTATAAATATAGCAATAAGATTTTGCCATCAGTTGATGCAATACTGTCAACTACGAAGGAAGGAACAAAGTATGCTGAAGAATATTATGCCCGATTTAATCCTAACTTAAGTTTTAAACAACTGTATCTGAGTATTAACTCAAAGGTTGCAGATGGTTTTATCGATACTCAAAAAAGAAACCAGGTTATTTATTTCGGACGTTTTGGAGAAAAGCACAAAAACTCAAATGTGCTTAACGATATTATAAATGCTTTACCTGCCGGGTATATTTTACTTGTTATTGGTAATCCGGCAAAATTAAATCCGGAGATATATCAGGCTTTGATCAATCAGGCAAAAGAAAACAGTATCGAGTTGGTTTTTAAATCGGGTATTTCTGAGTCCGAAAAATATAAGCATTTAGCGTCGTCAAAACTATTAATCTACAGTTCGTCATTTGAAGGGTATGGTTTACCACCTATAGAGGCACAGTACGTTGGAACGCCGGCGTTATGTTCTGATATTCCGGTATTGAGAGAAGTAAATAAGGGAGCTGAGTTTATCAACTTTGATGATAAAGAAGCATTAACCGCCAAAATTAATAGCATGTTAAACACAAGCTATGACAAAGAAAGGCTTAAAGCAAGTGTAAGTTCTTTTGCTGAGTTTGATAATTATGTTAAAAATATAAAATATTTAGTTGATTCAATTTAAGATAGAATACGTTGTAGAAATGCCGGGTAGTAAAAGGGCAGCTGAAAAATTTTGAATTAATAAACGGCAACCCCATGGTATTATACACTATTAAGGCTGCGAAGGCATCTATATTTGTTGCTAAAAGTTTAATCGCGATAAAGCAACAATCAAAAAAAGGATAATCTGATTTAAAAGTCAGTCGTTAATAATATTATAATCTCATTCTATGAAATTAGGAAAAGTAATAGCTCATATCCCCGCAAGAGGCGGAAGTAAAAGGGTACAGTCAAAAAACCTTAGGTACATGGATGGTAAACCAATGATTGCCTATAGCATTGAAAGTGCTTTAAGTTGTAACCTGTTAGATGAGGTTTATGTGAACACCGATGATGATTCACTTGCGGCAATAGCTGAAAGTTTAAACTGTAAAGTATACCGGCGCCCCGCATTATTGGGTGGAGACGACGCAACCGGCGAAGATTTTACTTATGATTTTATTAATGCCAAAAATCCGGATACACTGGTGCTTGTTAATCCTGTTTGCCCTCTTATCCGGGAAGCTGATATCCAGGGTGCGCTCGAGGCATATTCGGCATCAGATGCAGACACTCTTATTGGATGTACACAAACACAAATGCAGTCATTTGTTGATAATGAACCAATAAACATTGTAGTTGATGGCCCGCTTGCACCATCGCAGAATAATAGGGTGATTACAATATGTAATTGGGCTGTAACTATATGGAACGCAAATGTTTTTAGAAAACTATACGAAAACAACCGAAGCGGATATTTTGGGGTGAACAGGCTTTTTTGGCCGCTTGACCCATTGGTAGCTGTGAAGGTAAGCGAGGAAAAAGATTTCAGGCTTGCCGAGGCGCTATTAATTGCCAGGAAATATCAGTCAACCCAAAATGCAACGCCCAAGTACTGGAGCAAGTAATTAAGGACACCATTGCATTTTGTCAACATAACAATTGTAATAAAAGAACGATAATTTATACTATGAAAATATTAACCTCGCCCTCGTCTTTTGGCCAAGTTGGAAATGAACCTGTAGAGTTGCTTCTCCAAAATGGTTATGAAGTAATCAATAACCCTTACGGAAGAAAGCTAACAGAAGATGAAGTTATAGAGTTGGCTGCAGACTGCATTGGTATAGTAGCCGGTGTAGAACCACTTACCGCCAGGGTAATGGATGCACTGCCTAAGTTGAAATGTATCAGCCGCGTTGGAATAGGCATGGATAGCGTAGATTTAAAATACGCAGCCGAAAAAGGGATTATTGTAACCAATACCCCCGATGGCCCAACCAGGGCAGTTGCAGAATTGACACTGGCTATGACACTGTCATTATTGCGAAAAATACCACAGGCTCATGCTGATCTTAAAAATAAAGTATGGAAAAAGCAGGTAGGCAACCTTTTTCTTAATAAAGTTGTTGGAGTTGTAGGTTTAGGACGTATTGGTAAACTGGTATCGCAACTGTTCAGGGGGATAGGGAACCCGGTAATTGGTTATGACCCTTACGCTGATGCTGCTTGGGCAACAGATAACGGAGTTGAATTGGTTGATTTTGATACATTGTTAACCAAAGCCGATGTCGTTACAATTCATGTACCAGGCAATGAAGACGGATCTGCGGTAATAGGTACTAAAGAGATTGATTTGATGAAAACAGGCGCGTTCCTGGTAAATATATCCCGCGGTGGTATTGTTGATGAAGAAGCTTTATATAATGCCCTTGCAGCCAATAAATTAACCGGAGCTGCTATTGACGTTTTCTCTTCTGAGCCATATTCAGGCCCTTTATGCGATCTGGATAATGTAGTGCTTACCCCTCACCTTGGTTCATACGCCGAAGAAGGAAAACTATTAATGGAAATTGACGCTGTTAAAAACTTAATTAACGCACTAAAATAATACATACTATGAATTACAAAATTGGTATAATAGGTTATGGTGTAATGGGAAAAATCCGGCACCAGGCTATCGATGAAATTAAAAAAGGCGTTGTAGTAGCTGTATCTGAGCCCAATGGAGAAACTGAAATAAAAGGTATCCCCAATATCAGCCATGAGGAAATTATAAATCATGCAGATATAGATGCGATCATAGTTTGCACCCCCAACTTTTTAAACAAAGATTTAACCATACGGGCCCTGAATGCCGGAAAGCATGTTTTTTGCGAAAAACCACCCGCTTTTACCGGTGCTGATATATTAGAGATACAAAAGGCCGAAGCAGCCAGCGGCAAAAAATTGATGTACGGTTTTAATCACCGTCATCATGACAGCGTTATGCATATCAAAAAGCTGATTGACAGCGGTGAATATGGAAAAGTATTATGGTTGCGTGGCCGTTACGGAAAAAGTGTAACCAGCGATTATTTTAACCAATGGAGGGCTAAAAAGGAATTAGCCGGCGGTGGTATCTTAATGGATCAGGGTATTCATATGCTTGATTTGTTCCTGTACCTTTCAGGTGATTTTGATGTTGTTAAAGCTGAGGTTTCAAACCTTTATTGGCACATGGATGTTGAGGATAACGCTTTTGTGATCCTTAAAGAATCGGCAACGGGCAAAGTAGCTTCATTACACTCTACCATGTCGCAATGGCGCCATTTGTTTTCGTTAGAGATATTCCTTGAAAAAGGTTATATGGTATTAAACGGGCTTATAACATCATCAATGTCATATGGCGAAGAAACACTCTCCATTGCCAAAAACAGGTCGACGGCGCCTGCGGCTACCTGGAAAGATGAAATAGTAACCAAGTATGTTGATAACAACAGCTGGCGTTACGAAATGGATCATTTTTTTGATTCAATTACTGCTGATAAGCCGATAGCCATCGGTAATTCGGAGGATGCTTACAAACTCATGCGTATCATAGATAAAGTATACGAACAAAAAGAATTTTAATTAGTAACAATAAGATAAAAATCTATTACAATGGAAAGACAAGAGAAAGTTAAAAACTACCTGGGTGATTATATCGCCCGTTTGACTGATATTTTAAATAAAATTGAAGTTACAAAACTTGAGCAGGTAATTACTGCTATGATCACCGCCTTTAAAAACGGCAATACCATTTATGTTGTTGGTAATGGCGGGAGCGCTGCTACAGCATCTCACATGCAGGCCGACTTCAGGTTCTTTGTTCGTTATTTCTCAAAGTTCCGCCCTAAGATTATCGCTTTAACCGATAACGTACCTATGATTACCGCAATAGGTAATGATAATAACTTTGACGATGTTTTTGTTGAGCAAATGCGCGGTCAGTTTGTTTCAGGCGACATTTTGATCGCTATATCAGCAAGTGGAAATTCACCAAATTTGGTGAAGGCTGCCGAGTTTGCTAATGAATTAGGCGGTACTACAATTGCATTCGTAGGCTTTTTGGGTGGAAAATTAAATGAAATATCATCTATACCACTGTATACACCAAACCCTAAAGGAGATTACGGCCCGATTGAAGACGTGCATATGATCTTAAATCATATAATAGTAAACTACCTTTCAACCGACGAGGAGTTTTTAGCACTTACTGCTAACTAATTATTCTTTATGGATAGCATATCTAACATAAAGATTGATCTGACTGGTAAAGTGGCACTTATAACCGGCGGTACAAGGGGCATTGGCAACGCGATAGCCGAACGCTTTCTTGAAGCCGGTTGTTCTGTAATTTTAACCGGAACTAATGCTTCCGAAATAGAGCGTTTAAATAATGAAAATACCGTTAAGAGGATCAGTTATTTACAGCTTGATTTCACCCGTCCTGAATCAGTTGAAAGGTTTTTGTTGAAACTGAATGAATTAGATAAGATAGATGTGCTTATCAATAATGCGGGGATTAACAAGGTTGCGCTCAACGTGGATACTACCGATGCCGATTTTGATTTGCTGCATAATGTTAATGTAAAGGGACCGTACGTGCTTTGCCGTGAAGTTAGCAAACTGATGAAAAAAAACGGTTATGGCCGCATTGTTAATATCACCTCTATCTGGAGCGCTATTACCAGGCCGGGGCGTTCTGTTTACACCACCAATAAAAATGCCATTGTTGGGCTTACCAAAACGTTGGCAATTGAATTGGGTAAGTATGATATACTGGTAAATGCAGTTGGGCCCGGTTTTACGCTTACGGAGCTTACAGCTACCACAAACTCGGCCGAAGATTTGAAAAAACTAACTGAAGTTATCCCTATGAACAGGATGGCTCAACCTGTAGAAATTGCTAACGTTGTACTTTTTTTAAGCAGCAATTTAAATAGTTATTTAACAGGTCAAAATATAATTGTTGACGGAGGATATACCAATGTATAATTTTAAAATAAAATCAATTGTTCACGATTACGGTGTTCAGTTTATTGATGATACGCAAGGAGTTTTACTTAAGGAACTTAAAGAAGGCGACGTAATTATCATTGATAACAAAATAAAGGAGCTATATAAAGATCTGCTTCAGCCGGTACTTGATTTGTATTGGCACATTGGCATTGATGCCTCCGAAAAGGTTAAGAGTTACCAGGGGGTAATGCCTATAATTGAAAACCTGATAGATAATGGTTTCAGAAAAAATCATAGGTTGGTTGCCATTGGCGGCGGTATAACCCAGGATGCTACAGCATTTATAGCGTCAATCATGTACCGTGGGGTCGATTGGTATTTTTTCCCAACATCATTACTTGCCCAGGGCGATAGCTGCATAGGAAGTAAAACCTCTATCAATTTTAATCAATATAAAAATCAGCTGGGAGGTTTTTATCCGCCTAACCAAATATTTATTAACCTTGAATTTTTAGATACCCTTTCATTGTGGGATTTGAAATCAGGAATGGGCGAAATGTGCCACTATTTCATTGTATCGGGCGAAGAGGATTTTACAAGGTTTAAAAATGAATATGCGCAGGCCCTAACAGATAAAAAAGTTTTAGCCGGTATCATTAACAGAAGCCTGGAAATAAAGAAAGGCTACATTGAGCGGGATGAATTTGACAAAAACGAGCGCCTTGTATTTAATTACGGGCATTCATTCGGGCATGCTATCGAATCATTAACTAATTATCGGATACCTCACGGAATTGCTGTAAGTTACGGTATGGATATAGCCAATTTTGTATCAGTAAAGCTTGGATACATTGATAATTCGGTGCGTCAAAACATAAGGGAGTTATTAAAACAAGTATGGGAGGGAACTTCTATTACTGATATCTCGCTTGATAAATTTACGGTAGCATTAAGCAAAGACAAAAAGAACGTAGGTAAAACATTGGGCTTGATCCTTAATAAAGGTTACGGCAAAATATTCAAAGATTTAAGGCCGATGGATGAACAATTTGTTGGATGGCTAAACGAGTATTTTACAAACGAATTAAACTAATTATACAATGATAGTTGATAAATTAAAGAATATTGATACATATAAAGGCATTTCTGAGGATATATATGCTGGTCTTCAATATTTACAAAATGCCACTCCGGATATTGAAGTTGGTGTTTATAAAATTAACGATAACGTAAAAGCGATTGTTAGCGAATATAATACCGTTGAAAACTTTGAAAGGGGATATGAAGCTCATAAACACGTTATTGACATTCAATATCCTATAAGGGGCCTTGAAAGGGTTAAATGGTCGCCAATTGAAGGTATGAATGTAAATATTCCGTATAGTGAAGAGCATGACCGTACCTTCTATAAAGATCCATCAAGCCAGGGTACTCATGTTGATATAGGGAACGGAATATTTGCTATAATGTTTCCCGAAGACGGACACGGCCCTCAGCATTACGTTAATCAGCCAGAGTTTATTAAAAAAATTACTATTAAGGTAGCTATTTAGCGTGTTGGTAATCTGTTAACAGGTGCTATATATTAATCAACATTGTTGCTGCCCAAATTTCATGTTTAAAATAAATCTATCCCTATGAATATCCGCCTTTCACATATTATCTCACAAAATACGCCGTCGTACGGAAATAAGGATCGCGTATTTATAAGGGATAATTCGTCAATTTTAAAAGGCGAAACGGCAAATACGGCTTGCTGGATATTTTCAAATAACCATATAGGTACCCATATCGATTCGCCTTTTCATTTTTGCCAGGACGGAAAAAAGACTTTTGAAATACCCCTGGAAGAATATTTTTATAAAAACGTTGTTACGGTAGAGATTCTTTGCAGCGAGGCAAAATTGATAAACATCAGTGATTTTGAAAATTTACCACCAATTAATAAAGATGTTGAGCTTTTGCTGATACGTACTGGATTTGAAAATTACAGGAATGACGATAAGTACTGGAACGATAACCCTGGGTTGGCGCCGGAACTGGCAGATTACTTCAGAACCGAATACCCTGAACTAAGATGTGTAGGCTTTGATTTTATATCCCTTACTTCATGGAAGTTCCGACCACAGGGAAGGGAAAGCCACAGGCAGTTCCTTTGCCCGGGCGGCGATAAGAAAAGTATTCTTGTAATAGAGGATATGGCGTTAAACGAAGCATATCATGAATTTGAATGGGTAATTGTAGCCCCTTTATTTGTGGAAGATGGAAATGGTGGTGCTGTAACAGTTTTGGCAAAAAAGCGTGAATCTTAAGCACTGAAAAAATAATTACAGCTTGATCAAACATTATGGCATTAGGAAATATTAAACGTTTATTAACCCTGAAAAGGAGCGATGTTACCCTATCAAGGATAAGTAAAGCGATTTGGAGAAGGATTGCTGATATACCTCAAAAAGTTATTTGGGCTGCCCCTTTTCCATTCACAAAAGCAAACAGGAGCGGTATTGAGCAATTTAAAAATATACATGCCGGCAAACGGTGTTTTTTAATTGCCAATGGCCCAAGTTTGAAGCATATCGATTTTTCACTATTGAAAAATGAATATACTATAGGCTTAAACCGGATTTATTTAATGGAAAAAGAAACTGGTTTTTCGCCTACATATTTAGCGTGTATCGATATAGAAGCCCAGTTATCTCAATTTATTGATGACTATGATAATTTACAGTTGCCATGTTTTTTCAATTGGGATTATAGACACAAGTTTTCAAAAAGAAAAAATCAATACTTTATAAAAGATAAATTAACACCTGAATTTTCTACAAACATCGCCAGACAAGGATATGGTACCGGCCAGTCAGTTACTTATATGGCAATGCAGCTGGCGTTTTATATGGGGTTTAACGAGCTATATATTATAGGAAAAGATCACTCATATAATACCAATGCGAAATCAGGGGCAACTATTAAAAGTACAGGAAAAGAAGACAATCATTTTATAAAAGGGTATTATAAACCTGGAATGACATGGTTTGCGCCGGATTTGCAAAGCGAAGAATTTGCCTATAAATTGTCTCGGAAGGCGTTTGAGCAAGATGGACGGATAATTAAGGATGCCACAATTGGCGGGAATTTGCAAATATTTGAAAAAATTGATTTTTACTCATTATTTCCCTCAAGAAATAAAGGATAACACCTTACGGGGCATAAGTAGTTAACAGATTTATCACATTGGTAATTGCAAAAAAGATAATTTATCGTAAATTACAGTGCTTTAATTTCAATATTTTCCGTGTTTTAAATTAAATTTGTTAAAAGTTTAATCAAAAAAGGCGGCCTTTAGTAATAAAAAATATTAGCTGCATGAAAATAAATACCATATGAAAAATATATTCAACACTATAAGTTGTCTTGGCTATACTGTTTATGCTGACTCATTGAATAAGGTTTCTATAAAGGAGAAAGCCTTAATTTCAACCATTAATCAATATTCATATTGTATTGCTAAAGAAGATGTTGATTTTAAAGAATCTCTTAAAAAATCTGAAATACTGCTGCCCGACGGTGTTGCTATTGTTTGGGCTACAAGATTGCTGACCGGGAAACGAATAAAGAAAATTGCAGGAGCCGATATACATAGCTATTTGTTAAATGAGGCAAATTTGAATAATGGTTCATGTTTCTATCTCGGTGCAACAGATGAAACTTTAGGAAAAATCATAAAGCGGGTAAATGATGAGTATCCTAATATTAAAGTTGGGTCATATTCGCCCCCGTATAAACCGCAATTTAGCGACAGCGATAATAAGGAAATGCTTAAAGCCATAAATGATTTTAAGCCGGATGTACTATTTGTTGGTATGACAGCCCCAAAACAGGAAAAATGGGCCTATGCTTTAAAAGATCAAATTGATGCAAATGTAATTTGCTCGATAGGGGCAGTATTTGATTTTTATGCAGGAACAGTAAAACGACCAGGTAAGCTTGCAATTAACCTGGGAATGGAATGGCTGCTGAGATTATTGAAGGAGCCAAGGCGCTTATGGAGACGTTACTTATATTATGGGCCGATTTTTTTGTACGAAATATTTATGATCAAATTTAAAAGGAGGGTTATTCCTTCGTAGCCGGCTTCTTTTTGCTTAACTGTTTAATTTTAAGTAATAGTTGCCTAACAGAAATTATTTGAAATAGAGGTTCCGTTTGTAGTATTTAATAAAAGAAAATATAATGAAGAAAATTGCTTTAATCACAGGGATAACAGGCCAGGACGGTGCCTATCTAACCGAACTACTATTGTCAAAAGGATACGTGGTACACGGTATAAAACGCCGCAGCTCGTTATTTAATACAGATAGGATTGACCATTTATATCAGGATCCGCACGATGATAATAAAAATATGATCCTACATTATGGTGATCTTAGCGACAGTACTAACCTTATCCGCATTATTCAGCAAGTACAGCCCGATGAGATCTATAATCTTGGGGCTATGTCGCATGTTAAGGTTAGTTTTGATACTCCCGAATACACCGCTAATGCTGATGGTATTGGTACTTTAAGATTGCTTGAAGCAATCCGGATTTTAGGGCTTGAAAAGAAAACTAAGATATACCAGGCTTCAACATCTGAACTTTATGGACTGGTACAAGCAGTTCCTCAATCAGAAACCACTCCATTTTACCCTCGTTCTCCGTATGCAGTTGCAAAAATGTATGCGTATTGGATAACTGTAAACTATAGGGAAGCTTACGGAATTTACGCATGCAACGGTATTTTATTTAATCATGAAAGCCCATTGCGTGGTGAAACTTTTGTGACCCGTAAAATTACCCGCGCAACTGCAAAAATTGCTATGGGGTTGCAGGATAAATTATTTCTGGGCAATCTGGATGCTCAAAGGGACTGGGGACATGCTAAGGATTATGTGGAGGCCATGTACCTTATATTACAGCAGGAAGTTGCTGAAGACTATGTCATCGCTACTGGGGTAACTACCAGGGTTCGCGAATTTGTAAGGCTGGCATTTGCCGAAGTTGGTATCGAGATTGAATTTAAAGGTGAAGGTGTTAACGAAGTTGGATATGTTGTTAGCTGTAATAACCCTGATTTTCAGATCGAAATTGGTAAGGAAGTAGTAGCGGTCGACAAAGCGTATTTCCGCCCGACAGAAGTTGATTTACTTATCGGCGATCCAACAAAATCTAAAACAAAATTAGGTTGGGCTCCTAAATATGACCTGCAGGGATTGGTTAAAGAAATGGTTGCGGCTGATGTGGATTTATTCAGAAGGGAAAAGTTATTGAAAGAATCAGGATACAGCATTAAAAACCAATTTGAATAATATGGATAAATCAAGTAAAATATACATCGCCGGTCACAGGGGGATGGTTGGTTCAGCCATTCAGCGAAAGCTCGAAAAGGAGGGTTTTACTAACTTTGTTACCCGTAGTTCATCTGCACTTGATCTAAGAGACCAAAAAGCGGTAGCTGATTTTTTTGAACAGGAAAAACCAGATTACGTTTTTTTGGCTGCAGCAAAAGTAGGAGGTATTGTAGCCAATAATGTTTACCGCGCCGAGTTTTTGTACGATAATCTGCAAATACAAAACAACATCATCCATCAATCATACTTGAATGATGTAAAAAAGCTGATGTTTCTTGGTTCAAGTTGTATTTATCCTAAACTTGCTCCTCAACCATTAAAAGAAGATTACTTATTAACGGGTTTGTTGGAAGAAACGAATGAGCCTTATGCAGTTGCAAAAATTGCCGGAATAAAGATGTGCGATGCATACAGGGCTCAATATGGCTGTAATTACATATCAGTTATGCCTACAAATTTATACGGGTTTAATGATAATTACCATCCTCAAAATTCGCATGTTTTGCCGGCACTGATACGTAGGTTTCATGAAGCCAAAGAGCAGGAAGCGCCGTTTGTAACCATTTGGGGAACGGGTTCTCCGAAACGGGAATTTTTATTTGCCGATGACCTTGCCGAAGCATGCTATTATTTAATGGAGAACTATAATGAACCCGGTCTTGTTAACATTGGCACGGGTGAGGATATATCTATAAAAGATTTGGCATTGCTTGTTAAAAAAATTATCGGTTATGAAGGAGAGATTACTTTCGATGTTTCTAAACCAGATGGTACACCAAGAAAATTAATGGATGTAACCAAGTTGAGTGAAGCCGGATGGAAATATCATACCGGCCTGGAAGATGGAATTAAATTTGCTTACCAGGATTTTTTGAGCAAAGAGGGTGAATTTGCTCAACGTTAAATGATTCCGTTTTATAACGCGCTTTAACTATATGCCGCTTGCGGCAGTTATTTCAAAAAAAGTTTGCCTTTTTATAAGGCAAACTTTTTTTTTGAAGATTTTGGGGGCTTTCTGGACTTGTTATTAGGATGGCGATTATATAATAATGTCTCCAAAATTTGCTAAAACGCCCCACGATTTCGTGAGGCGTTTTGAGGTAATAAGTTATTTAGATATGAGTTGCCGGGCAGCATTAACCATAGCGGCAACCGCGGGTTTAGGCTTCAAATTATCATCTAATATATTGGCGTGCATCTTGCCAAGGGGATTTCCTGTTAATTTGTTTTTGTATTGAGTATTTGTCGAGCTGGTTGGGTCCCATTCGCCCCATAATATTATAGCATCGCATTTTTGGGCCTTAATGCAGGCTGAAATTACGCCGGCAAATAATTTTCCTTGCTTATCAAAATCAACCTGGGTTGGTGAACCGATAATTGTCGGCCTGAATAAAGGTGGGTCAACTGGTGATGTAGTTGACATAATTGCGTCTAACTCAGTTATTTCGCTTGTAAGGCCAATAGCTGCAAACCTGTCCATGTTTTCAGTTAACTCGCTAAATGGATGGTTATATCCCTGATACAAATGGGTTTGGAAACCCACGCCATTAATAGGAACGCCTTTATCTTTTAGTTGTTTAACGATATTAAACCATCTGTCCATTTTAAAACCTTTGTATTCAACGTTAAATTCGGTCCAATAGAGTTTCGCTGTAGGATCAGCTTCGTGCGCCCATTCAAATGCTAATTGAATATAATCAGTAGGGTCATTTGAACCGGGCTTGTGAATTACATTCCATATTGGTAAGTTACTTCTAAGTCCGTTTGGCAACGAATATTTTGGATTAAAATCGGGGCTGTCACTCATCGATTCATTGACAATGGCCCATGAAAGCACGGCTCCCGGATATTTATCCCTATAATGGCGCATTACAGCCTGGATATGATTTTTTAGGATATTTTTAAGCTCATCGGGCGTAAAGTTTCCTTTTTTTACCCAATCAGGCACATACCACCACACAGGGCTTTGCATTTGTATTTTGGCGCCATGCGCTACAGCAAAGTCTGCAACTTCATCAATGCCCCTAAAATCATACTGGCCGTTTTTGAGTTCCACATGATGAAACCAGGCAGGCACGGTATACAGATTAAAATACTGGTTAATTTGTGTTAAGAAGTTCGCCGGACGCGGAGCTGCGAGTTCAACATCTTCGTTCCCCAAAAAATCGCCAAAATAAATGCCTTTTTTTATTAAAAGTTTTTTCAGGGTACTGGGATCTGAACTATCCTGAATATCTTCTTTTTTTGCCAGGCTTGCAATGGCATTGCGGATAGGTTTTTGTTCTGGTTGTTTTTGTTCTGGTTGCTTTTGTTCCTGTGCGGTAATACTTAATTTATCATCCTTTGAATTAGCCTCGTTGTCTGTTGATTTTAATTCAGGGTCAGCTACTGTGCGCTGCTGTTGAACCTCACGCTCTTTGAAATAGAGATTGATACAGAAGAACAACAAAAAAAGACTAAGTAATGAGATAATTATGTGGGAACGATATTTATTTATTTGCATGCTATCAATTAATTATTTGTTAATCCTTTTTCTTTTGTAAATGCCTTTATTTAAGACGTAATAAACGATTTTTGTATGAATTAATTATGAATGTTATTTAAGTATTTCGTGCAATCCACTGTAGCCTGATTAAGAAGAAGGTGCAAATTAACGTAACTTGAATTACTTTTTTTAACATTTGCGGCTGCATAATTTTGCTATAATGAGAAACTTAAGTTTTTTGCCATCGTAAGAAGTATAACTATTATTGATGTAACCAGGGTTTTATTTAAGCCGTTAAAAGACTTTTTGAATGATTATCGGCTTTGATTATAGATCTATTAGTTAATATTGCATAAATTTTAATGTGTTTTGTCAATTATATCAAATTATAATGACCACACATTACTGTGTTTATAAGGGAAACATATGACTATAATACCAACCCCGCTTGAGGGATGTTTATTAATAAAACCACGTATTTTTAATGATGACCGCGGTTATTTTTTTGAATCGTTTAATCAACAGCGGTTTGCTGATGCTACGGGCTTCAATGTCAATTTTGTACAGGATAATCAATCCTATTCAACTAAAGGTGTATTACGTGGCCTGCACTTGCAAAAAGGTCGGTTTTCGCAAGCTAAGTTGGTTAGGGTAACCAAAGGCGAAGTATTAGACGTAGCTGTCGACCTGCGCAAGGGATCGGCAACTTATGGGCAATATCATGGAGTGCATTTAACCGAACAGAATAACGAGCAATTTTTTATTCCCCGTGGATTTGCCCATGGCTTTATTGTATTGAGCGATGAAGCTGTATTCCAGTATAAATGTGATAACTACTATAACAAAGAGTCAGAAAGTGGTCTGCATTATGCCGATCCTGATTTAAATATTGATTGGCAGCTCAGCGGGAGCGATGTGCTGGTATCGGACAAAGACCTTGAACTGCCCTTTTTAAAGGATGCTCCTGATTTTGGGTTCTAATTTTTATCCTGGTTTAATCAAAAAATAACACTTCTAAAAAATGCAAAATATCATCGTATTTGGAGCATCAGGACAATTGGGTAACTGCTTAAAGAAAGTTGCAGGCGAAAGGAAAATAGATTATATCCATTTCCTGCCCGAAGAAGAGGCAGACATTTTGCGGGACGATTTGCTCGATATTGTTTTTGAAAAATATAAACCAACGTTTGCTATCAATTGCGCTGCTTATACCGCTGTTGATAAAGCGGAAGACGAAGTTGACCTGGCCCGGGCGATCAATAAAACCGGGGCCGCAAATCTTGCCAGGCATTGTAAAGCATATGGTGCTACCCTTGTGCAGATCTCAACTGATTTTATTTTTAAGGGAGACGTGGCATTGCCACTCACAGAAGAAGCCATTGCTGAGCCTATCAGTGTATATGGCCTTACCAAACTGGAGGGAGAACAGGCAATTGCGGAAATTCTTGATGAACACTATACAATTCGTACAAGCTGGCTATACTCCGAGTATGGCAACAATTTTGTAAAAACCATGCTAAGGCTTGGGGCCGACCGTGATGAGCTTAAGGTGATTGCAGACCAGGTGGGCACACCCACATATGCTATTGACCTGGCAGAAGCAATTTTAACTATCATAACAGCTGGCAAAAAAGCATATGGTATTTATCATTACAGCAATGAAGGGGTAACCTCATGGTATGACTTTGCCAAAGGCATCTTTGATATTTCAGGTACTGATGTTAAAGTACTCCCAATACGCACATCAGAATATCCAACGAATGCGCAACGACCGGCATATTCGGTACTGGATAAGGCTAAGATCAAAGCTACGTTTAATATAGAGATCCCTTACTGGCGCGACAGCTTAAAAGCTTGTATTAAAAAATTGGCTGCCGCACAATAAACAATGAGTTTTAAAAAAAATAAAATGCCAGGCTTTTCTTACAAACCTGGCATTTTTTAGCTTTTTTCCAAATAGCTTACAGGAATGTCCCTGCTGCTACCGTTTCATTAGTTGATTCATCAACCAGGATCAATGAGCCGGTAATACGGTTTTTGCGATACTCGTCAAACACTACGGGTTGAGTGGTGCGTAAACGGATCTTCACCATTTCGTTCATCTTAATATCAGTATTTTCTTCCTGCTTTTCAAGCGTATTGATATCAAGTTTATAATAAACTTCCTTAATGATTGACATTACCTCGCGGGTGGTGGTTTTGAGATGATATTTAGCACCTGGGCGCGGGCTGCGGGTTGCCATCCAGCAAATCATGGCGTCAAGGTCCTGGCTCACCTGCGGTTCGCTGTCATCTTTTACAATCATATCGCCGCGGCTTACATCAATATCATCCTCCAAAGTAATGGAAACCGACATTGGTGCAAAAGCTTCCTCAACCGGGCCCGAATAGGTATCGATAGATTTTATAGCCGATGTTAGCCCTGACGGCAATACAGTGATCTTATCGCCAGGCCTGAAAATGCCGCCTGCTATCCGGCCGGCATAACCGCGGTAATCATGATATTCAGCCGCATGAGGACGGATCACTGTTTGCACCGGGAAGCGGGCATCAGAGTGGTTTTCATCACTGGCAATATGAATAGTCTCCAGTGTATGTAACAGGCTTTCGCCTTTGTACCATGGCATGTTTTCCGAATCGTTAACCACATTGTCACCAGCTAAAGCACTGATAGGTACAAAACGGATATCGGTAACATCAATTTTTGCTGCAAAAGCTTCATATTGTTCAACTACTTTGTTAAAAGCCTCTTCGCTGTAGTCAACCAAATCCATTTTGTTCACACAAACAATAATGTGTGGTATTTTTAATAGTGATGCAATAAATGAGTGGCGGCAGGTTTGCTCAACCACGCCTTTGCGGGCATCAATAAGTACCAGGGCAAGGTTTGCGGTTGAAGCGCCGGTAACCATGTTGCGGGTATACTGGATATGGCCGGGGGTATCGGCTATAATAAATTTACGTTTGGGCGTGGCAAAATAGCGGTAGGCCACGTCAATGGTAATGCCCTGCTCGCGCTCCGAACGTAAACCATCAGTTAATAATGAAAGATCAACATGCTGAAGCCCTTTTCGTTCGCTCGATTGTTTTACAGCCTCCATCTGGTCTTCAAAGATGGATTTCGAATCGTATAGCAAGCGCCCTATAAGGGTGCTTTTCCCATCGTCAACACTACCTGCTGTAGTAAAACGTAATAATTCCATTGTGGTGGTATGTTTTGCTCCGGGCTTGACTGCCTGAAGGCTCATTGAATCAAATTTAAAAATAACCTTGTTTTTTCCTGTCTTCCATTGATGTATCCGAGCGTTTATCGTCACTTCGGTTACCGCGTTCGGTGCTGCGGGTTGCTGATACTTCAGCAACTATCTTCTCCAGTGTATCGGCGTCTGATTCGATACCGCCGGTGATGGTGATATCGCCCAGGGTACGAAAACGCATGAGTTTGTTTTCGATAGTTTCACCCTCCCTAAGCTGTAAGAACTCTGAAGCGGGCAGCCAGGTATTATCGCGGTAAACCGCGTTACGCTGGTGTGCAAAGTATAATGAAGGTATAGCTATATTTTCCTGCAGAATGTAGTTCCAGATATCCATTTCGGTCCAGTTACTGATCGGGAACACACGGAAGTGTTCGCCCATGCGCTTGCGGCCGTTAAAGATATTCCAGAGCTCGGGGCGTTGGTTTTTAGGATCCCACTGGCCAAACTCATCGCGGTGACTGAAGAAACGTTCTTTAGCACGGGCCTTTTCTTCATCACGGCGCGCACCGCCGATAGCAGCATCTATCTTGTTGCTTTCGATGGTATCAAGCAGGGTTACTATCTGCAATTCGTTGCGGCTGGCGTTGATACCGCTTTCCTCAACTGCGCGGCCTTTGTTAATTGATTCCTGAACTGAGCCTACAATAAGTTGTACGCCAAGGTTTTCAACCAGCTTATCCCTAAACTCCATAGTTTCAGGAAAGTTATGACCGGTATCAATATGGATTAGTGGCATCGGGATTTTAGCGGGCCAGAATGCCTTTTTTGCCAGGTGTGTTACAACAATAGAGTCTTTCCCGCCCGAAAACAGGATGGCAGGACGATCAAATTGTGCAACCACTTCCCTGATAACGTAAATGGCCTCTGATTCTAATTCCTGCAGATGAGTAAGATAATATTTATGCATGTTAACAATGAAAATCCGCTAAATCCACCTAAATAGTAGTTTTTAACGTTCAAACTGCAATAATAACAATTTTATGCTAATGTTGAGGGGATTAAATGGATTTTGCTTTTGAAAAAGGCTTGTTGCCTGGTACATGGTTTATGTTCAAAATAATCAGATAAAATATAAGTTTGCATATTGAACAATAAATACCAACTTTATACCTGATAGCATTGTTCAATAGTATAATAATGGGTGCTGATATTACGGGAGCATTATTATATACTAACTTCGGGATGTTTACTTAAAAATTAGTATAATCAAATATGAAAGGCATTATTTTAGCAGGAGGGTCAGGCACCCGGCTTTATCCTATAACCAGGGCAATCAGTAAACAACTCATGCCTATTTATGATAAGCCTATGATATACTACCCGCTATCGGTTTTGATGCAGGCGGATATCAAAGAAATTCTGATCATTACTACAGCCGAAGATAATCCCGGTTTTAAGCGGTTATTGGGCGATGGTACAGAGTTAGGCTGTAAATTTGAATATGCTATACAGGAAAAACCTAATGGCCTCGCCCAGGCTTTTGTTATTGGCGAGCAATTTATAGGCGATGATAAAGTAGCTTTGATATTGGGCGATAATATATTTTATGGTACCGGATTTAACGAATTGATCCGCAGTTTTAATGATGTAGATGGCGCAGCTATTTTTGCCTATCATGTGGCCGATCCTGAACGTTACGGTGTGGTTGAGTTTGATGCCGAATTCAGGGCCTTGTCAATTGAAGAGAAACCTTTGCAGCCAAAATCGAAATTTGCAGTACCCGGCCTTTATTTTTATGATAATTCGGTAATTCAAATAGCTAAAGATCTTGAACCTTCACCCCGCGGTGAGTATGAAATTACCGATGTTAACAAGTTTTACCTTGAACAGGGTAACCTGCATGTTGGCGTTATGGATAAGGGAACAGCCTGGTTAGATACGGGTACGTTTGATTCATTGAGCGATGCTACCGAATATGTGCGCGTGATCGAAAAACGCCAGTCAACAAAAATCGGGTGTATTGAGGAGGTTGCTTACCGCCGTGGGTTTATCAATGACGATCAGTTGCGGCTGTTAGTTAACAAGTATATCAAAAGTGGTTACGGCAAATATTTGCAAAGCCTGCTGCCGCAATAAAATAATTATGCGGAAGTTTCAATGGCTTTGACCATCTGGTCAATAATATCGGGAACACCGGCATCAAACCAAACAAAATCTTTATCTTTTCTGAACCAGGTAAGCTGCCTTTTGGCAAAGCGCCTGGTATTTTGTTTTATAAGCAGCAGGGCTTCATCGAGGCTGGTTTTACCATCGAAGTAATCAAATAGCTCTGAATAACCCACAGTATTTAAAGCATTAAGCTCCCGGTAGGGCAGGAGGCTTTTTACTTCTTGAATAAGGCCTTGTTTAACCATCAGATCGACGCGAAGGTTTATACGCTCATATAGTTTTTCGCGGGGCATATCAAGTGCCAGTTTGATAATATTAAAAGGTCTTTTATTTACAGTAGCGTTGCGGTAAGATGAAAATGGTTTACCTGAGGTTTCAAATACTTCCAACGCCCTGATGATACGCTGAGGATTATTAAGGTCGACCTGGGTGTAATAATCCGGGTCGACCTGTTGTAGTTGTTTTTGTAATGTAGTAATTCCTTCCCTTTCCAGTTGTTGGTTTAGTTTTTCACGGACTGAAATATCGGCTACGGGCAAGTTATCAAAGCCTTCACAAATAGCTTTAATGTACAAACCTGATCCTCCCGCCAGGATCACCTTATCATGTACTTTAAAAAGTTCATCTAAAAGCGCAAGCCCCTGTTTTTCAAAATCGCCAACAGAAAAACTTTCGGATATGGAGTGCGAATTGATAAAGTAGTGTTTGGCCGCAGCCAACTCGCTTTCATCAGGTTTGGCAGTACCAATACTCATCTCCCTGAAAAATTGTCTCGAATCGGCAGAAACCACCACAGTATTGAAATGCTGCGCCAACTTAATAGCTGCAGCTGTTTTCCCTACTGCAGTGGGGCCGGCAACTACAATGAGGGTTTTATTACCCTGCGTCATGTTCATAAGCCTAAGCTTTACTCATATCAAAAATGTCGGTAACTAAATATACTTCGTCCCGAACTTATTTTTTACATCGGCCACAACCTGCTTGATGTTTTGTTCTTGGTCGCGGGGGCAAATGAGCAGGGAGTTGTTCGATTCTACTACGATATAATCATGCAGGCCCTGCAATATTACCAGTTTTTCGCCCGGCACGTTTACCATACAGTTTGAAGAATCATACATGATCACTTTTTCGGCGGGGATAACGGCATTGCCCACATAATCCTTGTCGGCAAGGTCATATATTGATGCCCAGGTACCCAGATCGCTCCACCCAAAATCCGAAGGTAATACATATACATTATCTGCTTTTTCCATAATGCCGTAATCTATCGAGATATTAACGCATTGCTGGTATACATTGTGAACGTGAGGTTTCTCTTTATCCGAATTGTACACCGGTTTTGCATCAGCAAAAATCTCGTGCATTTCGGGCAGATACTGGCTAAAGGCTTTAACAATAGTTTTGGCCGACCAAACAAAGATGCCGGCATTCCATAAAAAGTCGCCGCTTTGAATAAAGGTTTTAGCTATTTCAAGAGTGGGTTTTTCGGTAAAGGTTTTTACTTTATGAAACTCATCATTGATAACGTTATCAGTGTATTGGATATATCCGTAACCGGTATCTGGCCTTGATGGTTTAATGCCCAGGGTTATCAGATAATCATTTGAAGCGGCGGTTTGCAATGATTTTTCGATAGCGGCAACAAAAGCATCCTCATCCAGAATCTGCTGATCGGAAGGGGCCACAACAATGGCGGCATCGGGGTTAAGGCTTTCAATTTTAAAACAGCCATAGGCAACACAAGGTGCGGTGTTCCGCATTACCGGTTCGGTAAGGATCTGCTGATCCTCCATATCGGGCAATTGTTGTTTTACCAGTTTGGTGTAGTTTTCGTTAGTAACAACGTAAATATTTTCTTTGGGGCAAACTTTCAGGAAGCGTTCGTAGGTGTTTTGTATTAAGGTTTTACCGGTACCGAGTATATCGATAAACTGTTTGGGGTGCGATGTACGGCTTATCGGCCAAAAGCGGCTTCCAATTCCTCCGGCCATAATTATGGCATAGTAATTTTTGTTATTCATTGATAAATGGGGGTAAATTATTATGAGCTGGTTAAAGTATCAAAACAAGTGAGACGGCCTAACATAAAAAACGAGTATATAAATTATATACTCGTTTTTTGTGATTAATAATCGTCGCTACTGCTACGGCCGGGCCTTTCATCATCATCAAAGCCTTCGTCATCGCTAAATTCATTGCCGAATTCATCTTCCTCCTCTTCTTCTTCGCCGCCGGTGTGTTTTTCTTCCGGCAGATCATCGGTATCTGTAACTTCCGAAAAATCTTCGGCATCCTCCGGGTTAAAGGCCATTTCGTTCAAAAAGTCGAAGTCTTCGGTAACAGGCGGTAAAACGGTAGCATTAAATGCATTGCCAAATTGTTTAGGCGCTTCGCCAACTGATTTTACAACGGCAGGGTAAGTAGTACCCGGTGTTTCATCTAAAATGATCTTCATTAGTTCCACATGAAAATCAAACGGGCGGTCGAAATTGAATGTATAGTAAAATTTTTGGTGCGGATCATCAATAAAACTCAACAGCTTTACTTTATTCATTAATGATACACCACGGTCAATACGCCTTTGGTTAGGCAGGTAAGTTATTTCTTCACCTTTAGTCCACTGATCATTGCTGATATAAAATGATGAAGGAAATTCCGGATTATAACCGGTTGACTGATGAATTGCGCGGTGAAGATCTTCGAAAGTTTGATTTGATTTTACATCAATTTCTCTCGTAACGTCATCGTAGTCTTCAAAAGTAACCCTGAACCTGTATACTGCCATTGCTTATTGTAGATTTTGGACAAAAATAATAATGTTTTAATTTAATTTGGGGTAGTCACAACTTTTAAGCCAATTTCAAGGCCCTTGCTTATTGTAAAGCTTAACGCGGCCTCCCGATTGTTAGGAATTTCGCCTTCCAATATGGCTTCGCGGATCTGATTTTTGATTATTCCCACCTCGCGGCCTTCTTTTATACCGAACATGGTCATGATATCGTTACCGGTAACCGGCGGTTGCCAGTTACGGATGCTGTCGCGTTCTTCAACATCTTTTAATTTTTGTTGAACAAGCTCAAAATTGTTACGATATTTTTTAACCTTATATTCATTTTTGGTGGTGATGTCTGCTTTACACAACAACATGAGTGCTTCAATATCGTCTCCTGCCTCAAAAAGCAAACGCCTCACTGCCGAATCGGTAACTATGGATTGTGAAAGTACGATGGGCCTTAAATGCAGCTGCACCAACTTTTGAACCTGCTTCATTTTTTCATTAAGCGGCAGCTTAAGCTGGGTGAAGATCTTGGGCACCATGCGTGCGCCCCGGTCTTCATGACCATGAAAAGTCCAGCCGTGGCCGGGCTCAAAACGTTTGGTGGCGGGTTTGGCTATGTCATGCAGTATAGCAGCCCAGCGTAACCATAGGTCGTCAGTAGTTTCGCAGATGTTGTCAAGTACCTGAAGGGTATGGTAAAAGTTATCCTTATGGCCTTTACCATCTACATAGTCAACCCCGTAAAGGGCTACCATTTGCGGGAAGATCTTATGCAGCAGCCCGGTATCAAACAAATAATTAAAGCCGATTGATGGTACCGGCGACAGGATGATCTTGTTCAATTCATCGGTAATGCGCTCTTGCGATATGATACTGATCCTGTCGGCAGTGGTTTTAATGGCTTCAACAGCGATATCATCAATCCTGAAATTAAGCTGGGTAGCAAACCTGATGGCTCGCATCATGCGCAGCGGATCATCAGAAAATGTTTCGTTAGGATTAAGCGGTGTGCGGATCAGCTTGTTTTTCAGGTCGGCAATGCCGTTAAAGGGATCAAGTAACTCGCCAAAAGTATCCGGGTGGAGGGAAATGGCCAGCGCGTTGATGGTAAAATCGCGGCGTTTCTGGTCATCTTCCAAAGTGCCGTTCTCCACAATTGGCTTGCGCGAGTCGCGGCGGTACGATTCCTTGCGGGCGCCAACAAACTCTATCTCCAGATCACGGTATTTGAGCGAGGCAGTACCGAAGTTTTTATAAACCGCCAATTTAACTTTAAGTGTATTGGAAACAATTTCGGCAAAAGCTATCCCGTTGCCAATAATTACGATATCAATGTCCTTCGACGGGCGGTTCAGGAAAATATCGCGCACAAAACCACCTATAGCATAGGCCTGTACATTTTGTTCGCCCGCCAAACGGGATATAACAGAAAATACGGGATGCCTGAGGTGTTGTTGCATAGTTGGATGCTTAAAAACGCTAATAAGGGTACAAAGGTAAGATTAATTGGTAAAATGCCCCGGTAAAGTCAAAAGTCTTAAGTGGGAAGTCTTAAGTGGAAAGTCCTAAGTATCTTTCCGCTTAATAAACAAAATCTTCAGACTTCAGACTTTGGACCTCATACTTCCGGCTTTCTGCACGACAGGGGGTTAACAGGGTTAACACAATTTAAATTGTTTTGATTTAAATAATTGATAATCAATGCATTGAATATATAGAGGGGTTACGCCAAAGATTTTCCAAAAATGTTTCTGTTAAAAGATATTTTCAAAAATGCCTTTTTAACTAATCGCTAATCTCCAGCCTCTAATCAATCGTTAACGACGCAAAAACTCAAACCTGCCATCAGGGGCCAACCTCATGATGGTTGACGGTGTTTTGATCTCCTTGCTGTGCTGCTCTAAATCAACAACATAATCAACACCGTCAATAATTTCCTGGTCTATTTGCGAAAAATATTGCGGCGAGGGCTTGCCGCTAATATTAGCTGATGTTGACACCAAAGGTTTGCGTAAACGCTGGATCAGCTGTTGGCAAAAAGGCGTGTCTTTTACAACCCTGACCCCCACACTGCCATCGGCGGCAATTAATGCCGGAGAAATGTTTTTGGCGCCCGGCATTACCAGTGTTAAAGGGTTTTCTGCGTATTCAATCAGTTCAAAGGCCAGCGGGTTTACTTCACTGATATAGCTTTCCACCTTGTTTTCAGTATCCAGCAAAATGATCATGCTTTTGGCCTCATCGCGCTGTTTCAGGCGGTAGATCTTTTGAATGGCTTCGGTGTTGGTGGCGTCACAGCCGATGCCCCAAATGGTATCGGTAGGATAAAGGATGATGCCACCCTCTTGTACAATTTTAAAAGCCTTGGCTACTTCGTCTCTAAGCATGGTTCAAAATGTTTTGGTAAAGCTGCATTAATTGCCGGCTTAGTTTATCATCGGTAAAATTAGCTGCGTGAGCGCGGCCTTTGGTGATCATGGTTTGCCTTAAGCTATCATCACTAAGCACCTGGTTTAGTTTTTCGGCAAGACCGGCATCATCATCCGGGTTTACATAAAGACTGCCCGGCCCGCCTGCTTCTTCGAGGCAGGAGCCTGTTGCTGCTATAACCGGCGTGCCGCAGTTTAAAGCTTCTAACACCGGTATACCAAAGCCTTCGTACCGTGATGGGTAAACAAATACTGATGCCAGCTGATAAACAGCAGGTAACTCTGCAAAGGTAACGTCTTTTAAAAATATTACCCGGTGGTTTAAGTTATTAGCTGTTATATATGTTTTAACCAATTCTGTGTATCGGGTTTCTTTGCCAATTACTACCAGCGTTATGTCATCCACATTTTTCAACGCCTTAACGGTTAACAGCAGGTTTTTGCGTTCTTCAATAGTGCCAACACTCAAAATAAAGCGGTTGGGTAGCTTATATTTTTCTTTTACAGCCGATTTTTGCGCGGCGGTTTGTTCAATTGCAAATGAAGGGTCACATCCCTGGTAAATAACTTCTATTTTTTGGGGGCCGATGCTGAGCAGGTCGACAAGGTCATCCTTTGTTTTTTGGCTTATGGCGATAATTTGATCCGCGACGCGGCAGGCATGTTTAACCTTAGCGAGGTAAATACGGTAATTAACTGCACCAAAATGTTTCGGATAACGTATGAAGATCAGGTCATGCATGGTGACAACCGACTTAATGCCGGTATGTTCGATTCCCGAAGGCAACTCGTGACTTAAACCATGGTACACTTCAATACCATCACGTTTTAAATCTTTGATAATTCCTTTACTACGCCACCATGAAGTGAACCATTTGCTTTTTGGGGTAACTGTGCGAATGCTGGGATAATCGCCAATAAAATTAAGCCGCGGATTGGCTTTGGCCTTTGGCGTATATAAATATAAAATGTTGGATAGATTGAGCGACGCTATGCCTTTAATTAACCAGCGGCTGTAATTACCCAAGCCGGTATTATTGTAAAAAGCCCGTTTAGCATCGTATCCTATCTTCATGTTTTAGATATGAGATGTGAGATATGAGACGTGAGAAATGCTGCATTCTCAGAGGAATATAGCAGATGTGAAATAAAGGTATTGCCGGAATCTTTACCATGCAAAATCTCATATCTCACATCTGATATCTCATATCTATAATTATACCGCTACGTTGTTTTCACGCAGGGCGTCATTTAATGACGTTTTTTTGTCGGTTGATTCCTTGCGGGTGCCGATGATGAGGGCGCAAGGCACCTGGTATTCGCCGGCAGCAAACTTTTTGGTATATGAACCCGGAATTACCACCGAGCGGGCAGGTACGCGGCCTTTATATTCAACCGGGGTGCTGTGGGTAACATCGATGATTTTGGTTGATGCGGTTAATACCACGTTTGCACCTAATACAGCTTCATGTTCAACATGTACGCCCTCAACAACAATGGCACGTGAACCAATAAAGCAGTTATCTTCAATAATAACCGGGGCAGCCTGTAGCGGTTCTAAAACACCACCAATACCAACACCACCGCTTAAGTGTACATGTTTGCCAATCTGCGCACATGAGCCTACAGTAGCCCAGGTATCAACCATGGTGCCTTCATCAACATAAGCGCCAATATTTACGTACGATGGCATCATGATAACACCTTTGGCCAGGTGGGCACCGTAGCGGGCAATACCATGAGGTACCACGCGAACGCCGGTTTGCTTGTAATCCGTTTTGAGTTTCATTTTGTCATGAAAAACAAAAGGGCCGGTTTTAATTTCTTCCATCTGCCTGGTCGGGAAATACAAAACAACCGCCTTTTTAATCCACTCATTTACATGCCAGCGTGTGCCAATGGGTTCGGCCACACGGATCTCGCCTTTGTCCAAACGGTCAATAACGGTTTCAATGGCGTTGGTGTATTCATTATAGTTCAGCAGGTTCCTGTCTTCCCAGGCCTCTTCAATCAGTTTTTTAAGATCTTGCATTGGTGAAATTAAACTTTTGGCAAATTAAAGGATTTTTTACTTTTATGCTGTTTTGATGCCTTCATGGCCATAAAGGGACAAAACAGGGACAAAATTGATTACCTTATATTAATGTTTTTTGAGTTATGAATTTATTTACTTGCACACTTCCGAAGAAGATTAGCAGGGACAAAGATAATAAAAAGTGGTTTGTTCGCTACTCCATTACTTATAATGGCGAAAAAACAGAATACCCTAAAGAGTATAGTGAAAATTCACCCCGGAATTTCAATAAGTCTCCAATTCGATTGCTTTGGTAGAATCCCAACCTTTCTTTTTAAAAAGTCTTTTGCTTAAAAGTAGTCCTAAAGACAAACCTAAAACTACTCCTGATACGCTGAACGGCAAAACGAAATTGACAGGGTTTTTCAATATAGCAAATTGGTAAAAGATTGCTACACCAACAAGCAAATAAGAAATGATGGTCGATATTGAAACCCCGATTTTTTTAGGCCGGGGAACGAAATAAGCAGTAAGTACTATCAGAACAAAACACAGAATGAAAAACACAAGGAAATGATACATTGCATCAGTAACAATGTTTTTAGCCATAAAATCATTTAAAGGGTTGGCGTATGCTAATGCAGATATCAGGCCAGTAAAAATTAAAAAGGCAAATAAAACTCCTAAAATCGTTTTAAAGATATTCATCCTGTAGGTTCGGTTATCAAAGATAAAAATACTTCGGTCTAATATTTATTAATGTGAAATTGATAAAGAAGGCTTGGGATTCATTTAGAATGAAGAAGGTGTAGTTTTACATGCTTACAAAGATATTGTAGGTGTTTGGACTATCTGTATAGGCTGTACTTATTATCCGAACAGTAAACCAGTAAAAGAAGGTGATATCATCACTCAAATCCAATGTGATGACCTTTTTTTGAATGTTTGCGTATAATATTTTGACTTACAGAGCCTTGTTTTACACACATTTATACAATATCCGGACAATCGATGGGTAGCTATATAAAAAACATTAAGTAAGCCTTAATTTTATGTAAACGGAAACCAACGTTTAAACTAATTAGGTGTCAAAGCCTTCCGGACAGCGAGTGTCGGGGAGGCTTACTTTTTTTATTTCAACGGGCGCTTATAGGTATAATTCCGGGGTTGGTATAATAGGATTTTTGGGTAAATAACTTGATTTTAAAAGAGCGTTTATTTATTGTTATTTGTTAATGTTGTTGGTAAATAAGTTTATAAAACAGTAAACATTAGCACTTTACTTATCGTATAACTGCTTATTATATCAATCTGTTAGCTTAGCTGAATATTGGTATAATTGTTTTAACCTTTTAATTTATTGCTGTTAACAAATTATTCCCAATATGACCCCTTTAGTACTATTTGCAGTTATTTTGCTTTCGGTGGCACTGCTGCTTATCTTAAGCGTTTTGTTTTTTAGTTTACTCAAATACATCCAAAGGCGCTATTATCCACACTGGAAATTTCCGGATTATGTTAGTGTTGGTTATGCCGAATACCTTTATCATAAGTTCATTAAAAAAGACCTGCCCAAGTAAATTGTAAAAACGAAGTTTTGCGGTTGTTGATTTGCCAGCATATTAAAAAATGTTGTGTTAATTAGCCCTTGTGACTGTGAATCGTAATTTTTATAAAGACGTATTATTTGGTGTAGCCGTTGGCGACGCACTGGGTGTTCCTGTTGAATTTAAATCGCGGGAAGACATTGCTAAAAAGCCGGTAACTGATATGACCGGTTTCGGTACTTATGGACAGCCGCCGGGTACATGGTCGGACGATAGTTCGTTGACTTTTTGTCTCGCCGATGTTTTAGCAGATGGTTATAGTTTGCAAAAAATTGCCGATAGTTTTGTTAACTGGTTATATAACGAACAATGGACTGCGCGCGGAGAGGTGTTTGACGTAGGCATGGCAACCCGAGTTGCTATTGAACGGGTTTTACACAAAGTACGGCCCGATCTGGCCGGTGAGTTCGATGAATCATCAAATGGCAATGGTTCGTTAATGCGGATTCTGCCTCTACTATTTTACATAAAAGATAAGCCTGTAAAAGAGCGTTTTGCCATCGCAAAAGAGGTATCATCTATAACACATGGACATGTGCGTTCGGTAATAGCTTGTTTTTATTACCTGGAGTTTGCCCGTAGCTTGCTGGCAAATAATGATCCTGAATCTGTTTATCAGAAAGTAAAGACTGAAGTGTCTTCGTTTTTAGAGGGAACAACTATTAACCCTGATGAGATAGCCTTGTTTGACAGGTTATTGAAAGGCGATATTTACATGCTGCCTGTAACTGAAATACAAAGTAGCGGGTACGTACTGCATACTCTTGAAGCGGCAATTTGGTGTTTGTTAACCACAACGAACTATAGCGAAGCCGTATTAAAATCTGTAAATTTGGGCCTTGATACCGATACCACCGCAGCGGTAACAGGTGGATTGGCTGGTTTAATTTATGGTTTTGAAAGTATTCCCGAACATTGGGTAATTATGCTTGCCCGGAAAAATGATATTGATGCATTGGCCGAACGCCTGGCCGGTAAATATAAAAGAAATTGAATATTATGGCCGAAAAAGAGAAACTGAGAATAGATAAATACCTGTGGGCCATCCGCGTGTTTAAAACACGTACGCTGGCTTCTGATGCCTGTAAGGCCGGCCGCATCAAGCTGGACGGTAAAAACATCAAGCCGTCATACGAGGTGAAAATTGGCGATGTTTACCAGGTAGCAAAAGGCATTGAACGCAAGGTTGTAAAAGTAACCGGCTTGTTGGAAAACCGGGTAGACGCCAAAACGGCTGTCAATTTTTACGAGGATATAACTCCTGTTGAACAAACCCAGGCCTTTAAATCAATGTTCCATGCCCCGATACTGAAGCGTGATCGTGGCACGGGCCGTCCCACGAAGGCCGACAGGCGTGAGATTGATGACCTGAAAGATAATTTTTTTGAAGAGCAGGAGGAGAGCCAGGATTAGTCTGAACCATGATTAGCAGGATTTTAGGATTTTCATGAGAACTAAAAGTGTCAGACGCTCAGTAAAAAATTATACTTTTACTGTATTGAATCCTATTAATCCGGCGAATCCCCCCAAATCCCGGTCAATAATGATCTTTATGTTCGGTTGTTTCCCAAAGTTTAAAAGCAGTTAGCGCTTCATCACGAAGGATTTGGACAAAAGGGAGTTTGCGTTTTTCCATGGTACAGCCCAGTTCATCATAAATAAAATGATCGTCGAAACCTATCGCGGCCGCATCGGCTTTGGTATTGGCGTAATAGATTTTATCGATACGGGCCCAGTAAATGGCACCCAGGCACATGGGGCATGGTTCGCAGCTGGTATAAATTTCGCAGCCTGATAAATTATAGGTTCCCAGTTCCTGGCAGGCCAGACGGATCACCGAGACTTCGGCGTGTGCGGTAGGGTCATTAGTGGGCACAACACGGTTGGCACTGCGGGCTATGATCATGCCGTCCTTAACTATTACGGCCCCAAAAGGCCCGCCCATTCCACGCTTTACATTGTCTTCGGCCAGTTCAATGGCTATGCGCATAAATTTTTCGTGTGCCGTATTTTCCATATTGCCCTAAATTAAAAAACCTCAACCGAAGTTGAGGTTTTAATTTGAAAATGTGTCAATTTGAATATTTGAAAATGACTTGTAATTTTCAAATTACTACATCATCAAATTTTCAAATCGTATATTATTTTTTGTCTTTAGCGTAAGCTTCGTTAAGGCGTTTGGCAACGTCAACGGTAACATCTAAAGATGGATCACCATACAATACGGTTGGATTGGCTTTTGAATAGGTTAACACCAGTTTGTAGCCTTTTTCTTTAGCATAACCTTTTACAAAGTCGGCAATTTTATCATACAGCTTAGCATTTTCAGAGGCTTGTTCGTTTTGGAATTCGGCACCTGCGTTTTGAGAGTAGCCCTGTAATTCCTGTTGTTTACGCTGTAACTGTTGCTCAGTAGCCTGGCGCTGATCGGCAGGCATAGTAGCCTGATTTTTCTGGTACTCGGCAACCTGGCGCTGAAATGCCTGACCGCGGTTTTGCAGATCGGTTTGTGATGCTTTGCCTTTTTCTTCAAGGCGTTTTGACATATCCTTAAAGTAATCGTACTTGTTTAATAAAGAGTCAGAGTTTACATAAACAATAGTTTCTTTATCAGGCGTTGCTGTGGTTGCAGCAGCCGGTTTATCGGCGGTTTTATTTTGAGTACAGGCCGCAACGCTACCTGCAATTGCTAATCCTAAAGTAAGTTTGGTTAAAACTGAAGCACTGGTTTTCATTTCTGTCAATCTGAAAAATATTATAAAATTTTGACAAAGATAATCTTTCATTGCAAGTATCCTAATCGGATGTGCAGATAATCAGATGTGCAGATTTCAGATACGCGAATGTGTAGATGATGTTTGTTGCGGCGGCCCGTTATTTGAAAACGAAGATTTTTTTCACGCTAAGGCGCTAAGGCCGCAAAGGTTGGGTTGCCTCAAAGGTTTTTATGGTCTGTAAATTTGCGTTAGGGATAGTAGCGGATACCGGCCTGAGTGTAATGCCTGCAGGCGTATGAGCGGATAGCCCGGCCGCAGGCAACGCCATTAATGATTTTGAATATCGGATTTTTGATTTCGGAACTTATGAACTGGATTCTTTAAAATTATTAATGCATTGCCAGGGTTGGAAATACAACAAATTCTATAAATCCTTTAAATTCTATAAAATTCGAGTTCAGACAAGGTATTCTGTTAATCCTAAAATCCTGTAAATTCTGATTCTGACAACTCTCCACAACTGTACTTTTATCCACAAATAATCGTTAATACGGGGTATTTTTTGTAATTTTGAAGATTGTTTCATTAAATAAATATGAGCGAAGAAATTCAGGATAAATCCAATTATTCAGCAGATAACATACAGGTTTTAGAAGGTTTAGAGGCGGTGCGCAAGCGTCCGTCGATGTACATTGGCGATACAGGTGTTAAAGGTTTGCACCACCTTGTATATGAAGTAGTTGATAACTCTATCGACGAAGCCCTTGCCGGTTATTGCGATGATATAAAAGTTACTATACATGTTGGCAATTCCATAACCGTATCAGATAACGGTCGTGGTATCCCTACGGGTATCAATACAAAAGAGGGTAAATCGGCGCTTGAAATTGTAATGACCGTTTTGCACGCCGGTGGTAAATTTGATAAGGATACTTATAAAGTATCCGGCGGTTTACACGGTGTGGGTGTGAGTTGCGTTAACGCATTATCAACCCATGTGAAGACCCTTGTGCACCGTGAAGGCAAGATCTTTACCCAGGAATACGAACGCGGCAAGCCGATGTTTGATGTTAAGGAAATTGGCGTATCTGATAAAACAGGTACTATTCAAACCTTTCAACCCGATCCGGAGATTTTTACTACAACTACCGAGTATAAATATGATACGCTTGCTGCCCGTTTGCGTGAGTTGTCATTCCTGAACAAAGGCATTCGCCTAAGTTTAACCGATGAGCGTGAAACCCAGGAAGATGGTACTTTCCGTAGCGAAGAGTTTTTCTCAGAAGGTGGTTTGCGCGAGTTTGTTAAGTTTTTGGACGGAACACGTACATCGATCATCCCCGAGCCCATTTATGTAGATGGTAATAAGGGGGGCATCCCGGTTGAGCTTGCCCTCCAGTATAATGATACATACAGCGAGAATGTTTTTTCGTACGTAAATAACATTAACACCATTGAGGGTGGTACGCACGTAGCAGGCTTCCGTCGCGGTTTAACCCGTACCTTAAAGGCTTATGCCGATAAAGAGGGCTTGCTGAAAAACGTAAAAGTTGAGATCAGCGGCGATGACTTCCGCGAAGGATTAACTGCCATTATATCAGTAAAAGTTCAGGAGCCTCAGTTTGAAGGCCAAACCAAAAGTAAGTTGGGTAACAACGAGGTAATGGGCGCGGTTGACGTAGCTGTGGGTGAAATTTTGGGTAACTTTTTGGAAGAGAACCCTAAAGAAGCCCGCCTGATTGTAAATAAAGTGATCCTTGCCGCTACTGCCCGTGCCGCCGCCCGTAAAGCGCGCGAAATGGTGCAGCGCAAGAGTGTGATGACAGGCTCGGGATTGCCGGGTAAGCTGTCTGATTGTGCCAATAGCGATCCAACCCTTTGTGAGTTATTCCTTGTCGAAGGTGACTCGGCGGGTGGTACCGCCAAACAGGGCCGTAACCGCGAGTATCAAGCTATTTTACCATTACGTGGTAAGATCCTGAACGTGGAGAAAGCCATGGAGCATAAAATTTACGAAAACGAGGAGATCAAGAACATGTTTACCGGTTTGGGCGTAAGCCGCGGTACACCTGAAGATGATAAAGCCCTTAACTTAAGCAAGCTCCGTTACCATAAGATCATCATCATGACGGATGCCGACGTGGACGGTTCGCACATTACCACGCTGATCCTTACCTTCTTCTTCCGTTACATGAAGGAGCTGGTTGAGGCCGGTTATGTATATATTGCTTCGCCGCCGCTTTACCAGGTTAAAAAAGGTAAGGAGTATGAATACTGCTGGAACGACGTACAGCGCGATGCCGCTATTCAGCGCCTTAAAGGTGCCGGCAAGGAAGACAGTGTGCACGTGCAGCGCTATAAAGGTTTGGGTGAGATGAACGATATCCAGCTTTGGGATACTACCATGAACCCGGCAACCCGTACGCTTAAACGCGCTACCATTGAAAACGCCGCCGAGTGCGACCATACCTTCAGTATGCTGATGGGTGATGAAGTTGCCCCACGCCGCGAGTTCATTGAGCGCAACGCTAAATACGCTAAAATAGATTCGTAAGCGCCCCTCCATCCCTGAATGGGAGGGATGGTTAATACATTTTTAAGGCCTGCTTCTTTTTGAAGCGGGCCTTTTTTGCAGGAGCTTGTCCGCGCTTGGTTTTGGCGGGGCGTATTTAAATCCATTTTGCCGGAGTTATTGTAATCGCTAACTTTAATTATGGAACATTACGATAACCGGGTTGATGCCTACATCGAAAAATCGCCCGAATTTGCAAAGCCAATTTTAAACTATCTGAGAGCTGTGGTGCATGAAGCCTCGCCTATGATAATTGAAACCATGAAATGGAGCATGCCTTTTTTTGATTACAAAGGTGTGGTTTGCAATATGGCCGCTTTTAAACAACATTGTTCATTTGGTTTTTGGAAGGCATCGTTATTATACGACCCACAAAAGGTATTAAGCCTGGCCGATCAGGCTGCAGGTAGCTTCGGCCGCCTGACCAGTATTGATGACCTACCTCCAAGGGAAGTACTTATCGAGTTTATACAACAGGCGATAGCTTTAAATGAGGACAATAAACCGAGGCCGGCTTCCCAAAAAAAGTCGCCCGCCCAACGCGACGAGCTGGTAGTACCTGACTACTTCGTGAAATTTTTAGAAGCCCACCCGCAAGCCTGGTTAAACTTGAACCAATTCAGCTACTCGCAGAAAAAGGAGTATATTGAATGGATAACCGAAGCCAAAACCGAGGCCACCCGCCTTAAGCGTATGGAAACCGCCGCTGAGTGGCTTACTGAAGGTAAATCAAGGCACTGGAAGTACAAATAAATTCCAAATACCGAATATTAAACTTAACGCTTATGTTTTTCATCGATCTTAAGTATATCGCCCCTCTTGAAGAGATTGATGCTTATATGGAGGTCCATCTGAAGCATCTTAATAAATATTATGATGAAAAGGTGTTCGTTGTTTGGGGGCCTAAGGTGCCGCGCACGGGTGGAGCTATCCTGGCCTTTGCAGGCTCAAGGGAGCAAATAGAGAAGATCATTACCCAAGATCCATTTTACAAGCATAAACTTGCTGAATTTACCGTCACCGAGTTCTTAACTCCTGTGTATCATCCAGATTTAACGGCACTGCTGGACGGTGCGGAATAGGTTTAGTTTATTTTATCGAGCCGGGTTGGTTTTTCATTTGGAAAGCTGAACACCATGTACATTTTGTTGCCTTCTGTATGGAAAGTAATATCGGCCCGTTCATTTTCGTACATAAAGAATGATGCTTTTGCATATGGTATAATTACCATAGGTATTGCATCATTTTGGACGAAATATAGTTTGCCTTCAGCAACATAAGTCTTGAATTTGTTTTTTTCATCGCCTGCTATCTGGTAATTACCTTCATATTGTTCCAATTGCTTTGCAGGTATATTAATAGCCTTATGCTGTCTGCAATAAGCAAATTTTATTGCGTTTTGCATTACTTGCGCCAATGCTGCCCCATGCCCGGCATTTGGGGTGATCGCGGTAGCAATATCAAGCCCTTTACAATGCTGGTTTTCCATGTAGATTTTAAAATCCTGAATATTTTTGCTGGTTAAGAGCTCAAAAGAACCTACGCCTAAAAACACCCTGCAGTTAATGTCATGATTATTGGCAAAGTATTTTTTAGCCGAAGGAATCAGTTCACTGCCGCTGTTGCCCGGAGCGCCTATGAAAATCATGTTAAACAGGTTGGGGTGCTCAAACAATACCATAGTAGTGAACATACCTCCAAACGAATAGCCATATAAGGCTTTATTATCGGCTACACGATACTTGCTTTGTATAAAAGGAATTACTTCCTGCTCAATAAATGATATGAACTTTGGTCCGCCGGTTGCGGGGTTCAGGTCGCGGCTGCGCTGGTTTGGGCGGCTGCCGTAACCAATGCCTACAATGAGTGCTTCGGTGGTTTCATAATCCTGCCGGAGCATGTTGAAGCAGTTCATGGCAACAGTCATGTTCCAGTCGCCATCGGTCATGTATAATACCGGGTATTTGGTTTTAGTAGTATCATAACCCGGAGGAAAATGTACGTAGATGGTATAATCTTCGCCAATAACTATTGAGTGATAGTCCCATTGCACCATGTCTTTGTCCGTAAAAGGGGCGGGGGTATCACTTTTAACCTGCGCGGCAGCAATGTTTGCGAAAAAGATAAAAGCAAGCAGACAGAGGTTGGTCTTGATACTTTGTTTCAACATGGCGTGTGGTTATATAAATTAAGATAGTCTTAATTTACAAATGGTTACAGCGTTGCCGAAATAAAAAAGGAATACCGGGAGAGGAATTTTCATTCCCCCTTTAGGGGGCAGGGGCTAAAAATCCAGCGGCCCCAACCGCTTCATATTTTTCATAATGAGGTATTGCCTGTGCCTTAAATATTTGGTTGGGTTGGTGGCCGACCATTTTAGCGGGCTTGGGAAAATCACCGCTATGGCGGCGGCTTCCTGCCGGGTTAAATCGGAGGCCGGTTTGTGAAAATAAGCCTGTGAAGCAGCCTCAACTCCGTATATGCCATCGCCCATTTCAATCTCGTTCAGGTAAACCTCCATGATGCGCTTTTTGCTCCAAAAGGTTTCTATCAATATGGTAAAATAAGCTTCGATACCTTTACGGAGTATGGAACGGCCTTCCCAAAGGAAAACATTTTTGGCTACCTGCTGTGATATGGTACTGCCGCCAATTAGTTTTTTGCTGTGCGAGTTTTTTTCGATAGCTTTTTCGATGGCGTTAAAATCGAAACCGTGGTGCTCTAAAAAGGTCTGATCTTCGGCAGCAACGGCGGCACGTTTCATATTGTCGGAGATCTCGTCAAAATCTTTCCACTTTTTATCTATCTTCCATTCCTTACCTGCCGATTTACGCTGGAAGCCGCGTTCGATCATTAACCAGGTAAAAGGAGGGTTTATAAAACGGTAACCAATTACACCCAAAAGGCTTAAACCAAAAAACAGGATGAATATCAGTTTAAAAATTCTGAATATCAATTTAGGGATGCCATAAAGCTTTGAATCCGATGGTGAATTCCGTTTGCCCGACTTTGATTTTTGGTTGTTTTTGCCGAAGAATTTGAACACTGTTATAAAATATTTCCTGATAAAAGAAGAGGGTGCTTTGCTTTAGCAAAACACCCTCTAAAATTCTAAATTTTTTCCAGAAATCCGAAATAAATATTCTTGATTTAGGATTTCGAGTTTTCGATTTCGAATTTGTTTTTATTTAATTCTAATCATAAAAAAAAGGTGTTTTGAATTAACAAAACACCTTTTAAGTTTTTCAAAATCCGAAATCTTAAATCCGAATTCCGAAATATAATTATTCCGCTACTACTTCAAACGGAACCTGTACTTTAACTTCTTTGTGCAGGTTGATGTTGGCTACGTATTCACCAACAAATTTTGGCTCCTGGTCAAAAGTGATACGACGACGGTCAACTTCAAAACCTTCTTTTTTCAATGCATCAGCAATTTGGATAGTGTTGATAGCACCGAAGATTTTGCCTGTTTCGCCGGCTTTAGCACCAATGTTAAGTTTAACACCTTCTAAACGAGCTGCAATAGCATCAGCATCCTTGCGGATTTTTTCTTGCTTAAATTGAGCTTGTTTAAGGTTTTCGGCTAAAACTTTACGTGCGCTTTCAGTAGCTAATATGGCGTAGCCTTTTGGTAAAAGGTAGTTACGGCCATAACCTGGTTTCACATTTACGATATCGTCTTTATCTCCCAGGTTTTTTACATCTTGTTTTAAAATAACTTCCATTTCTTAAATCTCCTATTATTTTAATGAATCTGTAACGTAAGGTAATAAACCGATGTGGCGTGCGCGTTTAACAGCCTGTGCCACTTTACGCTGAAACTTTAATGAAGTACCGGTTAAACGGCGTGGTAATACTTTACCCTGGTCGTTAATGAACTTCAATAAAAAGTTTGCGTCTTTGTAATCAATATACTTGATACCGTTCTTTTTGAAACGGCAGTATTTTTTACGGTTATCCTCCACTTTTGGAGCGGTAACGTATTTAATTTGTTCGTTAGCCATTAGTTTGCTGCCTCCTCTGCTTTAGCTGCTGGTTTTTTGTTAAAAGCACCGCTGCGTTTTTTGTCATTGTAAGCAATGGCATGTTTATCCAAAGCAATGGTCAGGAAACGCAAAACACGCTCATCGCGCCTTAACTCTATCTCCAATTTGTTAATTAATTCACCCGGAGCCTTAAATTCAGTTAAGTGATAGTACCCTGTAGTTTTCTTTTGGATTGGGTACGCTAATTTTCTCAAACCCCAATTATCCTCCTGGACAATTTCGGCTCCGCCATCAGTAAGAATTTTGCTGTATTTGGCATTTGCCTCTTTAGCAGTCTCTTCTGAAAGCAACGGGGTTAGAACGATCACGATTTCGTACTGTTGCATTATACTTGATTTTTAATTATTTACCCGCTATAACGGGGCTGCAAATGTAGGGGTAATTATTGAAACAATCAAATGTTTTTAAATGAAATGCTACGTGTGTAACAGCAAATTAGCCCGGCAGTGCTATATTAGCAGCCAAATTAATATTATGAAAAAGAACCTGCTCCTTTTTATCGCATTTTTTATAACAACAACCGGTGCAATAAAAGCACAAACAATAGGGCCCGCGCAGCAACGCCTGCTTGATTCGCTTTGTAAGGAACTGTCCAAAATTGACGTGGCAAAGATATCTACCAAACAAGCTGCCAATGATGCTTTTGAAAAGTGCTTTGAAAACCATGCCGACTTGCTGACGGATGTAGCCAAAGAGCAAAATGTTGAGGTAACCGATGAACCGGCAATGAGTAAAGTAGGCGTGGAGATCGGTAAAAACCTGATGAAGCAAAAATGTGGATCTTTTATGCAACTGGCCATGAAAATGGGAAAGGGTGACGATGCTGAGGGTACCGGCGCGCAGGTTACTACCGGCGTATTTAAACGGATTGATACAAAAGGATTCAATTATATTGTTATAACAGATAAGGCGGCGGCCGAAAAATCATTTATCTGGCTCAGGCAGTTTTCCGGGTCTGAGAAATTTATGGATGCTCCACCGGCTAAACTTGCCGGTAAAAAACTGCAGATAACCTGGAAGGACCTGGAAGTGTATCTGCCGCAGGCCAAGGGGTATTATACGGTAAAGGAAATAGTATCGATAGATATTCTGTAAACAGGGGAGAGATTGTGTTGATAAAAACAATATTTTTTCTAAAACTTATGGCATAGCTTATGGTTTTACTTAAAAACTCATAAGCTATGCAACCCGCAACTATTCAAGCCGAAAAAGGAACAAGCAATCCGCTTACTTTCGATGAGATCTTAATGTATGGCGGAGGGGATGATCCCCTTGAAGGCGACTGGGACGACCAGGAAGATGAAGATTTTGATGATATCCTTGAGGATAAAGAAGATCTGCATGAAATACAGGTTGATGGCAGTATCGGTGAGCCCGACCCCGAAGATGATGATCATTTGCCTGATGATGATATTTAATATATTATGTGTTAAGTCTTGTTTGTTTGACCGCGACATATTAAGTTCCTTTTTGCTTATTCCTGTTTATTTCCTGTTGCTGCCTTAAAAAGGCAATCAGAGCAGCTTGTTCCCTGAGCTGAGTTAAATCAAAATTGCGTAGTAATCATAACGCAGGCTCTTTTGTGTCTATTTTTTTTCTCCAAGATTTAATTTTTTTCGACCTGAGTTTCATTGACTTAAACGGATAGTTAAATTTAATTTGAAGTTAAAATGCGAATAATGTAATTTATTTGCTACATTACGATTGTTTTTGTATTAGCAATAGTATTATTGATGTGATTTTAATAAAAAAATAATATTATTTTTAATAAATTATCATTTTTTGTTATTTGAAATTAATCGTTAGCCGAAACTGTCTGTTATGAAAAAATTAGTCGTCTTATTGCCGATATTATTATCTTTTTTTTTAGCAAAAGCACAAAATCAGGATGTGCATATTAGCCTGGAGGCCCAGGGCATTGTCACTACCAATAATTCAGTGCCATTTTGGTTAAGGGCAAATCAGTTTGGCAGTATTCCGTTATCGGGTGGGTCCGGTAGCTTAATCGGAAAAATTCGGAAAGATTATGATACAACAAAAACTTACGACTGGGCCGCATCCTTTGAAGGTAGAGGAAATGCCGGAAATAATAGCAAGTTTATTTTAATTGAGGGATTTGTAAAGGCCCACGCCGGTATTTTTGAATTGAAAGCTGGCCGTTCAAAGGATATTGTGGGGATTGTAGATTCGACCCTTTCATCCGGGTCATTTCCGATTTCAGGTAATGCCTTAGGCATACCCAAGATTAGTTTAAGCATACCCAACTATTATAGTATTCCATTTTTCGGGAAATTATTTGCAGTTAAGGGGACGTTAGCAAGTGGTTATTTAGGAGATGTTAAAGTTAGAACTGGTGAAAGGCCAACAGATTTCAAAGGTTATTATCTGGAAAATACATTGTATGTTAAAATAGGCAAGCCATCATGGAGATTTAAGTTTCAGGCGGGCTATAATCATGAAGCCTTATGGGGAAATGAAAAACGTGTGTTTAGCCGTTTTCAATTGTCGGGATCCGAAACGTATTGGTATGTGCTTACCGGTAAATTATATCAGGGAAGTAAAGTTGGCAATCATTTAGGGTCGTTAGACATGGGCGCTGAATATAGATTTGATGGGGTCACGGTATCAATATATCGCCAAAACTTTTATGATATAGGTGCCTTAAGGTCATTAGCTAATGTCACAGATGGCTTAAACGGAATTACTTTCGTTAATAACAAGCCAAACTCGGATCATTTTTACTGGAAGAAGTTTTTATTTGAATTTTTATACACAGCGAACCAGGCTGGTAAGGCGGATTCCAAGAAAACAAAATCAGGTGCTGAAAATTATTACAATAATTATGAGTACGAAGAAGGATGGTCATATAACGAAGTTGGATTGGGTACCCCCTTTATAACTACAGTAAATGATGTAAGAGACAGCCAAATAGGTAATAACAAACAATTTTTTGTAAATAACAGGGTTTTAGCGTTGCATACCGGTGTGCAGTTTTATGCCTTTAACTGGCTTTATACAGGCAAGTTTTCCTATTCAGAAAATATGGGAACTTATGATAATGGCACTGAACTGTATAGATCGGTTGGAGGCAAAATACGAAGCCCTGCCAATTATGGGGCATTTAAAAAGGTGCATCAATACTCAACTTATTTTGAGGGAATCAGGGCGTTAAAAAATGGTTATTCTGTTGGATATGATCTGGCATATGATCATGGGGGCCTGCTTTACAATTCGTTTGGCATTATTTTAAAGGTGTCAAAAGCGTTTATGTAATAATGCCGGGTTTAACATGGCGAAGAGGCCGGTGTGTAAAAAAATTAGCAAAGCCGCTCTTTCACCAAATCTAATTTCTCACTACCTTAGCACTTGTGGATAATTTCATTGTTTCGGCCCGTAAGTATCGCCCGGCTACTTTTGAAACCGTTGTTGGTCAGCAACATATAACCAATACGCTCAAAAACGCTATAAAAAATAACCAGCTGGCACAGGCATTTTTGTTCTGTGGGCCGCGTGGCGTGGGCAAAACTACCTGCGCACGGATCCTGGCAAAAACCATTAACTGTACCAATTTACAGCCCAATGGCGAAGCCTGCGGCGAATGCGCTTCATGCAAGGCTTTTGAAAACGGAAATTCTTTTAATGTTCATGAGCTTGACGCTGCTTCAAACAACTCTGTTGATGATATCCGCAGTTTGATTGAGCAGGTACGGATCCCGCCCCAGGCGGCACGTTACAAGGTTTATATTATTGATGAGGTGCACATGCTGTCGCAGGCCGCTTTTAACGCGTTCCTGAAAACACTTGAGGAACCACCTCATTATGCCATATTTATATTAGCTACTACCGAAAAGCATAAGATCCTGCCAACCATTCTTTCGCGCTGCCAGATCTTTGATTTTAACCGCATCAGGGTTGAGGATATGGCCAACCATCTGGCATCAATTGCCGGCAAGGAAAGCATAGGTTATGAGCCCGACGGTCTGCATATCATAGCCCAGAAAGCCGATGGCGGTTTGCGCGACGCGCTTTCGATGTTTGATCAGATTGTAAGCTTCTCTGGTGGCAAAGTTACTTATCGTTCGGTTATCGATAACCTGAACATACTTGATTACGATTATTATTTTAATATAACTGAGAGCCTGCTTAAGGAAGATACCGCTAAAGTATTATTGTTTTTTGACGAGATCCTTTCGCGCGGGTTCGATGGCGCGCATTTTATAGCCGGGCTTTCTGAACATTTCAGAAATCTGTTGGTGGGGAAGGATCAATCGACACTAAAGTTGCTTGAGGTGAGTGAAGGCATTAAAACAAAATACCTGCAGCAATCGCAGCAGGCATCGGTGTCATTTTTGCTCTCGGCCATGAATATTGCCAATCAGTGCGATATTAGTTATAAGCTCAGCAAAAATCAACGGCTCCAGGTTGAACTGGCATTACTCAAGATGTGCCACCTGCCATCGGTGTTTAACCTGGCAACCACACCACTCACTGTAACTTCCGCGACCGACGGGGGACTAAAAAAAAAACCTGATACCTCAACAGTAGCGCCTGTTAACGGAGCGCAGGCAAGCCCTGCTGTATCTATGGTGAGCGAAGCCGCACCGGTATACAGTGCCCCACCAAAAGAGGTTGTAACGCCATCTGTACAGGTAAAAGAAACAATAACATCGCCTGCTGAAAAGCCTAAGATAGTAATGCCTTCGCGAAGTACGCTCACCCCTTCATTAACCGGTGAAGTTAAAACGCAGGAAGAATTACTTGAAGAAGAGGACCCATATTTAAAAGGAGAGGATAAAGAGGATTTTACTATGGACGCCTTTTTGCAATGCTGGAGCGATTTTGCTGCATTCGCAAAAAAAGAGGGTAAAAAAACTTTGCTAACCGTTCTTACAGCGGGCGCGCCGCGCATGCTAAAGCCCTATGTTTTTGAAGTAATAGTAGGCAATATGGTGCAGGAAAACATTTTCAGGGATGAAAAGCCGGTTATGTTGAATTATCTGCGCAGTACACTTAAAAATTTTACTATCGAGGTAAATGCCCGGGTTGACGAACAAAAGGTAGTACGTAAGCCTTATACCGCGCCCGAAAAGTTTCAGCATATGGCAGCCCGCAACCCGCAGTTGCTGGAATTGAAAAGCCGGTTTAATCTTGATTTTGATTAACCGGGTTTTGAATGCTGAGCTGCGGGCTTAATTAAAAACCCACAACTCAGCAGTTAATAAATTATCTCAGGGGTTCCCTGTCATTTTTGGGGTATCCCTCTTCATCAAGGTCGTCGCGGTCATCTTCGGGAGTATGAGAAAGGGCGGCATCAACCGGATCAATCTCAACACTTTCTCCGTTGTCAATGTGCATTCCCAATTCATCTACATCGGTTTCAAGCGAACGGTCTTCGTCAAATTCGCCCTCTACATCGTAAGGGTTTGCCTCGTCATAGGTGGAGTTAAAATCCTCGCCGTTTTTTGCGGCAGTGTGATACGGGTCGGGATGGTCATAATCCGGGTCATCGCTTTTAACATCGTATTCGTAGCTATTATCGTCCGGGTTATAGCTCAGGTCTTCCTTATCAATGGTTTCGCCCAGTTCATCTTTCAGGCTTTCGTCGCGATCAGGCAGATCATCATTGAAACCTGCATCGTCTATTTGATCGTAGTTCATAGGTTTGTGCTTTTATTATATAAATATACGCAGTAAAAATCCTGCCAAAAAGCAAATCAACCAAAAAAGATTTAGCCTAAGCTTAATAATGGATCTGTTTGCGGTAAGATGTAACACCACCAATGGCAAATTTAAAACCTAAAGTAACCTGCGAATACGCGTCATTATGCGCGCCGGCTACGTAGGCGTCCAGATTATCGCCCATAATAAAATTGTACTGGTAGCCCAGGTCAATTTTAACTGCAGGCTGGTTGTAACTGTTAAACAGCTTAAACTCATAACCCAGCCTTAGTGGTATAAATATTTCATTTGTTTTGCGTTCGTAGGGTAATTCCAGGCCCTGCTCTAATAAAAGCGCATCTTGTGTTCTGTCTACAACATTATTATTAATGTATCCTAAGCCCGATGACAGGTAAAGGTTTTTAAAAGCATTTGCTACAGCACTTTTCGAGTAGTCAATTAATTCGCCTGCCTGTACCTGCACCCTGAAAGAGTAAGCACTGAAATGGTTTTCAAATTGCCTTTGAGTACTTGTAGCCGGCGAACCGCCTTTTAAACGGCCTACCTCCACATTAAATACATAATTTACAAACGGGCTTTGATTGTAAGTAAAGTTAAGATTTATAGAAGGTGTTGTTTTTAGGGTTTGCACATCGGTGGAACTGGCCTGGTTGATACCTGCGGCAAAGCCAACGTCATATTGTGCATAATCAAAGCCTATTTGGGCTTTAGCTAAAAAAGATACAGAACACAGCAGGATTATAATGGAGATTTTTAGTATGGATTTTATCATAAATAAACGGCAGCACCTGTATAAAAGGAGCTTGTTTTATGGTAAGCGTTTTATTTTATAAAAATAGCACCAAAGTTTATAAAAACAACAATGCCGGTACTAATAATTGTCATTATAACGAAATCTATAATTTTTCATTGCGTTATTTGATAAAATTGATAAAGTCAATTTTATATATTTGGGCCGTTTGTATAACAAAAACCACATCAGGCATGTCAAAAATAAAAGTAGAGAATCCGGTAGTTGAACTGGATGGCGATGAAATGACCCGAATAATCTGGAAATTCATCAAAGACAAATTGATTACCCCGTACCTTGATCTTGATATTAAATATTACGATCTGGGTATCGAGTACCGCGACCAAACCGACGACCAGGTAACTATTGACGCAGCTAACGCTATTAAACAATACGGCGTTGGTATTAAATGTGCTACTATTACGCCCGACGAAGCGAGGGTGAAAGAGTTTGGGTTAAAACAAATGTGGAAATCGCCGAACGGTACTATCCGTAACATATTGGACGGCACTGTTTTTCGTGAGCCTATTGTTATGTCCAATGTACCCCGCCTGGTACCTAACTGGACAGCACCTATCTGTATTGGCCGTCACGCGTTTGGCGATCAGTACCGTGCTACCGATTTCTTAACCAAAGGCAAAGGTAAATTAACCGTTAAGTTTACTCCTGAAGATGGCGGCCCCGAGCAATCATACGAGGTATTTAACTTTAAAGGCGATGGTGTTGCATTGACGATGTACAATACCGATGAATCTATCAAAGGATTTGCGCATGCCTGCTTTAACCAGGCTTTAATGAAAGGCTGGCCTTTATACCTTTCAACCAAAAATACCATCCTTAAAAAATATGATGGCCGCTTCAAAGATATTTTTGAAGAGATCTATCAAAATGATTACAAACAAAAGTTTGAAGCAGCCGGTATCACGTATGAGCACCGCTTAATTGACGACATGGTTGCATCGGCCCTTAAATGGAACGGTAACTTTGTTTGGGCTTGTAAAAACTACGATGGCGACGTACAGTCAGATACTGTAGCACAAGGCTTTGGTTCATTAGGTTTAATGACCTCAACCCTCGTTACCCCTGATGGTACTGTAATGGAAGCTGAAGCTGCCCACGGTACTGTAACCCGTCACTATCGTGATCACCAGGCCGGTAAGCCAACTTCAACCAATCCAATTGCCTCTATTTTTGCATGGACAAGAGGTTTGGAATTCCGTGGCATCTTAGATAAGAACACTGAATTGATCAATTTCTGCAAGGCTTTGGAAGAAGTTTGTATTGAAACCGTTGAAAGCGGCAAAATGACCAAGGATTTGGCCATCACCATTAAACCAAAAGTGGAGCATGGTACCGATTACCTGTACACCGAAGAGTTTTTGGCTGCAATTGACGAGAACCTGAAAAAACGCTTAGGTAAATAATTGCCAGGCGATTTAAATAAGAAAAAGCTCATACATTATAGTATGGGCTTTTTTGTTACACATTAAGCTGAGTAAACCAATTTAGCGTTTTCAATTTTCTATTTAACTCCTAACTTAGCGGGCAAAAATACATAACACTATGTCGGCATTATATCCATTAAAATTTAAAACCATATATAAAGACAAGATATGGGGCGGTCAAAAGATCAAAACCTATTTGCATAAAGATTTTGGCAGCCTGCCAAACTGCGGCGAAACCTGGGAAATATCGGGAGTGAAATCTGATGTTTCGGTTGTTGCTTCAGGCGCCCTTGAAGGTGAATCATTAGCCGATTTACTGGAGCAATACAAAGACGAGCTGGTTGGCAAAAAAGTTTATGACCATTTCGGTAACATCTTCCCTTTATTGGTAAAGTTTATTGATGCCAATGACGATCTTTCGGTACAGGTACACCCTGACGATAAGCTGGCTAAAGTACGTCATAACTCATTTGGTAAAACCGAAATGTGGTATATCATTGAAGCTGATCCGGGTTCGACATTGATCACCGGTTTTAACCAGGAAATGACCGAGCAGAAATATGTAGATGCTTTAAACAGCGGCCACATCATGGATATCCTTAACAAAGAGAAGGCAGTAGCTGACGATGTTTTCTTTTTACCCGCAGGCAGGGTGCATACTATTGGCAAAGGTTTGCTGATTGCCGAAATTCAGCAAACATCTGATATCACTTACCGTATTTACGATTTTGACCGCGTTGATGATAAAGGCAATAAACGTGAGCTACATACTGAAGAAGCCCTTGCTGCTATTGATTACAAGCATTATCCCGAATATAAAACCCAATACGAACCTAAAAAGAACGAGACTGTAAAACTGGTTACCTGCCCTTATTTTACTACCAATGTGCTCGATTTTGACGAAAGTACATCGAAAGACTATTCGGCACTTGATTCATTTGTGATCCATGTTTGTGTTGAAGGTGGATATACCGTTAAATATAACAATGAAGCGTACGCCGTTAAAATGGGCGAATGTATCCTGTTGCCAAAAAGCATCGATAAAATTGAGCTGGAAACAACAGGTGGCTTTAAAATACTGGAAAGCTATATCGAATAATAGCATACGGTTGTTTCCTGCGTTTATGAAAAAACAAATATATTTTTTAAGCCTGGCCACAGTAGCATTACTTGCGGGTAATGCCTGCAAAAAAGAAAAGGGTGAACCTGTAAATGCTTATGCAGGTAAGTATTCGCTGATATCAGAAACGAATATAAACATCACCACCGGTCACTCAGATACCTATACAAACGTTGCATCTCCATGCATAAGTGATAACCAAACTACCCTGAAAGGTGATGGCACATGGACAGCCGCTTACGTAGGCGCTGAAGATTGTTATGTTTCACGGACTGATAATAGTTATACTATTATTGGGCAAAAGGGGGCATCTGCGTCAGGTTCCTGGGTGCAAAGCGGTAACCGGATAAAGTTTACTTTGTCTAATAAATCTGTTTCATACGGCGTGGTGAGCAATGTAGGCGGAAAAGTTCAGCTAACATTTAAAGATACCTCCCAATACTTTATTTCTACTTCGGTGTTAATGAAGCAATAATAAATACGGAGCCTTTTAGGTTCCGTATTTATTTACTTGCTCGTTCACTTGCAGTTAAACGTTGTCAAAAACCTCTTTTAACTGATTTATTCTTACAGGTTTGAACAGATAGTCAGAAACTTCAGAAATATTTTTAGCCCGGTGGATATCGTTAAGATCAACGGATGAGCTCACCATATAAACAGCGATCTTTTTCCCCGTTCGGGGTTTTATTTTCGCAAATTCATGCATAAACTCCCATCCATCCATAACCGGCATATTAATATCCAGTAATATTACATCGGGTAGGTTATGGTCTTCGTTTGCTTTTTTCAATGCGCAAATGGCTTCTTCTCCATTTACAAAATGGCTTAATTGGGTATTCAGTTCCTTTATGCTTATTAATTTTTTAAGGCCGTAAACGTAAATACTATCATCATCCACAATCCAGGTGTTAGCCGGACTTCGCTCTGCAATCATCTCTTGGTAATTTTAATTATACCAGTCTGATAGTAAATTTTGTGCCAACGTTTACTGTACTGTCAACTTTAATGCTTCCGCCTAATGCTTCAATCTGGTTACGGGTTATAAATAAGCCAATGCCTTTTGCATCCGTATTTTGATGAAATGTTTTATACATGCCAAAAATCTTATCGCCATAACGGTCAAGATCAATACCAAGGCCGTTATCTTCAAAAATGAGATAAATATGTTTCCCTTCTGTTAAGGTATAGCATTTTATAACGGGCTGCCTGTCGGGGTGACTGTATTTTAAAGAGTTGGTAAGCAGGTTTTGTAAAATACTTTCCATGTAAGCCGGTATATAACTAATCTCGCGGCATTGCGTAAAGTCACCTTCAACGTGGGCGTTTATGGTCTCAATATTATTTTTTAGTGCCGAGCAAATGTTTTTGAACATCGGCTCCAACTCAACCACTTTCCGCTCTTTGGTAATTTCAGTTTGAATCTTAACTATTTCGTTGATGTGTTCGATAGTCAGGTCCAGGCTGTCGCTGATGGTTTTAATATGCGAAAAGATCTCCTCCCGTTCTTCAGTTGTTTCGGTTTGTTCAAACAGGTTTACCATAAATTGAAGGTTGCCCGTATGCGAACGAAGATTATGTGAAACAATGTACGCGAAGTTTTGCAGGCGGCGGTTTTGGTCGGTCAGTAAATTTATCGACTGTTCAAGTTTCAGCAACTTTCTTTTTTCGCTGTCGATATCCTGGATAACCCCTTTTACTGATGTGCATTTACCCAGGTGATCAATCACAGGTACAGCCTTTACTTTTAGCCATAACATATTGTTTTTGGCCGAACGTAAAAGCAATTCAATATCAAAGGGCCTGCTGTCTTCAACAGTATGGTTAATAGCATTTTGTAAAACAGGCCGGTACGGAGGCTCAAAAAAACTAATAAACTCTTCAACGCTAAGTTTTAAATGATTTTGAAGATCAAATAAGTCATATACTTGTTTTGACAGCACAATGGTATTGATGTTTTGAGGATCAATTTCCCAGATGCCTAAGCGTGCTGTTTTAAAGGCACCATCATTGGTGATTTGGCTATGAGCCGATAATAAGTCATCTTGTTTGTAACGGTTGATGTTTACAAGCGAACCGTAAACTATACTGCCATGCTCGTCGTCCAGTTTCCTGATAGTGGTTTCAAACCACTGGTACCCGTTTTTTTTTGTTAAAAAACGTAATTGGAGCGGTGGTGTGTCTTCCGCTATCCTGTTGTTAATGGCGTTGAAAAAAAACGGTTTATCGCCGTGGTAAAGCAGATGTTCAAAAAAAGTATAAGCATCACATTCAATTTCATTGACTTGATAACCTAACAGCGTATAGAAGCCCGTCGACCATTTTACTTCCCTTGTATTGAAATTGTACTTCCAGATCCCCGTATCCAGATCATTGATCAAAGGGGTAAGATGTACATCATCGCCGGAAAGTTTGCCCTTTTCAAAAAAACTCATATCAACAATCTGTTCACTAATTCAACTTGTTTTTGACACGTGCATATGACTAAAACATGTGCCATGATTTGAAGTTTTTATAATTTATAACCATCAGTTGTATGGCCGTGGCTTCTTATCAATCATTTATTCCACATTTGGCCTGCTTCAAATATAATATTTTTGATACTTTATAATGTATTCTTTTACTGGTATTTACGGCTTGAAGAATATTTGGCCATATCTACTCTTAATTGAAGTGATATTTTACAAAAATATGCTCACACTTCATTTTTGTGTTAAAAAAATGAAGGTATCCTTCATGAAATTGTTTGATGTAATTGAATTGTAAAAAATTGCGGCCACCAGTTTAGTAAATATGGGTGAACTATTATTGGGTTTTATAATGTCCTATTTTACAGGCAATTTGCCGGAAATTTAACTTTGTAGAAAATATTAAATCATTATTTTCTTATTAGTTCATCAAGCGCGTTTTTTGCAATCCATTTGGCCGATTTGCTGGGCTGGTTATATATATTTTGTGCAGTGTTAATGGCTTTAACTTTTAATATATTATTCCGTTTGCCTATTTGACGTAAAGCCCAGTTAATAGCTTTTTTAACAAAGTTCCGGTTATCCCAGGCTTCCCGCTCCATAATGGGAAACAGGTTTGTAAATATTTTGTCGGGCGCCGTTTTATTATGAACTGCATATTCGGCCATTAAAACGAAACCGGCACGTTTTACAAATTCCTGCTCATGACTGCTATATTCAACAGCTTTATCAATGGCAAATGGGGTGCGGTCAAAAAGATTACCGCAAACCTGGTCGCAAATATCCCATGAATAAAAGCCGCCGGTCCAGCTGTCCATTAGTTCGGGGGTAACCTGTTTAGGATCGGCTATCATGGAGGCCAGCATCCGGGCTTCATGTATTTGCGTATTCCAAAGTGCTAAAGCCAGCTCATGATCTTTTTCAATGATCTTAGCCAGTTTGCGGATCTCCGGCAATTTTACCCCTAAAGCCCTCGAATTATCAATACCAAAACGGGCCATGCCTTTTAAGTACGCAGCATCAGCTTTTTCTTTAAGCTGTTCAAGTACAAATAGTACGTCATCCATTTAATTGGTCATGCTTTTCTTTTGGAGGGTGTTGTGAATCGGCACTACCTGCATCAGCGCCGCGCTGCAATAAAAAGGGTGCAGCTCCATAACTAAAGTTCCTGCTTTGATGGCCGGATCTGTTTCAGTAAGTTTTTGGGCTTCGTCTACGGTTTCTACATTAAAAATAAAGATACCACGTAAGGGTTGGTTATCCAGAAACGGACCGGCCACAACTAACTTACCCTCGGCAGCAAGCCGGCCAATGTTTTTAAGGTGCGCCATCTGCAGCTGCATGTTAGCCGCCGAATCTTTGAGTTGTGTTGGCCCTTCTTTTAAAAAGGCCATCACATATTTTTTCATGCCGTAATCATCAGCCCCAAGCTTTTTGGCCAGGACAGCATCGTAAACAGGTTTTGAAGCAGCAGTATTCTGAGCTAAGCAGTTAAAGCTTAATGCAACAGCGGCAATGATGAGTAAAGCTTTCTTCATAAAAGTAATTATTGGTTATATCAAATATAAATAATGCTGGCAAATAAAAAGCCGGGCAACCGCCCGGCTCCAAATCATAATTTCAATATTAAAAATCCGAAATCTAAATTCCGAAATCCGATATCAATCAAAGATTTCCCCTTGCTTCTTGTTCACGTTCAATGGCCTCAAATAGGGCTTTAAAATTACCTGCGCCGAATGATTTGGCACCCTTGCGCTGAATAATTTCAAAGAACAGGGTTGGCCTGTCTTCAACAGGTTTGGTGAAGATCTGCAACAGGTATCCTTCGTCATCGCGATCAACCAAAATACCTAAGCGTTTCAACGGCTCAAGGTCTTCGTCAATATGGCCAACACGGTCAATCAGATCATCATAATAAGTTGAAGGAACAGTTAAGAATTCAACGCCCCGGTTTTGCAGTTCGGTAACAGTAGCTACAATATCATGGGTGGCAAGGGCCAGGTGCTGTACACCTTCGTCCTCGTAAAACTCCAGGTATTCCTCAATCTGCGATTTCTTTTTACCTTCGGCAGGTTCATTGATCGGGAATTTTACATAGCCGTTTCCGTTGCTCATCACCTTGCTCATCAAAGCCGAATATTCGGTCGAGATCATTTTATCATCAAAAGTGAGGATATTTCGGAAACCTAAAACCTCTTCATAAAAGTTAACCCATTCGTTCATTTTATGCCAGCCCACGTTGCCCACGCAGTGGTCAACATACAGCAAACCGGTATCTGCCGGATTGTAGTTATTTTCCAGCTTTTGATATCCCGGTAAAAACAAGCCTTTGTAGTTTTTACGTTCAATGAACATATGCACCGTTTCGCCGTATAATTTAATGCCGCTGGTACGTACTTCGCCGTTTTCATCAGTCAGAGTTTGCGGTTGCTGGTATGGCTGGGCGCCTCGTTTGGTGGTTTGCTCAAAGGCATCATAGGCGTCGTCAACCCAAAGGGCCAGCACTTTTACACCATCGCCATGTTTTTTAACATGATCGGCAATAGGGTGATCAGAGTGCAGGGGAGTGGTAAGCACAATCCTGATTTTGCCTTGTTGTAATACGTATGATGCCCTGTCGCGCACCCCGGTTTCGGGTCCGGCATACGCCAGGTTTTGAAAACCGAAGGCGGTTTTATAGTAATGGGCAGCCTGTTTGGCGTTGCCAACATAAAACTCCACATAATCGGTGCCGTTAAGGGGCAGGAAGTCAGCCCCCTCTAAATCTCCCCCGGTAGGGGAAACTTTTTTATCTAAAGTTTGTGTGTGCATTTTAATTAGTGATTTAGTGAGTTAATGATTAGTGATTTTGGCATTACGGCTAATAGCCCTTCAGCTTTTACCTTTCGCCTTTAACCTCACATCTGCCAGCTTTTATAATAATTTTCATCCTCTATCCTGATGGCATCCTCCGTGAGCATCAGCGGCCTGAACGGGTCGATCATCACAGCCAGTTCGTCCGTTGATTCTTTGCCTATTGATTTTTCGACCGAGCCGGGATGCGGGCCGTGTGGGATACCCCCCGGATGCAGGGTGATTTGCCCTTTTACCACGCTTTTGCGGCTCATGAAATCGCCATCTACATAATATAACACCTCGTCGCTATCTACATTGCTGTGGTTGTAAGGAGCAGGGATAGATAACGGATGGTAATCAAACTTGCGGGGCACAAAGGAGCAGATCACGAAGTTATTACCCTCAAAGGTTTGGTGTACCGGTGGTGGCTGATGTAACCTGCCTGTTATTGGTTCAAAATCATGGATAGATAGCGCCCAGGGATAATGGAATCCATCCCAGCCCACAAAATCAAAAGGATGAGTGCCATATATATAGGGATAAATAAGACCTTGCTTTTTGATCAGGATCTTGAAATCGCCATGTTCATCATAAGTTTTCAGATCGGCCGGTAGTTTGATATCACGCTCACAATAAGGCGAATGTTCCATCAATTGACCATATTGGTTACGGTAGCGCTTTGGCGGCCGGATAGGGCTAAAGCTTTCCACAATAAAAAGCCGGTTAGCCATGCCGTCAAACTCCATCTGGTAAATGGTGCCACGGGGGATCACCAGGTAATCGCCATACTGGAACTTGATATTGCCGAAGCCGGTTTTTAAAGTGCCTGTGCCTTCGTGAATGAAAACTACCTCATCGGCCTGGCTGTTCTTGTAAAAATAGTCGGTCATACTTTTGCGCGGTGCTGCCAGCGAAATATGCAGATCGCTGTTTACCAGTACCGGCTTGCGGCTTTGCAGGTAGTCATCCTCGGGCTGGATATTGAAACCTATCAAACTGGTATGCTTCAGGTGTTTTTCGCGTGCTATTTTAGGTTCCACACTATAAGGCTCGCCAAGGGTTTTTACAATGGTGGGCGGATAGGCGTGGTACACCAGCGAATAAAGGCTTGAAAAACCTTCGGTTGACACCAGCTCTTCGGCATATAAACTACCATCGGGCTTACGGAATTGCGTATGCCGCTTAGGCGGAATTGATCCTAAACTATGATATAGAGGCATGGATTGGTTTAATTGGTTAACTATAAAACGTATAAAATGCTGATTTGTGTTCGGGCTAAAAAGTCCGTAACGCATAACCTGACCATTTAATAAATAATTGGTTAAAAATAATAGAGGAAAGAGGAGGGGAAATTAGTATTGCGCCAGCACGATCTTAGCAAGCATAGCATCTCTGAACGATGACGCATCGCTCATGGAGGTTAACCCCAATGAAAACAGAAAATGCATTTGTACGCGTAACATGATACTAAGTTAGCGGGATTATATTTAGGATGCAAGTTTTGGGTTGAATAGTGAGTGGTTGATTAGGTGACTGGTTAGTTATTTTTTAATCCTTACGCCGCCGCTCGGCTCCAGCCGAGTGGCAACTATAAAACGGCCTCTGGCCGCCGGCATGATGTATACAGGCCAGAGGCCTGGGAATAATTACCACCCGGCTGGAGCCGAGCGGTGGCAGTATATCTTTATATACGCCCGCGAGAGGGACCTCTCAACTTAATCAACCATTCACTATAATTCCCTCAATCAAAATCATTAGCTTTGATTATACCAATTAAGCTACTCTATGAAATTAGTATCCTATAAAACCGAAGACCGTGAACATCTTGGCGTTTTTGTTAATGGCCATATCTACAATTTAAACTCCTGCGATAAGCTGATCCCCGACAATATGAACGAGTTTTTATGGGGAGGCCCCGAACTGATGGAGCATGCTGCACGGGTTAACGAAGATATCCGGTCGGGAAAGATAGAGGCTAAAGAGGAACTGTTTTTTGAGCTGATGGCACCGGTACCCCATCCAACATCATGTCGTGACGGTTATGCATTTCGCCAGCACGTGGCTTCGGCAAGGCGCAACCGTAAGCTGGATATGATACCTGAGTTTGATCAGTATCCTATTTTTTATTTCACCAATCACAACGCCATACAAGGCCCCGGCGAAATTGAATGTATGCCCGATCATTTTCAAAAGCTTGATTTTGAGCTGGAAGTTGCCGTTGTTCTCCATAAAAAAGGCCGTAACATTACAGCTGCCGAAGCCGATAGTTTTATAGCGGGATATATGATCATGAATGATATGAGCGCCCGCACCCTGCAAATGGAAGAAATGCTGCTGAACCTTGGCCCGGCAAAGGGTAAGGATTTTTCGACGGTGATTGGTCCCTGGTTGGTGACGCCCGATGAATTGGAGCAATACAAAGTGCCTGCGAAGCCCGGGCATGCCGGCAACGCCTATAACCTGGAGATGAAATGCGTGGTGAATGGCAAACAGGTATCGGCAGGTAATATGGCCGATATGGACTGGACCTTTGCCGAGATCATTGAGCGTGCTGCCTACGGTTGTGATGTATTACCGGGCGATGTAATTGGTTCAGGAACGGTTGGTACAGGCTGTTTTCTTGAACTGAATGGCACCGGTGTACTTAATAATGCCGATTATGAACCACAATGGCTGCAGCCGGGAGATTTGGTTGAAATGGAGGTTACCGGTTTAGGGATGCTGGGGAATATTATTAAAAAAGCAAATAGTGATTTTTCGATATTGAAGTTGAAGAAGTAAGAAATAATACCAGTAAGCATAAAATGCGTCATTGCTATAACCCACTAGGAAACCCCGGGAAAAAATGGTGATGACCTTTAAAATGTATTATGACGTGCGGGGCCGCGTTAGGGATTGCAGTGAAAAGCCCCACAGCGCGTGCAGGGATTGCGGGTAGGAAAGGCGAGGACTTGTAACGGAAAGCCCGGGCCGCAGGCAACGCCCATGTTATAAAATTGATCGAGAAAATATACTTAATAATCAATGACTTATAATTCCGTCATTATAAGGTACGAAGCAATCCCAAACTATACAGAGGGACTTGTATAGCTTCTCTGCTAATTGGGGATTGCTTCGTACCTCGCAATGACGGTTGAAAGTAAAACGTCCATGCCAAGCATCCACATATCCGATCTTTCTCCTGTTCAACTGCAAAGCTACCTGAACTTTGCGGTAGCTCCGCGACCGATTTGCCTGGCCTCTACAGTTGACAAGGCCGGGAATGTAAACCTGAGCCCTTTTAGTTACTTTAATATTTTCAGCGTTAATCCGCCGATATGTATTTTTTCGCCTTCGCGGCGGGTGAGGGACAATACCACCAAACACACGCTCGAAAATATCAGGGAAGTGCCCGAATGCGTGATCAATATTGTTAATTATGATATGGTACAGCAAACTTCGCTCTCAAGCGTAGAGTATCCGCAGGGTGTTAATGAGTTTATTAAATCGGGTTTAACACCTGTGCCATCCCAATTGGTAAAACCGCCACGCGTGGCGGAGTCATATGTGCAAATGGAATGTGTAGTTAAGGAGGTTGTTGAATTGGGACAAGGCCATGGCGCCGGCAATCTTGTATTCGCCGAAATCAAGATGATGCACATTAATGATGCCGTTTTAGACGCGGATGGCAAAATAAACCAGGCCAAAATGGACCTGGTTGCCCGGCTTGGCGGCGACTGGTATTGCCGGGTTACTAAAGATAACCTGTTTAAAGTAGCCAAACCCAATACCAAAATGGGTATAGGTGTTGATGCACTGCCTTATGCTATCCGCAACTCGAGGATCCTTACAGGTAACAACCTCGGGCAATTGGGTAACCTCGAAGCTATACCCGGCGATGAGGCTATCGAAGCCTTTGCGCTTACCCCGGAGATAAAAGAAGTACTTGATGCCACCATCGGCGACAGCCAGACCCGTGAGCTGCAATTACATTTGAAAGCTAAGCATTTACTTGAAGAAGAGCGGGTTGAAGAAGCTTTGATGGTGTTGCTGATGGAATGATAGCTGAATACGTATTCTTCTGCCAGTGTGAGACGGATCATCAGCTACATCCCTTTAAAGTCTGTTATAGTGTTTCCATCATACCGGTACACTCCACCTATAGCACCAAACCAAATATTTCCTTTATCATCATCTAAAATCCCAAAAACCATTGGCTTATTAGTTATTTCGGTTACTGATGGCTTTTTATCAGACAAGGATTTTTCATCGTAACGGGAAAGCGCCCAGGCCGCTGTATTAGCGCTAAAACCAGAAAGTACCCTGTTGGGGTTATCAGCACTTTCTGAACTTGTCCAAATGTTTCCTTTTTTATCTTCGTAAACGTAACCCGCAAATTTCCGGGTGAAATTGGTAAATGAACTACCATCATAGCGCCACAGTCCATCACTGCCGGCGAGCCAGATATTGCCCTTTTTATCTTCCATTACAGAACGAACATTGGTAAAAGGTTTGCCATTACGGCTTAAAACGTTAAATATTTTGCCGTCGTACACAAAGGTGTTGCCTCTTGTGGCAAACCAAAGCTTGCCCGTTCTGTCTTCAATAATTGAATTAACTTCATAAGGTGCCCTATCCGGAAATGTTTTCCCTGTTGGGTCTTCATTCATCCCATATCCGTTTATGATATAATTCCGAAATGATATTCCATCATACCGACTTGTTCCACCCCAAACGCCGAACCAGATGCTGCCTTTTTTATCTTCATAAATACTTACAACATCATTATTGAGAAGGCCATCCTTTATTGTAAAATTACGAAAGGATTTCCCGTCGTAACGGTAAACACCTGAACCGATAGAGCCGAACCACAAGTTGCCTTTCCTATCTTCTAAAACAGAAAAAAAGCGGGCCGAACTCACTTTACTTGTGATATTGGTAAAGGATTTCCCATCGTACCGAAAAATACCATCAAATGCAGCAATCCAAATGTTGCCTTTTTTATCTTGTATGATATTACGGGTAATACGGTTAGGTCCGGCGAAAGGGATTACGCTTTCGGCATGCTTTTGCTGGGCCTGTGCAGGGGAATAAATTACTCCTGCCAGCAGAATAATCAGGCAGGACAAAACGTTTCTTTTATTTTTCATATCATATCAAAGTTGATCCAGCGAAATTACTTTGATACCTTACTGTCAGAAGAACCAGGATTGTAAATAAAAATGTAAACTTTGTAAATAAAGTCTCCATGTTATGCCTGGTGGCCGAAGTCTCCTCCCCCGGGGAATGCAAATCCTTGTTCGGATTGACATTGAGTGTGTGTTAACGCCAGAAGTGTTCGGAAGAAATAGAAAAAGCGAGGGATTGTGCGATTCCCTCCCCTGGGAGGGTGTAGGGAGGGGTTTTAACGAGATACCTGATTGTTGCAAGGCGTATAAACCCCTCCCTGCCACCACAAAATCCAGCCGCACCCCTCCCAAGGGAGGGAATTAAAATCTTTCGAATACTTCTGGTGATAACACCGATCACAAGCTAAATATTTGAGCCCCATCCGCGTAATCAAAAAATCAACGGTTAATAAGCGTATTCCTTCCCCTTAAGATGATAATCAACTGGTAGCTGTCGTTTTTCAAATAATTCGTAAGCCGGTTTGAGGCTGCGCCAAAAGGCATCCTGTCTGTAAGCCGCATAGCGCTTTAAGTTTGCGTCATCCATCCGGAAAGGGAAAATATCAACACGGACTTGCTTTTGGCCGGCTACAAATGCCTCGTAAACCAGGGTATAAATTTCTTCTATCCGTGCATCGGTCATGGCATAGCAACCTATAGAAGCACAATGCCCATGTACCATGATGGCACTGCCGGTATAACCTTTGGCTTTTTCCACAGCATTAGGATAGCCTACATTAATAGCCAGGTAATAGTTGCTTACCGGGTTTAGTTGTTTGGGCTCTATGGTATATAAGCCTTCCGGGCTTTTACCGTCGCCGCTGCGGGTTTTGGTACCTAACCCGCCTGAATATGTGCATACGTCATAAGTTTTAAAGAGCTGGTATTTATTAGCCGATTTTACCCATACTTCAAGTACGCTGATGTCTTTAATGATACGGAGGTACACTGAGCCATAGGGGGCAAAGCCTTTGTCTTTAAGCTCTTTCTGAAGCTTAGGCCATACTTTAAGACGCACATCGTTAGCTCTTTTGCTGTCGGGGATTTCGGTTTTGTGAAGTGCTGCCAATATAATTAATAGCAGCAATGTAATTGGTTTAGGCATTGGTCAGGTTTTTAACTATAATTATAGTTAACGGAGTTGTTGGAAGGAAATTATGCGGGAGGGGAGATTTTTTTATTGGCTAAAAATGCAGGTTATAATCTCCATGTCATTGCGAGCGCAGCGCGGCAATCGCACGGATGCATAGCCGCTCTGTATAGCATGCGATTGCTTCGTCGTCCCTCCTCGCAATGACATTTTTTTGTTGTAAGCAGTTGGTTCTATATCCCCAGCACCTGTTTCAACTTCACATACCCTGTTTTACTTACCGGGATTTTAGCGCCTGATTTCAGGATGGCCAGGTGCGCGTCTTTTTCGTATGGGTCGATACGGGTGATTTGTTGTATAGCTACGATGTAGGAACGATGAACTCGAACAAAATGATTAGGATCAAGGGTTTGCTCAAAAAAGCTCATGGTTTTGTTTTTGAGGTACGAGCCTTCTTTGGTGATCACACTTACATAATCATCATCGGCCTGTAAATACTCAACATCGGCAACGGGGATGATCTTTACCTTGGTGCCGGTTTTAACCACAATACGCTCATGCTGGGCGGGCGACTGGGTAGCGGCGGTCTCCAGCAACTCTTCCGTTTGCTTAACGGCAGGTTTTGGCGCGGCTGAGGCCAGGAACTTTTCAACCGCTTTATTAAACCGTTCTTTACTGAATGGTTTTAATAAATAGTCAACCGCGTGGGCTTCAAAAGCTTTGATGGCGTATTCGTCAAATGCGGTGGCAAATATTACGGCAGGAGGTTGTTCAACCAGTTCAAGCATTTCGAAGCCGGTAATTTTAGGCATCTGGATATCTAAAAAAACCAGGTCGGGCTGGTGCTGCTGAATGGCTTTGAGGCCTTCAAAGCCGTCGTTGCATTCCTGTATCAGTTCAATGTCTTTAAAATCAAGCAGGTATTCCCTTACAACCATGCGGGCTAAAGGTTCATCATCAATAATTAAAGCTCGCTTCATAGTTGCGGTATTTTTATAATGGTTGTGTACAGATCATCGCTCGCATGGGTTTCCATTAAATCATTGCGGGCATACAGCAAATATAATCGCCGTTGCACTCCCCGCAAACCAAAACCTGTACCTTTTTTTGGTTTCGATGTTTGTGGGTCATATGGGTTCTGTACCATTAAGTTCAGGTAGCCATCCTCAATTTCACCGCGAATGCTCACTGTAACTTCGCCTATGGTGTCGTACAGGCCAAATTTAATGGCATTTTCAACCAAAGGCTGTAACAGCATAGATGGCAATATGGCACTTCCGCATTTGGGGTCGCAGCTTATTTCGGTTTGTAAACGGTGGCCAAAGCGTACTTTTTCTATATCGAGGTATAAATTAAGATGTGCCAATTCCTCGGTAAGGCTAACCTGTAACTGATCGTCCTTTTTAAGCGTTCCGCGTAAAAAATCGGATAACTGGTGGATCATCCTGCGGGCTTCATCAGGCTTAAAGCCAATAAGCGCGTTTATAGAGTTAAGACTGTTGAACAGGAAGTGGGGTTGTAATTGCTGACGCAGGTTATAAAGCTCGGCCTCGCGGGCCAACTGCTCGGCTTCGGTTTTGCGTTTCAGGGTTTCTTTCTGGTCGAGCTGTGAAAACCACAGTAAGCTGATCATAGCCATCCAGCCGATAGCTAAAAAGTCGGTAAAAAAGCGGATGGTTAACGACTGGGCCAGGAAACCGGTGTAAATTGTGTCGCTGTTAATGAGCGGTAACAGGTAACGGCAGCCGGCGGTGCAGATCCCTGCCAGCGCAACGCACCAGATAAACAGGTTAATATAGCTGCCCTTACCCGGCTGATAGTAGCGTAAGTTATTGTTGATAAGCCAGCAGGCACATGAAAGCAACACGGCGCTCAACAGGCCATCTGTTGCGGCGGTGAACCATAAAAAACCAAAACTATGAATGATGTAAGTTTGTAATGCAGCCCAGGCCACACCGCATATTACAAATGCCGCATATAGTTTTGATGTTTGTATTGATGGAACTTCCAAAACGGTTACTTTCTGTGGTTTTAAGGTTTAATTTCTGATGCCCAATAAGGCCGACTTATGATGTGCCCAGGCAATGTACAGGTCGGCATCGGGTGTTTCGTGTATGTTGTAATACAATTCGGCGCCGTCGGTAAGTTCGCCAAGTTGGTTAAGCTCGGCTACATCAATAAATTGCCATTTAACGGTTTGCTTTTCAATATTCTTAAAGCTATCCTGGTTGGCGTGACCTATGCGGTTGGCTTTTTCATAAGCCACCAGTTCATTATCTGCGCTGATTAACCTTAATTGCTCATCAAACTGCGCCTGATGGTCGCCATCCCCGCTTATCACCCTGAAAACTAATTTTGCTACGTACCAGTTCATGTTTTTATGCTTTTCGTAATTAGCTGCCTTGATTAATTAATAACTGCGGATATCTACACCCGCAAATATGGATACGCCTTTAAGTACCAGCACCTTCTCGCTGCCTACACTTGCGGTGCTCCTGATGCGCTTATCATCAACACTGGCAAAAACTGCTGCCAGGTCAGATACTACCTGCCAGTTTGATGGCACAATAATTTTGGTGCCGCCGAAGATCTGGGTAATGTCAATGATAATACGGCCGTTAATATCTGCCTGGGTAAAATCAAGCTCGGCACCGCCAAATATGTTTACGATATCGCCACCGCGGAACTGTTTGGAAAGGATGGTTTTGTTAACCCCGCCAAAAATGGATACGGTATCGATATAATCGTCGCCGGAGTATTTGGTGTTGTATTGCTGTTGTTTTTGAGCGTAGGGATCAACCGGGGGGATCTCGCTGCCTTCTTCTTTTACGGTGTAGTCAACAGTTTCGGCTTTTTCAAATTGGAAGGGCTCTTTTTTATCCCAGTTGGTCCATTTTTCTCCTTTGAAATCGTTTTTCCACTGCTGCGGATCAAAATGTTTGTTGCGTCTTAATATCAGCCACATACCAAATCCAATTACAGCTAAGGGGCCTACTATCCGATCGGAGTTGTTAATGTTTTGGGTGATCAGGAATACAGTACCTAAAGCTACCAGCAATACCCACGATGCCTTTTTGTAATTATGCTTGGCGCCTATGTATATCCCCCAGAAAATAAGCCATAAGGGCCACAGGGAAAGATGAGCGGGTATGAAAAAAATTCGGAATTGCTGAAGCAGCAATATGCCGCCTACAGCAAGTAAAATGATCCCGGCAACAGATTTGCCTTTGTTGGGATCTTTTGGATGTTCTATATCGTTGTTCATTGTATTATCTGCAAATTAAAATCATATCCAAAACTAAGGTAACATTATAGTTGAGCCAAACAAAAATTGGCGATGTATTTAAAGAAATCGGTGAGTGGGGATGTTTTGGCGGTGAAAAAGTTGCGGTTGATTATTTATCATCCGGCAAAAATAAAAATTTGTATGTTGCGACAGTTTTTTATCAGTAAATAACCATACTAAACTTTATCATATTAAAAAATGAAACAGGAATACACTATATCGCTATACTGGCGAATTTTTTATGGAGCAATGGGGACATCAGCAATTGTTTTTTCATTATTCCTGCTAACTAAACCGACTAATGGACTTATTATATTCCCCGTTGTATTTGGAACGGGAGGTGTGGTAACATTAATAAACCAATTTAAAAGTAAGCTTATAATATCTGATTACAGTATTGTAAGAACGACCGTATTTGGTACCAAAGAGCTTTTGCGTGCTGATATTAAAGGTTTCAGGATTAACAATAAGGTAATTGTTATTGAGCCTGTAGAAGCAGGCTATTCCAAAATAAAAATTCGCGACTATTCAAGCATCGGGAATCTTAATAACCTAACCTCTTGGTTGCGCACTAATCTTAAGGATTTAAATAAAGAAGATTACGAAAAGGAGAAAAATGATATAATAAATAATGCTAATTTGGGATATAGCGAAGGGGAGAGGACAGACAAGTTTAAAGCAATAACACGGTTATCGGGGATATACAACTTTGTTGGGTTTGTACTTTTTGTATTGTTCTTGTTTTTTCTGAGGGATACCAGCGCGGCTGATGCAATATTATTGGTTTTTCCTTTAATTGGTATTTCGATTATTTATTTCAGTAAGGGGCTTGTAACATTAATTTCTAAAAGAAACAGCGCTTATAACAATGTAATGCCGGGCTTATATCTCGGAGTATTATTATTGGTTTTAAAATCTCTGAATTATTATCACATAACTAACTATGATAAATTAACTGTTCCAAGTCTGATTTTAGGTTCAGTTATTCTCGGAGTATTAGCAGTGAAAGGATTTAATAACACATATAGTTCACGTATCGGGCAATTTTTACTAATGATTATATTTTCAGCAGCTTATGCTATAGGGGTAATAGCCAATGTTAATTGTTCTTTTGATAAGTCAAGTGCTCAAATCTATTCTACAACTGTAACCGATAAATTTATCTCCTATAAGCATGCAACTAATTATCATATCCGGATAGATAGTTGGGGGGATCATCACGAAGCGGAATATATTATAGTTCCCAAATCTTTTTATTACCATACAAGTGTTGGCTCAACGGTGCGTGTAATGGAGAAAAAGGGACTTTTTAAAATGCCATGGTTTTATGTCGACTTATAATATTTTTAAATCGATGGGAGGACAAACAAAAAGCCGGAGCTTTTTAAAAATGCCCCGGCTTTGATATATGATGGATGATTGAGTTTAAGCTTCGGTTTTGGGTTGTTCAAAGTCGAAGTGTTGTTTAGCTTTTTCGTTCTTTTCCCAGAAGTCCCGGTCGGTTTGTTTGGCCGGTTTGATGGCTATCCAGGTACCAAGCAGCATCAATGCAATTGGCCAGGTTATGCGGTCGGCGTTATAAACGTTATCATTTACCAGGAATATGATGCCTAACAGTATCATAAAGATCCATGATGGTTTTTTAAAGTCATGTTTGGCACCCATGTAAGCGCCCCAGGCTATGAACCACATTGGCCAGCTAAAAAGCCAGTCGGGAATAAGGAAGGCATTGAGCTGATCTATCAGAAATAAACCACCGGCGGCCAGTAAAATTATTCCTAACATGATTTTGCCATTTCTTTTGTTTTCGGTGTTTATTATATCGTTGTTCATCGCTTTAAGTTTTAATGTTACCCAAAACTACAGCAACATGGCAGGCGGGTCAATCAATTATTGGCGATGTAAGGGGAGATGTCGGTAAAGTAGGGGATAAAGGCGGTGAAAAAGAAGCGGAGCGGCAAGAGCCAGGAAGTCAAGAGTCAAGAAGCAAGATATAGAAAGCGGCAAGAGGTCAAGATGGAAGAAACAAGATAAAAAGGAAAAGCTTCATTTAAAAAAGCGAATTGTCATTTCGACGAATGAGTAGGGTAAAGTGTGTGTGGAGAAGCAGAAATCTTATACGCCCTGCTTTAAGCCAATGCATCGCTGCTTTACAAGGCGTAGAAGATTTCTCTTTCGCCCCGATGCTCAATACCACTGTCGCTCTGTCGAAATGACAACAAACAAAAAAGCCTCCCTTCAGGGGAGGGTTGGGTGGGCCTGTTATTCCGGTTCCTGCTGGCTGAGGCAGTGGAAACTGCCGAGGCCCCAGATAATGTCGGTACTGTCAATGCCTACAACCTTGCGGTCGGAAAAGCATTTGGTTAATATATCAAGCGCTTTATCATCGTTCTTTGAACGGTAAGTAGGCACAATCACGGCCGAGTTAGCTATATAAAAATTAGCGTAAGAGGCCGGTAAGCGGGTGTCTTCATAAATTACCGCGTCGGGCATTGGCAGCTCAATAATGTTAAGTTGTTTGCCGTTAAGCAGGCGCATGGTTTTCAGCGTTTCGAGGTTTTCCTGTAGCAGGTGATAGTTTTCATCGTTCTTATCTTCCTCCACAACGGTAACTACGGTATCCTCGTTTACAAAGCGGGTGATATCGTCGATATGTCCGTCGGTATCATCACCTACAATGCCATCACCCAGCCAAAGGATCTGTTCTGCGCCATAATAATTTTGCAGGTAGCTTTCAATCTGTTGCTGGTTAAGCTGCGGGTTCCGATTTTTGTTAAGCAGGCAGGCAGTGGTAGTTAAAATTGTGCCTTTACCGTTAAAGTCGACCGAGCCGCCTTCCATTACTATGCCGGGATTAAATATCGGCAAACCAAAGTGGTTACCTATTTTGGTAGGGATTACGTCATCCAAATCAAATGGGGGGTATTTGCCGCCCCATGCGTTATAACCCCAGTCTACGATAGCTTTTTGACTTGTAGTCGGGTTGATCAAAAACGCCGGACCGTGGTCGCGGCACCAGGCATCATTGGTCGGGAATTCAAAGATCTCTATTTTGTTAAGATCAACACCTGCGTTTTGCAACTGGAAAATCACCGAGGCCTTCATATCAGCATCAGTCACGTTAATGCGTACCAGTTCGCCTTCGGTAACAATCTTTATAAACTCAATGTAAGGCGCGTAAATGGTATCGATCTTGCCAGGCCATGATGCCTCTTTGTGAGGCCAGCTTAGCCAGGTAGCCGTATGTTTAGCCCATTCAGCAGGGAAAGAAAAGCCCTGCGAAGCGGGTGTGTTTTTGTCCATGGTCGATGGTCCATGGTCCATGGTAAATGGTTTCATAATGTGTTTTTTAAAGACGTTATCATTTTACATAATGATTGATAGTCATTATATAACATGGTAAAATCATCTTCATTAATAATTTTCCTTTTTTTGGCAATAAACAAACAAGCTACAACTTCGATGGCAGATCTTAATGAATAACCTAAAAAGGTTTTGAATACCGCGTTTGTTTGTCCGGTACAACCTTCAGCAATATTTAATACAACAGAGTCCGCAGCTCTTTTTATTTGCGATGTTAAAATAAATAACTCCTCTTTAGGAAAACTGCTTTTTGTCAAAGTATTGACTTCGTCAGTCAACTCCAATGCCTTTTGCCAAACCTGAAGATTTTCGAATTTAAAAGCCATACTTTTTACTATGGTCTATGGACTATCGACCATGGACTAATCCTCATCTAAAAGTCTCTTTGTCATCGGCTGATAAGAATCGATACGACGATCCCTCAAAAACGGCCAATGGCTGCGGTAGTAATCAGATTTATCGAGATCAAGCTCCTGTACTATAACTTCTTCCTGATCGTGTGATGTTTGATGGATAATTGCACCAAATGGATTAGCAAAGAATGAACCGCCCCAGAATTTTACACCGGCTTCTTCGCCAACACGGTTAACGCTTACTACGTGTATGCCGTTAGCTACAGCGTGCGAACGTTGAATAGTTTGCCATGCGTTGTATTGCTCAACGTTGGTTGCTTCATCCTGCGTGGTAGCCCAGCCGATAGCGGTTGGGTAAAATAATATATCGGCACCCATTAGGGCAGTGATGCGTGCAGCTTCAGGATACCATTGGTCCCAGCAGATCAGTACACCTACACGGGCAAATTTGGTGTTAAATACTTTGTAACCTAAATCGCCGGGAGTGAAGTAAAATTTTTCGTAAAAGCCCGGGTCATCAGGGATATGCATTTTGCGGTATTTGCCTAAATAGCTTCCGTCGGCATCAAGCACAGCGGTGGTGTTATGGTAAACACCCTGAGCACGTTTTTCAAACAATGAAGCAATGATCACCACATTAAGCTCGGCAGCAACTTTTGAAAGCTCATCGGTTGATGGGCCGGGAATAGCTTCGGCCAGCTTAAAATTATTGTAATCTTCTTCATCGCAAAAATAAAGTGAGGTAAAAAGTTCCTGTAAACAAACTATTTGCGCGCCTTTAGCAGCCGCTTCCCTTACTTTAACAATTGCTTTTTGCAGGTTCTGCTCTTTATCAGCAGTACAGCTCATTTGTACTAAACCAACTTTTACTTTACTCATCTCCAAAAAATTTGCGCAAAAATAACACTTTGTTATTAGGATTTTACTGATTTGATATTATGATTACACAGAGTTGAATATTTGATTACAATAGCCATCGTTTAATTGTAGAAGCGATGAATTAATGGGGCGGAAAATTGTGCTGTAATAATTACCTGATTTACTGGTTTTAATGTTTGTGAAAACAAAATGAAGAAAAATTGTTAATTGACTATCCCGTACATCCAAATAAAAAAATAACATAGCTTTGCAGCCGAATGACACAAACAGAAGACATCATTGACGAAGGTGCCGAACACAAAACCTGGAAAGGTAAGCTTTGGGGCGTTGTAAAAGTAATCCTTATTATTGTAGTAACCGGCGGCTTGCTTTACTATGTATTCAGTAAGGTTCCGTTTGCGAAAATTAAATATCGTTTAGTCCATGCCGACCGCGCCTGGCTAACCGCCGCTATAGCCTGTTATATCGGGTCGATGTTTTTTTCATCATGGCGGTTATTAAGCTATTTCAAATCCATTGGTTTACGGTTAGACTGGCGCTTCAACCTCCGCCTGTATTTTCTTGGCTTGTGCTATAACGTGCTATTGCCCGGCGGTATCGGTGGCGATGGTTACAAAATTTACCTGTTGCACAAACGCTATCATTTACCTACAAAAAAAGTGTTCTGGGCCATCCTGTTTGACAGGCTTAGCGGTTTTTGGGCGATAGGCGCCATTGTAGTGGGGCTGGTTGTTTTAATACCGAGTTTTCCCTATCACCTGGCCTGGCCGCTTGGTATAGTATCGGTTGGTTCTGTGATCTATTACGCCGTAGCCCGTAAATTTTTTAAAGAATACACCCACAACTTTATACAGGCACATTTAAAAGCCATAGGTGTACAAAGCATGCAATTGCTTACCATTATTTGTTTACTGCTTGCGCAGGATTTCAACGGTAAGTTTGCTCCGTATCTGCTATCGTTTCTTTTCTCGTCGTTAGCGGCAATTATTCCATTTAGTTTGGGCGGCGGCGGTATCCGCGACGCGCTGTTCCTTACACTGGCCCGGCAGTTTAACCTGGCCGAAGATATGGCTGTGTACCTGAGCTTTGGATTTTATCTCATCTCAATTATTGTAGCTTTATTAGGTGTATATTATGTGCTTATTCCTAAACGACTTGAGGCTGGCCTTAAAAAAGGCGAAGAACCAAAATTGGAAAATCATCCAATAGAAGAATAATATTTTGCTGTTATTTTAATTTCAGAATAATAAACTGAAACTTGTTTTCATGGCAACCATCTGCTAAACTTGGCGTTGTATTATAAATCGCCAGTTATCAATGAGCCATTTTAATGATTTTAATAATCCGCAGGTTGCGGCATTGCCCGGTCATTTAAAACAATTTATAGTCGACCAGCACTACGAGCATTATACGCCTATCGATCATGCGGTGTGGCGCTATGTCATGCGCCAAAATTATAGTTATCTAAAGGATGTCGCTTACTACCCGTACATTCCCGGCCTGCAAAAAGCAGGTTTAACTATTGAACATATTCCCAATTTACAGGAGATGAATGATGCCCTCGGCAAAATTGGCTGGGGTGCTGTTACGGTCGACGGCTTTATCCCGCCGGCGGCCTTTATGGAGTACCAGGCGTACCGGGTGCTGGTTATCGCCGCTGATATACGCCAGTTAAAACATATTGAATATACTCCAGCTCCTGATATCATTCATGAATCGGCAGGGCATGCGCCCATAATTGCCGACAAGGATTACCATGAATACCTGAGTTATTTTGGATCGATAGGGGCTAAAGCCATGTTTTCGGCACAGGATTTTGAGCTTTATGAGGCTATCCGCGCACTATCGATATTAAAAGAAATGCCTGATGCTGATGAACAGGAAATACTTAAAGCCGAAGAGCTGGTAACTTATTGCCAGGAAAACATGGGCGAACCATCGGAAATGGCCCTCCTGAGCCGCCTGCACTGGTGGACGGTTGAGTACGGCCTGATTGGAACGCTGGAGCACCCAAAAATCTACGGCGCGGGCCTGCTTTCATCTATCGGTGAAAGTTCAACCTGTATGAATAAAGATGTTCAAAAGCTATGGTATACTATTGACGCTGTTAAATATCCCTATGATATCACCAAGCCACAGCCCCAGCTTTTTGTAACCCCCGATTTTCAGAACCTGATCAGCGTGCTGGAAGAGTTTGCCAATACCATGGCTTTCAGAAAAGGAGGGGCTTATGGTTTACAGAAAGCTGTTGAAAGTAAAAATACCTGTACCGTAGTTTATAGTTCGGGCTTGCAGGTTTCGGGTAACATTACCGATTTTAAGACAGATGCAGCCGGCAAACCTTATTTTATAAAAACCACCGGCCCTACCGCGCTGGCCCTGAACAATAAACAGTTAAGAGGCCACGGTAAAGATTATCATAAAGATGGTTTCAGCTCGCCGGTTGGTAAATTGAAAGGCTATCACGATACACCTTTGGAGGATTTTTCGGAGGATGATCTGAAAGCAGCGGGTATGATAAAAGGGTTGGGCACCGAACTGCATTTTGAAAGCGGGATCACCGTAAAAGGCATTATTAAAAATATCTTTTCGGACGATGGCAAAATCTGCCTGATCACTTTTGATAACGTAACCGTTACTGATGATAATGGAACGTTGTTGTTTGATCCGGCCTGGGGCGTTTATGACATGGCCGTTGGCGAAGAGATCATTTCGGTATTTTGTGGCGCGGCCGACAGGGAAGCTTATGAAACCATTGTTTATAAATCCAAAACCGAAACCCATCACGCCCGGCATGATCATAAAACCAAAGAATTGCACAAGCTTTACCAGCAGGTACGAAATTGCCGCATTAACCATGGTGATTATGGCTTTTTAGGCAATGTATGGCAGCAACTGCAAAAAGACCATCATGACGACTGGCTTTGTGCCCTCGAGATACTGGAAATACTTGACCATGAAGGTGTAGACCCAGTGTTAGCAGCCGGGATCAAGCATTTTCTTGAAGAAAAAGGCCGTAACGAGCCCGAATATGGTAAACTCATCAGTGACGGCTTTTACCTGATTAAGCACCCGGTTGAGCAAAAATTGGTAGTTTAGCGTTGATTTATCATCTTAGAGGATAAATCACGCGTCATTGTGAAGAACGAGGCAAGGACGCGTGGGAAATGAAATTAATAATAAATAATCATTCCCCCTTTAGGGGGTTAGGGGGCATATGAACATCATAATAACCGGCGCCAGCAGCGGCGTGGGCTTTGAAGCCGTAATTGAACTAATACTTTCGGGCAGCCATAAGGTAATAGCCCTGGCCCGCTCACAGGATAAACTGGAACGTTTGCTGGAGATAGCACATGGTTTAAACCCCGATTGCCAGTTGTTTGCTTTAAAATTTGATATAGTGCATGATGATTATGAAGGTTTGCAGCAGTTCATCGCATCACATTTTGATAATCGGGTTGATATTTTAATCAACAATGCAGGGGTGCTTATCAATAAGCCATTTGCCGAATTACTCGAGTCGGATTTTGTAGAGATGTTGCAAAGCAATTTTATTGGTCATGTACGTGCTATCCAGGCATTGCTTCCTTTAATGCCTGCGGGCTCGCACATTGTTAATATTGGCAGCATGGGAGGATTTCAGGGGAGCGCTAAATTTCCGGGGCTGGCGGCTTACTCAGCAAGTAAATCAGCATTGCATACGCTAACCGAATGTTTAGCACAGGAGTTAACCGAACAAGGGATCAAAGTAAATTGCCTGGCTTTAGGATCGGCACAAACCGAGATGCTGGAACAAGCTTTCCCGGGTTATGAATCGCCGGTAATGGCATTTGAAATGGGAAAATATATCGCCGATTTCGCCTTAACCGGGAGCAAGTTTTTTAACGGAAAAATAATACCTGTAGCAGCAACTACCCCTTGAAATATTAGATAATATTGCAAACATTTTTTATAACTTAGTTATTATAACTATGTTATACCTGCCGCGTATGGACACAAGGTTTACGTCACTCTTTACTCATTCAAAAGATATTTTTTTTGTCATGGATATGAATGGCGTGATCATGCATATCAATCATGCTTTTCGTAATACTCTTAACTATAGCGATGAGGAGTTAACGGGTATAAATATTGAAGCTATATGCCATCCGGCAGATAAAGAACGCCAGACAGAGTCACAAAACAGCCTTCTGCTTAATAAAAAATTAGTTGGCTATCAAAGCCGTATTAAAGCTAAAGACGGGTGTTACTTTAGTATTATCTGGTCGGTAATACTGAATGAGGATGATAACCTGATTTATTCGAGCGGGAATACACTGGCCGGCGTGATCGGTCAATCAGAAGATGATATTGTTCAGCATACTATTCAAAGCCTCAATGAAGGCTTTATTGTACTTGATGCCAACTGGGATATAATTTCCTTTAATCCGGCGTTCCAGGCTATGACTAACCTTAGTTTAACCGAGCTTGCTGAGGCCAATTTTATGGAGATTAAAAGTCTTGGTTTAACTGAATCAGTAGAGAGTGAGTTTCAACTTTCATTAACCTGCAAAAAATCCATACAGGTACAATATTTAAATGCCTATTCAAACAGCTGGCTTCGGATCAATATATACCCTTATCAGGATCAGCTGGCTGTTTTTATACGTGATATAACGGAAATAAAAATGCAGGAATGGGTATTGGAGCTTGAAAAGAAGGTGCTGGAATTAAACGCGATGTCACAATATACGCTGGCGCAATCTGCTACCGAACTACTTATGGGAATTGAAAGGATCTTCCCGGATATGATCTGTTCTGTTTTGGAAGTTGACGATAAGCAGGAGAAATTACATACGCTTGCCGGTCCGCGGTTGCCACAGGCTTACAGTAATCAACTGGAAGGTTTATCAATAGGGCCCAATGTAGGATCGTGCGGTACGTCGGCATTTCACCGTAAGCAGGTTATAGTAAGCGACATTGAAAACGACCCGCTTTGGGCTGATTATGTTGGTCTTGCCAAACCATACGGACTAAAGGCTTGCTGGTCGTCGCCTGTAATGAGTTCGAAAAACTCAAAGGTTCTGGCTGTATTTGGCATTTATTACCATACCATGCGTAAGCCAAATAAGGAGGAGTTAAATATCATTGAACGCACGGTGAATATTTTGAGGGTGTTGATAGAAAGCAAAAAAACCGAAGATAACATACGCGAGCAAAACCACAGGCTGCAAACCATAGCCAATATCAGTTCGCACGAATTGCGTAAGCCGGTAGCTACTATTTTGGGTTTAGTTAATCTGTTTGATAACGATGATCTGCAAAACCCACTCAACAAGGAGATCATCGGGCATATTGATACTACATCGCAGCAACTTGACGGGGTTATTCATTCTATTGTGGAAAGAACCGCGTATATTAAGGCATTCGGGGCTGATGCGTAACTGCGAGTTTTAATCAATGGTTATATTTTTTACGTCTTAAAGTAGGTAATTGTGTAGGAATTTCTTAAATTGGGGGTATAATATAAAACCTATGCGCCTTTTATTTACACTTATCACGTTATTGATCATTAATGCCGCTTTCGGGCAAGCTGTAACCGAAACCTATCCTAAAACCCTATTTTGCCCCGACGATTCGATCAGGCTTAGTTTTTCAAAATTTCCTGGAAAAGAAGCTTATTGCGTCAGCGGCCTCAAAACCAGCCCCGGTACTGATGCCACAACTGGCATATATGCTACTTTTTACTACGGGAAAGATTCTGTGAAGATAAACTATCGTAATAACCTGCCATACGGTCACGTAGTATACATTAAGCTTGAATCGCCAAAAGGTAGTAGTACTTTAAGACTTCACTTTAATGATATCTCTAATTCCTTCCCGAAAGCTTATATGGCAAAAAATCTTAATAATATACAATTTGATATCCCCGAACCTTATGAGCTGGCCAATATCATCTGGACGCTTTCGCCTGCCGGGCAAAAAGCTACTGATCTGAACAAAGAAGGTGATTACTATAAAAAGGTGGTAAGTTGGTTTAAACCTTATATGGACCATAAAGTGTTTAAAGCGTTGAGTATTCCGGATAGTCTTTACGGCAGTAAATACTATGAGTTCCGGGAAAATAGTTTTGCGTTTAATTTCCAGGATACAGTACCCGGTTCAAAAAATACAAAATTGCTTTTCAACGGGCCTTACTATTATGTTTATGGCAATGAACTTGCCGATAGCAGCTTGTTTGGAAAGCTAAAGCCATTGGTTGAAGATTTTGCTGCAAAGTCTAACTTCAGGAAGTTTTATCAGCAGAATTTACCTTATTACCGGCAACAACTTGCACGTCAAAAAACACTATTACCGGTGAGGCAAATGTGGACCTGGCTTGAAAATCAATTTCCGAAACGGAAGTACCAATCATACAGGATAGTATCCTCTCCGCTTATTGGCGGTTCGCACAGTACACAACGTTATGCTACCTATGACTACGACGAAAATAAACTATTTACCGAAAATGCGATGTTTATATGCGGAACAGACAGGTATGACCGTGAAAAAGAACTTTCAGAAAAACAACGCGAAGGTTTAATGACAGGCATTGTATTTACGGAGATAGATCATAATTATATTAACCCTACAACAAGTGTATACGCTAAACAAATTGACAGCATATTTTCAAAGCGTTCTGTTTGGGCCAAGACAGGTAATAGCAGCGATTTTTATGAAAACCCTGTCAGCGTGTTTAATGAATATATGACCCACGCCGCTTTTTGTCTTTATATAGCTGATAATTATGACAAACCGGTAGCTGATTATGTGATTGAACGCCGCGAAGCTCTAATGGTAGAGCGTCGGAATTTTATCCACTTTAAAGAATTTGATCAGGAGCTGTTACGCTTACACCGCCAAAATAGAAACTTAAAAACGGCCGATCTTTACCCCATGATCGTATCCTGGTGTAAAACGCAGATATAAGTAATCAGCAAATGAGTGGATATAAGCCTGTGTAGAATGAAATATTTGATTTGCATTAGTTTTTTCTTGTTTGTGTGTGCTGCTTCTTTTGCGCAGGTTACCACATTCACCATTGATAGTAGTAAGTTAAACAGGTCATTAATGATAGTTTTGGATTCTATTTATCAATCAGATCAATCGGTTAGAATAAAATATCTGCGGGCAAAAAGAGATAATGCACAAATCAACGTTGCCGATAGCCTGCAAGACGTTATGCATAAAACTGACAGTCAAAATTTGATCAGGGTAAATACTATTCTAACAAAGTATGGTTGGCTTGGTCCACAAAAAGTAGGTATTACAGGTAGCCAGGCTTTGTTCCTGGTAATCCAACATGCCGATTTGCAAACGCAGCAAAACTACTTACCACTGATCAGAACCGCGGAGAAAAACGGCGAAATACTTTCAAGCAACCTTGCCATTCTTGAAGACAGGATCAATATGCGGACCGGCAAAAAGCAAGTTTACGGCAGCCAGGGATTTACAGATAAGCAAACAGGCAAAATATATGTCTATCCTATTGTTGATGTTGATCATTTAGATGAGCGACGCAGGGCAATGGGGATGCCGCCAATGAAAGATTATGCTAAAAATTGGGATGCAGAGGATTACAAAAGGCAATTGCCGGAGATAGAGAAGATAGTTCAGGCGCAGAATATCAGATAACGTTCCAGATAAATACCTACGGGAAGCTTAAACCTACGCTCAAGCTTCCCGTAAAGGGTGTTCTTCTTTAGGCGATACCTGGGCTCTTGTATCTACCGATTTTACCCGCCAATGCCCCACAGCTTTTGGCGTATCGCCATTTGCTCTTCAGCCTTTTGCGCCCACTTTTAAAAACTCATTAACTACTATTTCGGATACATAACGTTTAACGCCATCTTTGTCGGTGTAATTACGATTGGCCAGTTTGCCTTCTACAGCAACTTCATCACCTTTTTTTAGCAGGTCTTCGGCAAGTTTGGCTTGTGGCCCCCAAAAAACCAGGTTATGCCACTGGGTATCGGTTATTTTCTCGCCTTTATCATTTTTGTAGCTTTCATTGGTGGCAATAGAAAGGCGCACCATTTTTTTATTACTGTCGAATACCTTTACTTCCGGGTCCATACCTAAGTTACCTACAAGGCGTACACTGTTTCTTAATGAGTTCATAGTTTTAATATTTATTGCTTAATGTTTGTTTGAATCAACAATACAAAGGTGCGGCAAGTCAAAAGAGTTAACCGGATATTAACCGTTTATAGTCGATAGTATCCGTTTGTAAGCGTTTGCAAACGGATAAATTAATTGCTACCTTTATGTCATGAACCAGGAAAGAGTATGCTTAGATTGCGGCACGCCATTACAGGGCCGGGCTGATAAAAAGTTTTGTAATGATCTGTGCCGCAATAATTACAATAACCAGCTCAACAGCAGTAGCTATAACCTGGTGCGCAATATCAATAATATCCTTCGCCGTAATCGCCGTGTGTTGGAAGAGTTGAACCCGACCGGCAAAACCAAAACAACCCGTAAAAAGCTTGCTGCAAAAGGTTTTGATTTCGACCATATCACCAGCATCTATCAAACAAAAACCGGGTCGACCTATTTTTTTAATTATGAGTACGGCTACCTGTTATTGGATAATGATGAAGTGCTGCTGGTGAAACGTGAAGGGGAGCAGTAGCAGTTGGCAGTTTTCAGTGGGCAGTTTGCTTGAGTGGCAGTAGCAGTTTATAGTGGGCGGCAGTTTGCTGTGGGATTTGCCGGTTTATTTGCTTTGAGCTTTAGGCGTTCTGCTTTGAGCTTTAAAATCCAATTCTCTATAGATTTAATAGCATTTAACAGTTTAATATTTTGATAATTAATACTTAACAGTTGTTTCATTCGGCGCTTTATGTTTTCAATAAATTTAAGTACGTTTGGGGAAATGTAAATTTTTAATTTTTGACTGATCTTACTAATTTAAAATGAAATTATTTATTAAGAAACCGATTGCTCAACTAATGGCTGCTTCGGCAGAGACGGAGAAGTCGCTCAAGAGAACCTTAGGCGTTGGCTCACTTATAGCACTCGGTATCGGCGCGATTATAGGTGCCGGTATTTTCGTTCGTACGGCAGCCGCGGCAGGTGAACATGCCGGGCCTGCGGTTACCATCTCATTCCTTATAGCAGCCGCCGGTTGCGCCCTGGCTGGTTTGTGCTATGCGGAATTTGCCAGTATGATCCCCATCGCAGGATCTGCTTATACCTACTCTTACGCTACCATGGGCGAGTTTATTGCCTGGATTATTGGCTGGGACTTAGTGCTTGAATACGCGCTTGGGGCCGCTACCGTTTCCATCGGCTGGTCGCAGTATTTTAATGAGTTTTTAACAACGTTCTTTAACGTGCACATACCATATGCATGGTCGCACTCGTTTATGGAAACCTCAAACACTACCGTAGGTATGTATGCCAGCGAGTTAGGTACAAGAGGTATTGTTAACCTGCCTGCTATCCTGATCCTGTTCCTGTTAACGATGTTGCTGATTCGGGGCACGGCCGAATCTGCGGTTGTAAATAATATCATTGTAGTTGTAAAAGTTGCTATCGTATTAATGATCATTGGTTTAGGCTGGCACTTTATTAATCCCGCCTTCCATACGCCTTATACTATCCCTGCCGATGCAGGAAAGATCAAAGTAAGTGCGGGTATAGTTGATTATGCCGATACCTTTAACCATGGATGGCTCGGCGTGTTGCGCGGTGCAAGCGTTGTATTCTTTGCTTTTATTGGTTTTGACGCGGTTTCAACTGCTGCGCAGGAAGCTAAAAATCCCCAAAGAGATATGCCAAAAGGTATCCTGATATCACTGGTTATCTGTACTGCGCTTTATATCCTGTTCTCGCATGTGTTAACAGGTTTGGTATCTTACAAAGATTTCCTTATCCAGGGTAAAGAAGCATCGGTAAGTTACGCTATCAAAACCGCTATGCCTGGTTACGGATGGTTGGCTTCATTTGTTACAGTATCAATACTTGCAGGTTTTTCTTCAGTGATCCTGGTGATGCTGATGGGCCAGACCCGTGTATTTTACACCATGAGCACCGATGGTTTGATCCCTAAAGTATTCTCAAAGCTGCACCCTAAGTTCCGTACGCCTTACAAATCGCAATGGTTATTCTTTGTGTTTGTATCATTGTTTGCCGGTTTTATTCCTGATAAATATGTAGGCGATATGGTGAGTATAGGAACACTGTTCGCTTTTGTGCTTGTATGTATTGGTATCTTTATTTTAAGAAGAACCGACCCGGGCATTGAACGCCCGTTCAAAACTCCGGCTTATATGATAGTTTGCCCGCTTGGCGCCATCATATGCCTGTGTATGATTGCCAGCGAAGGCTGGGAAAACTGGGCAAGGCTTATTGTTTGGTTATTGATCGGTTTTGCCGTTTACTTTGGCTATAGCATCAAACGCTCGCATGTAAGGCATGGTAAGGTTGAAGGTGCCGTTAATCCTATCAACCCTAAATTTGTTGAATAGTATAACAATGTTATCATAAACAAAAAAGGTTCTGAGTTTTCAGGACCTTTTTTGTTACATTCCTTTTTTATACCGGTAAACCAATAAAACCGCTTCATGAAGGGCGATAAAAACCTGTGGGTATTAGTATTTGTATGTGTCATTAACTCGTTAGGGTTTGGCATCATTGTACCAATACTTTACTCTTATGGTAAAACCTTTGGCGTTACCGGCGAAACATTAGGCATCCTCACCGCTTCCTTTTCAGTAGCTCAGTTTTTTGCTACACCTGTTTTGGGTTCCCTGTCTGATAAATGGGGACGAAAGCCTTTACTGGTGATCAGCCTGGCAGGTACCTGTATCTCCTTTATCCTTTTTGCCGAAGCCCGGAGCATGATCATGCTTTTTGCAGCCAGAATTTTAGATGGCCTTACGGGTGGTAATGTGTCCGTTGCGCAGGCTATGGTATCTGATACGGCTAAACCCGATAACCGTGCCAAAAGGTTTGGCATTTTAAGCTCGGCCTTTGGCTTTGGCTTTGTGATTGGGCCGGCTGTGGGCGGCTTCCTGAACAGGTACGGTATGCAGGTGCCTTTCTTTTTTGCGGCGGGTATTTCACTTATAGGCACACTTTGCAGCCTGTTCTTTTTAAAGGAAACCAACCCGCCCGATAAAACAAAAAAGAATTCAGAAAAAACTAAATTTTCGTTTACCTCGCTGATAACTACCCTTAAACGGCCGGTTATTGGCACGGCCGTATTTACAGGCTTTATGCTCACCATGGCGCAGTTTACCATGATTATCGCATTTCAAACTTTTACTGTTGATGTATTGAAGATCAACCCTACACAGATCGGTATTCTGTACGCAGGTTTCGGCGTGAGCGGTATTATTATGCAGCTTTGTGTGCCGCTGTTTACCAAATGGTTTTCATCTAAATCAATGATCCTGTTGCTCTCTACTTTTCTTTGCCTTGCGGCGATGTTTGCAACCGGGCTCACCAATCATTTTATTCCGTTCGTTATAGGTATTTGTATTTATGGCCTGTTCAACGGTCTGCGTAATCCTATGCTCAACGCAATAATTGCCGATCATATTGACCATAAAGAACAAGGCAAAATATTGGGCATCAACCAGTCGTATGCTTCCATAGGGCAAACCCTTGGTCCGGTTACAGCCGGCTTTGCAGCTTTGCTATCGGTACATGCTATTTTCTTCTTATCTTCATGCTATATTTTAGCTGCGTTGCTGCTAAGTATCCGGTTAAAGAGAAAAGAATAAATTTAAGAGACCATGCCGCACCCATTTATTTTTAAGGAGATCATTTCGGTTACGATGATCCTTTTTGCTATTATTGATATTTTGGGTGCTATACCGGTAATTATCCAGCTCAGGCAACGTGTAGGTCATATCGAGTCGGAAAAGGCCAGTATAGCCGTGCTGGTGCTTATGGTGACCTTTCTTTTTATAGGTGATGAACTATTGGCTGTAATAGGCTTGGATATTTCTTCATTTGCTATTGCAGGTTCATTGGTGATTTTCATCATTGCCATGGAAATGATTTTAGGTGTCGACTTTTTTAAAGAGGAATTACCACAGGCTGCGTCCATTGTACCACTGGCTTTCCCGCTTATTGCAGGCGCTGGTACCATGACCACGCTGTTATCTTTGAAATCGCAATATCAGACGCAGAATATACTTGTGGGCATTGTGTTAAACACACTTGTGGTTTATTTGGTACTTAAGAACGTAAAGTGGCTGGAAAGGTTGCTTGGGCCGATAGGTTTGAGCGTATTGCGTAAAGCATTCGGGATTATTTTATTGGCTATAGCCATTAAGCTTTTCAGGAGTAATACGCATTTGTAGATATCAAATATATACTACATGTCATTGCGGGGAGCAGCCGGGGAATGTGCGCAAAGGGCGACGCGGCAATCTCGTAGCTAATGCATATTAGATTGGCATGATGGTCATTAACGCGACGAGATTGCCGCGCTATGCTCGCAATGACATATTTTTTATTAAACGATTGGAGAGGGGTTCAGCCTTGCCACAAACATGGTATCCGCCTTACGCTCGTATCCTTTTAATACCGCTTTCTCTTCCAGTTTTAAACCAAGCTCGTTTACCAAATAATCAACCACATCTTCATTTTCACCTTTAAAGGCCGAGCAGGTGATGTAGATAAGCGGCTTACCGGGTTTAAGATATTTAACCACGTTTTGGGCGATGCTTTTTTGTAGCTTTTGGAAAAACTCAATCTTATGCACATCAAACTGGGCTATCATTTCAGGAGTACGTCCCCAGGTGCCCGAGCCACTGCACGGGGCATCAAGGATGATCCCGTCAAATGCATAATCATGCATCACCGAATCAATGTTTTGGGTAAGGTCGAGGGCTTTTTTCTGATATTTGGTTAATCCGGCCAATTGAAAGCGCTCATCAAGGTTAGCCAATATCGATTCGCGGATATCGGATACAACCAGTTTGATATTAGGCTCATCTTCATGCAGTAATAATGATTTACCACCCGACGCTGCGCAGGCATCCCACCAGCTATCCCAGCGCTGTGGTTTAAAGTAATTACCTGTTTGTTGCGATGAATAATCCTGCACCTCAAACCAGTGTTGTTTGGGAAATATGGTTTCGAGGCGCGTACCGTTTGGCAGCGAATAACAGCCGTTGCCCTCATCCTTAAAAACAACCTCCGCTTTGGACAGTTCGGCTTTTACCAAATGATCATAACCGTTGCGTACGCGGATAAACAGATCGGGCTGACAAAAAAATGATTTCAGGAAAGCTTCTTTATCAATCCCGTCTGAAAGCTGGCTGCTCCATGGGAAAACATCTGCCAGTTTAAAATCAGGGTAGGCGGTTTTTACAAGGGCTAGTTTATCATCGTCATTAAAACCAATACATGCAGCCCATTCTGGTTTGAAGTGTTGCAGGTAAGAGTTAGTTTGGGTATTGCATAAAAATTCGGCAACCATTAGCCGCTCATCTTCAGGTAAGTTTGGAAGTGCCCTGCCCAGGCGAAAGTAATTGTATACTAACCGGTTGGCCACCCGCCTGTCGGTTGAGCCCATTTGTTTGTTCTGCCGGTAAAAGCCGGGTAAAAATTTACTTAGTGGCGTATCGGCAGGATATTCACCCAAAATTCGCTGAAACGTTTTAAGCTGGTTTATGGCCTTCATTCTACCTGTTTTAGCTCAAAGTTAGTGTACATTAATATTTTTACGTGGGTGTTGATCCAGCCCAACCCCGGCTTTTTGATGAAATGGAAGCCGTTGTGTAAGCCGGTAAAATCGGTCTCATCTATAGATTGCATGCCTTTATCCGTAAAAAGTAGCTTTCCAAAATACAATCCTTCATCAAAACCCTTAATGGCGTATTCGGTCGGTTCAACGTGATATGCACGCCTATAGTTACGTAAAAATGTTGTTGTAGCCCCTGCTTTGTAATTTATTTTTTCGGTAGAGGTAATATGCGTATTCAAACGTTGTAAAAGTTGCGGTTTCAGGAAGCTGAACTTCTCCCAGCTCGGGTGCCCGAACACCATAACCGGGTAGTGTTTGTTCAATGTATCTAACGATCGGAGGGTTACACCCAAAAATGCCTGGTCGGTTGCAGGGATAACAAACACATTTTTCTCTGTTTTAGAAAGCTGCGGAAGCAGGCTACTCAGTTTGCCCCGTATAACATATACGTTGGTAACCTTTACCTTCTTTTTGCTTAAGCTGTCGATAGCCTTTTTAAAATTAACAGCGTAATCATTTTCCTGGTTAAAGCCCGAACGCAGAATAAAGATTTTTTTAGGCTTAACTGTTCTGTTAATGTATTCGGCAGCGCCCCATGCGTGATATTCAAGCGGCGGAATAGCAGTGATTAAATTTTTGCTTTTAATTGTGCTTGGATTGGCAGGCGATAAGGGAGATAAAATTGGCCCCTTTGAATATGATAACGCCCCGGAAAATGCCTTCACCCCATCCGGAAAAACCGGGCCGACTATCAGATCGCTTGAACGTACAAACGCGTTTAAAGCCAGATCATGCGCTTGCATGGCCTCATCTCTTGAGTCAAAGATCTGTAGCTTGTAATTATTGCCGTAAGCAGTAAGCGAATCAAGGGCAAGTTTAAAGCCCTGGTAATATTCAACGGCAATATTAGCCTGGCTTAATTGTATAGGGCTATATTTTTGAGCTGGATTTAAATGCTCAAGATTCAAAGGCAGGATCATGGCTATATTAGCCACCTTTTGTTCCGAGGGCTTATCTGATGGTTTTTCGGTAGTATTGCTGGGCTTTTTTTCGGTATCAGTCGGTTTTTTTACGGTAGTTGCTACCGGCCGCGTTTTGGGTGAACACGCGGCCAGCAGCAAGGCTATGCAAAAAAACGGTAACCACTTATTCCCACTCAATGGTGGCCGGTGGTTTTGAACTGATATCATATACTACCCGGTTAATTCCTTTTACGTTGTTGATGATCTCGTTGCTGATCTTGGCCAGCAAGTCGTACGGTAAATGGCACCAGTCGGCGGTCATCCCGTCAACCGATTCAACAGCACGGAGACAGATCACGTTTTCGTAAGTACGCTCATCGCCCATTACGCCTACCGACTGTACCGGTAAAAATATAGCGCCGGCCTGCCAAACTTTATCGTAAACCCCGGCAGCACGTAAATTGTTTATATAAATTGCATCAGCTTCCTGTAATATCGCTACTTTTTCAGGCGTGATGTCTCCCAAAATCCTGATAGCCAGGCCCGGGCCCGGGAAAGGGTGACGGCCTAAAATGTTAGGATCGATACCTAAAGCCTTACCTACTTTCCTAACCTCGTCTTTAAACAACGTGTTAAGCGGCTCAACTACTTTGAGCTTCATGAAATCGGGCAAACCGCCAACGTTATGGTGCGATTTGATAGTAGCAGAAGGGCCTTTAACTGATACCGACTCGATAACGTCGGGATAGATTGTGCCCTGGCCAAGCCATTTCACGTCCTGTACCTCATGCGCGGCATCATCAAATACTTCGATGAATACGCGGCCGATCGCTTTACGTTTTTTTTCAGGATCGGTTAAGCCGGCAAGCGCGTCATAAAAACGTTGTTTGGCATCGATGCCTTTTATGTTTAAGCCCATGTGCTGGTATGAATCAAGCACCTGCTCAAATTCATCCTTACGCAAAAGTCCGTTATCTACAAATATACAATGCAGGTTTTTGCCGATAGCATGGTGCAGCAATACTGCCGCAACCGACGAATCAACGCCTCCTGATAAACCAAGTACTACCTTATCATCGCCCAGTTTTTCGCGAAGAGCGGCAACTGTGGTTTCGATGAATGAATCAGGTGTCCAGTCTTGTTTGCAACCGCAAATGTCAACCAAAAAGTTTTGCAGCAATTGCTTGCCGTCAATACTGTGCGTAACTTCCGGGTGAAATTGGATGCCGTAAGTTTGGGTTCCGGTTACCTGGTAAGCGGCAACTTTAACGCTATCGGTACTTGCAATTACCTCAAAGTTATCGCCAATGGTAGCAATGGTATCGCCGTGCGACATCCACACCTGTGAGCCACCAGGAACATCCTTAAACAATGGATTATCCTGTTTAATATATTCCAAATTGGCGCGACCGTATTCACGGGTACTTGAAGGCAATACTTCGCCGCCATGAAAATGGGCAACATACTGCGCACCGTAACAAACACCTAAAATAGGGCGTGTGGTATGGAATTTTTCAAATTCGAAATGAGGAGCATCTTCCTGCCTTACAGAATAAGGGCTGCCGGAAAGAATGATACCTTTTACAGTGCTGTCAATTTCGGGATAATGATTGAAGGGGTGGATCTCACAATAAATATTGAGCTCCCTGACGCGGCGCGCTATAAGTTGGGTGAATTGCGAACCAAAGTCAAGAATGAGGATTTTTTCTTGCATGGGCAAAGATAGGATTTTGATTTCGGAATTGGGAGTTGGGATTTCGGATTTTTTTATTTGATGATTTGCCGATGAACTTGCGCTCATTTGTGATGAGTGCTTAATATGGTTCCGCATTTGTAATGCGATTCGCGATGCAATCGCTGAGCCACGTTAAGCGCTCGTTGCAAACGGGCGCAAGTAGATTTTCAGGACAAGACACGGACCAAAAATCCCCCCAAATCCCGGTTCAAACGTTCTGATAATTCAACATCCAGTTAATTCCATACTTATCAGTAAACTCTGCGAAGTATGCCCCAAAGAACATATCGCTCAATGGCATGGTAACCACACCACCGGCCGAAAGTTCATTGAACAGGCGCTCGGTTTCTTCGCGGCTTTCGGGTTCAACGTTGATGTGCATATTATTGCCGGTTTGCAGTTTAAAGCCCATACTCTCCGGCGCGTCGGTAGCCATTAGTACGTGGCCTCCCATAATGGTAAGTTCGCCGTGGATGATCAATTTTTTATCAGCTTCGTTCATCCGGACCTCAGCCGGCAACTCTATATCACTGAACCGCGTAAGTTTTTTGCCGGTAAACTCACCCTTAAAAACCTCTTTGTAAAAGGTTAAAGCCTCTTCAGTGTTCCCCGGGAAGTTTAAATAGGTGGTAACCCTCGGCGAGTTGTTGGGCTTCAGGTCTTTCCTGATCCTGAAAGCTGTGCTCAGGTAATGATCAAGGTTGCTTAAGCCGGCAGTGAAGCCTTCCTGGAAGCCCATACCAACAATGGCTTGCATATCTTCCACTTTATCAAAATAGATATCGATGTTAACGGTAGTATGCTCACCCTCGCCTGTAAAGTTCTTCTCCCAGTTCATAACAGGGAAATTGGTATTGGTTACAGCATTTTCATCACAAAAGGAAACAGCATTGGCAATTTTTTGCGGGACTACAATGGTTTTATACTCTTCCTTGCACCATGTTGGATGTTCAGTATGCTCCGGGCCAACCATCTGGTATAGCCAGTAACCGCCTTCCCTAAAATCCTGCGTTTTGGTTTCGGTACGATAGGGATGAGGTGCCCACCATTGGTCAAGGATCTCACTTTCGGTCCATGCCTGCCATACTAAATTGAGTGGCGCGTCAAAAGTTCTTACCACATTAAGCCTTTTGTTGTGCAGGTCTTTGGTAAATACGGTTTCGTTGTTTGTCATGACTGTTTGTTTTTTAGGTTTTGTAGTACGTTATCTAACTGGCTAAAACGGGTTTCCCACAGGGCGCGGAACTGGTCCATCCAAACATCCACTTCTTTCATTTTTTGAGCGTTAAAATGATAATAAATTTCGCGGCCGGTTTGTTTTTGATTAACCAGCTGGCATTCGCTCAGGATTTGGATATGCTTAGATACAGCTTGCCTGCTGCTTTGAAAATGTTCGGCAATGGCATTGGGTGTCATAGCCTGCAAAGCAAGCAAACTAATAATGGCCCTGCGGGTAGGATCGGCAATGGCCTGAAATACATCTCTTCTCATAAAAGTCTCTTTTTGCAACCGTTCGATTGCAAATATAAATGCAATTAATCGGTTGCGGAAATTTATTCGAAAATATATTTTAAAGCTGGGATTTCAGGGTTTGAAACATTGGGATTGATTTCCCTGGAAAGCTAAATGTATTTTAGCTTTTGTCCCCGTGAAAATACTCATATGCAAATGCCTCAATTTCTCCCGAGCCGGTTAATTCGTTCTTATTCGGATCAAAAAGCTTATAGAGTTGTTGAACTCCGCCGATATTTGCTGCTCCATCAATACCTAATAAAAAAGTGTAATATGTATCGGTTAGGATTGTATCTATAATTTCCCGAAGTATGGTCATTTCTTTTTCATCCGGGTCGAGCTGGTTTATAAGGTTTGAGACGTAGGTATCTTGGTGTTTATTCAAATAATTGTCAAATTGATCTTGTTTCTCAGTATAAAATATTTTCACAAATTGTTCAGGCGTCATAAGTAAGTTGGTTATTAATTCTAAAAGATAGGGCTATTTCTCATCCGTAAAATGAACCTTTCGCTTTTCCTGAGCAAATTTATCTGCATTGTAATTTTCAGATTGCCCCCTGGGGATAGATAGCGAATGCCAGTTTTCATTGCAAAGCATCTTACCTAAAAAAACGATCTGGCCAACGTGGTAAGGGTAATGGGCCAGCTGCCGGTTAATGGCTTCCATAACCGTATGGCCCTGGTTGCGGATATAGATGATCTTATCGAGATCGTCGGCGGTTAGTTTATCAAGCGTATCAAAAAGGCATTGCCATCCCTGTTCCCAGGTTTCGGTAATTGTTTGGCGGGTGGGGGTAGAAGGGGTAAATTCAGCTTCCCGGTTACGGGTGGATTTTTCACCATCAGTAGCGAAAATATCAGTCCATCTGGAAATCATATTGCCTGCCATGTGCTTCACGATCATGGCAATGCTGTTTGATTCGGGGTTATATTGCCAATATAATTGTTCGTCGGTAAGTTGTTCAAACGTTTTTTCGCCGAGGGATTTGTAATAAGCAAACTGCTTTTTTACACTGGTTAGATAGTCGTTTTCCATAAGTTAAAGTTACAGATGAAAATAGAACGCAAAAAGCATAAAGCTATGAGCTTTGGTATTAAATTTATAATTGTTCACACAGTTTTTTTAATATGGCAAGTGTTACATTCCAGTAAAAATTAACATGCTTGTAAATTATTTTGTCCGGAAAATTATTTAAGGTTAATATAATCATTGTTTTATCTTCAATGGGGGTTAATACAAAGCGGACTTCTGTGTAATTTTCAGGTATATCAGGCAGGTTTGAAAGCGAACTCCAATAATTATATTGAAAAACCTTTTCGGGGTCGAATTGCCGGATAGTGCCCTTGTTTTCAAAACTTATCCAGTGCAGATCCCCCCGGAAAATTATTGGGCTTCCAACCTGCCATTCGGATATCACATCAATTGCAGAATCAGACATCCATAACTTAATTAATGCCGGAATTGTCATGGCATCCCACACCTTTGAAACCGGGGCATTGATATTAACCGTTTTATTTATTTCTGTTTCATATGGTGAACTGTCTGTCATGTTTCCCTGGTAGTTGATTAAGAGGTAAAGTGAAAATAAAATTTAAAAATAGGAAAGACCAGCGTTAATCAATTTATATGACCGCAATTGAACATGATATGTGCAAAATCAGACGGTTGGAGTGAATGTGTTTTTGCTTAAGGTGTTGGTTTTTAATTATTTAAAACAATGGCACGATATGCGTGTATAATAAAGTACAGGCTGAGATTTAACCTGGTTTAGTTGATCGATATCAATGAGATGTTGTCGAGATTGCGTTCCGGGGTGAGATACGGAACGCATTTTTTTGAGAGGATTATCAAACAAAAGTAATTGTCATTTCGAAACGAGGAACGAGTTAGAAATCTCTCTCGCCGTTGTTGGTGTTGTCACCAACAACTCCGCGCCGCTCAATTACTACGTGCATAGCAAATGGTGATTTCGTGACTATAAGAGACAAAACAGGCAAAAAAGTTGTTGGTGACAACACCAACAACGGCATGAGCCACTCAAAAAGGAAATAGAAATAAGTTTTTAAGTAATTACTGTTTCCCTTTCAAACTATCAGCTTTTGCTTTTTCTTTCTTTTTGAAAAAACCTCTCAGGAAAAAGTTATGCTGAACAGCTTCCAGATCATCATTTAATTTGATAGATGCTGCCTGCAGGTTATTGATGGCCGATTGTGTTTGCACCGCCGCTTTGGGATCGTTCAATAATACGCCCAGAGCATTATCGGTAGTGTTAAGCTTGTTACTTGCCCTGGTAAGATTGCTGGTAAGTGTTGAAGCGTTTGCTGCGGTTTGCTGCAGTTGGCCTACAGCCTGTTTAATTTGAGCAAAGGTAGCTGTATCCGTAAGCATTTTATCGGCAAGGCCGCCTTTGGTGTTCATTTTACGGCTAAACTGGTCAAGCTGTACAGCCATTAAAGCAGCACTTTGAGTAGTGGCCTGCAGGTTGCGCATGGCGCCGCGCAGTTGTATCGCCATGGTGCTGTCGGCTAATAATGCGCCAACGGTACCTTTACCTTGCAATATGTTATGGCTTAATGATTTAAAATCGTTAGTGATGGCTAACAGGTTTTGGTTATTATCCTGCAGGGTTTTAAGCATGTCATCGGTCGAGAGCATTTTTTCGGATTGCAATACGTCACCATCTTCAATTACCGGTGCCTGTGCGGTTCCGCCTTCTATCACAATAATTTTATTACCTATCAAACCGTCTGATCCTATTTTGGCCATCGCGTTGCGGCGGATGTATTGCTGTGTAGCCTCATCAACATTCATATACACCTGGACCTCTGATGGGCCGATAAATTTGATATTGCTGATAGTGCCAACTTTAACGCCCGAAAACCAAATGGCGTTGCCTTTCTTTAAACCGGCAACATCGGTAAATACGGCGCTTAACTTTATATTTTTAACAAAGGCTTTTTGCTGGCCCCCCAGGGTAAATACCCCCAATATAAACAATATGAGCCCAAGTGCCAGGAATATGCCTACTATGATCGATTTTCTTTTTTCTGCTGGATCCATGATAATGGTATATCTTATCTAATTGTTGTTATTCAATAAAGTTGTAATCGTAAAATGGTTTCACCCGGCTATCGGTGGTGTTAAACACCTCGTCGAAAGTGCCGGTGCGCTGAAACTGCCCGTCTAAGAGCATGGCTATCCTGTCGCCGGTTTGCTTGGCGCAGGTCAGATCATGTGTTATAATGATGGATGATGTATTATACCGCTGCTGCACCTCGTTAATCAGGTCATTGATTTCGATACAGGTGATAGGGTCAAGGCCGGCGGTAGGTTCATCATACAGCATAACCTCGGGGTTCAGGATCAGTGTTCGTGCAATGCCGATACGCTTACGCTGCCCGCCCGAAAGCTCGGATGGCATCTGGTTGATGGTTTGCGAAAGTCCAACCGCGTCAAGCACCGTTTCAACCGCGGTATTGATCTCCCCGCGGGTAAGGTTACGTTTGTTACGCACCAACGGGAACTCCAGGTTTTTACGCACGGTCATACTATCGTACAAAGCGCTGTTCTGAAACGAAAAGCCGATACGGATGCGTAATTTCTGTAAGTCATCTTCGGTAATATGAGCGATATCCTGGCCAAATACTTTTACCATACCCTCATCAGGTTTAAGCAGGCCCGATATGATCTTGATCAGTACCGACTTACCTGTACCTGAGCGGCCAAGCACTACAAGGTTTTCACCCTGGTAAAGGTCAAGGTCAATACCGCGGAGTACGGCATAATCCTGGAAAGCTTTTTTTAAGCCCCTGATGCTGATAACCGGGTTATTATGATCTGTGTGTACTGCTGCCTTTTTCATATCTCCATAAATTAGCGGAACCAGCCGGTTATCTGTACAATAATAACTTCTTCAATAAACACCAGGAACATGGCGGTAATTACCGCGCCGTTTGCAGCTTTACCCACGCCTTCGGTTCCTTTATTGGAGTTATAGCCCTGGTAACAGCCCACAATGCCAATGGTAAAGCCAAATACAATTGATTTTATAAGCGATGCCACAAAATCGGTAAAGGTTAGCGGCTCAAAAACTTCCTGTGTAAAAGTTGTCCAGGTGGTGCCTTCGTTCATGGTTACATTTAAATACCCGCCAAATAAAGCCACAAAGCCTGTATAGGTTGATAAAATTGGAATAGTAAGCGTGGTAGCCAGCACGCGGGTACATACCAGGTATTTAAATGGTTTGGTGCCCGATACTTCCATCGCGTCTATCTGCTCGGTAACGCGCATGGACCCCAGCTCGGCGCCAATGCTTGAGCCTACTTTTCCGGATGCTATCAGTGCGGTAACCAAGGGCGCAAGCGCACGCATGATGGCTATGGATACCAGCGAAGGCAACCACGATTCGGCGCCAAACTGTGATAACGATGGCCTTGATTGCTTGGTAAATATCACCCCCACAATAAAACCCGTAACCGATATCAGGGTAAATGAACGTACACCTACTTCATAACACTGGCGTATAACTTCCTTAAGTTCAAAAGGCGGTACAAAAGCTTCTTTAAAAAAGCGGATGATGAACTGGTTTATGCGATAAAGCGTTAAAAAAAAGTCGCTCAGGCTTTGTTTAAGCTTCACGAATCTTTTGTTTGTATGCCTGGTAATGCTTTGCGTATTGTCCATTAAAAATGTACTTGTATATGCGTATGGTAACTCTACAAAACCCGCAGGTGTTTGTTTGCTGTACCGTGGTTTATTTCCTTTAAGATACTTTGGGTAACTTTTTAAATCGTTTTAAAAAGAGTTTATTTAATTGATAAAATGACATAAAAGTATTAGGTATCGGTGCTTTATTTTGAGTGTTTACAGTAGTAATTTAAACGTTTTTGGTAATTTAAAACTAAATAATGAAAAAAAAGTATTATATCTTGCCCGTGCATTAAAAGTACATTTGATAATAAATCAATTATAAAATGCTGTAGCAAAAGGCCGGCCAAAATCTCTGCCGGCAAATTATCAATACAGTATTAATGACAGATTAAATTACGGCTAAATAAACCTTTGACCGTTTGGGTTAAATGTTTAAACCAATTTGTCTGCAAACCTAAAAGTTAAAATTTATATAGCGCAGTACAGCCCCTAAAATATTAGTTAATGAAGTGTAAAATTTTGATAAGTTGCCTTATATTATACTGTATTACCGGGCATTTTAAAACGCGCTGCCAAATTCATTTGAGTTTTCACGGCTTGATATAACAGTAAATTATCAGATAGTGGGGCGAACTTTGATTTTGCCATATAACTAACGTTAAGCCCTGCAGGGACATTTTAATTGTTTACGGCGCTGTAAGGGGGCATAATACGCAATGAGGTAACGAAAATTGATAATTAATTGTTTAATTGACATTTTGAAAGTATAAAAGTGTTAAATTAGTATCATTAATTAGTAAACTTATTTTAGTGGATTCTATGACGACAAGTAATGTAATGCGGGAGATAACTCCGCTAACGCCAAGTGATTGTTTTACTATTTTTTCGAGGGTAAAAAAGAAATTTGATTTTCCGCTTCATTATCATGACGAATACGAGCTTAATTTAATTATCAACGCCAAAGGGGCCAAAAGGGTGGTAGGTGGCCATATTGAGGTTATTGAAGAAGTGGAACTGGCGCTGATAGGCCCAAACTTATACCATGCCTGGTTTACGCACCAATGTCAAAGCGAAGATATAACCGAGGTTACCATCCAGTTTCATAAAGACCTGTTTGATGAAAAGTTTCTGAAGCGAAATCAGTTAAGTTTTGTAAAAAGCATGCTCGAGCGCTCGCAAAGGGGGATTTCTTTCTCATCGGAAACCATTTACGCGCTTAAAGACAGGATTATGCAATTGGATAAAAAGAGCGGTTTTGACTCCGTATTAGAGCTTCTGTCCATTCTTCATGACCTGTCAATTTCCCGCAATATGAAAATGCTGTCGGATCCAAGCTTTACAAATGAGAAGTTTTACTACAACAGCCGCCGCATTGAAAAAGTGTTTGAGCACATGAATATTAACTATAACAAGCAAATCACCCTTGCCGAAGTAGCTAAAATTGCCAATATGCCCGAAGCTTCATTTAGCAGGTTTATCAAAAAGCGCACGGGCAAAACCTTTATTGACAGTTTGAACGAGATCAGGCTTGGGCATGCTTCCAGGATGCTTATTGACTCTACAACCACGGTAGCCGAAATTGCCTATAAATGCGGCTTTAACAATATCTCCAATTTCAACAGGATCTTTAAGCGTAAAAAAATGTGTATTCCCAAAGAATTCAGGGAAACCTATACCGGAAACCGCGTATTTATTTAACTGGTATTTATTTGGCTTTATGGCTGGTTAAAAATGTATTAGCCTATCGATAAAGTTAAATATAAGGTTAAAAAAGTATTATAAAGTTGCTGATAATAAATTCATTTTTGAGTAATGACAGTTAGGTGTCTGAACTCGAATTTTTGGAATTTATGAATTCGTCGAATTTATTGTATTTGGCCATTTTTAAACCAGGATTGTAGTATTCTGACAATTATTTAATTCAAAAAATTCCGGTTCAGACAAAATCAGACAAGATGAAGTTACACTTACTTGATGTTGCCATTATAGTTTTATACCTGCTGAGCACCATTTTTATTGGTTTATGGTACCGTAAAAAGGCCCGCGAAAATAAGGAAAGCTATATGCTGGGCGGCAAATCTTTACCCTGGTATAAACTGGGTTTAAGCGATGCCTCCGATATGTTCGACATCAGTGGCACCATGTGGATGGTAAGCCTGTGCTTTGTTTATGGCATGAAAAGTATCTGGATCCCCTGGCTATGGCCGGTATTTAACCAGGTGTTTTTGATGATGTACCTGTCGCGCTGGCTGCGTCGGTCAAACGCCGCTACCGGGGCCGAATGGCTGGCAACCCGCTTCGGTAAAACTGGGCCAGGGGTAACCGGCTCAAATGTGGTGGTTATCGCTTTTGCGCTACTGAGCTGTTTCGGTTTTTTAGCCTACGGATTTATCGGTTTGGGCAAGTTCATTGAAATATTTATCCCGTGGGACCTGGTTAAAGCTTACGTGCCCTTCCATGTTGCACCTCAGTATGTGCCGCATATGTACGGGATCATATTTACGCTATTCGCCATGTTTTATTCTATCATAGGCGGCATGCATAGTATTGTATTGGGCGATATGATCAAATATGGCATCATGACCGTAGCCTGCGTATGGATCAGTTTCATAGCTGCAGGCAAACTCAGCGGCAATCACCTCAATGTGCCCGATGGGTGGTATAGCCCTTTTTTTGGTAAAAATCTGGGCCTCAGCTGGACGGGGATCATCAGCGAGGTAAATAACAAGATCAAAGAAGATGGTTATTCGCTGTTCGGCCTGTTTTTTATGATGATGACTTTTAAAGGCTTCTTCGCGGCAGTGGCCGGGCCCGCGCCTAATTATGATATGCAAAAGATCCTCTCCACCCGCTCGCCCGAAGAGGCCAGCAAAATGAGCGGCTTTGTAAATATCATCCTGCTGCCTATCCGTTATTCGCTTATTGTGAGTTTAACTATCCTGGGCGTACTTTTTTATCACCAAATGGATTTGAAAGACGCCAAAGGGGCTATTGATTTTGAACGCATCCTGCCGGCCGTGATCAACAACTTTTTGCCGGTTGGTTTGGTTGGATTGTTGCTGGCCGGTTTGCTTGGAGCTTTCATGAGCACCTTCAGCGGTACCATGAACGCGGCGCAAGCTTATATTGTGAATGATATCTACCTCAAATATATCAACCCAAAGGCATCTACCAAAAAAATCATCACTGCCAATTACATGGTGGGGGTTTGTGTGGTAGCGGTAGGCGTGATACTCGGCTTTTTTGTAAAGGATGTGAACAGTGTGCTGCAATGGATAGTATCGGCACTTTATGGCGGTTATATAGCCAGTAACGTACTTAAATGGCATTGGTGGCGCTTTAATGCCAACGGTTTTTTTTACGGGATGCTTTCGGGGATTTTGTCAGCCATGATATTCTCGCTTATTATCCCTTCGGTCCAACTGTTGTACTGGTTCCCGGTGCTGTTTGCCATCTCGCTGGGGGGCTCGGTTATCGGCTCGTACGCTACAGCGCCAACGGATATGACCGTGTTGCGGTCGTTTTATACCACCGTAAGGCCATGGGGCTTTTGGGGGCCTGTTAAGGCTTTGGTAATGGAGAAAGATCCATCATTTGTGCCCAACAAAAACTTTAAGCTAAACATGTTCAACGTGGTTATAGGCACTATTACACAATGCTGCCTTACCATACTGCCCATGTACCTGATACTGGCACAAAAAACATCGCTTATAGTTACCGTAGCTATACTGGTGGTAACTATCACCATACTGAAAAAAACCTGGTGGAATAAATTAAAAGACTATTGATAAAAAACTATATGACGCAGGAATTTAACCAAAGGCTCGTTCAACTACAGGCCGAACAAGCGCAATTGATTAACCGGCAAAACCAGGTTGAGGAAACAGGCAACGGTATTTTTTGCCGGTTTAAATATCCTGTGCTTACTGCCGCCCATACCCCGCTTGAGTGGCGGTATGATCTTGATGCTAAAACCAACCCTCATTTAATGGAACGTTTTGGTATTAACGCCGTTTTTAATGCCGGCGCTATAAAGTTTAACGGCAAATACCTAATGGTAGCGAGGGTTGAAGGCGCCGATCGGAAATCATTTTTCGCTGTGGCCGAAAGTGCTGATGGGATCAATGGTTTTAAATTTTGGGATTACCCGGTTGAGCTGCCCCAAACCGATGAACCCGATACCAATGTGTACGATATGCGCCTTACCCAGCATGAAGATGGCTGGATCTATGGCCTGTTTTGTACCGAACGCCGTGACCCCGAAGCTCCGTCATATGATCAGTCGATGGCGATAGCGGCCTGCGGTATCGCGCGCACCAGGGACCTGGTAAAATGGGAGCGCCTGCCCGATCTGAAAACCAACTCGCCCCAGCAGCGCAACGTGGTGTTACACCCCGAGTTTGTTGATGGTAAGTATGCCTTGTATACCCGTCCGCAGGATGGTTTTATCAGCGCAGGGACCGGCGGTGGAATAGGTCTTGGCTTATGCGACACTATGGAAAACGCGGTTGTTGACCATGAAACTATCATTCACAATAAAAGCTACCATACCGTTTACGAAGCCAAGAATGGCCAGGGCCCGGCGCCAATCAAAACGGAAAAAGGCTGGCTGCACCTGGCGCATGGCGTACGCAATACAGCTGCTGGTTTACGTTATGTGTTGTACATGTTTATGACCGACCTTCATGACCTTACTAAGGTACTTTACCAACCAGCAGGTTATTTTTTGGCCCCGGTTGGTGACGAGCGTATCGGCGATGTATCCAATGTGGTGTTCTGTAACGGCTGGATAGCTGACGATAACGGATCTGTTTATGTTTATTATGCATCCTCAGATACCCGCATGCATGTAGCCACCACCACAATTGATAAACTGATAGACTATGCCATGAACACACCGGCCGATGGTTTGCGTTCGGCCTCATCGGTACAGGCAGTGTACAATATTATCGATAAAAATAAAGCTTTAAGCCAATTACAGGGAGCCGGCGCCTGAACAGAGATTTAAACATGCTTCAACTATCAAATACTGTTTCAAATCATCAGCTTGCTGTCTTTAGCAATGAGCTAACAGGTGAGTTGAAAAATGTCCTCAATTATTGGCTTAATTATACTGTAGATGAAGTAAATGGTGGTTTTTGGGGCAAGATCAACAATGACAACCAGGTTATTCCCGGTGCTCCCAAAGGTTCGGTCTTAAACGCAAGGATCCTGTGGAGCTTTTCAGCTGCTTATAATCAAAATCCTGATGAAGCTTATTTACAGGCAGCTGAGCGGGCCTATGATTATATCAAAGCTCATTTTGTTGATGATGAGTTTGGCGGTGTGTATTGGTCGGTTGATTATAAAGGCGATATGTTGGATACAAAAAAACAGGTATATGCCAATGCCTTTACCATTTACGCGCTGAGCGAATACTATATAGCTTCGAAATCGGAAAGGGTAAAGGAGGAAGCCATCGGCCTCTATCATCTTTTGGTTGATAAAAGTTGCGACAACGATAAAACGGGTTATTTCGAAGCTTTCACGCGCGATTGGCAGCCGCTCGGCGATCTTAGGCTAAGCGCTAAGGATGCCAACGAGAAAAAGACCATGAACACCCATCTGCACCTACTGGAAGCTTATACCAATCTGTACCGCATCTGGGCCGATGAGGGACTTAAACAGCAGATTGAAACCCTGATCAATAATTTTTTTGATCATTTTATTGATGCTGGAACCGGGCACCTCGTGCTGTTTTTTGATGAGGATTGGAACCGCCGGTCAGAAACCATATCGTATGGGCATGATATTGAAGCCACCTGGCTTTTACTGGAGGCCGCCGAAGTTATCGGCAATCAGGAAATGATCGAGAAGGTCAGCAGTATTTGTATAGCGATAGCAGAAGCAACTGTACAGGGTTTAGATGTAGATGGTGGTTTATGGTATGAATATGAACCGGAAAATGATCATCTAATCAAAGAAAAACACTGGTGGGTACAGGCCGAAGCTATGGTAGGCTTTTACAATACCTGGCAGGTTAGCGGTAATGATAAATACTTTCATTTGGCCCTTAAAAACTGGGCTTTTATAAAAGATAAAATACTGGATAAACAGCATGGCGAATGGGTTTGGGGTATTAAAGCCGATGGCAGTATTATGCCCGGCGAGGACAAAGCTGGGCTTTGGAAATGCCCCTATCATAACAGCCGTGCATGTATTGAAATTATCAGGCGTATAGGCCCGATAAATTAGCGATAAAGCAAGGCTTCAAATGGTTTAACTTAGCGGCAGTGATTATGATAAAATTTTTTAGAAGGATTGCTGTTTTATACCTGCTGATCCATAGTTCAACCGCTATGGCGCAACTGTTTGAACCTGCCGATAAGCATGCCACAACCGAAACCCGGCAGCTTTTTTACAGTATGCAGCGCCTGCTTAACGTGGGGGTAATATTTGGTCACCACGATGACCTGGCTTATGGTGTGGGATGGCGTAATGAACCAGGCCGCTCAGATGTTAAGAGTGTTACCGGATCATACCCGGCCCTGTATGGTTGGGATTTGGCCAGGATTGAGCACGACAGCATTCACGATATTAACGGAATCGCCTTTGAACAGCAGAAGCAGTTTGTTAAGGATGTTTACGCGCGCGGCGGCATCAATACATTTTGCTGGCATATGGATAACCCGGCCAATGGCAAAACCGCCTGGGATACCACGCAGCATACGGTAAAAGATCTTATCCCCGGCGGCGCGTTTCATGATGTATATGTTGAATATCTTGATCATGCGGCCAATTATTTAGCTGATATGAAAGGCCCGGAAGGCGAGGCTATCCCGATATTGTTCCGGCCATTTCATGAACTTACGGGCAATTGGTTTTGGTGGTGCAAAAACACCAGTACCACCGATGAATTTAAAGCCCTGTGGCGTTTTACTATCGATTACCTGCGGGATAAAAAGAAGCTGCATAACCTGCTCATCGTATATTCGGCGGCTGATTTTGAATCAGAAGATGAGTTTTTGGAACGCTATCCCGGCGATGCTTACGCGGATTTTATAGGCTTTGATAATTATTGTACGCAAAGCGTTGAGCGTTTTCAAGCTAAGCTGGATCAACGCCTTGCCATTGTTGATGGCATTGCTGTAAAACACCATAAAATAACATGCCTGCCCGAAACCGGCTATGAAGGTGTCCCCATGCCCAACTGGTGGACGGATATATTACTGCAAACCCTCGCTAAGCATAAAGTATCCTACGTAATGGCCTGGCGCAACGGAAACGATCATCATTATTACGTTCCATACCCCGGCCAAATCAGCGCCGGTGATTTTATAAAGTTTTATAACAACCAGCAAACCATTTTCCAAAACCGCATAACACCACTGGGCATTTATGGTAAGCCAAATTGGAAGCAGTAGCCTTGCGGTTCATGGATGATAGTTCATGGTTCATAGAGGAGGTGGATAATACATTCATTTTGGCTTTATGCTTTAAGCCTTCGGCTTTTTGCTTAAAACAGCTACCCCCGATATTCCGGCCAGTAAAGAGGCTAACAGGATCCCATATTTGGCCTGGTCAATCATTTCGGCATGATCAAAGGCCAGTGCCGATATAAAAAGGGACATGGTAAAACCTACGCCTGCAAGCAAAGCCACACCTGTCATTTGTTTCCAGGATGAGCCTGCGGGTAATTGTGCGCCAAATTTTACCATGAGCCAGGTAAAGAGCAATACACCTGTAAACTTGCCGGCAAGCAGGCCTATAGCCACACCCATGCTAACAGGGTTGGCCAGTGACGAGAAAAAGTCATGGCTAACAATAATCCCGGCATTAGCCAAAGCAAAAAGCGGCATGATGACGAAAGCGACCCAGGGATGCAGGGTGTGTTCAATTTTTTGCAGCGGTGTTTCGGCGTCAAGGCTCAGCTTTTTTATTTTATCAATAATGTGGTGCTGTTCGGGCGTTATAAGCGTGCTGTTGTTTGGCTGCTCGTTTTCAAAATCGGTAAGGTATTGCTTTACAGATTGGGTGTAACTGATCTCGCTGATGCGGGTACGGGCAGGAATGGTAAAAGCCACCAACACACCCGCGATGGTTGCGTGGACGCCTGAAAGTAAAAAAGCTATCCAAACAGCGAAGCCTATGATCAAATAAAAAGCGGTACTCCTGATCCCCATTTTATTGCCGATAAGCAGCAGCACCAGCAGCCAAACCCCAAAGGTAAGTGGTACAAGCGCTATGTGACTGCTGTAAAACAGGGCAATTACCAATACCGCGCCAAGGTCATCAGCAACGGCCAATGCCGACAGGAAAACTTTTACAGAGGATGGAATATGTTTGCCCGCCATAGATAGTAAAGCCAGCGCGAAGGCAATATCTGTAGCCATCGGGATCCCCCAGCCATGGGCTGATGGCTTACCTGTATTAAAAAGGAAAAAGATGAAAGCGGGCACCAGCATTCCGCCCAACGCGGCAAACATGGGGAGCGAAGCCTTTTTTACAGACGATAGTTCGCCGGCCATGAACTCGCGTTTCAACTCGAGGCCTATCACAAAGAAAAATAAAGCCATAAGGCCGTCGTTGATCCAAAGGTGCAGGGGATGGTTTAAAACATATTTATCAAAACCGATTGATAGTGTGAGTTCCCAAAGTTGGTGGTAACTGTGCTGAAAAGGCGAGTTTACCCATACGATAGCCACAATTACGCTGATAAAAAGCACGATGCCGCCGGTATGTTCCTGGTTTATGAATTTGCTTACCGGCTGCGTGATTTTATCAATAGGGTAGCTTTGTTTCATAGATGCCTAAAATAAGGAATTAAGTTTGATTTTTGGGTGACACAACCTGTCGATTCAGGGAAATCGCTTTTAACCACATGCGGATTGAAAAACAATAAATGAAAAATTTCACACTAATTTTTACGGATTAATCGAATTACACGAATTGAATCAATTTAAGATTCGTGTAATTCGATTAATTGTGGAGCGCTGCAAAGCATTTGTGTAGAAATTTTTCAGTATGAGATTAGTAAAACAAATCGAATTATTTTAAACGCGATTTCCCCGCCTGTCGATTACATCCATTTAAAACAAAACCCGGCCATAAAACATTTATCAATGAAACCAGATATTATGAATAACTATCAGCAAAAATGGATAAGTACATTGAAAAACGCTCATTTAAATGGTTGGGAAATCAAGCCCCAGGGAGATGATATTTTTGTGGAGATGCCGCATGTTACGGATCTTAAACTGATAAGGGATAACCTGCCTGAAACGCTTGCGCTGATGGCTTTGGATATTAATTTACCGAAGGAAAGGCTGAAGTTTATTTTTCACAACGGGTACGAGCAGTTTGAATACCTGCTTAATCCTGCCGCTGCGGATTTGGAACAGGAGGGCTAAAATCAACGGTTGTTGTTTCGTTTGGTAATTCCTCTTTGGTATTATCCGAATCAATTTTGGCCATAGTTGATACCACTACTACCGAAATTCCCATACAGGCAATCAGGATAAAAGAGGCCCTGAGGGTAGCAATTCCTGCTATAAAACCGATAACCGGCGGGCCGACTAAAAAGCCCATAAAACCAATAGTTGATACTGCAGCCAGTGCAACGCCCGGCGACATAGTTTTTGATTTACCGGCAGCGCTGTATACCATTGGTACTACAGATGATACACCTGCACCAACCAGTAAAAAGCCTGCCATGGCCGTATAAACATAGGGGAAAGCTACGGCAATTAACAAACCCATTGCGGTTAATGAGCCGCTAACCTGTAAGGTGCGTTTTAAGCCAAACTTGTGAGCAAACCAATCGGCCACAAAACGTCCGCCTGCCATGGTGAACATGAATGTAGTAAAGCCTATGCCAACCAACGCCTCGGGAGCCAGCACCACTTTTTTGAAGTAGATCACGCTCCAGTCGAACATGGCGCCTTCGCAAATCATGGAACAGAAGGCTATAATACCTAATTTAATGAGCGACTTATCGGGCATTACAAATACAGGCCCGGAATCGGTTACTTTATCATCTTTCAGATAACGGGCAGCTACGGCCACGCCAATCGCTATCACGATCAGCATTAACGAAAAATGATGAAAAGGGATAATGCCGTTGGCTATCATGAACGTGCCTATACCTGCCCCGGTAAAACCGGCCAGGCTCCACAGTCCGTGAAAAAAAGCCATAATGGGCCGCTGGTAAAGCTGCTCGGTAGCCACTGCCTGCGTGTTTACCGCAATGTTTACAGAATTGCTTGCAAAGCCGAAGCATAGCAGGCAGATGATAAGTTGAAACGTATTTTGTGCGAGGCCTAAACTTACCAATGCGGCAGCATAAACCAATAGCGCGGCGATAACGAGTTTTTTACTGCCTATTTTGGTGATGATCCAGCCCGAGAAGGGCAGGGAACACATAAGGCCGACAGGAAGGGCGAACAACACAGCACCCAAACCGGCATCTGATAAACCTAAATTTTGCTGAACAGTAGCAATGCGCGATGCCCAGCTGGAGAAACTTAACCCCGCCATAAAAAACATAGCGCCCACGGCAATGCGGAGCGTTAGTTTGTTAATGATATCTGTTTTTTGCGGGAAATTGTTCATGTTTTAGTACGATCATAGTGTCATTTGGACACTATGATTAATTGCTACAAATATAAGGCAATTAATTGTACTTTTAATAAGCTAAATCGTTTTTTACTTTTGTGTGAAATGGACCTAAAAAAAGAAGCCTCGACTCATTTTTAAATACAAATCAGGACTTTATGTTTTGAGGATTTATTGTTTCAGATTAAAAGATCCTTGTACGTTGCGGTGGATTTTATCGGTAGAGAACTCTTTCATATCCGCCTGGAATGTTCCCTGCATGGTTCCGAGGAAACCACTGGTTGCAAATTTTGTAACTTTCACTTTTCCTAAGCCCGGTATAAGTCCCAGCTCGCCAATATCTAATTTTTCTAATGTGAACGTACCTGTTGATTTGCCGTTAAAGTCAAGATTCATATCATAATCACCCATACCGGTAATATATACGTCCCCGTCTAAAGCACTGCTGTGATCGAGAATAGCCGCAAAAGAGTTTGTTTTGTCTGTATAGGTTACCCCGTCTATCTTAAATATAATTGTGCCGACAGGCCCAAGTGCTAATCCATCTCCGGTTATGTTAGTCACCGCCGGATCAGTGCCCGTTCCGGTCCCTGTACCAGTTCCAGTGCCTGTACCAGTTCCCGCCCCCGTCCCCGTTCCCGTTCCCGTTCCTGTACCTGTACCTGTACCTGTACCAGTTCCCGTCCCCGTCCCCGTTCCAGTGCCTGTACCAGTTCCCGTCCCTGTATTTGTAGTAGGGACAACGTCAATAGCTTTTGTTTCTTTATCCGGGCCGAGAGGAGGGTCAAGTTTGCAGCTACTTACCGAAGCTGCTATTAAAAGAAGGGTAATTACTTTGCAGTAAATTTTTTTCATATATACAAAGAGTGATAGTTTATGGTTTTACGGTTTAAATATAAGTATTTTAGCTCTTTGTACGTATGAGAAAAACTATTTGATACAAATAATGTTAAGAAAGGTTTACAATTTTTTCAATTATTTACAGTCGCCATCGGGGCTGCATGATTCGCCTTCGATTGTATCAAACGCTGGTTTGGGGTTTTCTTCCTGCCAGCCGGTAAATGCTTTTGCAAGGGTATCTTTAAATACGGCCACTTCCTGTGCCCCTGATACGGCATATTTGCGGTTCATTACAAAAAACGGAACACCACGCACACCTAAATATTGAGCTTCGGCAATATCATGTTTTACATCGTCGGAGTAGGTGTCGCTTTCAAGCGTTTGTTTAATTTCTTCAGCGTTCAGGCCAATCGCTGTGCCCATTTCAATAAGGGTTTCGGTATCATCAATATTGCGGCCTTCAGTAAAATACGCCCTGAACAAAGCTTCTTCGGCAGCGTCTCCCAAACCATGTTTTTTGGCCAGATGAGCTAACCTGTGCGCATTAAAACTATTAGCTACAACCGATTTGCTGAAGTTATAAGTAAGGCCGGCCTGTGCCGCCATTTGGGTAACATGATCGTTCATCTGTTCGGCATGGTCAAGCGTCCATCCTTTTATATCGGCCAGGTACTGGTTAATGCTGATATTGGGGTTGGTTTTAAGATCGGGGTTTAGCTGAAAGCTTTTCCATTCTATCTCAATTTGTTCTTTGCCTTCAAAGCCGGCCAGTGCTTCCTCGAACCTGCGTTTGCCTATATAACAAAACGGACACATCACATCCGACCATATTTCTACTTTCATCATTTCCATTTTAAATGTTTAAACAAATTTAAGGCCTGTAATTCTTATCCCCGTAAGGGCAAAGTAAAATTTAACGGGCTTTGTTAGATGCCAGAGTAATTTTTGAACTACTTTTATGGCTTTAAAAACACGTCCCCCTCATGAAGAATTTATGCCTGAGATGCTTTTCGCTCTTAATGATCTTTACAAGCCTTAAAACATCGGCACAGCAAAAAGTAGTTGATAAAAATTTATTCAGCGCAGGTTACGCGGCAGGTTTTATCGGCGGCTTGTATGATTCCTATTATCCGTATAAACAATTAAAACAACATGGCGATTTTGGTTTGGGCGCCCCGGGCAAGCTTGATGGTGAGCTCATTGTGTTTAACGGCAAACTTTATCAAACCCAGTCAACGGGTAAAACAACCCAACTTGCCGATACCGGCAAAACCCCTTATGCTGTGGTTTGCTTTTTTCATGCCGAAAAAACATATAAGTGTAATAAGCCTTTATCTAAATCGGCACTGTTTAGCTACCTCGACAGTATCTTAACCAACCAGAACGGGATCTACGCTATCCACATCAAAGGAAATTTTAGTACGGTTAAAACAAGGGCTTTCCCGCCGGTTGATAAACCTTATTTGCCCTTGGCGGCGATGCTTGACAGGCAACATTTTTTTGATTTTAAGAACATCAAAGGCGATTTCATAGGTTTTAAGATCCCCGCACTGATGGAAGGAGCGCATATCAGCGGTTACCATTTTCATTTTTTATCTGATGATAAAACCGGTGGCGGCCATATTATTGATTTGCTTGCAGATGATATCACCATTGAAGTTGAAACGTTGACAAGTTATACCATTGACTTGCCGCAAACGCCGGAATTTAACAGCTTTGACTTTAAGAAAGACCGCAAGGAAGAGATCAAAAGCGTGGAGAATGGAAAAAAGCAATAATTGCCGATCGTTTTATTTGGGCTATAATTTTTTGTAATATGTAAATTTTTATAAATTAGGAAATTATAAACCAATTATAAACTTATTGAGGTAACAGCCCAATGCTGAGGATTTATTGAATAAGCATGAGATGGAACAGTGCTAAAATATTCTGGATAGGTATCATTTTACTGGTGGTGCCCGGCCTTGTTCATGCTTACCTGCTCATGCCATTTCCGGGCAGCCAGGATCTGAATGCCATAACCCTGTGTTACTATCTCGAAAAGGTGATCATGCCGCTGCGCTTGATTGGCTTGCTATTCGTTGTTTGGTACCTGTTTAAATTCTACGCTAAAAATACCTTTAAACAAAAGGCTGTTAAAGCCGCTGTTTTTGTGCTTTGTATAGGCAGCTTTTACATAACCGATTATATGTATAAAGCCGAAACCATGTTTAAAGAAACCACAAAAGCTGTTTTTGCCAATGGATTAAAAAACAGGGTGCCGTTAAGCTACCTGGTAGTAGGTGTTGTAAACAACGGTGTCGCCAAAGCTTATCCGCTCATCTACCTGGGCTATCATCATAAACTGCAGGACGATGTAGGCAATAAACCTGTTTTGGTTACCTATTGCACCATGTGCCGTACAGGCAGGGTTTACAGTCCGGTTATAAACGGAGTAAGGCAAAACTTCAGGCTGGTGGGGGCAAGGCACTATAATGCCATAATTGAAGATGAAAACACTAAAACCTGGTGGTACCAGGCTACCGGTAACGCGGCTGTTGGGGAGCTGAAAGGAAAACAATTAACCGAGCTGCCTTATGAGCAATTAACCCTCGCGGCTTGGTTACAGAAACATCCCGAAACGCTCATTTTACAACCCGACAGGCTATACACCGCAGATTATGCCGACCTGAAAAACTACGACCGTGTGCAAGCTATCGATCGTGACAGCACTATAAAAAACAAAGACTCCCTGATGCGTAAAAGCTGGGTAATTGGTGTGATCATAAACGGCAAAGCCAAAGCTTACGACTGGCGCCACATGTACGCCAAACGCCTGCTAAACGATGAGTTGAACAAAAGTTCACTGCTTATTGGCATTGAAAAAGACAGCCTCAGCTATCATGCCTGGAATACATCAGTAAGCGGTAAAACCCTTCACTTTAAACTGGATGATAAAGGCATGCTCACCGACGAAGAAACCGCTTCGGTTTGGGATTGGGACGGCCTGTGTTTAACCGGTACACAAAAAGGGCAGCGCCTTGCTAAAATTCAGGCCTACCAGGAATACTGGCACTCATGGAAACATTTTCATCCCGGTACCGTGTTTTGGAAAGGCGATGAATCGCTGGAGCAAACGGCATCCATTTACCCGCCTTTTTAACAACAGCTTTAATTAGATAGCGGTTGCTATTTTGCTGATGTCATCGTCATTAAGCAGAGCTTCTTCAGAAATGTTGGGGTAATACTTATTTAGTATCTTTTGAATAAGCTGGTAGCTTTCGATGGATTGAATGGGAGCGGAAGCCAGTTCAGTGATGGTTGAACCAATAAGCTTAAGTTTTTTCGCCTCGTACTGGTTGATCACAAAGTCAGAAGTTTTTTTCTTACGGCTTTGTTGTATGAGATCATCAAGTTTCTTGATCTCTTCAACCAGGTCAATCATTTTTAATACTTCCACCTTTTTCATCAGCGCCAAAATTAGTGATTTATTTGTAACAGGGGGTATAACAGGATATAAGTTGTATTGTTTGTAAGTATGAGACGGGTGGAAGCTGTAATTGTTACCGATAGAAATTGAGCACGTTTTCTGTGTGCAAGATAGCAAAACAAAAAAGCGTCATTACGAAGCAATCCCCATGAGGCAGAGTGGTTATGCACGTTTCTCTGTACGGTTTGGGACTGCTTCGTTATCTTATAATGACGTGATTGTAAGTTGTTGGTTATTAAATATATTTTTTTGATCGATATTATAAATATGGGCGTTGCCTGTGGCCCGTGTTATACGCTCATACTGCACAGGCATTAGCCACAAGGCCGGTACCCGCTCCTATCACTAACGCGCCCCGCGCGCCATCTCTAAAATATGTTTTATACATCATTACTTTTTTTTTCGGGGTTTACCTGGTGTTTCCTTGCAATGACGGGTCAGAGGCAGAATTAAAACGATTATTTCTTATCCTCTGTAGTATCCCTTTCAACCAGGGCCATGCCGCATTTAGGGCAGGTGCCGGGTTTCTCAAAGGTAAGATCGGGGTGCATGGTGCAGGTGTATTTGCCTTTTTTCTTTACGGTTGAGGTGCTGTCGGTTTTGCCGGTGCTTTTAACCGCACTGTTGCAGGCGCCAAGGGCCATGCTGGCAAAGGCTAAAATGATAAAGCTTTTTTTCATTGATTATTTGTTTTTGATGAATGAGGCCAACCCGAACAACGATACTACCAGCACACCTAAGGCGGCCAGCATACTCACTATATCGCGGATATCCTTACCCGCCCAGGTCATGCCGAAATACTTGTGTAAAAATATAAAAGAAAGCCCTTCAATCCGGTCAATCCCTGCAACTTTTGTAGCCAGTTTTGATGAGGTAGTTTCAATATACCAATTGCTGCCGTCGGCGTAGCTTACCCGCTCAACCGGCAGGCGTTTGTTGATGAAACCGTACCCGTTATCAAACTGCTTTACCTGGTTAACTTTTACCCTGCCATAAAACTGGTCAGGATCCTGGTGGGTATGGTAATAGGTACTTAAAAAACGGGCATAATCCTCATCTCCATTAATTTGTTCTATGCCGGTTAAGGTGTTAAAGTACGAGATCTGCTTTTTATCATCAGTTACCTGGTAATAAGTATTACCACCAAAGTTAACCACAGCTATCCTTTTGATGATACTGTCGGCAACAGGAAGCTGAAGGTTGGAGATAGCCAACTGTTTCCTGTTGATCACTTGCCCGTGATCAGGCTTTGGTGTTTCGGTATTGTGCAGTTTTACGACAAGGTGAAAAGCCCCGCTGATCACGAAAGTAAACATCACAAAGGAAACAATAAGCCCTATCTGCCTGTGATAACGATGAACGATGCGCGTGTCCTCACCGCCATTTTCTTTTCGCTTTTGAGTTACGGATTTAAACTTCTTCCACATTAAACCATAAACAGTTAAGCCGCTGATGAGGGCGAACAGCATTACCACCATGATGATGAGTAATATTACATTACGGAAAACATCGCCGCCGATATCGGCTAAAAACTGCCAGGTATGGAACTGTTCAAACAGCCAAAGGAAAGCTTTGCGGGTATTGTTATTAAATGTCCCCATGCGGCTCTGACTGGTTTCAATATAAATATCCATACCATCGGGGCGGTCAAAACTAATCTTCCAAACAGGCAAAAGGTGATTGATGGGCTGGTATTGCCCATCAAACGTTGTTTGCAGATCGATCTTTTTAATGTTAGATGTCGAATCCTGCGTAAAATAGCGGGCAAGATAAGTGGCATATAGCTTATCCCCATTTTTTAACAATACCCCATCATTGGCCGAGTAGTAATTGTACACGCTATCTTTATCCAGCACCTGGTAATAAGTGTTGTGATTGAAATTAACCAGTCCGAAGTTCCTGATAACGGAAATGTTATTTTTATCCAATACCTGCTGAATGCTGAGCACCGGTTTCATCTGGCTTTGAGGTAGCGGTTTAAACACTTCCTCCGCAATTGAAGGCCTGAACCAGTTTGACATGAACGGGTGTGAAAGACCGCTCAATGTCCAGAAGATCACCGGGATGAGGGCCGTTAAGCCCAGCACCCGGTGCCATTTATAAAAGTTGCTTTTTACTGTTGCAGATGCCATTGATCAATATTTTGAAAATGAATAACTGATGCCCAGGGCATAGGTACGCGGCGGCGCGGCGTTATAGGTATCGCCGTACTGGCTGCTGGTTACCGTAGTTGCATAAAGCTTATTGGTTAAGTTGAGCACATTGAACCAGATGCCTGCGCCTTTTAATATGCTGCTTTTTACCTCATAGCCCAAACGCAGGTTGTAAATATCATAACCTGAGTAAGTTTTGGTATTGGCGGGGTTGGTGTAGTATTGATTGATGTGCTGCCACTCTGTTGCTATCCTGAAACCGGGCAGGTATTGCGGCTTGTAGCTGAGCTCGGAGTTGGCAACCCAGGCCGGCGCGTTGTTCATGCGTTTCCCATCATAGTTGGTAACCGTGTTGGCACCGGTGGTGTAATTGGTGGTCACCTCGCTGTATTCCACATAGGTGTGTTTGGCATTGGTACCGCTAAACCTGAAGGTAAGCTCTTTAACCGGGGCTACAGTAAGCGAGTATTCAATTCCCCGGTGACGTGTTGCGCCTGCGTTTTGGTTCTGGGTAGTATTATCCGGCAGCAGTTGGTTAATGATTTCGTTATGGCCTTCTAAATCAAACACACTCAGCTCAAAATATAGCTTTTTGTTAAAAGCGGAAAACCAGCCGCCGGCTTCGTAATTATCAAAAGTGGCCTGTTTAAGCTGGGTAAGCTGACGTGAGCTGTACAAGTCGCCGGTTTCCGGCGGTTGAAAACCTACGCTGTAGTTGGCATAAAAACCTTTGTTGTTACCCAGGTTATAGGTAAGGCCAAGTTTGGGGGCTACAATGTTAAAATTGTTGGTCTCCTGTTGTTTATACTTGGTTTGCCCGGCGGGGATCTCATTATCAAAGTTGTAATGCACCCTGTCGTACCGTAAACCGCCAACTATTCTTAATGCTTCCGTAGGCTTGACTTCATACTGGACATAAGCCGCTGTGTTGAACAACTTGATCTTGTAATTATCAATGTACCTGCCGGTATTGCTGAAGCCGGTGTAGTAGTTGTTAGCTACATCTTTGGTGATATCAAGATATTGGGCATAATATGAACTCGGGCTATCATCCATATAAACACCGCCAATCAGCCTCGAATGCAGGAAATCAAAATCAACCCGGTGCTGTGCCAGTAAGCCATAGCTGTTGAATTTTTGATCATTTACTTGTCCGTTGCTGCTTTTGTAAACACCGTTAGCGTCGCGCACATCAGAGATATAATAACTTGGCAGCTGCGCAGTTGAGTTGTTGCGGAAAAACAGCGTCACAAAAGTGCTGTTCTTGTCATCCCACTGATGATCCAGACGGGTGCCGGCACGAAACGATTTTACCTTGCGATAGGCGAAACGTTGGTTGGAGCCGTAGCTGCGGTCATAAAACCGGGCGCTGTCCAAACTACCCGGAGTTTGCGTATTGAGATAATTGTACGCTACAGAGGTTGTCAATTTAGTTTTGGCGCTGAAATCATAAGTAGTTTTAAAATTGGCCGAGTATTTATCAAAATCAGAATAATCCTGCCAGCTATCGGTTTGATGGGCTACATATCCTCCTGCATACAAACCAAATTTGCCCTGTGTGAAACCACCATCGGCATCAACGCGGCGATAATGGTAGTTATCGCCCTGAACAGCAACATTGCCTGCATAACCTGTAGGCGGTCCCTGGGTAATAAAGTTAACCGCGCCACCAATGGTGTTACTGCCATAAAGCGATGATGCAGGCCCTTTGATCACTTCGATATCCTTAACGCCCGACATGTTGATCTCATACAGCGAGTTATGGTTGAAGATGCCCGTAGGGCGGATAGGTACGCCATCCTCCATATACAGGTAAAGGGCATTGTAAGTTATGGGCTGACGAATAGCCATGGTATGCTGCTCATTACCCAAATTCACCATGTAAACACCTGCAACCTTGTTCAGCAATTGATAAAGGGCAGTGGCTTTGGTGTCCTTAATTTGGGTGGAATTGATTTTACTGATGGCGATGGGGGCGTCCTGCCTGGCCTGGCCTTCGCGGCTGGCGGTTACCACAACAGGTTGCAGATCCACAGTTGAAGGCTCTAAGGCAACATCAAGCTTTTGGCCTTTTATGGTTGATACTTCAACAATACGTGCGCTGTAACCAACCATGGCAAATTTAAGCCGGATAATGCTTTGCGTATTAATGCTGAAGTGCCCTTTGGCGTTAGTCATGCCCAGTTTCGCACCTGTAGTGGCATCGGCATTGCAGATTGATGCACCCGCGATTGCTTCGTGGGTATTGGCATCTGTTATGGTGCCTTGTATATTTTGACCGTAAGCCTGTGTTTTAGCAAGTATAAAAGTTATAAATAGGATTAAATATCGTTTCATTATATAGTATTACAGGAGTTGCCTCCCGGTGTAAAAATGGGTAGAGTAGGGTGTGGAGCGATTGATGGGAATGGATTGTAGCTTCTGCCTGCCATTACTTTTTGCCGATGATTGGTCAAAAAACGTATGTCACGCCGAGGAACGAAGTACTTAAAAACGGGTGTCATGCTGAGCTCGTCGAAGCATGGTGGGGGGCCTCTGCGCGCGTCCTTCGACAGGCTCAGGATGACAATCCCTCCGCACCCAATGTCATTTAACCTTCTTTTGATGGTTTTTTAGCACGTAATTACAAGGTTGTAGTTATACAACTGATATAGCTATCCTACACCATCAATCAAAAACCAATAAAAATGAAATGATTATCCTAACTGCGGAGGCTGGAATATCGTAGCCGGGCGATCGGCCGGTACGGTGGGGGTGTAAGGGGTTGAAATAACCTGCAACAGGCTGGAGTGGAATTTAACATCAGTTGAGCTGATGACATAAACCTCCTGAAAGAGGCTCTTTTGCGACTGCCTTTCGTCGCTGGCCTGCTTGTCCTCTGCCTGTTTGATCTTTTTCGCGAAGTAGCATTTACCGTCACAATGCAACCAGGGTCTGTTCCTGTTTTCGCAAAGCTTGGTAGCAATGTAATTCCTGTTCAGCTCAAAACCCGCGAAAATGAAAAACCGCGAGAAATTGACCGTGATCAGCGAAAAGATGAGTAAATAGGCTGTAATACGTTGCAGCATGGCGCAAAGGTACGCCCTGTGGGTTTAATACACAACATTTAGTTCAAAGTCTATAGTCTCAATCTATAAGTCATACAATAATCTGACTTTCGACCTGAAAAATTGCCGCACTCCTTTTGACTAAAGACTCCATACTTAAGACTTTCGACTTCACTTGTCTCTTTTCAATGTAGCATGCAGGTGCTGACCTTTGTAAACCAGGTCCATACCAATAGAATCCTGATAAACTTTACCCGTATGGGGCGAACTGCCTCCCGGTACCGGGATACTGAAAGAGAAATTATCGCCGTTGATCATGCCGTCGGTAATAGCTACATCACCCTGCGGAGCATGGGCTGTACCTGTAAGTTTGCCGCTGTCTACCTTAAAAGTGTAGCTTAAGGGAAAATGATCATCGCCCGGAAGCGTTAGCGAACCTATCCATTTGCCGTTAATATCGGCCATCGAAATAAAACTAAAAGCGGTAATGATAACAAACGCACTGATCACCAGGAACTCTTTTTTCATTGTTGATATAGCTTAAGCAGATGCCTATATGCAGTAATTTTAAACTATATACAATTTTGTTGCCTTTAAGTTTAAAAAAAAGAAAAACCTTACCGGACGGGGTAAGGTCTTTCTTTTTTTGATATTTAAGATACGTCATCCTGAACTTGTTTCAGGATCCCACGAGACAGGCAGACCATGCAAGGCCGCTTAGCAAGTGGGGTGCTGAAACAAGTTACCCATGACAACTTAAAAAATGGGTGTCATACTGAGCCCGTCGAAGTATGGCGGGCAGGCCTCTGCTCACGAGTCTTCGACAGGCTCAGACTGACAGGCCCTCTTTTGTCATTTCACCTTCAGAGGCCTCCGGATTTAAACACTCAGCATGACGATCATATTTGAAAATTATTTCTTTTCAACAGGTCTTTTCAATACCGAGCTGCTTTTTGAGCCATTGATATCCAGTTCAACGTTAACCGAATCGCCCATGAATTTGCCTGTATGAGGTATCACGATACCGCTGGTGGCTACTGTAAATGAAAAGTCGGTACCATTGGTTTTGCCTTCTTTAATGTCAACGTCGCCTTCCGGAGTTAAGGCTGTGCCGGTCAGTTTATCGCCATCAACCTTAAAATTATAAAGCAGTGGGTATTCCTGGCCGTCGCTTGTAACTAATTTGCCTGCCCATTTGCCGTTAAGATCAGCTATAGCTGCAAGACATATCATAAAGCAGCTTACCAATAGTGTAGTAGTAAAAATCTTTTTTTTCATAAATGTGAATTTTGGTTTATAAATATAAGCACCTTGATTTATAGGATGAAATGATTATATGATATTTTATGGTGTGGAATTTGAATATCATGTAATTCTTAAATCAGGAAATTAAGGTTGTTGAGCTCTTTTTAAAGTGCTATGTACTTTTGAGCCATTGGCTTCAATATCAACACCTACCGAATCGCCATAGAATTTACCTGTATGGGCAATGTGAATATCTTCGATGCTTACGGTAAATTTAAAACTGTCGCCGGTTATTTTGCCATCTTCAATCGGCATATCGCCTTTAGGCGTTTTGGCTGTGCCAGTTAGTTTGTTCCCATCAATCTGAAAATTATAAAGCAATGGGTAAACTTCTCCGGTTTCTGTTTCAAGCTTACCTTCCCATTTTCCGGAAATTCCCGCAAGGGCTGCAAAGCAGGCTACAAAACAAACTGTTACAAGGGCTAAGGTTAAAAAAGTCTTTTTCATAGCTGTTGTTTTTCTATCAGTAAATGTATAATCGATATTGAACCAGAACGTAAACTGTACATTAAATTTACCGTCGGCAGTATTATCGGTTTATGAACAAAGATTGTACTATAACGGCTTGGTAATTAATGCCGGGTTCAATTTTTTACTTTCACTTGTATTTAGGGGCATTTTTTGACTATCTCTAAATAAATGTTAATGATACATTTCCAATTATTCAAAATCATTGTACCTTTAAATCTGCATACTAACCGGGCGAAATCCTGTTTCGCTTTTCACTTTTAAACAACCTATAATAATGAAGAAAATTTTTACCGCATTGCTATTGTTGGGTGGTACATATCTGGGCGCTTCTGCACAGGATGTTCAGCTTAACAAAGGCTGGAAATTTGCTGTGGGTGATTCTGCCCAATGGTCGTCCCCAACTTTTAACGATCAAAACTGGCAAAACATTGATGTCGCCCATTCCTGGGAGCCGCAGGGACACCCTAATTACGATGGCTTCGGCTGGTACCGCGTCCATGTAGTGATCCCATCATCGCTTAAGGAAAAAGCTTATTTAAAGGATAGTCTCCGCTTAAGCCTGGCCAGTGTTGATGATAATGACGAGGTGTATTTAAACGGAAGGCTTATCGCCAAATATGGCGGTCACAGCGGAACCATTAAGGACGGAAATTACGGGCCGCGAACTTATAATATCTCAGCTTCAGATCCGGCTATTTTGTGGGATAAAGAAAATGTGCTGGCCATCCGCATTTATGATACCGGCGGAGATGGTGGTATTTACGGCGATAATTTTTCTATTGCCATGGCCGATGTAATGGATCACGTTACAGTTAATACCGATGGCGATTTTACTTTCCAGGAAAATAACAGCCTGGCCAAATCGGTTAAATTGATTACGACCAATAAATACCAGTACCAGGGTACTTTGGCCTTTAAAGTTACCGATCCTGAAACGGGCGCGGTGATCTACGAAAAAACAAACCCTGCAAACTTTACCACCGGCAAGCCTTTTACCTATTCGTTTGTGATAGCCCGCTTAGCAAAAAAATCGTATACCATAGCTTATACTTTTACAGATCAAAAATCGGGTAAAGAGATTGTTAAAACCGAAACCACGCCTTATGTGCTTACACCTTACCCATCGCCCAGGCCAAAAATTAATGGTGCCGATGTTTACGGTGCAAGGCCGGGTAACCCTTTCCTTTATCTGATCCCGGCAACCGGTAAAAAGCCGCTTACCTATAAAGCTGCGGGCTTGCCCGCGGGCTTAACGCTTGATGCTAAAACCGGTATCATTTCGGGTGTAGTAAACCAAAAGGGAGATTATCCTGTAACGCTTACGGTTACCAATAGCTTAGGCAATAAAACCAAAACACTAACGATTAGCATTGGCGATAAAATCGGTCTTACCCCAGCCCTCGGCTGGAACAGCTGGAATGCCTGGGGATTAAGTGTTAATGACGAAAAAGTAAAGATCTCGGCTAAAGAAATGTCGGAGAAATTAAGTGCTTATGGCTGGAACTATATCAATATCGACGATGGCTGGGAGGCGGAAAACCGTGCTGCCGATGGCGCCATTGTAGCTAACAGCAAGTTTCCGGATATGAAAGGGCTGACCGATTATGTACACAGCCTTGGCTTGCATACCGGGATTTATTCATCGCCTGGTCCGCGCACCTGCGGCGGCTTTTTGGGCAGCTGGCAGCATGAAGACCAGGACGCCAAAACTTATGCCGACTGGGGTTTTGACTATTTGAAATATGACTGGTGCTCCTACTCGGAAGTTACCCCACCGCATCCCGACCTGCCTGCACTTAAGAAACCATACGAAGTAATGCGTACCTCTTTAAATAAGGTAAACCGCGATATTATGTTCAGTTTTTGCCAGTACGGCTGGGGCGATGTTTGGAAATGGGGTGCCGAAACCGGCGGTAACAGCTGGCGTACCACCGGCGATATCCAGGATACCTGGAGAAGTATGAGTGATATTGGCTTTAGCCAGGATCCTGCTTCGCCTTACGCTGGTCCGGGACATTTTAATGATCCGGATATGCTGGTTGTAGGCAAAGTAGGCTGGGGGCCAAGCCTGCACAATAGCCGTTTAACCTATGATGAGCAGTATACCCACATCAGTTTATGGAGCCTGCTGTCTGCGCCGCTGTTAATCGGCTGCGATATGGGGCACCTGGACAGGTTTACGCTTAGCTTGTTGACGAATGATGAAGTACTGGCTATTGACCAGGATGCCTTAGGCAAAGGTGCAAGACAGGCTTCTAAAACAGATGAGCAGCAGATTTGGGTAAAAGAGCTTACCAAAGGTGAAAAAGCAATAGGTTTCTTTAACACATCTGATAAATATCAAACTGTTAACCTGGAAGCTAATGACAAGTTGTTAAAAGGCTTTACCAAAGCCCGCGATGTTTGGGAACAGAAATACCTGATAGCGGTTAACCACAAATACACTTTCAAAATCCCACCGCATGGCGTAAAGCTTATTAGGGTTATGTAAGGATTTAGGATAGGGAGATAAAAACACGCGTCGTTGCGAGGTACGAAGCAATCCCCGATGAGCAGGGCCACCCTGTATAGTTTGGGATTGCTTCGTACCTCGCAATGACGCTTTTTATTTGATTAGCTGATTTTCATGTCCCCTCATGGTCTCTCGCAGAGGACCCTGAGGTTCACCGCGTTTGGGTACTTAGAACAGCTGATCTGGCGTATACATCAATCTGCATGGCGTATACATCAGGGTCCTCTGCGAGAGACCCTGATGGGACGTTGATAGCAAAAATGGCCTATATCTATTCGATAAAGGCCATTTTTATATAACGTAGTTGGGAAAATCAATTTGGCACATCGTAATGATATACCGGCGAAAAAACTCCTTCACTTGTAGTGTAGTAGCCTTTGCCATCTGGCTGAAAACCTATAGCCTCGCCCTGTTTTTCAACTTTGTAGGTAAGTTCCCGTGGCTTGCGTACCATGGTTTCCCATATGGGTTCGTTATGCTGACGGCGCCAGTAGTAAACTTTGTCGTAACTTTTTAGCAGGATCTGCTGCCCGTCTTTAGAGATATCGCCGGCTGTGATCCATTTAAAAGGTTTAAAACCAGCGAAGAACAATTTGCAGCGTTTGGTTAATACTGTTGTTGTATTGGCCTGGTATTTTAACGGACTGGTGTAAACCGCAACGGTATCACCCCTTTTGCTTACAATGATCAATTGTTTGCCTATCGGGTCAATCATCAATGTTTCCGCATCTTTAGGGCCATCCGGATATTTAAAATCTGCCCGTACAGCTTGTGTGTTTGTAATGGCCTTATCACCTGTAGCCCATGATTTTTTTTCGGCCATGCGGTAAACTGTAATATATGGCCTGTTTTGATTGTTATCGCCTATATCGCCAAGGTAAACGTAGCTTTTACCTTTTTCCGGTCCGGGGCCAACATCAATATCTTCACAATCCTGTACACCCAGCTTTTGAGTGCTGTCTCCCTTAAAATAAATGGTTGATTTAAGTTTGCCTTCGGCTGTTATAGCAAAAAAACGGCTGGTATCGCCGCTGTCGTTATGTACATAGTAAGTGTCGGGACTAATAGACGATGCCGCAATACCCGACGTTTCATCCATCTCTTTATCATTCAGGGTGCCTGTAATGTCCTGCCTGTCGAGCAGCCTGTGCTTGGCAAAGGCCCCCATAAAAAGCAGGGATACAAGTGGTAGTAGTATATTTAATTTTTTTGATCGGCTCATTCTGTTTCTTGCAAACAATAACGCAAATAAAGCGCGTTAGTATGAAGTTGACATTAATTATTTGATTTTGTTACGACTATATGAAAATTAAGTAACAAACAGGGCAAATGGTACACAATATTCGTACCATGAAACATTTATGCCGATTCAAATGCATGTAATAAAGCATTTTGCCTGTATATTTCGGTAGGGGCACGGTAATCGGCCAGTTCCAGTTCCTGAACATATTTGCAATTACAGGGGTGCCCGGGTTCAATAAAAACAGGCATATCATAGCCCAGTTGCTGGTAGTATGGAGTGATGAACGCTTTTACAGGCAGATCGTTTGCTGCTGAGACAACATCGGGCGTAAGTTTTTTTAAAGGCTTTAAAAGTAACTTAATTTCGCAAAGCCTGAAGTTATCATAAAGCGGGATCCAGCGTATTACATCGTCAATATTAACTGCTATGGCATTATGTTTTACTCCAGTAAGGACGCCAATATTCACTTCGCTATTGTTTAAAAGACTAATGATCATAACCTGCTGACCGATATAACGACTAAAAATCACGAGCTGGGCTACCACACTTACTTGTTTCATTTTACTAATTTTATTAGCAATTATACGGAAATTAGTTAGTGAGATGCAAGGGCGAATGTGAAATGTTTTTAGGCGTGGTTGGGCAATGTACTATCAAAAAAAAGGGCCTTATTTCAGGCCCTTTTTCATCGCTACCGCAAGCGTCCTCGCTTGTGGGTATCATGCTAAGCTATGCGAGAGGCTAATCAGGTTGTATACCTAAACGCGGGCCACAAGCGTGGACGCTTGCGGCAGCGGCGGATGCAAGGGCGAATGTGAAATGTTTTGGGCGGGGGAGGCAATGTGCTACCAACAAAAAAGGACCTTATTTCAAGGCCCTTTTTTGTTTTCTTATTTCTCAACGTCTATAAGCTCCGGTTTTGTTGCTTCGGACTTGGTGAGGTCAATATCTGGTTTTGAAATGTCTGTTAGCGCTACACGACCGCGGTCTTTACGCAGAATGCGGTTAAACAACGAGATCTCCCTGTCAAACAAAAACTGGAAGAACAGCTTTGTCCATGAAGTATGATAGTGTAATGTATCGTAATACTCAGGAGCCGTTTTCCTGATCTCCGGAAGTTTATTCCATGGGATAGAAGGAAAATCATGGTGCTCATTATGGAAACCTACGTTAAAGGCTACCGCGTTAAAATTGCCATAATAGCTGTATGTTTCCTGTTCTTCGGTAACGGTAAGGTAATGTTCCTGGATCCAGCGTGCGCCCAAAGGGTGCAGGCCAACCGAAAATGAAAAGCTTAACAGCAGGAAGGCTACCGCATGCCATCCCATAAAGTAAGCGATTGCGGTTGTAAATGCTGCCTGTAATAACCAGTTTGTCAGGATCCAGCCATCAAAAGGATGGATTTCCCTTAGACGTGAAAGGCGGAACAATTGAAATACCGGGAAAAACAGCAGCCAGATTGCTTTACCAAAAAATGAATTGCTGATCAGTTTTGCTTCCCAGCGGTTCGGTAAATCGGCATCAAGCTCATGCACACCCTGAAAGGAGTGATGTTTGATGTGGTACTTTTCGAACGAAATAGCGCTTGGCAATATCTGCGGTAAATTGGCAAACATGGATGCCCAACGGTTTGCGTTGCGGTTTTTAAACAATAGCTGGTGTGTACACTCGTGGATCATTACAAACAGCGCGTGATCGGCAAAAGCGCCGAGCAAATAAGCCGCTCCGAAAACTATCCACCATGACTGGTCGCGTACAAACCAGGCTAAAACAACCTGAAAAGCTACTAAACCAACAATGGCCCATATGGTTTTTGGGTTTTTACCTATAAGCTTTCGCAGTTGCGGAAACTCTTTTAAGATTTTTTTTGTGCGGATACGATGAGGTTCAGACTCCTGGGAATAAACAAAATCAGTCTTTTTAATCATATAGTGTTAAAACGTTAAATATAACGATAACGTGCGCAAAAGTTCATTTTTTTGTAAAAATTAATTAGTAATATTAGGAATAAACAAAATCTTCATGATCATTTCATATAAATTTTATATACAATTTACGTTAGTTTTGCTTAAAAACAAGCACCTTAAACGTATTGGGAATGGCTTTACGTGTGCCGGGTTCAAACTGTGCAACGCTTAAATAAATTTTGTGGGTTTTGGCGTCAAGTGTCATGGTGCGCGCCCTTTCGGCGGTTTTTAGGGTTTGGATCACCTCATATTCTTCAGCCGATTTTTGTTTGATGATGGTAGTTGTGCCATCGCCGCATGAGCAAAATATCAGTTTCGTTTCAGGGTCATAAACCACCGCGTCAACACCCGCGCCAATTGGCAGGGTAGCAGTCACTTTACCTGTTTTGATATCAACAACACTCAGTCCCTTATTTTCGCGGCAAACGGTAAACAATTTCTGATTAGCGGCATCAAGCGCTAAGCCTGTTGGGCCGCCGCAGGGGGCAAGGGGATAGTTTTTAATCACCTTAAGGCTTTTGCTGTCGATAACATTCAGGCTGCTTTTATCTTCAAGGTTATTGTAGATTTTGCCTTTACCGTCGGATACAGCAAACTCGGGGCCGCCGCCGAGTGCAACCGTGCCAACCTGTTTAAGCGTTGCCGGGTTAATTACCGATGAATTATTGCTTTCGCCGTTGAAGGTAAACACCCGGTCGGAGTAAGGGTCATACATAATGGCATCCGGGCCATTGGCAGCTGTTAGGGCAATTGTAGTAATGGTTTTAAAAGTTTTCAGATCAAAAACTACTACCGCATTTGCCTTGCCATCACTAATGAAACCACGATTAAGTTTATTTACAATGGCTATACCGTGAACGCCTTTCATGTTATCAATAACGCCAACCGGCTTTTCGGTATCCAGGTTGATGACATTTACGGCGTTACCATGCGATACATACAGGTTGCGGTTGATCTTGTCGATAGCCAGGTAATCGTAACCACCGTCACCCGGTAGCGCGATGGTTTTATCGGCCACATAGGTTTGCGCGTTCAGTTTAAAAGGAGCTATACCTGCTATGAGCAAGGCTACGGCCAAAATTTGCTTTTTCATTTTTCGGGAGTGTTTATTGCCATGAAATTAAGTCCCGAATCTGTAAAAATGCTGTGTTAACCGTGATGGCTTTCATTAATTTCATTTAAATGGGTACTAAACCCTTTGCTGTACAATATACGGAGCATAGCCGGTAAAACAATAAGCAATAATGGCAATGCTGCTAAAAAACCGCCGATAACTGCAATTGCTAATGGCTGATGCAATTGAGCGCCGGCACCTATGCCTAAAGCAAGCGGCAACAGGGCTATAATGGCCCCCAAGGCGGTCATCAGTTTTGGTCTTAAACGGGTACTGATGGCAAAGGTTATAGCCGCGTCAATGTTTTTATTTTCATTTTCAATAGCGCTTTCCTTAAACTGCAGGAAGGTGAAAATAGCATTTTCGCCAATAATGCCCACAATCATGATCAACCCTGTATAGCTGCCCACATTCAGCGGCGTACCGGTAATAAATAAGGCCAGGAAGCTGCCGGCGATGCCTAAAATGCCAATTACCAAAATAAGCAGCGCTATCCTGAACTGCCTGAACAGGAATAATATCACACCAAAAACCAGTAAACAGGCAGTTATGAGGATAATAAGCAATTCTTTAAATGACTGCTGCTGCTGGGCGTAGGCCCCTCCGTACTCCACATGGTAGCCTGTTGGCAGGTTTACGTTATCGTGGATGGTTTTTTGAATGGCCGTTATTACGGTACCGAGGTCGCTGCCTTCCAGCCGGGCACTTACTACGTTCATGCTTTGCAGGTTTTCGCGGTTGATCTCGGCATCGCCGGGCTTTAACTCTACCGAGGCGAGCTCAGTTATAGGGATGAGTTTGCCGTTGGGTAAAAATATATGCAGGTTATGGATGTCATTCACGTTAAGCGAGCGGTTACCCGGGTAAACCATGCGAATGGGTGAAAGCTGTTCTTTCTCCAGTAAGCTGCCTATCACATTACCTTCCAGCGCGGTTTGGACCTGCATTTGCAGATCGGCGGCGGTAATTCCATACTGTGCGATTTTGCTGTAATGAGGTTGAATGCTTACCGAAGGACCGGCGATAACAATACCCGGCAGCACATCGGCAGTGCCTTTTACTTTTTCAACCAGCCCGGCTATCTGCCTTGACAGGTTTTGCAATGTTTGTTGATTATCACCAAATACTTTGATCTCGATAGGCTCGGCTGATGTGGTGAGGTCGCCAAGCATGTCGGATATTACCTGGCCAAACTCAACCTGCAGCGCGGGTTGGGTTTCTTCAACCATTTTGCGCAAATCGCTGATCACCTCTTCGGTGCCTTTGGTGCGATCTTTTTTTAGCTGTATAAGATAATCGCCGCTATTAGGCTCTGTAATAAAAAAGCCCATTTGTGTACCCGTGCGGCGCGAATAGGCAGTTACATCCGGATGTTTTATGATCTGCTTTTCTATCTGGCGCAACATCCGGTCGGTTTCTTCCAGTGATGTTCCCGGAGGCGATTTATAGTCGAGCACGATGGCGCCTTCGTCCATATCAGGCAGAAATCCTGTTTCCAGCAAAGGCGGTACTATCACTATCACTGCTGCCAACGCGGCAACAATAATAAGGCTTACATAGGGGCGCAGGATAAAGAAACTAACCCACTTTTGTTGTTTAACTGTATGTATTTCTTCTGTCTTGGCTTTTGCTGTATTTAATTTAGGCTTACGCGTTACGAGCAGGTAAATTACAGGCAAACCGATCCAGGTTACAAAGAATGAGCTCAGCAAGGTTATGATCATGGTATCGGTAAGCACCTTGAAGTAGGCCCCGGCCACACCCGTCATCAAAACAAAAGGAATAAAAATTACGATAGTACTGATAGATGAGCCCACCATGGCCGGGAAAAGGTAATCAATAGCCTTGCGAACCAAATGGCTGCTCAGCTCATCAGGGTGTTCTTCATGTACCCGGTGGATCTGTTCAACCACTACAATGGCATCGTCAATAATTAATCCTATGGATGCTGCGATAGCACCCAGCGTCATGATATTAAAAGTATAGCCAAGCCAGTATAGTATAAGCAGGGTAAGCCCGAGTGTAACCGGGATGGTAATCAATATGGTGATGCTTGCCTTGAATGATCGTAAAAAGATCACGGCCACAATAATAGCCAGGAGCAAGCCTATCCAAAGGCTGTCACTCACGCTCCTAACCGAATCGTTCACAAAATCGGCCTGAACATAATATGGCCGTATACTTACCCCCCGCGGGAGCAGTTTTTTCAGCGCGTCAATCTTATCGGCCATATCGTTACTAACCGAAATGAGGTTGGCATTGGGCTGCTTCACTACAGCGATCAGTACCCCATCGTGCCCGTTGGCGTTGATGCGGGTGTATTCAATCCCTTCGTTAACCTGGATGCTTGCAAAATCCTTGAGCCGTACTATTCTTTTGCGGTTGTTGCTGATCACCAGGTCTTCCAGCTGATCTTTGGCATTGATGGTAGCATCAGTAACAGTGAGGTACATGCGCTTATAATCAGACAGATAACCCTCTGATTTTACAAAATTGGTAGTAGCAAGCGTATTGCTGATAATATCAGGTGTGAGGCCCAACGAAGTCATTTTTTGCTGATCGAGCGTGAGCCAGTATTCTTTAAGTTTACCGCCGATCACCCTGATCTCCGATACCCCGTCGACCTGCGAAAGGAATGGTTTTACTGTGTATGTAGCTAACTGCCTTAATTCAATAGGGGACAGGTTATGGCTCTCCAAAGTGTAACCGCTTACCGGTAAAATGGAAGGGTTCATTTTGGCTACGCTGATATTTACATCGGCAGGAAGGTCGTTCTTGATCTGGTCGATGCTCGACTGGATACGCTGCTGGCTCAGGTCGATATCGGCATTCCAGTTGAGCAGGGCCGAAATTTCGCAGCTTCCCCTGCTCGTAGTACTGCGTACCAGTTGCAGGTCGGGCACCTGCTTAATGGCATTTTCCAGCGGTTTGGTAACCGTAACCATCATTTTATTTACCGGCTGCAGGCCCTCGTCGGCAATGATCTTGATCTTGGGGAAAGTGATTTCAGGAAAAAGCGAAGTTTGCAGTTTTGAATAAGCAAACAAACCGCCCATAATAATCAGGGCCAGCACCAGGCCTAAAGGCTTGCGATGGGTTATGAAGTAATTTTTGCGCTGGTTTTCCTTCATCACTCTACAATTTTCACTTTAGCCGTATCTGCCAGTCCGTAATTACCTGTAACCACTATTTTATCATTCGCCGAAAATTTGGGGGTTAAAATTTCCACCCTGCCGCCGGCTTCAATGCCTTTGGTTATGGCGGTTTTTACCGCGGTAGTAGGATTGATCAGCTTCATTACCCAAAACTCCGTTTGTGTTTCATTGCTTAGTATGGCCGATTTTGGAAGTGATAGCGTATGCGGGCGTATCGACTTAATGATCCGCGCTTTAGCTACCAAATTTTCAGGGATGGGATTGGCGCTGTTTACCTTAAGCACAATGCCCTGGGTTTGCGATAGTGAATCAACAGCAGGCATTGATGAGCTTACTTGTGCCGTCAATTTTTCGCCGCCGGGCAGTACAAGTTGTACGTCCTGATTGTTTTTTACATAGCTACGCAGTTCATAAGGCAATTGCATCACAAATACAAAGCTTGAGCGGTCGCTGATCACGGCAAGCTGCTCACCATCCTGCACATAATCGCCCTGCTGGTGATTGAGTTGGGTAACGTAGCCATTACCGGCAGCTTTTATTTTATTTACGCCCGAAAACTTAAACGTAGTATCCAGCACATTGATGCTGTTACCAATACTCTGTGCTTCTTTAGTTTTTATGCTGAATAAAAACTCGCCTTTATTTACATAATGCCCCGGCAGGATGTTCACCTTTTGGATGTAACCGTTAGCATTGGCTTTCACAATGTTTTTTTGCTGAAAAACGGAGGTAGCGCTGAGGTCAATATAGTCCATCATGGCGCTATCGGCAACTGTAGTTACGGTTACAGGTGTTTGAGCGGCCGAACCTCCGTCGCCGGCATCATCCGCAGGTTGGGTATTGCCTTTGCAGCTATACAGCAAGATTAAAAGGCCTGCAAATAGGTATATATGTTTAAATTTCATATTATTTATTCCAGTAATTGAGCTGATTAATGAGCTGCAGCTTATTAATATTGGTTTGCGTTTTAAGGTTTTTAATAGCAAGATAATTATTAATGGCCAATACCAAATCGGCCACACGTACGTCACCTGTTTGCAGCAGTTGGGTGTCAACTTTTACCAGGCTTTCGGTATATTTCATCTGTTCATCTATCTGGGCTAACAGCTTTTCAGAACCATCAATCTGCTGGTTTAACTGGGCAATCTGCTGGCGGTATTGGGTATCAAAAAATGCTTTGTAGCTGCGCCGGGTATCCTCTTCTAACGACAGCTTACGGTACTGGATTTTGCGCTGACCACCGTCATACAATGGCAGCGTAAAGCTAAAACCAATACTGGCGCCGAAATTTTTATATGCCGGTCCGCTTAAAAAATCGGAGTTATAGCCGCCATCGGCCAGCAGATTGATCTTAGGTTTGTAGCTGAAATCCACCAATGCACGGCTATTCACCAGCTTAAGGCTATCCGTTTTATACTGGTTGAAAAAGATGCTGTTGCTGATATCGGCCCGGATAGTTTTTTGAATACCGGGATCCTGTAATTCGATGTAACTGGTATCGGCAATGCCGGTTAAATAGTTAAGCGTTGTATAGTCATTTTTATATTGCAGCCTTGCCTGCGACAGCGTTAGTTCCTGCTGCTTAAGGGTAACCAGAAAGGTAAGGTAATCGCTTTGGTGATAAACATTGGTGCGCGTTAACTTTTTAAGCAGCGCTTCCTCCCGGTTAAGCAGGGTGATCACTTCCTGGTTAAATTTTACCTGCTGCAGGCTGCCAAATGCGGCGATGTATTGCGCGGTGACTGCTTTTTTCAGATCCTGCTCGGATATTTTAGCGGTATTGAGCACCGATTGCGATTGCAGCTTAACTGCGTCGATCTGGGCGGCGATATTTTTTTTGCTATCCAGCGATTGATTGATGCCTAATAGTGCATTGAGCGTATGTTCGTTGGTTATAGCAGGCGCATAACCATAACCGCCGGACACCGGGGCATAAAGTCCTGCACTGTTAGCGCTAACCTGTGGCCTGTAACCTGCCCTGATCCGGAGGCTGTCCAATTGACCTGAAGCAACCTGGTTTTGCAGGTCCTTTAACAGCGGACTGTTGCTTTTGGCAAGCTCCAAATAATGTTCAAGATTGTAGGTTTGTGCCTGTGTAGCAGCACTAAGCAGGCAAAATAAAAAGCCGAAAACCCATTTTATCCGGATGGTCAAAATAATGCGTATTGTTTAAATAATAGCTAAGCTACACGATAATTCTGGAAAAAATTGGTAGGGACAGTGTAACAAATTTAAAAGTTAACCTTGAAGATATGGTAAGGCTCTTCATAACTGTAAACCAGTTGATAACCCAAACTTTCGCAGATCTGTTTGGAGATAGTGAGCCCCAGCCCGCTGCCTTCAGATGTGGATGCTTTATGAAAGCGGGTAAAGATATTTTCAGGATTCAAGGCTATTTGCTCGCCGGTGTTTTTGATTGTTAAATTTTCGGTTGTGAGGCTGATGATGATCTCGCCTCCGGTTTGGTTATGCCGAACCGCGTTGATGATGAGGTTATTCAACAGGATCTCAATAAGGTAATTGCTGGCTTCAATTTCCTTTTTGCCAATTGTTGAAATAACCGTTATTTCTTTGTCGTTGAAAATATCTTCCAATTGATACAGCAAATCATCTATAAGTTCCTGTAAATCCAGGTGCTGTCGATCGTTCAGTAGTTTGTTCTCAATCTTTACCAGTAATAATAACGATTGATTAAGCCTGCTCAGGCGCGATACCGCGCTGTAAAGGTCATTGAGTAACTTGCTTTGATGCTCGCTAAAGTTTTCTGTCTGGATCAGGGTATCCAGTTTGGAATTGATCACAGCGATAGGGGTAAGCAATTCGTGCGAGGCGTTTTCGGTAAAGGTTTTAAGGTTTTTGTAGTCTTTTTTTACCCTTTCGGCCATGGCGGTAACTTCGGCCTGAAGTTCGTTAAACTCATCGATAGTAGTATTGGGAGATGGCATTTCCCGGCTGTCGGTAACGTTAAATAGTTTCAACTCACTCAGGATACTGTAAAATGGCTGCCAAAGCCGGCTCAATATGAGGCGGTTGGTAATTACCAGCACCAGCAGCAGTAATAAGATAACGCCAATGGTAATGCCGAAGATGATCTGGATCAGGTCTTCAGTTTCTACTTTCGATTCAACTATCAGAATTTTATAATACCTGTCGCCAACTTTTACCGAACTGACCAGGCCGCGACCAGATTCCGGCTCGTCTTTTTCGCGGTAATAAGTAGTGTTAAAAAATTCGCGTTTAACAGAATTGGGGTCGGCCGAAATAAAGGTGATCTGCTGGTCTTTCGAGGCAAAAACCTGGGGCAGGTGGTGATTGAGCTTTACGTAATCAAAAACTTCCTGCTCTTCAACCTTAAGTGAATTGTCTTTTTGATTAGTAAGGATGAGGCTGATAGCCTGGTAATAAATAACGCCGGTTATCAGCATGATAACGATAGTGGCAATTAAATTTACCCGGTTATACCTTTCCGAAAGCTTCATTATTGATCGGCAAATTTGTAACCCATGCCATAGGCTGCATAAATATAATCCTTACCGCCGGCTTCCATTATTTTTTTGCGGATGTTTTTGATGTGCGAATAAATAAAGTCGAAATTATTGGCCAGGTCGATGCCATCTCCCCATAAATGTTCGGCAATGGCGTTTTTTGAAATTACCTTGCCTTTGTTGGAGATAAAATAGATAAGCAAAGCAAATTCCTTGCGGGTAAACTTTACCGGTGTGCCGTTTACAGCTACGGTTTTGGCCATCAGGTCGATACTGAGCTCGTTAAAGTTAAGCACGTTGCTGCCATTGAACATTTTACGCCTGATGATGGCAGATACCCTTGCCTTCAATTCCGAAAGGTGAAAGGGTTTTACCAGATAGTCATCGGCACCGAGGTCAAGGCCCTGGAGGCGGTCATCGAGCGAATTTTTGGCCGATATAATGAGCACACCGTCGGTATAATTATTGGCTTTAAGCTTTTTTAATATATCAATACCATTACCTCCGGGCAGGGTGATATCCAGCAGGATGCAATCGTAACGGTATAATTCAACCTTAGCGAGCGCTGCTGCATAGCTGGCCGCGGTTTCACAAATGTTACCGGCTTCGGTAAAATATTCTTCAATACTTTCGCGCAGGCCTTCTTCGTCTTCGATGATGAGTATTTTCAAAACGTTTTTTTGATAAAGTTAAAACGCCAATTTGTACAGATTCTGGATTTTGAGTAAGACTGACAGCTATCTCACAGATTTTGTACAGAATGCCTAAGCAAATTTGCACTTAGCTTGTTGCAAGTTAAATACAAATCTGATCATTATGTGGTGGATCTACGCATTACTTTCGGCACTGTTTGCAGCGCTTACAGCCATTTTTTCCAAAATAGGGATTAAAGGAGTTGATACCGACCTCGCTACGGCCATCCGTACCGTAATAGTCCTGATCCTGGCCTGGGCCATAGCGCTTTTTAAAGGGACTCATGGCGGTATCGGCAGTCTTACTAAAACCAACTGGACTTTCCTCATTCTTTCGGGCTGTGCAACCGGCCTTTCGTGGATCTGTTATTTCCGCGCCCTGCAGTTGGGCAAGGTAAGCCAGGTTGCCCCTGTTGATAAACTAAGCGTTGCTTTGGCCATAGCGCTTTCTGTTATTTTCCTCGGCGAGCCATTAACTTTAAAAAATGCCATAGGCGCGCTGCTTATCATCGGCGGAACAATTGTATTGATTTTTTAATCTTTTTGTAACATGCTCATATACAATGTAACAAGCATATATACATAACAAAAACATATTGTAACAAATACACTTCAATACCATTTAATTCAGATTTAATCCAATCTTTCTTATAAAATTTGTGGTTCCAAACACCCGTATTTTATAATGAAATCTGTTTTTTTGATATTATTTTCTTTTATTTTTATAACCACCTTACACGCCCAAACTGTCCCCGGAGCCAAGGGGAAAATCACTGGTAAAGTTACCGATGCCACTACAAAGCAACCGGTTGACTATGCAACCGTATCTGTATTTAAACAAGGCGCTGCTTCACCCTTCAATGGCATCAGCACCGATCCTAAAGGAAATTTTAGCATAAATAACATCCCCGCCGGGGAGTATAAAATAACCGCCGAATTTTTAGGTTACCAGAAAGCAACTATCGAACATGTAATGGTTAAAGATGGAACCGTATCATTGGGCGAAATCAAATTGACTCCGGTTGCCAATGAACTAAAAGGCGTAACCATAACTGCCAAAGTACCTACTGTTGAAAACCGGATAGATAAAATGGTTTACAACCCTCAAAACGATTTAAGTGCACAGGGCGGCGTAGCTATTGATGTATTGAAAAAAGTACCGCAGATCACGGTTGATATTGATGGTAATGTGGAGCTTCAGGGCAATGCAAATATCCGTTTTTTGATCAATGGCAAACCATCAAGCATTTTCGGGGCCAGCCTTGCCGATGCTTTAGCCAGCATCCCGGCCAGCCAGATCAAAAGTATTGAGGTGATTACCAGCCCGGGCGCTAAGTATGACGCGGCCGGTACGGGAGGTATCGTAAACATTATCCTGAAAGACAGCAAAGTGCAGGGCATTAACGGCAGCGTTAACCTATCGGCAGGTACCCGCCGCGAAAACGGTTCATTTAACCTCAATGCCCGCAAAGGCAATTTTGGTGTTAATGCTTTTTTTAGCGGTAATGCCCAAATTAATACTAATGCACCTAATACCCGTAACCGCGTATCAACTGATTCGGCCAATAATAAAACTACCTTGTTCCAGCAGGGAAGTAATAACTTTAAACGTAATGGTTACGAATCAGGGATCAATTTTTCGTGGGATATTACCCCTAAAGATCAGCTGACCGCAGGCGTAGGTTTTAACCATTTCGGCAACCATGGCAACGGAATTACCAACCAGGATCAAAGCGAGGTTGACGCGGCAGGTACCCCGATATCTGATATCAGGAGTATCCGTAACTCAAGCAGTAAGTTTAACGGCACTTCAACCGATGTGAGCCTGAACTATAAAAAAACCTTCGCCAAAGAAGGGCAGGAGCTCGATGTACTATATTCATCAAGCTTCGGCCGTAACTCGTTCAGCTCGTTCCAGCGCCAGGATTATGATTCGGGTATCACCTCATCCGGTATTTCCAATAATAACCCGGGTAAGGATAGGGAAACCGATATCTCTGTTGACTATACGCAGCCAGTAAGCAAAAACTTTACACTTGAAACAGGCGGCAAGCTTGTATTTAATCATATTAACAACAACGTTATAACGGATACGCTTTTTGGCGGTAATACCTTTGTGCCTAATCCAAGCCAAACCTATGGTTTTACTTACGACCGTAAAGTGTATGCCTATTACCTGTCGGCATCAACATCGGTATTTAATAAATTTTTGGATGTGAAAGCCGGTTTAAGGGATGAGTATACCACTACTACAGCCGATTTTCAGGGTGTAAATATCCCATCTTATAATATCCTTGCGCCATCGTTGGTTTTCTCTCATAAGTTTGGAAACGGCGGCGAATCACTTAAATTAAGCTACACCCGCCGCATTCAACGCCCTGATTACGGCGACCTGAACCCTTTCCTGAACATCAGCGACCCGCATAATATCAGCACCGGTAACCCAAATCTTAAACCCGAAAAGGGCGACAACTTTGAGTTGGGTTATAACAAATCATTTGATAAGGGAGCCAATCTCAACATAGCGGCCTTCTATCGCCGTAATACTGATGATATCCAACAGTTCACTACCTTTTATTCCACGTTTGACGTGAATGGTACAACGTATACCGATGTGTCATTGAACCAGCGTTATAATATAGGTTCGGAAGAGCGCATCGGTATCAATATTTATGCTTCGGTGCCGGTAACCAGTAAGCTAAGCCTGCGTACCAATATGATTTTCAGCGACAGGCGCAGCACCAACCCTGGTTTCGCCAATGTAAGTGCCTTCGCGTATCGCCTTAACCTCAACGCGCAATATAGCTTTGGTCATGATTTGAGCGCCGAGTTTTTTGGTAACTACAATTCATCGCAAAAGGGCATCCAGGGTACCAATCCCAAATTTGTGTTTTACAATTTCGCCATGCGCAAAATGTTCATGAACAAAAAAGCCAGTATTGGGCTTACAGCTACCAATCCGTTTGCCAAATATGTGAGTCAAAGCTCATCAACCTTTGGCAGCAACTTTTATTCAACCAACCTGAGGCTGGTACCGGTACAGTCGTTCGGCATAAGCCTGAGTTATAAGTTTGGCAAGCTTGAATTTAAGAAGGAGCGGGAAAAAGAAAGAAACAATGATCAGGATAATAATGGAGGTGACAATGGCCCTCAAACTGATAAGGGGAAATAACCTCACCTAAATCCTCTCCAAAGGAGAGGACTTTAAAAACAAAAAAGCGATGAGTTATCATCGCTTTTTTGTTTAAAATATCTATTTAAAGCCTTCTCCTTTGGAGAGGGTTGGGTGAGGTTACCCGTTCTTGATCAAAATACTTTCAATGATCAGCGTTGTATCTTCACAGCTGTCGGTAGCAGTTTCCATGGCTGCAAAAACGTCGGTATATTTAATTAATTCAATCGGATCTTTTTCATTATTAAGCAGATCGGCAAAGGCTTTATTGTGAACTGAATCGGCCTGGGCTTCCAGTTTTTTGATATTGCTGCAAAGCTCAAAGATCTCAGCCGATTTGTTCAGGTTATTCATCGCGTTTACCGCTTTTTCAAGCTCTGTACTGGTCTTAAGGATCAGCGCGGCCAAATCTATCATTGGCTGGGTAATAACAGGCACGTTGTAAAGGTTGATCCTGCGGGCCGCCATGGTAATGCTATCGGCTACGTCATCAATAGCCGATGCCAGATCGCACATATCCTTACGGTTAAATGGAGAGATCAGCATCCGGCCCGATTCTGAAAATACCCTGTGGGTAACTTCGTAACTTTTAAATTTCAGCTTATCAATATGCGCAAAATTAAACTTCTGCTCATATGATGTTGGGGCGTTAACGGCTTCATTCAGTAGCCTGGCCATTTCGGTAACATTGGCTACAGCAGTGTTGAACAAATCGTAAAAAACCTGGTTTGAGTTTGGAAATATCGATTTTGAGTTAGTGCTCTTCATTGATCTGTCTTATCAGTCCGTGAATTTACAGTAGTTATATTCAGTGGATTTTAAAATATGTTACTATAAATTATTCAGCGGATAAAAGTAACCATTAATACAATGCCAAATGTTAAGTTAATGTTAAGAATGGTTAGGCCAATGTAATAAAACAAAATTAATGAGATTATAACTTGTTGATTTAAAGTAAAAAGAAACCCGTATATTGAATGAAGAAAATTGTGTAACATTTAAGTTTAATTAAAACAATCCTGCCATCTGCAGTATTGTATTTGTATTAGTCAATCCAATTATGAAAGCCGGGGAAAAGCATTATAAATGCGTAAACAGCAAAACAGGTTACGCCATTTATTACCATTCGCTGGGTAGGGAGCTCAGCAATGAAGAAGTGAAAGCCGAATTAGAAAAAATACGTGCGCGTGTAGCTATTCAAAACGGTATTTACCTTGAAACACTCTACTGGGAAGAAATGAAGCAGGATGCCGAACTGACGCAATAGCAGGCGCGGTTTTGCAAGGGGGTATAACTAATTTAAAATGAGTGTTTTTGCAAATAAATACTTATATTTAATTGCCATTATATAACCAGTTTAACCTGCTATTATCCCGCTTATGAAAAAGATAGTTTTATCGCTGTTAGCGGCATGGTATTGCTCTGTGCCTGTTTTTTCACAAAATAATAAACCGGTTTCACCTTCCGTTTCTTTAGATGCTGTGGTATCGCGCCTGCAAACTTTATCGGCCAATAAAGCGGTTGAAAAAGTGTACCTGCATTTGAATAAACCTAATTACAATGCAGGCGATACCGTATATTTCAAAGCATATGTAACCCTGGGCGAACAGCATGAGCCTTCAAAGTTAAGCGGCATGTTACATGTCGACCTGGTTAACCCTTCCGATTCCCTGCTGCAAACTATCACGCTGCAAATGGTTAATGGCTTGGCCGCAGGCGATTTTAGTCTTCCCGGTATCTTGCCCGGAGGGGCCTATCGTATCAGGGCGTATACTAAATGGATGATCGATAACGGGCAGAGTTCATTTGACCGGCAGGTAAACGTCAATGGGAGGGCATTTGCGGGCAATAAAGCGTTAGTGGTTAAAGCAGGTAAACCTAACATCGCTTTTTTTCCGGAAGGGGGAAGTTTTGTAAACGGTATACCAACCAAGCTGGCCTTTAAAGCGGTAAGTGCAAACGGGCCGGGGCTTGATGTTAAAGGTGTTGTGGTTGATAACTCCAATGCCGAAGTAACCAGGTTTGAATCGAAACACCTGGGCATGGGGCTTATATTTATTACTGCCGAAGCAGGTAAAACTTATAAAGCTAATTTAACCTATGCCGATGGTACCAAAGCGATAGTGGATTTACCGAAAGCCGATAACGAGGGGATCACGTTGATGGTTAACAATGATAATCCGGATAAACTTGGCATTGAAATAAATGCCAATAAAGCTTATTACCTTAAAAATAAGAACAAAGAAATAGGTATAATTATTTATTCGGCCGGTAGTATCCGCTCGGTAAAAACCGTGCTTGATAACCAGGTGCTCGACCTAAATCTTAATAAAAAAGATTTTAAAACAGGTATAACCCGGATAACGCTTTTTTCGGAGCAGGGCGAACCACTCAATGAGCGCCTGGTATTTATCCAAAATCCCGACCTGTTAACGATTACATCTGTTAGCGATAAACCTTTATACCCGGTAAGAGGAAAGGTGCATATTGCTATCAATACTAAAAACAAAAACGGAGAGGCGGTAAAAAGCTATTTATCAGCATCAATTATTGATGCCGGTAAAGCGTCTGTAACCGGGGATGATGAAAATAGCATATTATCAAGTCTGCTGCTAACGTCTGATCTGAAAGGGGTAATTGAGCAACCCAATTATTATTTTGCTGATGTTAGCAATGATACCCGGTTTAACCTGGATGTATTGATGTTAACCCAGGGGTACCGCCACTTTGAGTGGAAGCAAGTGCTCAATGATAACAACACTGCCGCAGTGTATACTGCCGAAAACGGTTTCGATGTATCGGGCCAGGTGAAAACAATTTCGGGGAAGCCGGTTGATGGCGGTATGGTAACCCTGATGCCGCAGGCAGGCGGGGCTTTATTAACACAAACCACCGATCAGGATGGTAATTTTACTTTCAAAAACCTGGTTTATGATGATAAAACCCCGTTCATGATCCAGGCTAAAACAGCCGAAGGGAAAAGTAATACCAAAATATCCATTTCTCTGGCAAAGGCATTAACAAATATTAAAACCGGAGATTTGATGGGCCCGGCACAGGAGGTAAACGGTGCGGGCTTTGATAAAACAACGCAACAGCCGGTTTACATAGCTGATGCGAATAGCAGGGCACTTAATGCGGTTACTATTAATGAAAGAGGTATTAATGCCGGTAAACTTACTACAGAGGTTTTGGGGAAAAATAACCTGCGAGACCAAAGCACCCTGTCAAACGGGTTGCAGGGCCGTTTAAATGGTGTTGTTTTGAGACAAGGCGTACCCTACCTGGCTGATAAGGTGAACCCGGCCATGCAGGGAGGGCCAATGTTGATCGTAGTTGATGATACCGTATTGCCGGCCGGAACAAGTATTGATAATTACAATGCTGCTGATGTTGAAAGTGTAAATGTGTTAAAAAATAACGATGCTACCATTTATGGTGTAAGGGGGGCAAATGGGGTATTGGTACTCAAAATGCGGAAAACTCAAGCTCCGGTTGTTTCAAATAATGTGATGTCGCCAGGCTTACTGTATTTTACAGCAAGGGGTTTTTACAAAGCCCGTACCTTTTATTCACCGGTTTATGAAGCATCAACAGGTGCTGATAAGAAACCTGACGCAAGAACCGCTATATACTGGAACCCCGATATTGTAACCGACAAAGATGGCAATGCCTCGTTTGATTTTTTTAATGCAGATAGCAAAGGTAATTACCGTTTGGTGATGGAGGGTATTGATGAAGCAGGCAATATAGGACGGAGCATATTAACTTATAAGGTACAATGATGCCGGCGCATAAAAAACCCTGCCATGGTAGGCAGGGTAAAAAAACCACAACAATTGTTTAACCTTTGGGCTATGAATCCCTCCGGTCGATTCCTAATTGCAATATGATCTTTCAATTATTAAACAATATAAAATCAAAATAGTTTAACCATCAGGTGTTTATTTTCAGTGTTTTATGTGTTAAAATCACCTCTCGAAGGTATTTAAACGAATAGTTGTTTTTAAACCAAATTTCAATCTATCTTTATATTAAACAATTTATGAGAAATCTTATGAAAAAATCATTTCAGCTCAAAGCAGCATTCCTGTTTGCTTTCGCCTTATTAGTATCAGCGGTAACCTTTGCCCAGGACAAACCAGCAAGCCCGCGCGATAGCGTTAGCGGTACAGCGGCTGGTTCAACTATTACTATTAACTATGGCAGCCCATCGGTTAAAGGCCGTAAAATTTGGGGCGGTCTTGAAGCTTACGGTAAAGTATGGCGTGCAGGTGCTAACGAGGCCACAACTTTTACAACAACAAAAGATATCAAAGTTGAGGGTAAACCACTGGCAGCGGGTACTTATAGCTTCTTCCTGGTTCCTGCCGAAAACGGTACCTGGACAGCTATCTTTAACAAAGTGGCCAAACAATGGGGCGCGTTTAAATACGATGAGTCAAAAGACGCCCTGCGTGTAAACGTAAAAACCAAAGCCGCGCCGATGCACGAAAGATTAGTTTATACAGTTGATGCAAAAAGCTTTTGCATGTTCTGGGATAAGATCGTAGTGCCGGTGTCTGTAAGTAAATGATATTCAGTAACCTTATTTTTCACAATTTTGAAAGCCTCCTGCCAAGGGGGCTTTTTCTATTACCCGGGTTTTTAGCGCGCAAAAGCATTCTTTTTTAAACCTGAACCCTAAAGCCCTATATTTACCTTAGATAATGCGCTACCCAACCAACAAAAAACCTGTACTAAAAAGGATCATCGCGATAATATCATTGGCATTGGCTATTTTTTTGCTGATGCTGTTTGCTGATCACCCGGCCGCTGTTGAACGTTATTATGCCAATGGTTTTTACATTATTATTTGCCGGGTTTTTCATTCCGTTTTAAACGTATTTCCGTTTAGTGTTGGCGACATTATATATATAGCCGTGGTTATTTATTTGATCTATGCGGTGATCAGGCTAATTGCCCTGCTGTTTAAAAAAAGGTTCCAAATGGCGGGGAGACTTTTTTTAGGATTGGTTATAGGTATCCAGGCGGGCATTGTGGCTTTTTATTTGTTGTGGGGAATGAACTATTTCAGGCTGCCGGCCTCCGAGCGGCTTGGGTTCAGCGACACGGCTTTTACAACCGCCGATCTTAAAGCCGTAACCCGCATCCTGATTGACAGCGCCAACGTTACCCGTGCACGGCTTACACCGGCCGACTGGGCCCAAAGTAATACCCATATTTATAATACAGCACGGCATGCCATTGGCGTACTCAGTAAAGATTCTGTTAATTTCAGGGCTTATAATCCTGATATTAAACCATCGATATTGACGCCCTTATTAAATTATATTGGCACCTCGGGCTATTATAACCCTTTCACCTCCGAAGCCCAGGTAAATTACCAGATGCCCATTTTTAACCGGCCCTTTGTGGTATGTCATGAAATGTCGCACCAGATGGGATATGGGGCCGAGGATGAAGCCGATTTTGCCGGCTTTGTCATCGCAGTAAAATCGCATGACAGGTTATTGCGTTATTCGGCATATCATCTCGCCGTGCAGGAGTTCATGCATTCGCTTGGTGCCCGTGATACCCTTGCTCATAAAGAACTCAAAGCACTCATCAGTAAAGATGTACGCGGCGATTATATCACCGAGCGTAATTACTGGCTGGCCTACGAAAACAAGCTGGGCGCAATAAGCAGTATTTTTTACGATAATTTCCTGAAAGCCAACAACCAACCCCAGGGCCTCGAAACCTATAACCGCATGGTGTTGTTAGCTATGGCGTGGTACAGGGATAATTGGGTTCATTAGTGGTTCATAGTTGATGGTTCATAGATCATGGCCGAATTTGAATCTCGTTAGTGATTACCACTAATTGCCATGAACCATTAACTATGAACTATGATCCCCCAGAAACAAAAAATGCGTTCCGTATCTCACCCCGGAACGCACACAATATCACGTCTCAAATGATATTGAATCAACTAAATCTCAGATATCATCTTAAATGTGTACCCAAGCTCTTTATATTCGGATACCGGAGTGGAAACCGGTACGAAATTTATCAAATGTTAACTGTACAGTTTTAAAGTACAGCAAATAATTACCTCAAAAAAGCCGATTGTAAATATTTGAATAAAAACGGCGCTGCTATGTAATTATTATGAATTAATCTCCAAATTTACCTCAAAATCTTTAAAAAGCCTCGTTTACTTCACATTTATATGGATAAATTGTTTGGTAAAATTGCTGTTACTATAAAAGCAAATTTTATTATTGTTTCAATGTTTCTTCCTGCTTTGGTTTTTGCTCAAAAAATTAATCAAAAGGAAATAAAACGGGAGAAAACATTAGCAAAGTCAGTAACCATTATCAGGGATAATTGGGGAGTTCCTCACATTTATGGAAAAACAGATGCAGCGGTTGTTTTCGGATTGATGTATGCCCAGTGCGAAGATAACTTTAAAGGCATTGAACGTAACTACCTTTACCAGTTAGGTAAACAGACCGAGGTTGACGGCGAAACTAATTTATATACCGATGTGCAGCTGCAACTGATTGCCGATAGTGCCGACGCCATCAAAGATTACAAAACAAGCGCCCCTTGGTTCCGGAAACTGTTGGATGCTTTTGCCGATGGCATTAATTATTACCTGTACAAGCATCCCGAAGTAAGCCCCAAAGTATTTAAACATTTTGAACCCTGGTATGCGTTGATGTTTACCGATGGCAGCGTTGCCGCTACCGAAACCGGGGGGATTAAACTAAGCGAAACCAAAGACTTTTACAGTACCGCCCCCGAAAAGCTTGGCGCGGTAACCGGCCTGCCTGCAAAAAATATTTATGATATGGTAAGCGAGCGCGAAACCGGTTCAAATGGCTTTGCTATAGCACCATCCAAATCGGCATCGGGCCATGCTTTGTTGTATATCAATCCGCATGTGCCGTTCTATTTCCGCAGTGAGGTTGAGCTGGTAAGCGATGAAGGCCTTAACGCGTACGGAGCCGTTACCTGGGGCCAGTTTTTTATTTACCAGGGCTTTAACCAGCACTGCGGATGGATGCATACCAGCGCCTATGCCGACGTAGCCGACCTTTACGCCGAAAAGGTGAGCAAAAAGGATGGTAAATGGTATTACGAATATGATGGTAAGCTAAGGCCCGTTATCACCCGCGAACTATCTTTCAAAATAAAGAATAACAATGAGATTGAACAGCGCTCTATAACAGGCTATTATACCCATCATGGCCCGGTGCTGGGTGCAAGGGATGGTAAATGGCTGGCACTTAAAGCCAACAACCGTTCATACAATGCCCTGGTTGAGTCATGGCTGATCACCAAAGCCAATACCCTGGCCGAATACAAAAAGGCCATGAACATGGTATCAAACGCTACAAACAGCACTGTTTATGCCGATGATAAAGGGAATATCATTTTTTGGTATGGCAATTATATTCCTAAACGCAACCCTAAGTATGACTGGAGCCTGCCGGTTGATGGCAGCACATCAGCTACCGAATGGCAGGGTGTCCACAAACTGAGCGAGATCATCACCAATACCAACCCCGCCACCGGCTGGATCCAGAACTGTAATTCAACGCCGTATACGGCGTCGGGCACGTCAAGTCCGGATAAAAGTAAATACCCGGTTTACATGGCCCCCGACGGTGAAAACTACCGGGCGGTAACTGCTATCAGGATTTTAAAAGATGCGAAAAACCTTACGCTTGATGACCTGGTAGCCAAAGGGTATGACCACTACCTGGCCGCTTTTGATGATCTGTTACCATCACTTTTCAAAGCTTATGACGCCGCTCCCGATTCGGTTAAGCAATCGCTTGCCGGGCCAATAAAGGTCCTGCAGTTGTGGGACAGGAATACCGCTATCCATTCTGTAGCCAGTTCGCTTGCTATTGAATGGGGCACCCTGATGATGAAAGCGCTGCCGCCGCCTCAAACCGATCAGGAAAGCACTTTTATTACCCGGCGCTTTCAAACGCTGGTTAAAACCATAAGTCCGGCGCAGCAGTTGGCCTGGTTAAACGATGTACTTCAAAATTTGCAAAGCCGTTTTGGCACCTGGAAAGTGGAGTGGGGAGAGATGAACCGTTACCAGCGCCCGGATGATGGCATTAGCTTTGATGATAATAAACCCAGTATCCCGGTTGGTTTAACTGGATCGGGCTTTGGACAGCTGCCATCGTTCCAGAGCCGTACCATGAACACCAACAAGCGGTATGGATATTCGGGCAATAGTTTTATCGCTGTTGTGGAATTTGGTACACGATTAAGGGCTAAAAGCATCGTAAACGGCGGCAGCTCTTTTGACCCTGCATCAAAAAACTTCACCGATCAGGAGCAGGGCATTATTGACGGTAAATTTAAGGATGTGCTGTTTTACAAAAAAGATGTTTTAAAGCATGCGCAGCGCACCTATCATCCCGGCGACTATTTTAAATAGTAAAAAGTATATTTGGTAAGTTAAAAAATGAAGAGAACCCTGTTAATTGCCTTATTGTTGTTTTGCAGCGCAACGTTGTTTGCTCAAAGCATAACCATTAATGATCTGGCAAATATCTCCAATCTTTCAAACGCCGAAGCACACAACTATCTTACCCTCGGAAAAAAATTCAAGCGCCAGTATCTCCAGGATGTTAATGGCAACAGCATTGAGCACCTGAACAGGATAGGGCCGGATAATAAGGAAGAAACCATTGTAATTGGCGTTAACAGCAAGCTAAGCAGCGGGGCTATATTGCGCACCGTTACCTACACCACTTCTACACCGCAACACATCATTAACTTAATAGGCCAGGCAAAACACATGGGCCTGATCATGAAACTCCACGGCTCTGATATTAAAAACGATATCTATCTGTTTGATAATGATTTTTTCCATATCGTAATATTCCTTAATCACGATAATATCTCCGGCTCGGTAGAAGTGCACCAAAAGGAATATTTAGGATTTGATTGATTCTGAACCTTGATTTTCAGGATTTCAGGATTACCGGGATGATAATCGAAATATCCGCAGGCTATTTAAAATTTTGTCCATTTAAACAAATTCAAAAAAGCCGGTTCACCCAATAGATTCCTTAAAAATCCCGGTTCAGAAAAAATCATGACAATTCTTAAATCCTGAAAATCATGGTTCTGATCTATGCCAAAATAGTTGAACATTTTGTTTAATTCCCGATAACTATTTACCTGCAAACCTTATTTCTTTGTGTTACCGATATAAACTTTTTTGAGAGCTATTCTATGAGCCAGCGATACTGTTTAACCCTCGATCTGAAAGATGACGCGGCACTCATTGCCGAATACGAAAAATATCACCAGGCTATTTGGCCCGAAATTCACGACAGCATTATCGCCAAAGGAATCACCAAAATGGAGATCTACCGTTTTGATACCCGCATGTTCATGATCATGGAGGTTGATGATACTTTCAGTTTCGAAAAATCGGCAGCTTTAGATGCGGCAAACCCTAAAGTAAAGGAATGGGAAGATTTGATGTGGGGATATCAGTCGCCGGTAAAAAATGCGCCCGCAGGTGCAAAATGGGTTTTAATGGATAAAATTTTCTCCTTATAAATAGAATAGTTATGCTAAAGAAACTACAATTACTGTTGATGTTGGTATTGCTGATGGCCCCATCGGTATTTGCGCAAAAAATGATAGGCACCGAAACCGATGCCCAGAAAGAGAAACGCATGGAATGGTGGAAGGACGACCGCTTCGGCATGTTCATTCACTGGGGCCTATACTCACAGGCTGCCCGTCACGAATGGGTAAAGCATAATGAAAAAATTGATAATGCCGGTTACCAGAAATATTTCGACCAGTTTAACCCTGATCTTTTTGATCCGCAGAAATGGGCAAAGCAGGCCAAAGCGGCAGGGATGAAATATGCTGTGCTGACCACCAAGCACCACGAAGGATTTTGCCTGTTCGATTCAAAATTTACCGATTATAAAGCTCCCAATACCAAAGCCAAACGCGACCTGGTACGTGAATATGTGAACGCTTTCAGGGCACAGGGTTTAAAAGTGGGTTTTTATTATTCACTGTTAGACTGGCACCATCCCGATTATATAATAGATGAGCATCATCCGCAGTCACCTGCCGATAAAAGTGATGCATCATACGCTAAGCTGAACAAAGGACGCGATATGGCCAAATACCGCCAGTATATGCGCGATCAGATCACCGAACTGCTAACCAAATACGGCAAAATCGATATCCTTTGGCTTGATTTTTCTTTCCCCCGTAAGGATGGGCACGGTAAAGGTAAAGATGATTGGGGATCGGTTGAATTGCTTAAGCTGATCAGGAAGTTACAGCCGGGCATCATTGTAGATAACCGCCTTAACCTGGAAGAATATAAAGACGGCGCCGATTTTGAAACCCCTGAACAGGTAAGCACCGCCGAGTTAGCTAAATACCGCGGCAAAACCTGGGAAACCTGCCAAACCTTTTCGGGCTCATGGGGGTACTACCGTGATGAAAATACCTGGAAAACCCATCGTCAACTGCTCGATCTGTTAATTACTTCGGTAAGCAATGGCGGCAACCTGATCCTGAATGTAGGGCCAACCGCCCGCGGCGAGTTTGACTATCGTGCTACCCGCGCGCTGGATAGCCTGGCTTACTGGATGCATGCCAACAGCAAATCGGTATATAACTGCACGTTTGCCCCAGACACCTATAAGATACCAGAGGGAAGCAAGCTTACTTATAACAAAGCGGCCGGTAAACTGTATATACATTTGTTTAACTATCCGCAAGGCAAACTGGTATTGCCCGGCTACAAAGGCAAGATTAAATACGCGCAGTTTTTAAATGACAGCTCGGAGCTTTTATATAAGGATGGCAGCGGTGACGACCTGGAGTTAACGCTCCCCGCACAAAAGCCGCCGTATGAAATTCCGGTAATTGAACTTACGCTTCAGCAATAAGCAAAAAAATATTGTCCTTACTAAAAAAAGGACCGATCATATACAAATAATGTCAACACAAAAGGAAACATATTTAAGGATCCATCCGCATGATAACGTACTGGTAGCCTTGCAGGACCTGCCGCAGGGAACCGTTATCACGTTTGATGGACAGACTTTTACACTGGTAGATAAAGTAGCAGCTAAACATAAATTCGCCATTAACGAACTGCCGGCAGGCAAGGAAATTTACATGTACGGCGTACTGGTAGGCAAAGCCTCGGCAACCATACCGCAGGGTGGTTTGTTAACTACCGAAAATGTACACCACGCAGCCGAAGGATTTCACCTTGGCGAGCGCAAACTACAATGGCACCAGCCCGATACGACTAACTTTGAAGGTAAAACCTTTATGGGCTACCACCGTGCCGATGGCTCGGTTGGTACAGGTAACTACTGGATTGTGGTACCGATGGTTTTTTGCGAAAACAGGAATATCAACGTATTAAAGGAAGCACTAGTTGATAAGCTGGGCTATAAAAAAGCCAAAAGCTACGAGGGCGATGTGGAGCAACTGATGGAACTTTACCAGGCCGGTAAATCTGTTGAGGAAATTTTGAACGCTGATATCCAGGCATCCGAGGATAAGCCAAACTCTAAACGCCTGTTCAAAAATATCGACGGCATTAAATTTTTGAGTCACAGCATGGGTTGCGGTGGCACCCGCGAAGATTCAGATACCCTTTGCGGATTGATAGCAGGCTACATTACCCATCCCAACGTGGCTGGAGCAACCATATTAAGCTTGGGCTGCCAGCATGCGCAGGTAAGCATTTTGCAAAATGAAATTGCTAAACGTGATGCTAATTTCAGCAAGCCGCTGGTAGTATTGGAGCAACAAAAAGTAGGCACCGAAAGCGAGCTGTTGAAACAAGCTTTGAAACAAACCTTCGCGGGTTTGGTGAAAGCCAATGAAACAACCCGTCAACCTGCACCATTGTCAAAACTGTGTGTTGGCTTGGAGTGCGGCGGTTCGGATGGTTTTTCGGGAATTTCGGCTAACCCGGCATTGGGTTATTTATCCGATCTGCTGGTTGCCATGGGCGGTTCGGTGATCCTTTCAGAGTTCCCTGAGCTTTGCGGTGTGGAGCAGGAACTGAGCGATCGTTGTATCGATGTGGAAACCGCTAACCGCTTCATGCACCTCATGACTACTTATAATGCACGTGCAGAGGCGGATGGGTCAGGCTTCTATGCCAACCCATCGCCGGGTAATATCCGCGATGGATTGATCACTGATGCTATCAAATCGGCAGGTGCAGCGAAAAAGGGCGGTACATCGCCGGTAACCGCGGTATTGGATTATCCTGAAAAAGTAACCAAACCCGGTTTGAATTTACTATGTACCCCTGGAAGCGATGTGGAAAGCACCACTGCCGAAGTAGGCGCAGGCGCGAATATCGTATTGTTTACCACCGGTTTGGGCACACCTACAGGTAACCCGGTAACTCCGGTCATCAAACTATCAACCAATACGGCCATGTTTCAACGCATGCCCGATATTATCGATATCAATTGCGGAACTATCATCGAGGGAGCGGAAACCATCCAGCAGGCCGGCGAGCGCATCCTGGATTACGTAATAAAAGTAGCCAGCGGCGAAGCAGAACCTAAATCGGTAAAACTCGGCCAGGATGATTTTATTCCGTGGAAAAGAGGGGTGTCGTTATAATATAGGAGGTTGTTGGTGACAACACCAACAACGGCGAAGAGCCCCACCCAAACCCTCCCCTAAAGGGAGAGGGCTTTTGATTAGCGCGAAGTATAAGTTATTGGTGACAACACCAACAAAGACGAAAGATAAAAGCTCCCCTCTTGAGAGGGGGCGGGATGGAAAAGAGCGTTAGCAGGGGTGTGTCTCTGCGCATTGACTTTCAAAGCAGAAACACACCCCTACACCCCTCTCAAGAGGGGAATCGCGCATTCCCCGGTTTTGGAAGCAAAGAAGAAATATTTAATAACCATAAAAACAAAAAGTCTCCCCTTCCGGGGGAGATTTAGAGGGGGCTCGGCCCGTATTTATGTTCAAACTAACCAATAAATCAGTAATTGTAACCGGCGGCGGCAGCGGCATAGGTAAGGCTATGGCCGTATTATTTGCACAGCAAGGTGCCGAAGTTCATATCATCGAATTAAATGACCAGGCAGCGGCCGATACCGTGACCGAAATAACTTCGGCAGGCGGTAAAGCTACTGGCTATGCCTGTGATGTTAGCAACCAGCAACAAGTGGTTGATACTTTTACCAAAATAGGTAAGATAGATATCCTGATCAATAACGCAGGCATAGCGCATATTGGCAGGGCAGATAATACCAGTACCGAAGATTTTGAGCGGGTGTTTAACGTAAATGTTAAAGGCGCTTACAACTGCCTTTACGCGGCCCTCCCGGCAATGAAAACCAATGGCGGCGGCGTGATCCTCAACACGGCTTCCATAGCGGCCAGCGTTGGTATTACCGACAGGTTTGCTTACTCCATGAGTAAAGGCGCCATCCATGCCATGACTTTATCAGTAGCGCGTGATTTTCTCCATGATAACATCCGTTGTAACTGTATTTCACCGGCAAGGGTGCATACTCCTTTTGTGGATGGCTTTATTGCTAAAAACTATGCGGGCAGGGAAGAGGAGATCTTCGAAAAGCTCTCAAAAAGCCAGCCTATAGGCAGGATGGGTAAACCTGAAGAAGTAGCAGCATTGGGGCTTTACCTTTGTTCGGACGAGGCCGGATTTATTACCGGTACCGATTACCCTATCGATGGCGGCTTTATCACCCTGAACAATTAAACCTGACTTGATATGATTAAAAAGCTATTATTAATGGGTATGTTGCTTGGCGCCGTACGCGCGGGTGCTCAAACCTACACGCCAACGGCCGACAACCTTGCTGCAAGGCAAAATTTCCAGGATATGAAGTTCGGCCTGTTTATTCACTGGGGTATTTACAGTGAGCTTGGCGCGGGCGAGTGGGTGATGAATGAAAAGCATATCCCTTATGATAGCTATAAACGCCTGGCCGATTTCTTTAATCCGCAGGCTTTTAACGCCCACGACTGGGTGATGTTTGCCAAAAAAGCGGGCATGAAGTATATCACCGTTACCTCGCGCCATCATGATGGGTTCAGCATGTTTGGTACTAAAGCATCGCCGTACAATATTGTTGATGCTACGCCATACCACAAAGACCCGCTGATGGAACTGGCACAGGAGTGCGTTAAGGAAGGTATTGAACTGCATTTTTATTATTCATTGCTTGATTGGGGCCGCAAGGATTATGCTTATGGCAGCCCGATTGTTGATGGCAAACCTGCAAACGGCGACTGGGACAGCTACATCAGTTTCATGAAAGCACAACTTACCGAACTCATCACCAAATACCCGGGAGTTAAAGGCATTTGGTTTGATGGTCATTGGGAACGCGACGTTAATTGGCATTATGACGAGATCTACGGATTGATCCACAAACTGAACCCTGCTATACTAATAGGCAACAACCACCACCTTGCGCCAAAAGAGGGCGAAGATTTTCAGATGTTTGAAAAGGACTTGCCCGGAGCCAATACAACCGGCTTCAGCGGTAAATCAAAAATAGGTGCATTACCTTTGGAAACCTGCGAAACCATTAACAACAGTTGGGGCTTTAACATTACCGACAGGAGCTTTAAATCATCAAAACGCATAATCCATTATTTGGTGAACGCAGCCGGTTTAAATGCAAACTTTTTATTGAACATAGGCCCGATGCCTAACGGAAAAATTCAGCCTGAATTTACCGATACACTGGCTGTTGTAGGCGCCTGGGTACAAAAAAACGGGGAAGCTATTTATGGTACCCGAGGCAGCGGTATCCCGGCACAGCCCTGGGGAGTAATCACCCAAAAAGATAAAAACCTGTATGTGCATGTGATGACAGCACCGCAACAACCCTACGTTTTCATTCCGCAATTAAAAGGAAAAGTAACTAAAGCCGCTTTACTGGCCGATGGCAGCGCGGTGAAATTTAAACAACAAACCGAGGGCGTGTTTGTATATCTTAGCGGTGTGGCAACCGACCCTAACGATACTATTATTAAACTGACAACTAACTAAAAACATACAAATGAAGCTTATACGATTTGGCGAAAGCGGTAAAGAGAAACCGGGAGTTATCCTGAATGATAAAAAATACGATGTATCGGCCTTCGGCGAAGATTACACCGAACAGTTTTTTGAAACTGACGGACTTAGCCGCCTTGCTGATTTTATAAAAGATAACTTACTGCCCGAAGTTGCTGATGATGTACGCTTAGGCAGTCCTATCGTGCGCCCTTCAAAACTGGTTTGTATTGGCCTTAACTATGCCGACCATGCCAAAGAAACCAATGCGCCGCTGCCGCCCGAGCCGGTGATCTTTATGAAAGCAACCACCGCTATTGTTGGTCCGTTTGATGACATCATGATCCCTAAAAACTCTGTAAAAACGGATTGGGAAGTGGAACTGGCTGTGGTTATCGGCAAAAAAGCATCGTATGTGGAAGAAGCCGAGGCTATGAACTACGTTGCCGGTTACGTACTGCACAATGACGTAAGCGAGCGTGAATTCCAACTGGAGCGTAATGGTACCTGGGATAAAGGTAAAGGCTGCGACACCTTTGCGCCGCTTGGTCCGTTTTTAGCTACACCTGATGAAATTGTTGATCCGCATAACCTGCGCCTGTGGCTAAAAGTTAACGGCGAAACCATGCAGGACGGTACTACCTCAAACTTTATATTTAACCTGCCGCACCTGATCTCGTATACCAGCCAGTTCATGACCCTCCTGCCGGGCGATATTATCTCGACAGGTACACCTGCAGGTGTTGGCTTAGGGATGAAGCCGCCGATCTACTTAAAAGCAGGCGACGTGGTAGAATTAGGTATTGAAGGCCTTGGCGAATCAAAACAAAACCTGATAGCTTATGCTAAAAATTGATGCACATCAGCATTTCTGGCAATACAACCCGGTAAGGGACAGCTGGATCACTGAAGACATGCAGGTAATAGGGCGGGATTTTTATCCCGAAGACCTGTTACCTGTACTGCAAAAACACGGCATGGATGGCAGTGTCGCCGTTCAGGCCGATCAGTCGGAAAAGGAAACGGAATTTCTGTTAGATCTGGCATCCGTTAACCTCTTCATCAAAGGGGTAGTAGGCTGGATAGATTTGAAAGCCGATGACCTGGAAGACCGCCTGGATCATTTTAAAAAATATGAAAAGCTTAAAGGCTTCCGGCATATCCTGCAGTCGGAGCCCGACGAGCAATACATGCTTGACCCGCAATTTAAAAAAGGGATTGCCGCTTTGGGTAAACACGGCTATACCTATGATATCCTCATCTTTCCGAACCATTTGCCATATGCCGCGCAATTGGCAGCTGAATTTCCGGATCAAAAGTTTGTGCTTGACCACATGGCCAAGCCCTACATCAAAGCCCGGAAAATAGATGGCTGGAAACAGGATGTCGAAAAGCTGGCAAGCTATCCCAATGTATCCTGCAAGGTATCGGCCCTGCTCACCGAAGCGGACTGGCACAACACCCCGGCAGCTGATTTTATCCCTTATATCGATATTGTATTCAACGCTTTCGGTATCAACCGGGTAATGTTCGGTTCCGACTGGCCAGTGTGCCTCCTGGCCGGAGGCTATGAAAAAACAATGGAGGTAATGGACCTGTATGCCGAAAGACTTTCTGCTACAGAAAAGGAATTGTTTTTTGGTGGGAACGCGGCTGCTTTTTACAGCTTGTAGCTGGTGTTACTATTGATGCAAATGGCAGGCGATCCGTGGGGACACGGATCGGAGAGGTTAAATTAATTCATTACCCGGCGTTCGTGTCCTCACCAGAAGTGTTCGGAAGAAATAAAAAAGCGAGGATTGTGCGATTCCCTCCCCTGGGAGGGTATAGGGAGGGGTTTCATTCACAGACTTATTCGCCCGAAATGAAGTATAAACCCCTCCCTGCCACCACGAAATCCAGCCGCACCCCTCCCAGGGGAGGGAATTAAAAATCTTCCGAACACATATGGTGTCCTCACGAACGCTTTTGTAATTTATGTCATTGGATAACCACCGCGGCTCCCCGGAAAAAAATCCTAATGGCGTGTAAAATACATTTAAAGATGGTGCGCGGGGCGCGTTAGTGATAGGAGCGGATACCGGCCTTGTGGCTAATGCCTATGCAGTATGAGCGCATAGCACGGGCTGCAGGCAACGCCCATGTTCTGAACCGGGATTTGGGCGGATTATTCGGATTTATTGGATTTCTCTTGAAATATCTCCGGCTATTTAAAATCCTGTCCATTTCAGAGGCTGTTTAAAAACAAATAAAAGCGCCATCGATATGACATGGTTTGATAAGTCTTAATCTCATCAAATTTCGCTCTTTTACGATACTTCGCCACTGTACTAAAATCACTAAACTGTACTGTATATTATTTATTTCAAAACGATAGGCTCTATTATCAATATGATAGCGCAGTGTTTGGTACATTTAATTATAAATCAATTAAATATCAGCATAAATGTAATATTAAGGTAACACAGAGCGTCAGATATAAGTATGGCACACATTTAGCTATATGGACACATGATGGGTATAAAATAACATTAAAAAGGCGAACCATTTCTCTCCCGATAACGTTATATGGATACCAATCAGACTTAAATTTTTATGTTAGACGTTATGTACACAACCCTGTTACAAGTTGTAGTCCTGCTTGCGGTTTTCATTTTGCCGATGTTCATATTTGGCAAAAGGATCAGGAACAAAAAAGTAAAGACCGTTAATTACAAGATAGATACCGATACCTCTGAGGCCCGATATGCTATTAATGAAAATGGCTTCCTTGAAGAAATAAATACAGGTAAGCTGTCAAAGCACCGTAGTTGAGTGCAAAAACATACAAAAGCAAAGCACGCTTTTGCCTGCTTTGCTTTTGTATTTAAAAACTGATCTTATTACTCCTGTTTTTTCAGAAACCCTTCTCATCCGCGCTTGGGCCGTAGCTGCCCGGTATCGGGATATCCAGCAAACGTAAATAAACTCCCAACTGCGCCCTGTGGTGTACAATCTGGCAATAAGTCATCCTGATCACTTCTGCTTTTGTACGTTGATTAAGAATCTGTTCTCCGTTACGAAGTGTCCAGATTTTATCAAACGTGCTGATATCAGCTTTTTGCAGGCTCGAATAGCCGTCGGCCAGTGAGTCTTCAAAAAACTTCAGCAAATCAGCAGTGCCGCTTACTTTATTAGGCTCGTAAGGTACAGTGGCAAAATCCAGTTCGTCGGTATTTAAGGTAATAGTAACCCAGGTAGGTAATTCAGCAATGTGGGTCGAGAGCTGTTCAATGGTCATGCTTTTAGGGTGCGGCTTCCACTGGTATTTATCGTCGGGGATGCGGCTCAGCATTTTTTCGGTGGTTTGAGCTTCCTGCTCCATCTCCTGCAATAACGATTTCAAAGTGTCCATAAGTGTTGTTGTTTGTTTTATGATGTAAAGTAACGGAGGGGTAATGACAGCCCTATGTCAGCAGGGACAGATAACGGCAATATTATTTTTCTGAACCGTGATTTTTAGGATTAGAGGATTAATCGGATTCTCTTTTTTAGATAAATGATTATATAAAACGGAACTTTTCCGTCAGCAGATAAGTTTCGGGTGAAAGCAATCAGAACAATGGTGGGCGGTGCGGCTGTAGGGGCATAGCAAATATTTGCAGAAGGTTGGGGATGGAGCGAACGAAGTAGGGCAACTTTTTGCAGCCCGTGGTTCTGGTTGTTTTGCAGGGCAAGACCAGCGTTAGGAATTGGGGAGGGCAGTGCGGCAAAGAAACCTCTCTGCTGACTTGATTTTTTGGTTACTTTTGTATCAAGACAAAAGTAACAGCCACCGCGGCAATTGAGCGGCGAATGCTTGTTGGTTAAAACTAAACTCATTAGTAGTGTGGGCGTTCCCGTTAACTAACGGGCGGGCTTTCCGCTCATACTGCACAGGCATTAGCCACGGGCCGGTATCCGCTGCAATCCCTAACGCGGGGCTTTTGTTCAATTTAAACTATGAACTACACACCACCACAGCTCCGCACCGTTAACGTGATCCGTTACGTAACGCCTTTACGCGAGGGCGGATCATTGCCGGCCATAGCCGAAGCAGATGACGAATTTTTATATGTACTGAAATTCCGTGGGGCAGGCCAGGGGGTAAAAGCCCTCATTGCCGAACTTATTGGCTGCGAAATAGCACGCCTGTTAGGTTTCAAGGTCCCTGAGCTGGTATTTGCCAATTTAGATGAAGCATTTGGTCGTTCGGAGGCTGATGAAGAGATCCAGGACCTGCTGAAGTTTAGTGTAGGGCTTAACCTGGCGCTGCATTATTTGTCGGGCGCTATTACTTTCGATCCGGCGGTAACTATTGTTGATGGCAAACTGGCTTCGCAAATAGTTTGGTTCGATTGTTTGCTTACCAATGTGGACCGTACCGCTCGTAATACCAATATGCTGATATGGCATAAAGAATTGTGGATGATTGATAACGGCGCCGCGCTGTATTTTCATCACTCATGGAACAACTGGCAGGAAATGGCTACCCGCCCGTTTTTACAGGTGAAAGACCACGTGCTGCTGCCACGGGCCAATCAACTGGACACGGTTGATGCTGAATTCAAAGTGATCCTAACGCCCGAAAAGATCCGTGATGTAGTTGCGTTGATCCCCGACGAGTGGATCACCTACCGCGATTTTGAAGAAACGCCTGACGAAGTGCGGAATATATATGCCGAGTTTTTGATAACCCGGTTGGCCGCTTCAGAAGTATTTGTTAACGCCGCAAAACAAGCCCTATATGCAGGTATTTGAGTACGCCATAATCCGCGTTGTACCAAGGGTGGAGCGCGAAGAGTTTATCAATATAGGGGTGATCCTGTTTTGTCCCAAACAAAAATTTTTAAAGGTATTGTTCAAGGCTGATGATGCAAGGTTAGCTGCCTTTTGCGGTGACCTTGACCTGGATTGCCTGAAGGAAAATATCAATTCGCTTGAGCGCATCTGCAATGGCGAAAAGGATGCAGGGCCAATAGCGCAGCTTGATCAGCCCTCACGCTTCCGCTGGCTTACGGCTACACGCAGTACGGTGGTACAGGCATCCAAAGTGCATCCGGGCATGACTGCTGATGCGGAGGCTACGCTGAACAGGTTGTTTGAGCAGATGGTGTTGTGATAATATGCGAATTGCCCGTGAGGACACGGGCAAAGGGAGAAATAATAAAAAGATACATGTGCTCGTTGTAAATGGGTGCATGTATAAATATCTGCAAAATGAAACCTATAGCCTTATTATCAATTGTTCTTTTTACTGCGCTAACATTGATTTCCTGTTCGGCAGGCTTCGAGTCGAAAACCTACGAGGCAATAAAATCTGCAAAAATTAAGTTTCCAAATTTGGTTATTCTTGATGGAAAGGAATACGAAGTAGTTAGGAGCCTGAACATACCAAAACCAGAAGCCCGGATCCAACTGTTTCAACCGGCGAAATCACCAGATAGACTACAGCAAATACTTGTTATATCCAATAGCAACAATCAATTTTATGCGATACCAATTCCCTCCATAAGGTTTAAAAGCTATTGGAACTTTGTTTATGATACCACTCCTATACAAATGCATTCCGCCACAGCGACTTTTGAAGCCGAACTTAATAAAGCTTTGGACATACTAAAACTCAATAATGGTTATGATGGGAGGATAGTGCTCAATGAAATCTTCATATCTGTTTTACAAGCCACTTCTGTTAATAAGACCGATTCGGCAAACCTAAAGATCAACGGTTATGGAACACGAACCTTTCCTGATACTTGTTTGATGGTTGATGAGGAAAATTACAAGTCGATACTAAAATCTGCACAGAGTGATTCCTTAGTCAACTTTTATATAGGAAGTGTATTTTTAAATCATCAAAGAATTTTTGACATCAACTATCCTGCTTTAAAGCAAGGTAAAAAAACATATTATAAAATTGACGTTTACAGACAACCATGCGTTATGGATGCGGTGCCAATCGCTATAGATTAATTATGTACGGCAGTATTTGTGTTAACCCGCCGCGACAGTGTTACAGTGTTGTCATCAACTTCTAATCCCCCCTACATCACCTCTCATCCCCCACTTTTACTAACGCCGACCCTGTAAATCCCTTATTTTTATATCACAATTATAACCACGGGGATTTTTATGATCTATCAAATCAATATCAGGAAAGTAGTACTGTTTGCCATCGTGCTTTGCATGGCATTTTTTAGTGTAAGCAGCGCCCATGCCCAAAGCCATAAAAAATTCAAAGTAATAGCCTTTTATACCGGCCGGAGCGATTTGGCGCATATCAGCTTTGTGCACGAGGCTAATCGCTGGTTTCCGGCCATGGCCAAAAAGTACAATTTCACTTACGACAGCACCAACAACTGGGCAAATATGAACCCGGAGTTTTTGGCCAAATACCAGGTAGTAATATTTTTAGATACCCGCACTGATAACACCGAACAACGTGCAGCTTTTGAACAGTATATGAAAAAGGGCGGCGCCTGGATGGGGTTTCATTTTTCGGCCTTCGCGCTTACGCCCTCGGACTTTCCGCAAAACTGGGACTGGTACCATAACGAGTTCCTCGGTTCGGGACAATATGTGAGCAATACCTGGCACCCAACTTCGGCCATTTTAAGAGTTGAGGATGCTAATCATCCGGTAACCAAAGGCCTGCCCATCACTTTTAAAACCAACCCTAACGAATGGTACCGCTGGGAACACGATCTTCGTAAAAATCCGGATATCGATATCCTGCTGGCGGTTGATTCAACAAGTTTTCCCTTGGGTACAGGCCCAAAGCAACACGAGATCTGGCATAGCGGTTACTACCCCGTAGCCTGGACTAATAAAAACTACCGCATGGTTTATTTCAACATAGGTCACAATGATATGGACTATGACGGCGGCACAAACAAAGAGCTTTCTCAAACTTTTGCTAACGATAATGTTGATAAGCTGATCATCAACTCGCTGCTTTGGTTAGGCAGAGGAAAATAGTGGCACCAGCCCCTTGAAGCGGAAGTTTTATTTTTACGCGGGTTTAAGGTGCATCCACGCCCTGAACCGTAACCTAAGAAAAAAACTCTTCAAAAGTGGGGGAATGTGCGATTCCCCTCTTGAGAGGGGCGGAGGGGTGTGTTATTCTACGTGCGGCTTATCGCTTGTATAACACATCCCTGCTCCCGCTTTTTCCTACTGCGCCCCCTCTCAAGAGGGGATTTTAAAGCGCTTACGTTAAATTAATCCCTTAGATTAACGGTTATGGCATCCACGCCTGAACCTTGCCAGGGAAGGAGCGTCCACGCTCCCCGCCACAGGCAAGAAATTCCTGCGTATCCGGGCGCAAAAAACTATCGGAAAAACAGAGCATAAAAATGGTGTCGCCACATTGTCAGTATGCCAGACAGATAAAGCCTCCATTGGGTTTTTTCTCAAAAAAACGCTAAAAAATCGGCAAAATTACACTTTTAAATGCTACCAATTTTAACCTTTCAAAAAAACGCGTTTTAAACTCTTTATAGTTTTAAGTGTTGATTATCAGTATTTTAATAATGTTTCACGTAAATGTTAAAATATTGAATATCAACGTGTTTCATAAAAAAGGTGTTCCGCGTTTTTACATTCAGAATTTGGAACACCCCCGTTTTTCCAAAAAAGAACGCCGGCAGGATTTTTAAATTTTTATGGGGAATCAAAAATTTGGGACATGCGTTTTGTTACAATTGGAATGCAGGACTTCGTCGGGACAATGTAAATAAAATACCTATTGGTATATTTTAAAGGCGCTTTTGCTTATTTTGCCGGCGAAATCCTGCCTCGCTTATGAAAAAGTTAAAAACGGTATTTAACCAGGTAAAATCTCTTAATGGCGCCGAAGCGCCTGGTACGGTTAACTTGCTATGGCAATTGATCTGTTATTCGCCTAAAATGCCGGTCCGCCTGCAGCAGCAACTTTTGCTTGATGAAGCCAAACCTTTTACACTTGAAATAGATGATCCTCATTTTGCCAAATCTACTTTAAAGTTCAACGGTTTTACCTGGGGAGAGGGGAAACGCAAAATACTTATCACCCACGGCTGGGGCTCAAAAGCCGCCGACTTTGCCGAGCTCATTACGGCTTTAAAAAGTGTTGATGATGTGCAGGTAATAGCTTTTGATGCACCGGGTAACGGCAGCTCGGAAGGAGAGCTGTCAAACCTCCTGCTCTTCGCCAAAGCTGCGGCAACGGTAATCAAAACCTTTGGGGCGCCCGATGTGCTCATCGGTCACTCGTTAGGGGGAATGGCCAATGCCATTGCTATTAAGGAAACGGCTATTCAGCCTGCCTTGCTCATCAGCATTGCCCCGCTGATTAATCTGAAAGAGAATTTTATAGCCAGCCTGAACGCGGCCGATGTAGCCCCGGGTTTACAGGATCAATTCTTTACTGATTTTGAGGCATTGTTTGATATGGAGGCTTCGGATTTTACACTTCATAATTTATATCCTGCCGGCCTGGTCGGGAAGCATTGGTTAGCCTATGACCCGGAAGATAAAATTGCACCCTTCGCATTCCTGGAAAACTTCCTTATCGCTCATCCCGAAGTTGAAACCAAAGTATACCAGGGCCCCGGTCATGAACGCATTATTAAAGATGAGCTTGTTATATCAGATCTCGTTAGCCTGATAGCTTAATTTTACATAAAATGCTTTAAGCTTTTATAAAACTATTTGGCTGCCATCACCTCATCCATGGCTTTCATAAAAGTTGTCACTTCAATTTCGTTTCGGTGTGCCTTTAAATATGCTAACAGCTTCCTGTGCGCATCTGCGGGTGTAACCAAATAATCGCCGCCCACGCCGTGAAACATGAAGATGCCCAGTCCACCGCTTTGTTGTACTTTCTTTACAAAATCTATCAGGGCATCGCCGGTTACCGGGTTGCCTGTTACGCCCCATGAGGGCACTTTTAACGGGTCGAGGTTTTTAAAATCAGTGATCACAGCATCCGGCCCGCCGCCTATACGGGCGTATTTTGCGAGGCCTGCTTTACGCAGGGTATCAACATAGTTCACGCCGCCAACTTCAAGTTCAGTGCAGGGGTAGGCATAAGTGCGGCCGCCGGTTTTACCATCAAGGGCAAAAAGCAGGGTGTTCATTTCCTTTATTTCGCGCACCATGATATATGGGGTATAATTGGCCGAATTGTCGGCAGGATTAGTTTTTACATTTAGCAGGCACGGATGGTACAAAGTATGGTTAGCGAGTTCGTAACCTTTTTTACCTGCCTGGCGCCAGCGGGGTAACGAAGCTTCGGTCATGTTTCCGGTTAAAAAAAAGGTGGCGGTAAGATGTGCCGAATCCAGTTGCGGAATGGCTGTGTTTAGCTGCGAAGTTAGCCCGTCATCATATGTAAGCACAATGATGGCTTTTTTGCGTTTGGCTTGTTGAGCGTTGGCAACAAATAAAAAGTTGAGCAATAACAGAAACAGCGCTAATTTTTTCATGACGGGGGCTTTGGATTAATTGGCCTAAAATAAAAAAATCCGGTTGGATAACCGGATCTCTTCATAATTTTAACATACCTCGCTCTGCACCCCCGAATAATATTTCAGCTCGATCAGGTCATGCGGCAGTGTTTTGGTATTCCAGGCATGATGAATAGCCAATGCTGTACCTACGGCAGTTGCCTGTGCCATCGACGCGGCGTAAACTTCCAAATGAGGGAAGGCCAGCGCCAGCAGGTGCATGAAAACGCTGTTTTTACTAAAGCCGCCATCTACAAAAATGCGCTTTACCGTACAGCCGTTTAAAACATAATTGGTTGATATGGTTTGCTGGGCAATAATATCAATCATGAGTTGGTGGTAAGCTTTAACATCATCGGCAAAACTGTTTAAGTCGCGTTGCTCAAATGCCGATTTCTGTAACTGGCCTTCATTTTCATTTGCCTGTAGTGACGGCTGATTATTTAACCGGGCTGCAATTGCAGGATCATAATTTATGGCACGATACCTGATCTCGTCCTGGTTAAAGTGGGCGGCTATTCTTTTTACCTGCTGCTCATATTCATAACCCGTAAACAAACGTGAGGCTTTTACCGGGCTGCCTTTATATTGCAGGTAGTTAAGACAATCATGCTTCAGCTCATCAGCTGTAAGCGGTGTTTGGTTAAAAGGGTTCAGGCTGATAGACCAGGTACCCGTAGAGATCAGCACAAAGGGCATATTAAAGCTCACGAGGTAAGGGATGAGCGCTGCCGAACTATCATGCAACCCAATACCAACCTTGTAAGTGCTGCCCGGAAATTCGGCCGGAAGCACACTATCTGCGGGATGAAGAGGCGCCATTTTGGGCAGGATCTCTTCATCGTTGAGCCAGTTGTGATAGGTGTTCTTAGCAAAATCCCAAAGAGCGGTATGGCAGCCAATGCTGGTAAGGTCGCTCACCATTTGCCCGCTGATAAGATAGCTCATATATTGGGGTAGGTGTAAGGCATACTTTATCCGCTTAAACACTTCGGGCTGTTGATATTTAAGCCTGTATAACTGCAATCCCGAATTAAGGTTGCCCAAAACCGGCGAGGCGGTTTCTAAAGCAAACCTGGCTTCATCGCCATAGTTTTCATAAAACTGCCTGCTCAGTTCAGGCGGATATGGTTTGAGGTAATTATACAGTGGGGTAAGCGGCTTGCCGTGTTCATCAACATAAACAAAGCTGGCGCCATAAGTTGAAAAGTTGACCGCTTTAAGATCAAACTCTTTATGCTTAAAAATTTCCCGCAATGAATCAAACACCGATAACCTGAGGCTGTCGAGGTTTTCACATGCGTCGCCATCTTCGTCGTGGGTTTCCAAAAAACGGGCTGTCCGTTCAAAAACTATTTTGTAGTTCTCATCGAACAGGAACAGCTTCTTGTTGGTTTTACCCACATCAAAAACGGCTATAACAGGTATCGGCTCCATAGACTTACAATCCGGTTGATACTGCTTTAGCTCCTCTTTCGTTTATCAGTTGCTGCCTGATAGTTTGCTGCCTGTAAACAGCCAGCGGGTTTAACGCGCCGCCTGCTCTTAAGCGTGCTTCGGCCAATAACGAACGGACGTCGGTGCGGTAAGCCTGCTGCAATATTTCCTGGGCAAGTACTACATCATTATCCTGTTGGGCCTGTACCAATGCTGGAGTATCTACTAACAATGCCTGTGCATAGGCTATCTTAATGGCTTCTACTGATTGTAACAGGTCTTCAATCGGATCTTTTACATTGTGTGAAGCATCGATCATCCAGCCTATAGAAGTGGCGTGTGTCATGCCGCGGGCGTCCATACCTTCAACCAGTTCGTTAAAGATCAGGAACAACTGATATGGATTGATACTGCCAACGGTAAGGTCATCATCACCATATTTTGAATCATTAAAGTGGAAGCCGGCCAGTTTGCCTTCCATCAGCAGTAATGAAACTATTTGCTCTATGTTTGCCCCTTGTAAATGGTGACCAAGATCAACTAATGTTTGTGCTTTTTGTCCCAGTTTTGATGATAACAGGTATGATTGCCCCCAATCGCCAATAGTGGTTGAGTAGAAGTTAGGCTCATAAGGTTTATACTCAACCCAAACTTTCCAGTCGTCAGGCAGTGCCTCATAAATTTCCTGTAAGCTTTCTAAAGTGCGTTCAAACGCGCCGCGCATGTTCAACTGACCGGGGAAATTTGATCCGTCCGACAGCCAAACCGATAATGCTTTGGAATCAAGCTCAACGCCGTATTTGATCACCTCAATATTGTGGGCAACAGCTTGTTTACGTACCGCTTTATCTACATGGTGCAATGAGCCAAATTTGTAGCTCAATTCCTGGTTTGGCTGATCCTGGAAGGTATTTGAGTTAACCGCGTCAAAATGCAAACCCAATTGTGCCGCATGGGCTTTGATAGCTGAGGCATTGGATGGGATATCCCAGGGAATGTGCAGCGAAATAGAGTTGCTGCTACGGTTAAGCGCGTGGATCAAGCCCACGTCTTCAATTTTTTCTTCCAGGCTACGCGGCTCACCACCGCCCGAAAACCTGCCGAAACGGGTACCACCCGTACCCAAAGCCCAGCTTGGTATGGCAATATTAAAATCAATCAGTTTTTGCAGGATAGTATCCAGGTTTTTTACATCACCGGCAACAAAATCAAATTTGCGCTGATGATCTTTTAGTTGCTGATGATTGGCTTCATCAATTTTATATTTTTCTAACTGCATAATTGGTATTGGTTTAAAGCAAGTTCAAGCGTGGACGCTTAAACTTGCTAAGTTTATTTTGTTCCCTCCTTCGGGAGGGGCGCGTAGGGCTGTGCATTGGCAGGGAGGGGTTATACGCCTTGCTTAATTAATAAGCTTATCGAAGAAACCCCTCCCTACACCCTCCCAAGGGAGGGAATCGCGCAACCCAACGCTTCTTAATTTATCTTAAGCGATGACCATGAAGCATGATCTATCAACCATGAACTAACTATCTCACAAACGCCATCGCCACGCCGCCATCAACATTCAACACGTTACCGGTTGATTTGTTGAGCAGGCCGCCGGTAAAGGCGAAGCAGGCATTAGCAATATCGGCAGGTAAAATTACCTCGTTCAATAATGTACGTTTCGCGTAGTAAGCCGGTAGTTCGTCCACGGTAACGCCGTAAGCTTTAGCACGGCCTTCGGCCCATCCGCCGGCCCAAATGTTGCTGTCGCTGATTACGGCATCCGGGTTAACTACGTTCACACGGATTTTATCGGTGCCAAGCTCGGCCGCGTTCAGTCTGCTCAGGTGTAGCTGGGCAGATTTTGCCGAACCGTAACCGGCATTGTTTGGTCCGCTAACCAGGGCGTTTTTGCTTACAATGTTGATAATGTCGCCGCCAATGTCTTGTTTTTTCATCACAGCGACTGCCGCCTGGGTAATGAAGAACTGGCCTTTAACCAGTACGTCATACAATAAATCCCAGTCTTTTTCGGTATGGTCGGCAATTGATTTAGAGATAGATAAACCGGCATTATTTACCACTATATCCACACCGCCGAAAGCTAAAGCAGCAATTTCAAGCGCCTCGTTGATCTGGTCGGCTTTGGTTACGTCAAGTACGGCTGTGGTGTATGAATCTTTGCCGTATTGTTTTTTGAACTCTTCACCTGCACCTTCCAAACGCTCGGCGTTCATGTCATTCAGAATAACTACAGCGCCTTCATCAACAAATTTTTTGGCGATAGCTTTACCTATACCACCAGCACTGCCGGTGATCAGAGCGATTTTACCTGATAAGGCTTTTGGTTTAGGCATACGCTGTAGTTTGGCTTCTTCCAATAACCAGTACTCAATATCAAACGCTTCCTGGCGTGGGAGGGAAGTATATTCTGAGATAGCCTCAGCACCTTTCATTACGTTGATGGCGTTGGTATAAAACTCGGCAGCAACACGGGCAGTCTGTTTATCTTTCGAAAAAGAGAACAAACCTACGCCCGGATACAGGATGATCACCGGGTTGGTATCCCTGATAGCCGGGCTGTTATCATGTTTGCGGGTGTTGTAATAGTCGGTATACATTTGGCGGTAGGCTTCAAATGCAGGAGCCAAACGTGCTTTTAACGCGGTAACATCGCTCAGGTCTTCGCCCGGTGCAAGGTCAAGCACCAGAGGACTGATCTTTGTACGCAGGAAGTGATCGGGGCAACTGGTACCCAATGGAGCCAGGCGGTCAAGATCATTTGAGTTGATAAATTCCAATACACGGGCATCATCAGTAAAATGACCAACCATGTGCCTGTAGCTTGAGCAAAAGCCGCGCAATACCGGGGCAAGGGCAGCGGCTTGTTTTTTACGGCCGGTCTCGTCCAGGCTTTCAATTTTTTGACCACCGAAAACAGGGCCTTTTTTTCCGTAGTTTTCTTCAAGATATTCGGCACAGCGCTCAATAACCTCAAGCGTGTTCATATAGCTTTCGTAAGCCGTATCGCCCCAGGTGAATAAACCATGCGAGCCCAGCATTATACCACGGATGCCCGGATTTTCATCCAAACATTGTTTTAATTGCAGGCCGAGTTCAAAGCCTGGTTTTTTCCATTCAACCCAGCCGATGGTACCGTTAAAAAGCTCCTGGGTTATTTTTTTACCATCTTTTGCTGCCGCGATGGCGATGGCAGCATCAGGGTGCAGGTGATCGATGTGTTTGAATGGCAGGAAGCCGTGAAGCGGCGTATCAATAGATGGTGCTTTTGAGTTAAGATCGTAGATGCAGTGGTTAAATAATTCCACCATTTCATCTTCAAATTCAACCCCGCGATAAATGTTTTTCAGGCTACGAAGGCGATCAACATAAAGGGCAGCCAAGCCGCTCTTTTTCAGCGTACCAATGTCACCGCCCGAGCCTTTGATCCACATTACCTCAACATCATTGCCGGTAAGCGGGTCTTTACTCATCAACTTGCATGAGGTGTTACCGCCACCATAGTTGGTAAGGCGCAAATCGGCACCCAAAAGGTTGGAGCGGTATATGAGCAGGGCTACTTCATCGCCAGCCAGTTCGGCGGCTTTTGCTTCATCCCACAAATAGCTTACGTGTTTAAATTCAGTTGTTTTCGACGACATATATTTTAATTGTTGAATTATTGAGTTAATGAATTATTGATTTGTTTTTATCGTTGGCTTATTTAGTTCGGCTTTTACCGTTGGTTTTTCGGGTTTTATCTTATTTCCATATCCCACAACCAGTACCGATATTACAATTACTGCTATACCGGCTATTACCGTTGCGAATGCTTTTTTACTTACGCCTTTCCACTCTTTAAGTACCAGGCCCCACGTATTAGCTATCAGGATAATGAAAGCCATGTGCAGGATCCAGGAGCTGGCGCCATTACCCATTTTGCTTTCGCCCATACCGTAAAAAAAGAACTGTAAAAACCAGGTTGTGCCGGCCAGTGCCGCAAACAGGTAGTTTTTAAGCAGCGGTGTTTTTTTATCGGTATAATTATCAAACGTTTTGTTGCGGGCATTTAGCACCATACACCATATAAAGTTAGTGGTTAAGCCACCCCATAGTATAATAATATAGGTTACGTTGTTTGAAAACAGGAAGTTACCTTGTCCAGGATGCGCCGCCTGCCAGATCTGGTTAGCGGTATCCGCCATTGGTTTCCCGGCTTCAATACCGAAGTTGAAACAAGCGCTCAGGATCCCCGAAACTACCGCCACCAGTATACCTAAACCAAAGCGGTAATCTTTATTCTCCTGGGCTATGGTTTTATCGGCCGAGAGTTCTTTCTCTTTCATCATACCTGCTTTACCGCATATAATAATGCCCACTACACAAAGCACAATGCCCAATAAAACCATCTGCCCCCATTCGCTGTGCAGCATCAGCGTAAAAGTATCTTTTCCCTCTTTCGGGAAAAGGTCATAATACACCGACGGAATTATCGACCCAAAAACCGAGCATAAGCCCAGTATAATGGTGCTACCCAGCGATACTCCCAAGTAACGTACCCCTAATCCATATGTTAAACCGCCAATGCCCCACAGCAGTCCCATAAGGTACGTCCAGCCAAGGGTAGCTGTATCTGTATGGCTTATAATATCGGCAAAGCCGGGAATAGTAAGCCATGCTGCCAGCGGTGGTACAATGAGCCATGAAAAAATGCCGCCTACTATCCAGTAGCTTTCCCAGGCCCAGCCTTTTATTTTTTTGTAGGGGATGTAAAAGCTCCCCGAAGCAAAGCCACCGATAAAATGGAAGATGACCCCTAAAATTACTTGCATATTCTCTGATTGGTTTATATTGGTAAGGCTAATGTAGATAATTTAAATGCCGGAACTGTCCTTTGCTGTCATGGATGTGAAGGAATTTGTCTGAACGGGGATTTGAGGTGGATCTATGGAATAGACAGGAATTTGTCTGAACGGGGATTTGAGGTGGATCTATGGAATAGACAGGATTTTTGTCTGAACCGGGGTTTTTGGGATTTGCTGGAATAGACAGAATTTTGATGAGCTGATTTTATGTTAAACTGTTAAAGAAATCCCATAATCCTAAAAATCCCCCCAAATCCCGGTTCTCTTTATTATTTTGGCAATCAAATACATCTCTATGCAGGCATATATTTTAGGTATTGATATTGGCACCGGCAGTACAAAGGCCGTAGCGGTAAGTTTAACGGGCGAACCATTAGGTACAGTATCCAATCATTACCCCATTAGTAGCCCCGAGCCCGGTTACAGCGAACAGGACCCGCTGTTGATTTGGGATGCTTTTGTAAAATGCCTTGCGGGTATTACTGCCAAATTGGGCGCCGCCCCGCAGGCCGTGAGCCTGAGTAGCGCCATGCATAGTATTATTCCGGTTGATGAGCATGGCGAAGCGCTGCTGCCTATGATGACCTGGGCAGATGCGCGGAGCGAGAGCATCGCGCAGGCATTGCGTGCAACGGAAAAAGGTGAACGCCTTTATCATAACTGCGGCACTGCGATCCATGCCATGTCGCCCTTAAATAAGTTGCTGTGGCTGCGTGATAATCAAAGTAAGATCTTTGAAGCCACCCATAAATTCATTTCGATAAAGGAGTTTATCTGGTTCAGGTTTTTTGGTGTTTTTGAGGTTGATTATTCCATTGCGTCGGCTGCAGGATTATTTAATATAGTAACCAAAGAATGGAATGATGAGGCTCTTACACTCACCGGTATTACTGCTTCAAAATTATCCATCCCGGTTAATACCACTTATTACCGTAACAATATCAGGCCCGAAGTAGCTGCATTAACCGGGATAAATGCCGGTACCCCGTTTGTTATAGGGGCAAGTGATGGGGCATGTGCTAATTTAGGCAGCCACACTACCGGCCCGGATGTAGCGGCGCTTACTATAGGCACCAGTGGCGCGGTGCGCATTACCAGCCCGAAACCGGTTTACAATTACGAAGCCATGGTTTTTAATTACCTGCTTGATGAGCAAACTTATGTATGCGGCGGAGCAGTAAATAACGGAGGTATAGCGGTAAACTGGCTGCTCAAAAACTTTTTGCAAAAGGATAACCTTACCGTTGCTGATTATGACGCTTTATTTAATGAGATAGCAACCATACCTGCCGGCAGCAACGGACTTATATTTTTACCCTACCTGTACGGCGAACGCGCTCCGCTTTGGGATACCAAAGCCAGCGGTACATTTTTTAATATCAAGCCGGCCCATACCCGGTCGCACTTTTTACGTGCGGGGCTTGAAGGCATTTGCTTTGCGCTGAATGATGTGCTTAAAACATTGGAAGATGCATCGGGCGGGATTACACAAGCCAATATCAGTGGTGGTTTTACCAGCTCAGCAATATGGACACAGGTACTGGCAGATATCACCGGGAAAAGACTTGCAGTGCTTCAGTCTGAAGATTCATCGGCGCTCGGCGCTATTTATCTCGCTGCACGGGTATTATATCCTGAAAGTTATGGCGCGCTTACCCGTGTTGAACAGCAGGATTTTATCGAACCAAATACTAAAAATCATGAAGTATACAGCAAAATGTTCCCGGTGTTTAAAAAGCTGTATGGTGCTTTAAAGGACAGCATGCATTTGGTGGATGGATGGGAGTGAAGACGGATTAAAAAAGTTATCATTCCAGCCCCAGCCACTTAACCAATCTCCAGCAACCATATACAAAAAATGGTGCGGCCACTACATCAATAGTGTAATGAATATGCTGTATCAACAGTAATACAACCAATACTATCGCGCAAATTAATGCGATCAGTTTATCTGTGCGCTTTTGCAGGTGCAGGTACACGAGCACCATGGTTGCTGTATGGCCCGAAAAAAACAGGTCTTTGGTGATAAACGTATGCCCGTAAAAAACGCTTGTGCTTGGGTCAATAAGCGGGACAAGGCCCATTGGCGGATTGAGCTTGACCAGGCCGATAGTGATAAACCGGGCAATACATACAAAATTCAGTGTCCAGATATAAGTGATACATACCCTCGGGTTATAAAGCGCCCGCCACATCATGAGTAGGCCCATGCTCCAGATGAGTATAAAAATCGGGACTGAGAAATCGTAAGAGGGTAAATGGGCCAATACCCAATCATTAAGTACAACCCCGTCCCGTCTTTTTTCGATATACTTAAAAAAAGATGGTAACAGGTTAATGATGATGACTATGACTATAGTGGCACCCAGTAACTTGAGCCTGCTGGCCCGGGTATCGTAGGCGCTCTGCCAAAGCTGTTTTATATGATAAATGGAGGCTAAATTCAATCTGTGTTTTTTTAGAAAGCCTGCAAAAATACAGTTTGCTGATTAATATTAAGTAATTGTCAGGTATTTGTTAATTTAATAAACTCAAATATGGATAGTGAAAACAAATGCAATTGTGTTGCATTAACTTGTTTATATTTGCGGCATGGATTTTCAAAAGCTTTCGCCCCGGCTGGATAATATTGGTATCACCGCTTCAACGCTTTGTGCTATCCATTGTGCAGTAGTGCCTTTGCTGTTTACGAGTTTGCCCTTGGTGGGCCTTGGTTTTTTGGCTAACGCCTGGGTAGAGTGGGGGATGATCATTTTCGCTTTGGTTATAGGAGTGTATTCTATAGGCCTATCCTACCGGCGTACGCATCGCCGTTCAGTTCCACTATTTATGCTTGTATCAGGTTTTGTTATCATAATGGGAGGGCACGCGTTTACAATAACAGGAAAAACCGAGGCTATGATAATTCCTGTTGGAGGCTTGCTGATAGCCGCCGCGCATTATGTAAATTATAGGTATACCGGTGCCTGCAATCATGATCATAAAACATATAAACTTAAAAAGGTTGAGTAATGGATAAGCGCCACAGGAAATTCTTTTATGCGTTTTTACTGTTCAACTGCTTTTTGAGTCCGGCTTGTAATCATGAAAAGCATAGTGCCCCGGCTGTATCAAACCATCATACTAAGCTGATAAAAAATACCGTTATAAAAGCCGGCAACTAATGGCGTATATTATACGTACCATTATTAAATTAGCGGCCTTATAATTATTACCCGATTAATACATGACACAAACCCGCGATATACATCATTTTGAGCACCTGCTTGATAAGCATCACCTGAAAAAAACCGCGCCCAGGCTGCGGGTTTTATCTATGATGTCGTCAAGGCATTCGGCTACCTCGCAGCCCGACCTGGAGAACCTGATGCATGATATCGACAGGGTTACCCTTTACCGGATCCTTAATGCTTTTGAAGAAAAAGGGATCATCCATAAGGTATTTGATTTAAACGGTACGGCAAATTATGCCCTTTGCTCATCAAGTTGTAATGAGCATGACCACCATGACGAGCACCTGCATTTTAATTGTACCCAGTGCAAAAATGTATATTGCCTTAATGATATGAACCTGCCCGCGATAGATCTTCCAGCGGGCTTTGAGTCGCATGGCTTTACCCTGTATGCTCATGGCTTATGCCCCAGGTGCAGTAAAAAGGCGGTCAAAAAATGAAATACATCGCTTTGTCCGGGATGATCATCCTGGTGTTCCTGTTTCAAAATTCATTCGCGCAGCAAAAAGATACTATACCTGCTGTTACAACTTTTAGGTTTAAAACGGTTGTTATTGACGCCGGGCATGGCGGCAAGGATGCCGGGGCGCGTGGTTCACATTCGTTTGAGAAAAATGTGACCCTGTCAATAGCCCTGAAGCTCAAGGCAGCGCTTGATACGGCCATTACCGATGTTAACGCTATCCTTACCCGTACCGATGATACCTTTATCCCGCTAAACCAGCGCTCGGCTATTGCTAATCAAAACCATGGCAACCTGTTTATTTCCATTCACTGCAATTCATCACCCGAGGGCACTGCCGCACGTGCACACAAGCAAAAAGGTGTGCTGATGCTGGTATACGGTTTCCACCGCCTTAAGGAGCAGGAAGAGGCCGTACGCGAAAATGCTTCTATTTTCCAGGAAAAGGATTACAAACAGAACTATGAGAGCTATGATGAAAGCGATCCTTCAAACCTGATCGTACTGAATGCTTATATTCAAAAATACCGCAAGCAAAGTATCCGTTTTGGCGACCTGCTTGACGATGAGTTTACCGGCGTTGACGGCCGCGAAAGTAATGGTGTGAAAGAACAGGGAGTATTGGTGCTGGCCCATAGCGCTATGCCTGCGGTATTGATTGAAACCGGTTTCATTAATAACTCCGAAGAGGAGGAGTACCTTAACTCGGACGAAGGGCAGCACGAAATTGTAATGACGATCATCAGGGCACTTCGGAATTACAGGAAGGCAATAGGGGCATAAAAAAGCTAAATGCCTAAAGCTGAAAGCCCAACCTTCCGTTACATGGGCTATAGGATTTTCTCCTCAATCCGGCGCTTTGCCCCTCGCTGTACGTTGAAACGACGCTCTTATTAAAAATTACAGTTTATTCAACTCATCCATCAGTACCTTGCTGTACTGATTAAAATAGCGCCTTACCCCAAAACCCATAACGGTTTGGATACCGCGGGTGGCGTTGGTTAAAAATACTTCATCGGCCTCGTATAAAATATCAGGGTTGATCTGGGCTTCGGTGATATCAATGTTGTTTTCTTTTGCCAATTTGATCACTACCTGGCGCATTACACCTTCAACGCAGCCCTCGCTTAGCGCCGGCGTATATAAGTGGTTTTGATAATTGATGAAAATATTGGAACTGCTGGCTTCGCATAAGTTACCGCTTTGGTTCAACAGAAAAACATCATCCAGCTTGTTTTGAGTTTTGTACAAACCCGCCATTACATAAATAAGCGAGTTGCATGTTTTAATGTTCGACAGATAGTTGGACGGTTTAGGCAGTTCCGTAAACACATCCATGATCAGGCCCTTCTCATTCAAAAAATACCTGGGCTCTTCGGATGGGGTTAGTTCCAGGCAATAACCCATTTTATTTTGAGTAGGGGTATACAAGCCTTCGGCATCGCGGTAAACTGTCAGGCGCAGCCTGCCATGTTTAACTTTATTCCTGCGGGCAAGCTCATTAACTATTTCGTTCAGGAACCAGGTATCCATTTGCGAATAACCATCAATTTTAAGGGCTTTCATGCCCCGCTGAAGGCGGTTGGCATGCAGTTCGGCAAATTTCAGTTTCCCTTTCATTAGTCGCATGCTTTCAAACAGGCCGTCGCCATATTTAAAGCCCCTGTTACCAATGGTAAGCAATGGTGTGTTTTGGGGGAGATATTCGCCGTTAAAATTGATGAATACGGGCATCATAGGACGGATAGATGTTATAATTTGATCGTGTTGTTAATAATTACCGGGTATTGTTGCTCTTCTATCTAACGTCTGTTATTTCGTATCTGTATCGCTGTACTTTCGCCATTTTGCAAGTACGGCCTCAAAATCAGCCGGCAGCGGCGATTCAAAATGCACCTGCTTTTTTAATGTAGGATGTAAAAAGCCCAGTGTTTGTGCATGCAGGGCTTGCCGTGGCATCAGCTCAAAACAATTTTCAACAAACTGTTTGTACTTGCTGAACATGGTGCCCTTTAAAATTTTATCACCGCCGTAAGTGGCGTCGCTAAACAGGGGGTGACCGATATGCTTCATATGCGCCCTGATCTGATGGGTACGGCCGGTTTCCAGCTGGCACTCAATCAGAGTAACGTAACCCATTCGCTCTAAAACTTTATAATGCGTTACAGACCATTTTCCTTTTTCAGGATCATCATATATCGACATTACCCGCCTGTCGGCCACACTGCGGCCAATATAGCCGGTAACGGTGCCATCTTCAGGTAAATCGCCCCAGGCAAGCGCTATATATTTACGGGTGATGGTATGCTCAAAAAACTGCTTAGCCAGCCAGTTCATGGCACGTTCATTTTTGCTGATAAGCAGCAGGCCTGAAGTATCCTTGTCAATGCGATGCACCAGCCCCGGCCTGCCGTCGTTGCCCGGCAGGGTTGGCAATTGCTGAAAATGGTAAACCAGCGCATTCACCAACGTGCCCGTGTAATTGTTATAGCCGGGGTGAACCACCATACCGGCTTCCTTATCAACCACCAATACATCATCATCTTCATAAATAATATTGATGGGGATGTTTTCGGGATATACTTCCGTATCGCGCGGCGGGTGCGGCAGCACTACCGAAATTATATCAAGCGGCTTTACCTTATAGCTCGATTTGATGGTTTTATCGTTCACCAGCACATTGCCAAGCTCAATGGCATTTTGAATGCGGTTGCGCGAAGCATTCTCCACGCGGTGCATCAAAAATTTATCAATCCGCAAAAGCGACTGGCCCTTGTCAACCACTACGCGTAAGTGTTCGTACAAGTCCTGTTCTTCCTGCTCAATAAGTTCGGGTTCGTGTGCCATTTGAGGCGCAAAAGTAATCGTTTTTTATGGTAGGTTAAACGTAATATTGCAATAGCATTAACGCCGTATTATTTTATGAACATTGAGCTTGAAATTTTTAGCCCGGTACAGCAAATCAGTAACCCCCTGTTTGATGACTACGGCGTTAAAGTTTTCATTAAGCGCGATGACCTGATCCACCCCATGATATCGGGCAATAAATGGCGTAAGCTTAAATATTTACTGAAACAGGCGCAAACTGCACAAAAAACACACCTCGTAACTTTTGGCGGCGCTTACTCCAACCACCTGATGGCCACAGCCGCGGCTGCCGCAAAGTTTGGTTTTAAAGCTACCGGCATAGTTCGCGGCGAGAAGGTTGATAACGATACCTTGTTTTTATGCCGCCTGCATGGTATGGAACTGCGGTTTACCGATCGCGACAGCTATCGTGATAAACCGGCCCTGTTCAATCAGTATTTTGGCAATGATGAACAGGCTTTTTTTATTGACGAAGGCGGTGCATCAGCCCAAGGGGCCAAAGGCTGCAGCGAACTGGTTAACGAGTTAACAGAAAGCTATGACCATATCTTTTGTGCCTGCGGTACAGGTACAACAGCGGCAGGTATCATTAACGGATTAAATGATCATCAGCTAAAAACAAAGTTCAACGCGGTGCCGGTATTTAAAAATAGTGGTTTTATTAAAGAGGAGATAGGCCGGTTCTTAACGGCCCTGGCAGATTATAACATACATACCGATTACCACTTTGGAGGCTATGGCAAAGCGAATGACGAGCTTATCAGTTTCATTAAACAATTTGTAGCAACAACAGGGATATTGATAGAACCTGTATACACCGGTAAAATGATGTATGCACTGTATGATTTAATAAGCAAAGGGCATTTTAAACCCGGCAGTAAAATCCTGGCTATTCATAGCGGGGGCATTTGGGGATTATTGGGGATGAAAGAAAAGTTTAATCAACACTAATTACACGAATGAGGTCGAATTTTCGCGAATTGGAATTAAATAGCACTAATTTCACAAATGCGTCTGAATTTACACGAACCAACTAATTCGTGTAATTCGTTCTAATTGCTCAATAATACGCTAAGCATTCGTGCATAAATTTCAATTCGTGTTTATCGGGATCTCAAAATGGAAGGTTGACCCTTCGCCGTAAGTGCTTTCAACCCAAAGCCTGCCCTGGTGACGGTTAACAATTTCCTGGCAAATGTACAGGCCAATTCCTAACCCCGACATGTGAGAGGCGAGGTTCTCAACGCGGTAAAAACGTGAAAACACCCGTTCCAGTTGATCGGGCTGGATGCCGATACCAAAATCCTGTACCGATACCCTGAATTTGTTGTTGATAACAAGGGCTTCGATGATCACTTTATCTGCCTTTGGCGAATATTTAACGGCATTGGTTACCAGGTTAATGACAACCTGCTCAATACGCTGGCTATCAGCATGGATAATTAATTCTCCGGCAGGTAAATTTAAAAGGAGCTGATGGGAGGGACCGGTTTGTTGCAGGATCTCCCTCAATTCGGTAAGCAGTTTGATCACATCAAAATCGGCATAAGTAAAAGGCAGTTTACCGGTCTGGATTTTGGTAACATCAAGCAAATCCGATATCAGGGTGGTTAATTTGCCCACCTGTTCCAATGCTCTGTTGGCCAGTACTTTGCTTTTATCATCCGGGGGGAGGTTACGGGCAATGATTTGCAGGTAACCCTTTAAACTGGTGACCGGTGTTTTTAGCTCATGGCTTGCAAGCCCTATAAACTCATCCTTTTTTTCATTAAGCTCTTTAATATTTTCATAAAGCTTGGCGTTATCAAGTGCTACCGCGGCCTGGGCGGCAACAGCCAAAACAAGTTGCTCGTGCTCCCTGGTAAACCTGGCCGGTTGTTCGTGTCCAAAAAATAACCCGCCAATCACCTCGCCCGATTTGCCCCTTACCGGAACAGCGAGGTAGCTTACCACCGGCAGGTGCCCTTTAGGTTGGCCAAAATGTGGTGCATTTTTTCCGTAGCGTGGGTCTTTGGTTATATCATCAACCCTTACCGTTCCCTCACCACTGAAAGTAGGGTGAAAGACTGCCGTATTACGTGGCATGCCAAATTTTTCAAATGCCTCACGCGGCGCGCCCGAAAGCGTGAATAGCATATATGATTCGCCCTGCTCGTTAACCTGGTTGTGAAAAAAAGCGCCAAACTGTGCGCCGCACAACTGGGTGGTGGCATCGGTAACTTTTTGCAGGATATTTTGAATATCCAACTCGGCCGAAATAACCTGTCCTATGGAGTTTAAAATCTCCAGGCGTTCGGCATACTGTTGTAATCTTTCTTCTGATTTTTTTTGCCTGCCTATATCGCGGATTATTTTTGAAGCCCCTATTACCTTATTGCTGTTGTTTCTGATGGGAGATATGGTAAGCGAAATTTGTATTTCCTCGCCGCTTTTTGTTTTACGTATGGTTTCAAAATGTTCTATCCGTTCGTTAGCCCGTATTTTATTAATGATCATTTCTTCCTCATCATAACGGTCTTCCGGTATCAAAACCGTGATGTGTTTGCCTATGATCTCATCTTCGGTATAACCAAATAAACGTTGGGCCGCGCCGTTCCAGCTGGTAATTATACCATCAAGGTTTTTACTTACAATAGCATCTTCTGATGATTCAATGATAGAGGCCAGCATCCCTTGCTTTGACTCGGCATTTTTTTTTTCGGTAATATCTATCAGGGTATTGGCGGCGCCTGCCAGTTCGCCCTTTTCATTGAAACGGGGCTTAGGGTTGGATAATATATAGCTTACACTTCCATTGGGACGTTTAATAAGTATTTCCTGCTGCTTTATAGCTTTGCCATATTTTAATACTTTACCCGTTGGTGTTTCATCGGGAGCTAACAGTATACCGTCGGAGGTAAATATCTCCCAGTTTACATACCACTTGTCTTTATTAACTTCAGGCGTTTTGCCCCAAAGCTTTACCGCCGCTTTGTTAAAAGAGGTTATATAACCCTCTTTATCGCAGGTATAAACTGCAACGGGCAGGTCTTCAAACAAGTCCCAGTCGGCACTATTGTTAAATGTTACTTTTGGGACCGGTTTTGAGTGGCTGGCAGATAATGGTTCTTCTCCCATGGTTATAAATATCCCCTTTGGTTGTATCTGCCACTAATTTAATATTAAAATAATCAATCTATGTTAAATTAATTAAAAAGAAATTTTATTAAACTATCCCGTTACAATTCAGGTTCGCAGATGGAGGAATTTGATTGTTAAACGGGCGGAAAATGCAAATTTCGGCTGCGTTTTTTTATGAATACGGTGGTTGAAGCAGGTGTACCGGTTTTGAGTTTGGTACAAAAAGTAACTTTAAACAATTTAAAGTTACTTTTTTGTCAATCGGTTCAAAAACCGCTTAAATTTTGATTTTAGGCGGTTTTTACTAAATTTGTAATAAACCAAATTAATATGTACAACCTACTTGTTTCTCCGCAGGATGTCCAGGCATCGCTTCAAAAGCATGTACTGGCCGATGGATTCGACCTCACTTTTGATATGGAAAAAAGTAAGGGTGTTTATATTTATGATGCAAAATATAATCGTACGCTGCTTGACTTTTTTACCTGCTTTGCTTCGGTGCCTTTGGGCTATAACCATCCCAAAATGCTGAACGACGAGGAGTTTAAGAAAAACCTCATGCTTGCGGCTTTAACCAACCCGTCAAATTCAGATATCTATACAACGCAATACGCCCAGTTTGTTGAAACGTTTGACAGGATAGGGATCCCCGAATACCTGCCGCACGCTTTTTTTATTGCGGGTGGCGCACTGGCTATTGAAAACGCACTGAAAGTAGCTATGGACTGGAAAGTACAAAAAAACTTTGCCAGGGGCTATACTAAAGAAAAAGGCTTTAAAGTATTGCATTTTGAGCATGCATTTCACGGTCGTTCTGGTTATACCCTGAGCCTCACCAATACCTTGCCCAATAAAACTAAGTGGTTTGCCAAGTTTGACTGGCCCCGGGTATCTGTACCTTATATGAATTTCCCTTATAGCGACGCCAATCATGAAGACCTGTTAAAGAGGGAGCAATTATCGGTGGCACAAATCAGGAAAGCATTTGAAGATAATAAGGATGATATATGCGCCATAATAATTGAACCTGTGCAATCAGAAGGAGGCGATAACCATGTACGCAAGGAGTTTTTGGAAAAACTGCGTGAGCTTGCCGATGAGTACGAGGCATTGCTGGTATATGATGAGGTGCAAACAGGTGTTGGTTTAACCGGAAAATTCTGGTGTCATGAGCATTTTGGTGAAAAGGCGCGCCCGGATATCATAGCTTTTGGCAAGAAGATGCAGGTTTGCGGCATATTGGCCGGCAGGCGCATTGATGAGGTTGAAGATAACGTGTTTAAAGTATCATCGCGTATCAACTCAACCTGGGGCGGTAGTTTGGTTGATATGGTGCGCTCGTCGAAAATAATGGAGATTATTGAGGAGGATAACCTTTGTGATAATGCAGCACTGATGGGAGAGTACCTGCAAAACGGCTTGAGCGAAATTGCCGAAAGACATCCGGTTGTAAGTAATGTAAGGGGAAAAGGATTGCTTACAGCTTTTGATTTTCCGGACAAAGCAATAAGGGACAGCTTTATTAAAAAAGGTTTTGAAAATAATATTATGTACCTTGGCTGCGGCGAAAGGAGCGTGCGTTTCCGCCCCGCGCTGATCATTGAGAAAAGCCACATTGATACAGGCCTTGATATGCTTGAACAACTTTCGGTCACTTTATAATACAGTAAATAAAGAAAATTAATCCCGGCTACAGCTAAATCCGCTCATGAAACGGATGAAATTAACTAATATTTAATAAGGTAAAATCGACATCTATTATTTGCAAAAATGGAAAGATATTAATATACGCTACTTTTTTTCCAAAATACGCTATATTTTTTGTTATTATTCCGATTAGATTTGTTGCAACCCTATTAAAGTAACGTAGTTCTATTTCAAGCACCATGAGCAAACACATAGAGAAATTAAAGAAACAACTGGTTGAAGTTGCCGAGGTTGTAAACTCATTCAAATCTGAAGCTGTGCAGGTTCGAATAATTGACCGTTTACTGGAAGTTATGATCGAATCGGAGAAAGTAGATGCCGAGGGTGTTGAAATGTTTGGTAAAAAAGTAAGGAAATTACGCGTTGAAGATGAAGGCGGAGGTGTTTCAGGACGTAAAAAGCCCGGCGCTACCAAAATACTTAATCAATTGCTAAATACAGATTTCTTTGATAGTCAGCGGTCTATTTCATCAATTGCCAATTACTGTAAAGAACAGTATGATTCTGATTTTAAAACATCTGAACTTTCAGGGATCCTCTTAAAATTAGCTAATGAAAATAAGCTCAGAAGGGAGCGGAGCAATGAAAACAATCGCTTTGAATATATTAAAGCATAAGTATCATCATACTTGCTAAAATAAACAGGGAGCCTGATTTTCAGGCTCCCTGTTTATTTGGGGTGAAATTTATTATATATAACTTATAGTTAAATATAAATATTATTTAAGGTTAAATAAATTATCTACCCCTAAAATTTTTCTGCTTGTAAAGCCCTCGGCATATTTTACCTGGATACTTTTGCCAAACTCGCGTGCCCGGCCGGTTACTATCTCAATAAAATTAGATGTCGAAATATAGGTTTGAGGTTCACCTTCCCAGCTTGGGTTATAAAACTGCGATCCGTAGGCATTAATACTCTCTATCTTTTTATCCCAATGTTCGGTTACATCAATTAATATATCAGGAGTAATATAATTATCCTGTATAAAATGCAGCACCATGTCTGGCCGCCAGGCCTCTTGTGGTGAGCCATCAATATCAAATGTTTCTATTTTGCGAAGGCCCGCTAAAAATGCCGAGGCTTCAACAAGTTCATTTGCCCGGCCATGATCGGGATGGCGGTCATGGTAAGCATTGGTTATTACGATGGAAGGACGAAATTTGCGGATGGCTTCAATAACCTTTACCTGGTGTTCGCGGGTATTTTCAAAAAAGGCATCGGGCAGGCCAAGGTTTTCACGTACGGCTAAACCTAATATTTCAGCGGCGGCGGCGGCTTCTTGTTTACGGATCTCGGCCGAGCCGCGGGTGCCCAACTCGCCGCGGGTAAGGTCAACAATACCAACTTTATAGCCAAGGGCAATATGTTTTAAAATTGTACCTGAGCAACCTAATTCAGCATCATCAGGATGTACCGATAAAACTAATATATCTAATTTAAGCATGCGCAAAAGTAATTCATTGGTTAAATGCCGCTGTCAGCAGGCGGTCAATCTTTCGCCTGATTTTTGAGGAGTTTGGTTTGGTGAAAGGGTAGTAAAAATCAACTACATACCCATTCTTATCAATCAAGAATTTATGAAAATTCCAGCGCGGAACCGACCGTACATTTCCATTCTCCTTTTTATCGGCAAAAAATTGGTACAGAGGGTCGGCATATGGGCCACGCACCCTTATTTTTTCAAATATGGGATAATTTGCTCCATTGGCTTCACAAAAAACAGCAATAGCTTCGCCATCTAAAGGTTCCTGGCCGCCAAAATCATTTGAAGGGAATGCAAGGATTTCAAAATCCTTGCCGGCAAGCTGAGTTTTTAAAGCTGCCAATTCTTTTAGCTGAGGTGTAAAGCCGCATTGCGATGCCGTGTTTACAATTAAAAGAACCTTGTTTTTATATTCGGAAAGACTGATCTCTTCACCGTTTAACTTTTTAACGTTAAACTGGTAAATGCTTTTGTTATCCATTAAACTAATTGCTGTATGAATTATATCCGGCCTGGTTTAATATGGCTTCGATATCCTTCTGTTCTTCAGGGTCGTAGGTTTCTTTGAGATTATGACCAAATATGCTGGCTACCGACTGGAACATGAAAGCCTTAAAGCCGCCTTTTAATTCTTTAACCATAGCAAAGCTGGTTTGCCCGGTTTCGCGGTCAATAAGCTTAATTAAAACCTCTCCCTGACTAATTGTCAGGTTTTTTATTTCTTTATTGAACAGGTTTTTTATTTCACCCTCGCAGGTGCTTACCAGTTCTTTTTGTTTTTTCCTGTCGGCAGTAACGGCAAGGTCGCGCTGTAACTGGCGGTACCTTTGCCCTGCAAAACGTGCGTAGGGCAGTACTTTCATTACATTATAACGCAAACGGCGGTAGTTTAGCCTGTCGGCCTCGCTCGCAAAAATACGGGTATCTACAATTCTAACCTCCGGCTCAACTATCCATGGTACAAGCTCACCATCAAGGTTGGTCATCGCTGTTTTGATGGTATCATTTTTGCCAAGAGTTACGGGTGCAGGCGTAGCTGTTTGGGCCTTTGCAGCACCCATTAAGCAATATAACAGCAGCGTAAAACCAATAAATTTCATATTTTTACTTAATACAAAAATAATGTAATTTTTTTTGGTATTTTACTAATACCTGCAATAATATTTATTTGCTGCATGTTTATGATTGAATACCGCTAATACCCCGTACATGAAAGACTTAGTGATAGACCTGGAAGCCGAGAAGAACGAGATACTAAAAAGATACCGTGCTTTGTTGCGTGCCTGTAAATCAACCCTGCAAAAGGGCGATAAACGCATGATACGCAAGGCATTTGATATGGCCCTTGAAAGCCATAAGGATATGCGCCGTAAAAGCGGCGAACCTTATATATACCACCCTATTGCCGTTGCCCAGATAGCCGCCGAAGAAATTGGCCTGGGTACCACCTCAATAGTATGCGCCCTGCTGCACGATGTGGTTGAAGATACCAACATGACGCTTGATGAAATTGAGATGGAATTTGGTAAAAAGGTAGCCAAAATTATTGACGGCCTTACCAAAATATCAGGTGTATTTGATACCAACAGCTCATTGCAGGCCGAAAACTTCCGTAAAATGCTGCTTACCCTTGCCGATGACGTGAGGGTGATATTGATTAAGCTTGCCGACAGGCTGCATAACATGCGTACCATGGAGTTTATGCCCAGGGATAAGCAGCTTAAGTTATCGTCAGAAACGGTTTACCTGTACGCGCCCCTGGCACACCGCCTGGGCTTGTATGCCATAAAATCTGAGCTGGAAGACCTTTCCATGAAATACATGGAGCGTGAAACCTACCAGTTCATCAAAAATAAACTGAACGAGAAAAAGGCCGAACGCGAGCGTTTTATCCGTGATTTTATCGAGCCAATAAATAAATCATTACAAAGCCAGGGGCTTGAGGCCGATATATTCGGGCGACCGAAATCTATCCACTCCATCTGGAATAAGATGAAAAAGAAATCGATACCCTTTGAAGAGGTATATGATCTTTTCGCCATCCGGATTATATTGGATAGCGCCCCTGAACATGAAAAGGCCGACTGCTGGAAAGCCTATTCTATAGTAACCGATCAATACCGCCCAAACCCGGACAGGTTGCGCGACTGGATCTCATCGCCCAAGGCCAACGGTTATGAGTCATTGCATACCACGGTAATGGGCCCGCGGGGGCAGTGGGTTGAAGTGCAGATCCGCACCAAGCGCATGAACGAGATTGCCGAAAAAGGTTTTGCCGCGCATTGGAAATACAAGGAAGCCAGCACCGACAGCGGGCTCGACCAATGGGTACACAAAGTGCGCGAAATGCTCAAAAACCCGGATACCAACGCGCTCGACTTCATCGATGATTTTAAGATGAACCTCTTCAGCGATGAGATCTTCATTTTTACGCCAAAAGGAGCGCTGATCCAGTTGCCATTGAATGCTACGGCGCTCGACTTTGCCTTCGAGATCCATACCGATGTAGGTGCAAGCTGTATCGGTGCTAAAGTAAATCATAAACTGGTGCCGCTAAGCTACAAGCTCCAAAACGGCGACCAGGTAGAGATCATTACCTCAGGCAAGCAAACCCCTAAGGAAGACTGGCTTAATTTTGTAGTTACCGCAAAAGCTAAGGCTAAAATCAAATCGGCTTTAAAAGAGGAGAAACGCAAAATTGCCGAGGACGGTAAAGAGATCCTGGAGCGTAAAATGAAATCGCTCAAGATCACCTATAACTCCGAAAACCTGCAAAAGATCAGCTACTTTTTTAAGCTGCAGGCCACTCAGGATCTTTTTTACAATGTTGCCAAAGGCATTATTGATATGAAAGACCTGAAAGAGTACCAGGCGTCCGAAAAAGTGATTGACAATAAGCCGCAGGATAAAATTGACCAGGAGCAGGTTCAAAACCTCATCAAAAATATCAAGGCCAAAGACAGTGATATCCTGCTCATTGGCGAGGATATGCAAAAGATTGATTACAAGCTTGCCAATTGCTGTAACCCTATCCCCGGCGATGATGTTTTTGGTTTTGTTACCGTGAGCGACGGGATCAAGATCCACCGTACCAATTGCCCTAATGCGGCCAAGCTTATGGCCAACTACGGCTACAGGATAGTAAAAGCCCGCTGGACAAATCAGCAGGAGCTTGCCTTCCTTACCGGCCTGCGCATTACCGGTATTGATGAGGTTGGGTTAATCAACAAGCTCACTACCGTAATATCAAATGATTTTAAAATAAATATCAGGTCTATTACAGTTGATAGTGATAATGGTATATTTGAAGGCTCGCTGATGTTGTATGTGAACGACACCAGCCACCTTGATACCCTGATTAAAAACCTAAAACAAGTAAAAGGCGTAACCGCAGTTAACCGTTTTGATTCGGCGATAGAAAAAGCGTCTTAGGAGAGAAGCAGGAAGTCAAGAGTCAAGAAGCAAGAAAGAAGCAGGAAATTAAGAATTATGAGGCAAGACAGAATTCACCAATCTTGATTCCTGACTCTTGACCTCTTGTCTCTCTAATCCATAATTTATTAATAACTTTGCCCCGTTAATACATCATTATGTCACAGCAGGATACCATACCAATGGTTAAAAAAATTTTTGAGGCCTACCTCGAAAATAAAAACCTCAGGAAAACCCCTGAACGTTTTGCTATACTCGAAGAGATATATTCCCGTACAGATCACTTTGATGTGGAGTCGTTGTACATCCACATGAAAAATAAAAAATACCGCGTGAGCCGTGCAACGGTTTACAATACGCTTGAGCTGTTGGTTTCGTGCGATCTGGTTACTAAACACCAGTTTGGAAAAAACATGGCCCAGTTCGAAAAATCATACGGCTACAAACAGCACGACCATATCATTTGCATCGACTGTGGTAAAGTGGTTGAGTTTTGCGATCCGCGCATCCAGCAGATCCAGAGTATGATGGGCGATATATTGAAATTTGACATCAAACACCACTCTTTAAATCTTTATGGTAATTGTACCAAATTAAGAGAGGGTTTTTGTGACAGACGAGTATAAAATCATGGACAAACCTATTTTAAGCAAGCAGGCATTTTGGGATGTTGATATGGATAGTATCGACTATCAGAAAAATGCCGCGCATGTTGTTGAAAAGGTTATCGAAAGAGGAAAAGCAGAAGATTTTAATAACTTGTTGAAATTTTATGGTTTTGACAAGGTGAAAGAATTAGCCTTGCAAGCATTATGGCTTTCAGATATCAGCATGAATTTTTGTTGCGTGCTGTTTAAGGTTAAACCTACTGATTTTAAATGCTACGAAAAGAAACAGTTGAACCTGCAACACTGGAACTTTTAAAAAAAATAGTTTCATTTCCTGGATTTGAACAATTTAGATTGGTTGGAGGTACTGCACTTTCGCTACTTTACGGACACAGGCTATCAATTGATCTTGATTTTTTTACAGATCAGCCACTTGATAAAGAATTTATCAAAGAAACCCTTAGTGATAACTTCAATCAGGTTAGAAGTGAAAACGACAGGTTTAAATCCATATATCAATGCCTCATTGAAAATATCAAAGTTGATTTTGTTTCTGTTAAAGATCCATTTACTTATCCGGCACAAATAATTGAAGGAATTCCCATTGCCGATATTCGCGATTTAATAGCGTTGAAGCTTAATGCAGTGAAAGGCAGAGGGGTAAAAAAAGACTTTTGGGACATTGCCAAACTCCTGGAGTTTTATTCATTTGAAAATCTTTTTCAATTTTATCATGATAGATATACTTATGATGATACCTTTGCGGTCATAAGATCAGTGGTTTATTTTGCTGACGCTGAAAATACTCTAGCTCCTGGGTCATTAGATGGTATGACGTGGGATAAAGTGAAACAAACCATCACAAACGCATTTGACGATTATTATAGAAATATTAGAAATTAATGGCTGTTGACGTATTATTAGGCCTCCAGTGGGGCGATGAAGGAAAAGGAAAAATTGTTGATGTGCTTAGCGCAGGTTATGACCTGATTGCACGTTTCCAGGGCGGACCAAATGCAGGTCATACTTTAGAGTTTGACGGTAAAAAGTTTGTTTTAAACACCATTCCTTCAGGTATATTTTTTGAAAACACCATGAACCTTATCGGTAATGGTGTGGTGATTGATCCTATCACCCTGAAAAAAGAACTGGATAAGTTAAAAGATGCCGGACATGACCTGCTGGCTAAAAAGAATCTTTTAATTGCTAAAAAAGCACACCTGATATTACCTACCCACCAGTTGCTTGATGCTGCCAATGAAAAAAAGATGGGCGAAGGCAAAATTGGTTCGACTTTAAAAGGTATCGGTCCAACGTATATGGATAAAACCGGTCGTAACGGTTTACGGATTGGCGATATTACCCTGCCCGATTTTAAGGAGCGTTACCAGAAACTGGTTGATAAACACGTATCAATGCTGCAGCAGCTTTATGGCGAGGTAGCAGATTTTTCAGAACGCGAAACACTGTTTTTTGAAGCACTTGACGTTTTACGCCAGTTCCCGCTGGTTGATTCTGAGCACTTAGTGAACAGCTATATTAAAGAAGGTAGAAAGGTATTGGCCGAAGGAGCACAGGGCGCTATGCTTGATATCGACTTTGGCTCATATCCGTTTGTAACTTCATCAAATACTACCGCTGCCGGCGCTTGCACAGGTTTAGGTATTGCCCCTCAGCAAATTGGCGAAGTAATAGGTATTTTCAAAGCTTATTGCACCCGTGTAGGTGGTGGTCCGTTCCCAACCGAGCTGGAAAATGAAACCGGCGAAGAATTACGTAAGGTAGGCCATGAGTTTGGCGCAACTACCGGCAGGCCACGCCGCACCGGCTGGATCGACCTGCCGGCTTTAAAATATGCTATTATGCTTAATGGCGTTACCCAGCTGGTAATGACCAAGGCTGATGTTTTAAGTGGTTTTGAAAAGATCTATGCTGCTACTCATTATAACTATTTAGGTGAGCAGATTGATTATATGCCTTACGATATTTGCTCAGTTAAACCAGAACCGGTATATAAGGAAATTGATGGCTGGAACGAAGACCTGACCGGCATTACCGAGCTGTCTCAAATCCCGGCTAAACTGCAATCATACATTGATTATCTTGAAGCTGAACTTGGCGTACCGGTTAAGTATTTATCAGTAGGCCCAGACAGGAAGCAGACTTTAACATTGCACTAAGAATAAAAAAGCGTCATGCCGAATTTATTTCGGCACCCCACCAGCAGGGTGTACTTCGTGTGTAACCTTCTTGTAGGATACTGAAACGAGTTCAGGATGACATAGCTATAAATAAGAATAAAAAGGCCGGACGTTCCGGCCTTTTTTCATTTACTTGGTTATTTTTGCGGGGTGATAGTACAGGTTAATGATCTGCCGGGATTCAGAAAGAAGGCGTTGCAATGGGCCACAACTTTTGATACGCTGTGTTACCTTGATTCGAACGGATTTAATGATCCCTACTCCAAATTTGATACGCTGATAGCGGTTGGCTCCCGTGCCGAACTTACTGCAGATGCAGGTAACGCTTTTGATCAGCTTGATGAGTTCAGGAAAAATAATCCCGGCTGGATGACGGGTTTCCTGGGATATGACCTTAAAAATGAAATTGAAGCGCTTACATCAACTAATCACGATGGCTTAAAATTTCCAGATTTGTATTTCTTTGTTCCTCAGCATCTGATTTTGATAAGGGGGGAGGAGGCTGAAATTATTTCAGATAATCCCGAATTTGTTATAAGATCAATCATTGAGCAGGGTTTAATCGAACCTGTACAGCAGGCTAATATCAACCTATCCCCACGCTTCAGCAGGCAGGAATACATTGACACGGTAAACAAAATAAAAGGGCACATTACCCGCGGCGATATTTATGTCACTAACTTTTGTCAGGAATTTTTTGCAGAGGATATACTTCTTGATCCGCTGGAGATTTTTACGAGACTGAACGAAGTTTCGCCCAATCCGTTCTCTACTTTTTTTAAATGGAATGGTAATTATATTCTCGGCGCTTCGCCCGAACGATTTTTGGCTAAACGGGGAAGTAAACTCATCTCGCAACCCATAAAAGGTACGGCTAAAAGGATGGATGATATTGAAGCCGATGAACAGGCTAAACAGCGCCTGCGCAGCCATCCCAAAGAACTGCAGGAAAACGTAATGGTTGTTGACCTGGTAAGAAATGATTTAACCCGCTCGGCTAAACCCGGCACGGTTAAAACCGAAGAACTTTTTGGTATCTACAGCTTTAAGCAGGTGCACCAGATGATCTCGACCGTGGTTTGTGAAATACAGGAGAGCTTATCAAATGTGCAAGCCATCAAAAACACTTTTCCTATGGGCAGCATGACCGGTGCCCCGAAAGTGAGCTGTATGCAGCTGATGGAGCAATACGAACGCAGTAAGCGTGGCGTATACTCTGGTGCTGTTGGTTATTTTAGTCCGGACGGTGATTTTGATTTTAATGTGGTAATCCGTTCTTTACTCTATAACTCTTCTAATAAATATTTGTCGTTTCATGCAGGTGGAGCTATAACTTATCACGCTATCGCCGAAAATGAATATGAAGAATGTTTGTTGAAGGCGCAGGCGGTTATGGAAGTTTTGGGAGGGAATTGATTATTTTGAAAACTAAAAAATAATCCGTCATTGCGAGGAACGAAGCAATCCCCAATCAGCAGAGTAGCTATGCAAATCCGCCCTGTAAAGTTGGGGATTGCTTCGTTCCTCGCAATGACGCGTGTAGCAGATCACCAATTTTTTATTATATTGGCTGTAAAGTACTATCACTATTCGCTTCTAATTATTAATATGTTAAGACCCCTACAAAACATAAAGCTAATTATCGTTTCCCTGTGTTTATTAGCAACCGATATCTCTTCAGCCCAAACTAAGTATCGTCCTTCAGATTTATTCCCGGCACAACCCTTATTACCTCCGGGTAACTCATATCGCACAGCCACCGGCGAACCGGGCCCTGCTTATTGGCAAAACAAGGCCGATTATGTAATTAATGTAGCGCTTGATGATAAAACCAACGTCATAACCGGTACAGCTACAATTACTTATACCAATAATAGCCCCAAAGCCCTTTCGGCACTGTGGTTGCAGCTGGAACAAAACGTGTTTAAAAAAGATTCGCGGGGGATTCAATCCAAGCTATTTCTTTACCAGGATCCTGAAAAAACTACTCCAGACGGCGGATACCAGGTAGAAGGCGTGCAGCTTGCCGGAAATAAAGCTGGAAATATCAAATACCATATTTATGATACACGCATGCAACTGGAGCTGGCACAGCCGCTGTTAAGCGGGCAGGCCATCAGTTTTAGCATCCGTTATCGTTATAACTTCCCGGTAAATTATAAAAATGCTGATTTCCTGGTTAACCGTACCGATATCCTCCCAACAAAAAACGGTAATATCTATGCTGTGGCACAATGGTACCCCAGGATGTGTGTTTTGGATGATGTAGAAGGATGGAACACACTGCCGTACTTAGGTAACGGTGAGTTTTACCTGGAGTATGGCAATTTCAGGGTTAATATAACAGTGCCATCGGGACTTATTGTGGAAAGCTCTGGAGATCTGCTGAATCCTGAAGAAGTACTAACATCAGCCGCACTCAAGCGCTGGCAGGCTGCTAAACAAAGTGATGTGCCGGTGCAGATCCGTACAGCAAAAGAAGTAACTGACCCATCATCAAGGCCAGCAAAAGCTACCTGTACATGGAAATTTAAATTGGATAATGCAAGGGATTTTGCGTGGACGGCCTCACGGTCGTTTATTTGGGAAGCGGAGAGTTTTAAGCTTGCTGATGGTAAACGGGTAATGGGTAGTTCGGTATACCCGGTAGAATCGGAGAAGCAAGGTAGCTGGAAACGCTCATCGGAATATATCAAATTTACCTTACAGCATTTTTCAGAAAACTGGTTTCCTTACCCTTATAACAAAGCGGTTAACGTAGCTTCGAATTTGGATGGAATGGAATATCCCGGCATGGTTTTTTGTTCGGCAAAGGACACCGGCAATATGTATTTTGCAGTAGTAAACCATGAGCTGGGCCATACCTGGTTCCCGATGGTAGTGGGCAGCAACGAGCGTAAATACGCATGGATGGATGAAGGGTTTAATATGTTCATTGACAAAATGGCTACCAAAGCTTTTAATAAAGGTGAGTTTATAGGTTATGTAGAGATCGATAGTCCGCTCGATTCCCTGTTTGCGGAAAAGTTATTGCCTATTGTTACCCGCCCCGATGCTTTGCCCGGCAACCAGGTATATCCGTTGCAGTATCAAAAAGTGGCTTACTCTCTCGCGCTTTTGCGTAATCAGATATTAGGCCCTGAACGTTTTGACCGCGCTTTCAGAAAATATATCCGCGACTGGGCTTATAAACACCCAACTCCCTGGGACTTTTTTAGGAGTATGGATAGCTCGGCAGGCGAAGACCTAACCTGGTTTTGGAAATCGATGTTCCTCGAAAACTATCGCCTCGATCAAAAAATTGTTAAAGTAGAAAGTTCGGCGGGTTCCCAACCTATTATTACAGTCGAAAATATGGACAAAGCAGCCATGCCTTTGGTGGTTGAAATAAACTACGCTGATGGCTCAAAGGAGCATCGTGAATTCCCGGTAGAGATTTGGGAGTATAGCAGCGTTTATACTTTTACCGGCGATAAGAAAGCGGCTGTCGCCAAAGTTACTATCGATCCTGATAAGATCTACCCGGATGTGGATAGGAGCAACAATGGTTATGAAGTGAAGAGGTAAGAGATTATTCGTCGTGAGAACGAAGAGTATCATCATATCGTTCTTAACCACGTCATTGCGAGTAACCATCAGGGGAAACCCTGAAAAAAATGTAATGACATGTAAAATATATTTTAACGGTGTTGCGGGTGGGCCGCGTTAGGGATTGCAGTGTAAAGCCCGGAGCGCGTAAAGGGTTTGCGGGCGGGAAAGGCGAGGACTTGCAACGGAAAGCCCGGGCCGCAGGCAACGCCCAATGTTATAAAATCCATCAAGAAAAATATACCTAATAATCAATAACTTACAATCACGTCATTATAAGGAACGAAGCAATCGTGATCTGTACAGAGCCACTCTGTAAATCGGGATTGCTTCGTACGTTGCAATGACGATTTTATACGTTTTGTCCCGTCAGGGTCTCTCGAAGATGGCCCTGATGTTCTGCGGGGACGCTCTTACAACTTCACGCCTCTCAAAAAGTCCTCAATACCCATGCGTTTCTTGCCTTCTAACTGGATATCTTTTAGCAACACAAAACCATCCTTAGCAGCAAATTTCAAATAGGTTTTATTGTCGGTCAAAAAGCCGCCGGGCTGTATGGCCGGTTCTGATAATTGATATTCAGATGCATAAACTTTTAGGCTTTTGCCATTAAGCTCGGTGTATGCGGTGGGCACAGGGCTCAGGCCGCGAATTTTGTTATAGATTGACAGGGCTGGTTGCGTCCAATCTATCCGGCAATCATCCTTAAAAATCTTTGGTGCGTGTTTTAATTCTGTTCCCTCAGCCAATTGCGATTGCGGGTGTTCATTGTAACGTCCGCTCTCAACCGCTTTAACTGTTTTAACCAGCAGCCCTGCACCTTTGTTCATGAGGCGGTCATGTAATTCGCCGGCATCTTCATGGCCGGTAAGGGTTATTTTTTCGGTGAACAGGATGTTACCGGTATCAATATCATGTTTTAAAAAAAAGGTGGTTACGCCGCTTTCTTTTTCGCCGTTAATCAGCGCCCAGTTAATGGGGGCGGCGCCGCGGTATTGAGGTAATAATGAGGCGTGTAAATTTATGGTACCTTTGGCAGGCATGTTCCAAACAGCTTCGGGCAGCATCCTGAAGGCTACTACAACCTGCAGATCGGCTTTCAATGCTTTCAATTCGGCAATAAAATCTTCATTCTTAAGTTTTTCGGGTTGCAGCACTTTTAAGCCGTTAGCTACGGCATATTGTTTAACAGCCGACTCACTAACTTTTTGTCCCCTTCCGGCTGGTTTATCGGGCGCTGTAACAACAGCAACGATGTCACTACCGGCTTTAATTAAAGCGTCTAACGAGGCAACGGCAAACTGGGGGGTACCCATAAATATAATTCTCATAGTATGTTTAGGTATTAGATGTGCTTTATTCTGTTATTCGTATAGTAAGTATTTTTTGCGTGTGGCTTTAAACTTAGTTAGTCCGGGTTGCCAGCCGGCACGGATCTCTTCTTCGGTTTTGCCGGTTTCAATTTGTTTCCTAAGTTCGGCTGTACCTGTGAGCTTTATAAAATAGGCATTAAAGAAATGGTCCTTGTCGGGGAAGGCGTTATATAACTCCAGGAGCCATTTCAAATTAATAACACCTGTACCCGTGATATCAGTTGGCGGAATATTTTGCAGATTAATGCCAAAACATTCCTGGTCTTTCTGCGGCGGGTTCTCGCTCATACCCGGGATACTTTTGGGTGTAAACGAAAAACTGTATTTCCCTTTCAACGCCGGATGCCCCAGTACGGCAAAGGGAAAGAGCGTACCCCTGCCCAAACTAAATGTTGTACCTTCAAATAAGCAGGTACTCGGATATAATAAAATCGATATAGGCGTATTTAAGTTGGGCGAAGGGTTTACGGGTAAGTTATAAGGCAAATTATGCTTGTAATTAGCCACTTTAATGATCTTCAGTTTACATTTAACCCCATTTTTTAACCAGCCTTCGCCGTTTATCATTTGGGCATATTCGCCAATAGTCATACCGTGGGCGATGGGGATGGGGTGCATGCCCACAAATGAACGGTTAACCGTATCCAGAACAGGGCCATCAATCAAATAACCGTTAGGGTTTGGACGGTCAAATATCATGAGCTCTACATTGTTTTCGGCACAGGCCTCCATTAAGTAATGCAGGGTTGAAATATAAGTGTAAAAGCGTACGCCAACATCCTGTATATCAAATATCATGAGGTCGATACCCTTCAAATCGGCAGGGGTTGGTTTGTAATGCTTGTTGCCGTACAACGATATTACAGGCAAGCCGGTTTTAGGATCTTTAGTGTCGCCAATGGTAGCGCCGTTACTGGCATTACCCCTGAAACCATGCTCGGGGCCAAAGATTTTTTTTACGCTTACGCCTAAATGCACCAAACTATCTACACTGGCAGTTAAATTTTTACCAATAACAGAAGTTTGATTAATGACCATCCCTATATTTTTTTCCTTAAGATAGTTAATATACAGCGGAATTTGATCGGCGCCGGGAATAATAGGGCTGTTTTTTTTGTTTTTTGAGATGGATGCCGTCTTGCAGCTTTTATAATTGGTTGCCTGGCTGCAGGCCGTGTTTGCAAGTAAAACTGTTATCAGGGCAAATCGTAAAAAAGCACAAATCTTATTCATAAAATATTGAGTTGAAACAATTTTAAAAGTAGCAGGTTTAACAGCAAAACCGCATATTTGCGAAGGTACAAAAAATCAGTCTGCCATTGAGTTTCGCCTCCTTTATATCAGCCCGTATAACATTTAAATCAAAACGCACATTTTCAAAACTGATAGTGCGTATTGCAATAATAGGCATTATGCTGGGCCTTGGTGTAATGATACTGTCACTTGCTATCGTTAAAGGATTTAAACACGAAATCCGCAATAAAGTTCGCGGCTTTGCCGGCGACATCCGTGTGGTTAAGTTTGACCTGAATAACTCTTACCAAAGTTCCTCATTTCCTGCTGATAACGAATTTGTTAAGCGCGCGCTTAAAAGCCCGTTTATTACCCATGTAATGCCGGTGGCCACCAAACCCGGTATTGTTAAGGCCAATAACGAAATTGAAGGAGTGGTACTTAAGGGCGTTGACAAAAATTATGACTGGAGCTACTTTAAAAAAATGATGGTTGCCGGCGAGGTGATCAGTTTTGCCGATTCGGTTGAGGCGCAAAAGGAGATCATGATCTCGCAAACAACGGCCGACAGGCTTAAACTGAAAGTAGGGGATAAGCTGCTGATGTATTTTGTGGAAGATGATCTGCGCAGGCGCCAGTTTAAAATAAAAGGTATTTTCAATATCGGGGTTGAAGAAGTTGACAAAACCTTTGTTATCGGTGCCTTATCGCTCATTAACCGCCTTAACAATTGGAAACCGAACGAGATAGGCCAATACGAACTACGCGTAGCCGATTTTGATCATATTAATGAAGCCGCCTATGCGCTCGAGACTGTTTTGCCGGTAAAATTGAAAGAGTATACCATTGAAGAAGATTATCCTACCATATTTGAATGGCTCAACCTGCTCGATGTTAATTCGATAGTGATGCTGGTATTGATGGTGGCGGTTGCTGTAATCAATATGATATCGGCCCTGCTGATCATGATCCTCGAACGCACCGCTATGATCGGGATGCTCAAAGCGATGGGGGCATCCAACTGGGCTATCCGCAAAATATTCCTTATCAATGCCAGTTACCTGATAGGATTAGGGCTGCTGCTGGGTAATTTACTGGGTATAGGCCTGGGATATTTCCAGATGTATACTCATTTTTTCCAACTGGACCAGGCTTCGTATTATATGACCTTTGTACCGGTTGAGTTTAATATTTTTGATATTGTTGTCCTCAATATTGGTACACTGATCATTTGCCTGCTGGTGCTTGTTATACCATCAACGCTGGTAAGCCGGATCTCGCCTGTAAAGGCTATCCAGTTTAAGTAAGTTTTAAAGCAACCGGTAGCTTAATCCCAACCTAAAATATTCGCTATGCGCGTTAAAGGAAGCATCGCCTACCATGTCTTTCATATAATTGGTCAGGCCGTGGGCAAAGCTTGCATTTAAGCCATAGCGACCGTAACTGGCCGCCGCGCCAAGGCGTAACCTAACATCGGTTGGGGCTTTGCTTCTTTTGTAGTTAACTTTATAAATCTTACCTTCTTTATCCTTTACCTCGCCTTTATCCCTGGTATCCAGTATCAGGCCAATATCCATCCCCGGTAAAATATCAAGCTTAACTTTATTGAGGGCAAACCGGTATCCGATATATGGATTAAGGTTAATACTTTGACTTTGTAAAGCAACATGGCCGGTTACAGCAAAACTTCCGTCATTTGCTACTATGTCGTATTCCGTTGGATTAAGAATGATAGGGGTATATTTATTAACTTCGGCTTTGCTCCTTAATAATTCATAACCACCCTGTAGCCCTACTATAAACCCGCCTTTTGATACCGTTTGAACCTGGATACTGCCACCATAGCTAAAGCCATTTTTGCTGCCGTATGGGTTATTGGCACGGTTCATCGGATCGCCGGTGATTGAGCCTTGTAATACCTGGGTGGTAGCCGACGATGATTTACCCGCAAAATGAAATAAACCGGTGTTGGCCTGTACAGTAACTTCTAACTTTTGAGCACGGAGTTGCAACCCACTAATCAACAGTGGGGCAAGGATAAGGAGGTACTTTTTCATTTTTTATGTGTTGTAAAGTTCAGTTTCAGGTTTAAACCGCCTGCCCCAAATTTTATCTGCTGTGAGCCAAGGCCGTCAAGCGGGTATTTCAAAAATGGTTCAATAATTATCCTGTTGCTTTTGCCAAGCGGATAGCCAACACCAAATGCTACGTTCAGGGTTTTGGCAAAATAAAAGCTATTAAAGCTTTTGTGCGTTGTTTCATCGGATGTTTGCGGTTGTACACCGGCAGCCTGTGCCAGCCCGGGGTAACTGTAACTTGCCGTGTAGGCTTCATTTATAAACGTTCCCGAACTTAAACCTGCAGAAATATAAGTGTCATTTTTTTGCGGGTTAAATTCATACTTAAGGTTAACAGGAATATCCAGACCGATCAGGTTAGCACTGTAGTTTTTAAATGAAGGTGTAGACGATACCTTACTAAAATCGGCCAGCGTGTTATAAGCTGTGCTTAATGATGGCGAAAATGACACCGCAGCCGCAACATTTGAGGGTTGGTTTTTATTGTAATTAAGCGTGTTTTGGGCCAAAGCTAAACCGGTAGAAAGTTTGAGATTTTTGCTTAGCTTAATATCAGATGTAAAGCCGGCGCCGGCATTTACCTGGTTTTGGCTGCCCTTGGCATAGTTAAAGAATGTAGCCGCGTAAACACTGAATTTTACCCCGCGTTCGTTCATGTCCATATCAGGTTTTTTAGGCTGATCCTGATCACTGGCAAGTAAAGATTCCATAGAGTTGATTTTTGGTTTTACTTTTACTACTGATGAAACAGCAGGCGGGTTTGTGGTAACAGGTTTGGTATTTGCCGGAGGCTGTACAGCAGGGTTATTAGCATATTGCTGCGCATTGGTTTGCTGCAATACAGATTTTACACTATCAGCTTTTTTAGCCGGAGTTACGTTGATTACACTGTTATTAGCTGGTTGAACTGTAGGGGGCACGTTGGTTTTGGCAATACCGTTAACTGGGTTTGCAGTTACAGGATTTGCCGGCACAGATGTAAACGCTGGTACGGTTGCTGCCGGTTGATTTACGATTACGTTGCCAGCCGGTTTATTTAAAGCGCTATTGTTTGCAAGTACATTTGATTTATTTGCCGGGGTGTTGCCTGCCGGATTCAGTTTTGTTGCTGAAGATTGGGTGCTATTGTTGCCCGCAAGGTTTGTTGCAGGTGATTGCTTAGTTGTTACAGGAGGCTGTACCGGGGTAGCGTTTTGAACATTGCTATCTGCCGTGTTGCTTTGCGGCTGCGCAGGTTTTACCGGTTTAGCCGAAAACGTTTGACCATTATTATTAACATTATTTTTATTCGATGCTATCCACAAGCCTATACTCAAAAACAACAACAGGACAGCAGCGGCGCTTGCCCACCATAGGTAAACCGGGCGGCGCTGTTTTTCCTGAACGGGGAATCTCTCCCTGAGCAGCAGCCAGCCTTCATCAGCGGTAGTGTCCTCGTAATTATCAAACACTTCCCTGATGCGGTCTCTTAAGTCGTTATCCAACTGGTCATCCATGGTTTTGTGCTTCTTTTCTTAATATACTTCTTAATCTTTCTTTAGCCCTGCTCAGGTAAACGCGCGATGAGCTTACCGGGATGCCGAGCGTTGTGGCTATTTCGTCATGGTCATAGCCGTCTATCTCATACATGTTAAAAATAGTTCGTTGTATAGCCGGGAGTTCAACCATCAATTTTAAAATATCCTGTACGTTTAAATTATCAACCGGCCCCATATTACTCCTGATGGGGGCGGCATTTTCCAATTCAACATTAAGCTGGAATTTAAGGTCTTTGCGCCGGCGGTCAATGGCAGTGTTAACCAAAATGGTGCGGAGCCAGGCTTTAAACGGCTTATCAATGTTGTAGCCGCCAATAGCGTTAAACACTTTTATAAAAGCGTCATTTACTGCTTCAAGGGCATCATCGCGGTTTAAACTGTAACGCAAACTTATACCCATAGCATAGCCATAGAACTGCTTATACAGCAATTCCTGATGTTTTAAACTGCCTTTTTTGCATTGCCTTACGATCTCTTCTTCGGTAATGCGAGGGGGTGGATGCATTAAATGTACTTAGTTCCGCTAAATGTTGTTTTAAAGCCTTTACGCAGCAAAACAGTTAAATGATACAAAATAAAAAAAATTCTGCCCGGATTATTTGCTGTAGTAATCAAAAAAAGCCGGTACCCTCAATGCGGGCACCGGCAACGTAATAAAACAATAAAAAGTAGTTAATTCGTTTTTTTCAAATTGTATTGAACAGTTAACGTATCGCCGTTGCTGTTGCGCTGCAGTTGAAATACGTTACCATCATAATAATATTGGTAAACACCTTTAAGATGAAATTTTTTGACACCTGGTACTACCGCCAATGAATCATTAAACTGGATATAGTAACCGTTGTACACAAATGCTCCGTAGCTCGCCACGTGTTTCCTGGTGTCGGTAGCTACTTTAAATAATGATGCCGCGGTAAGTTTTAAAGCTATCGTATCACGAACGGTATCATAACCGGTACCGCTTGTTTTTTTAACCAGCGCACCAAATGTACCGGTAAAATTGCCCTGTGGTTGAGCAACCGGAACAACCTCATTTTTAGGAGAGCAGGCCACGCCTAATGTTAACAATAATGGAAGCAGGTAAAATAAATTACGTTTCATATAATCTTATCTCGTTATCAATTTTTAACCATTACGCACGTTTTTAACTAAACGCTACAGCCGGGATGCATTATTTACAGTTTTTTTGCCTCGTCCCAAAAAATATCCATCTCAGCAAGGCTCATGTCATGCAGCTGTTTGCCATTTTCCTGTGCTTTAAGCTCCAGGTATTGAAAGCGCTTAATGAATTTTTTATTGGTTTTTTCGAGAGCGTTTTCCGGGTTAATATTAATAAAACGGGCGTAATTGATCAGCGAAAACAGCAGGTCGCCAAATTCGGCTTCGGCCCTTTCATGGTCGATAGTGCTTTCATCTTCGGCATTAAATTCGTTTTTAAACTCCTGCATCTCTTCCTCAACTTTTGCCCAAACCTGGCTTTTCTCCTCCCAGTCAAACCCAACGCCGCGCGCCTTTTCCTGTATGCGCGATGCTTTTACCAATGCCGGTAAGGAAGCCGGTACGCCACCCAAAACAGATTTGTTACCCTCTTTAAGCTTGATCTGCTCCCAGTTACGTTTTACATCTTCCTCGTTCTGCACTTCTATGTCGCCATAAATATGCGGGTGGCGGTTGATGAGCTTATCGCAAACGCTGTTCAAAACATCGGTAATGGTAAAGTCGTTGGTTTCGGAAGCTATTTTAGCGTAGAATACCAGGTGTAACATGATATCACCGAGTTCCTTTTTTATTTCGGGCATATCGCCGCCCAGTATGGCATCACTTAGCTCATAGGTTTCTTCAATGGTAAGATGGCGCAGGCTTTCGAGCGTTTGCTTTTTATCCCATGGGCAATTGGCCCGCAGGTCGTCCATAATAATGAGCAATCTATCGAACGCTATTGAGGCAGTAGGGGCGGTTTCAGGGGCTTTTAAAGGCATAAATTATTTATAATGAATACTTATGCTGCAAAGGTATGATAACATCTTTAATGAAAACTTACTGTATCATTAATTTTAAACTAACATTAATTAATTTTATTAGCCAATTGTTAATGCTACCTATAAGCACATTTTATCATGAAAAAAACTTACCTGTTTATCCTCCTTTTCGTTTCGATAATTAAAGCTGGTTATGCTCAACAGCAGCCTGCCGGCGATGTGGCCAACAGTACTTTTAGCCAGCCTCAACCATTCCTGTTTACAGTCAGCACACTTAATCCGCAAGGCCGCAACTGGAGCCTAAATTACTCGGGCGGATATGGTGAGCGCACTGTTACACCACTTGGGTTTGATGGCGTAGATCAAAACTTTTCGGCCAAAGGATACTTAGGTAATAAGTTTACGTTGATGGCCATGCTGGGTACAGGTTTTAGTAATAATGGTGGTGTACGTACATTACAGCAGGCCGAAGTGCTTCGAGATTTTGTTGGTGGTAACCAGCCGATGGGTTTCAGGGCAGGGGCAAGCCTTGGTTTCAGGAGGGAGTTTAACAGCGATGCCGTGGCATTCAGTCGTATAACTGCGGCGTATGAGGTATCAAAATGGAAGCTTGGCGCTAATCTTCGCTTTGAAAAAGCGTTTTCAACCCACCGCGATGGTTTGGATTTGATAACCAGTGTTGGCGTGCATCGTCATATTTCAGGACAGTTATTCGGCGGCTTTGAAGCAGTAGGGCAGGACCTGGAAGGTTTTTGGGAAGCCCACGAGGCCGAAGGCGGTGCCCGTTTATTGATTGGCCCATCGCTTAATTACGCTCCGGTTAATTCACGCCTGGCATTTTCACTTTGCGGCGGCCCCATCATTTATGCAACCCGCAGTGCAGCAACGCAAGGCCAGTTTGCTTATCGCGAATTGCCAACTACCAATGGTTTTACACTGAAATTCAATGTAGGCTTCCGGTTTTTATAGCAGGAAGATTAAAGTTTTACTGCCCTGAGCATTTCGCGTTTGCCGGGTGCTCCGGGTGCTTTCTCTATTTTAAAGCCCTGGCTTTTGAGCATGCGTTTCAGGTTGCCGGTAATGGCATAGGTAACAAACACACCACCCGGTTTTAAAAAGCTAACGGTGTGACCGATGGCTTCTTCATCCCACATTTCGGGTTGATGGGCTGCGGCAAAGGCGTCGAAATAGATAATATCAAACTGCTCGTCTGTGTTAAAATCCAGCAGCTTGCTGTGAGCGATATGTAACTGTGTTGTGTTATTGATTTGAACTTTGGCCGTTAACGCAGCGGGATAACTGCTGTTGAATTGTTCCCATAACAGTTCCTGGATATATTGCTGGTAGCCGGTTTGCGCCATCATTTCGGCGCTTAAGGGGTAAGCTTCGATACCGGTGTAGTTAAGTTTTATTTGCGCGCCGGTACATGCATCGGCTGTTAACAGAAAGTTGAGCCCGGTGCCGAAACCAACTTCGAGGATACTAACCCCGCTGGTGTTATTCCGCTCCAGGAAATATTGTAAGCCTGATTTAACAAATACATGTAAGCTCTCCTGCAAAGCCCCGTGGCGCGAGTGGTAATGCTCACCAACTTCGGCATTGTAAATGGTATTGGAGCCGTCGGCTGTGGGGACTATGGTTAGTTCATGGTTCATGGATGATAGTTCATAGTTTTGGGTGGCATACTTAGTTCATGGTTTATGGATGATGGTTCATAGTTTCCAAGACCTTATTGGCCATGAACCATGAACTATCATCCATGACCATTAGCCATGAACCTCTTTCATCATCTCAGTCACCACCTCACCCAGGTCATAAACCGGTACGGCATTTATTGCAGCCGAAACAATGCTCACACCGGCAGCCGAACGATAGCCTGCAGCGCAATGCACTACGACAGGTTTATCGGCAGGGATCTCACTAACGCGTTCGCGCAGTTCGGGCAAAGGTATACTAATGGCATTTTTAAAAACCCTGCCTGCCGCAACTTCTGCCTGATTACGTACATCAACTATCGTGTAATCATTTTCATTTGCCCTGAAGGTGTCTAAATCAAGATCGGGGGATACTTCATTGGCGTTTACAGGAACTAACAATGCGCCTTTGATATTTTGTTCGTAGCCTATTTTGGCTGCTTTTTTAATCAGGGTGTCAAGCTTATCATCATTTTCGGCAATGAGGTAAAACTGCTCATCAGGGCCGATAATGGAACCCAGCCATGTTTCAAATTTTTCACCATCCTGGAGGTTAATAGCGCCATGCAGGTGACCGCTCCTGAACTGTGCTTTGGGACGGCCATCAACTACTAAAATGTCAGCTTCCAAAGCGCTGCCTTCCTCCATACGGGGTACAGCAGTAATGCTGTCCTCAAAACCTGGTACACCATTTTTATTCAACAGCACATCACGGCCAAAGTATTTGGGCATAAAAGGCTGATCGGTGGTAAGCGTTTTAACAAATTCCAGTTCATCCATCAGTTGTAAGGCATAATTTTCACGCAGTTCGCGGCCAATGGTGCTTTCCAGCTCGGGGCTCATGTTTTTACCGCATAACGAACCCGGGCCGTGCGCCGGGTAAACCACTACGTTTTTGGGCAGGGTCATGAGTTTTTGCCGGGTGCTTTGAAACATCTGGCGGGCAAGTTCCTCTTTTTTTGCGGTAATGTTACCCACATTTTCCCGGAGGTCGGGTCGGCCTACATCCCCAACAAATAATGTATCGCCGGTAAAGACGGCGGTTTCGCGGCCTTCTTCATCTACCAGTAAAATACAGATAGAATCGGGCGAGTGACCGGGAGTATTGATGGCTTTTAGTTTAATATCGTTAAGCTGGATAACGTCGCCGTCATCAAAAGTTTCGTGCGGATATGTTGCGCCGGTTAACTTGCTGCAATAAATTACAGCGCGTGTGGTTTCATGAATTTCGAGGTGCGAACTTACAAAATCCGCATGCGGGTGGGTTTCAATAACACCCACAATATCGGCGTCGTGCTGGGCCGCGAAATCATAATAAGGCTGCGGGTTACGGGCCGGGTCAATAACTATCATTTTGCCCGTACGGATCACGGCATATGAACCATGCGCCAGGCCTTTATCGTAAAATTGTTGAATGATCATATTTTGCCTGCAAAGATAATGCTTAGGCGGAATGTTTTATTTGTGCAATGTTTGAGTGGTGTAAATATTGATCCTTTTTGTGTAAACCTGTGAAGCCGGTTGTCTGCATAGATCAGAAAATTATTGAAAAAGAATTTTTACACGAATTTTTACGTATTAATCGAATTACACGAATTTTGAATTTGGTTAATTGACATTCGTGTAATTCGATTAATTGTGATGAGTTTAAAGAAATTCGTGTGGGAATTTTTCAGTATGCTTTGACGTCAATTACTAAACTGCCTTAAATGATGGTCAACATGTTTATAAGCTAACTGACCCATTTGTTCCCTGGTCATTTTGCCAAAAAAAGTATGCTCAAAGTCGGTTTTTGAAGTTTTGCCATATTCCTCAACCAGTTCAATCCATTGTTTTTTCTGAGCCTCTATGTCGCCTCCGGCTTCTGTTACTTTACATTGGGGAACTGTAGGATTATTCTTTGCCAGTGGAGCATCATCCTTCAGCATACCTTTCAGCGCCACTTTGCCAAACAATCGACCGATAAACGCTCGTTTATATGTTTTTTTGCCCAGGTACATTTCGTCCGAAAGGGTGCAATGTTTTAGCATTTGATAAACATTCATTTTTCCCCATTGTGGCTGGCTGTTTTCGTTAATTAAATTGATACGGGTTATGAGGCCATCGCGGGTTTCTTTATCAAATATTGTTTTCATTGTTTTAAAGCGTTTACGGTCATAAAGCTACTGCGAATTACAAAACAAGCACAGGGGTTTTTGAGCCATAAACGGGGAGGATTTACGCCAGTAGAATAACTTGTAAACCAAACAGGCCCGTTTTATAACCGGGCCTGTTATAAAAAACAAAACTATTGCTTACCAGATCTTTGTCCTGTCTTCTGGTTTTTTATACATTTTATCGCCGGGTTTTACGTCAAATGCTTTGTACCATGCGTTGATATTGGTTATAGGCGCATTGGTGCGGAACTGCTCGGGCGAGTGCGGGTCGGTCAGGATCCTTTGCGCTGCCGATTCCGGAGTTTGTGATGAACGCCATACCTGTGCCCACGACAAAAAGAACCGCTGATCGGGTGTAAAGCCATCAATGGTATTGGCCGACTGGCCTTGTTTGGTTTTGCTGAATGCCTCGTAAGCAATGTTCAAACCACCAAGGTCGGCCAGGTTTTCGCCAAGGGTAAGTTTGCCGTTTACGTGCAGGGTATCAAGAACGGTAAAGGCATTGTATTGTTTCACCACCTGGTCGGCGCGCGATTTAAATTTATCGGCATCTTCTTTGGTCCACCAATCGCGCAGTGTGCCGTCGGCATCGTACTGGCGGCCCTGGTCGTCAAAGCCGTGGGTCATTTCATGGCCAATTACCGCTCCAATACCTCCGTAGTTAACGGCGTCATCGGCGTTAAAATCAAAGAACGGGAATTGAAGGATCCCGGCAGGGAACACAATTTCGTTATTAGTTGGGTTGTAATAAGCATTAACGGTTGGCGGTGTCATTCCCCATCGGGTTTTATCAACCGGTTTACCTAATCGGCTTACATTAAAATTGTAGCGCCATTTGACTATTGCATGCAGGTTACTGAAGTAATCGTTACGGTTAATCACCATGCCATCGTATTTTTCCCAGTTGTCCGGATAGCCGATTTTTACGGTGAAAGCATTAAGTTTTTTAAGCGCGCGTTCTTTGGTTGCGGGGCTCATCCAGTCAAGGCGCTTAATCCTGTCGCCAAGAGTTTCTTTAAGGTTGTTTACTAAATCAACCATATATTGTTTGGCGGCCGGGGTAAAGTATTTTTCAACAAAAAGCTGGCCCAGTAATTCGCCAAGGTAGCTATCAACAAGGGCGCTCATGCGCTCAACGCGCGGTGTCTGTACTTTTTGACCGGTCAGCGCGCTGTTGTAAGCAAAGCTTGCGTTAGCAAAGTCGGAGCTTAAATAACTGGCTGTTCCTCTTAAAATATTCCATCGCAGGTATATTCTCCAGTTAGCGATCGGGGTAGCTGCAAACAGCGAGTCGGTAGCCCTGAAAAACGAAGGCTGGCCAACAAGAATGCTGTCCTGTCCGCCTGCATTAAGCGCAGGAAGTATCTTTGACCATTTTAAATGTGGGGTTTGTTTTTCAAAATCTGCAATCAGGAACTTGTTGTAGGTTACATGCGGATCGCGCATGGCTACACGGCTCAATTGCGCCTTAGCCCAGGTATATTCAAGGCCGTAAACTATAGCAGTGTTTTTGGCTGCTTCATCAGCACTGCTTCCGCTAAGGGTGAACAAAGTTGTGATCAGCTTTTTTAAGGCGTCCTGTGCTTTTTTTGAACGCGGATCGTTTTTGAGGTAATAATCCCTGTCGGGCAGGGTAGTGCCTCCCTGACCAAGGCTTATCACATATTTGTTTACATTCTTTTCATCCTGTTCAACCCCAAACCTGAAAATCGGCGCACTTATTCCGTTAACACGCTCGTAAATCAGTTCGTTAATAAAGTCGTCAAGGGTTTTTAACCGGTTAATGCGCTCCAGGTCGGGTTTGATGGGGGCATAACCGTTTTTTTCGATGGTCAGGCTATCCATACCACTGGCGTACAAATCTCCTACAAGTTGTTTCAGGCTGCCTTTGGGTTGCGACGCTGATGTCTGGCTTACTTCATTCAGCAAGCCAATGAGCCTATCTGTATTTTCCTGGCGCAAAATATGGAAACTACCCCAGCGGGTTTCTTTAGCAGGGAATGCCGTTCTGTTTTAACCAGCCGCCATTGGCATATTCAAAAAAATCATCGCCGGGCTTTACGCTCAGATCCATGTTGGCGGGATCGATAAATTTTTTAGGAGGGGCGGAAGTTTTGTGCCTGGGTTTTACGGGTTTTGGGCCATCTATGGCAAAAGCATTTACCGACATGCCAAGGCAGGCAGCCAGTAATAAACAGTTAAACTTTAATTTCATGTCAATACTTAAAAATTAAAGTTAATAAATAGCGGGTATTAAACACAAGTGGCCGGTGGCAGGCCTTTAGTGATTGAACCAGTTAATAATGGCTTCGAGTTTTGTTTTTTTCAAAATATCAAGCCAGAAACGGTGTAAGGGTAATGTTTTCATGACAATTTGAATGTTACATATATAATAACTTGTTAATTGTAAAAATATTGTGGGAGTGGGATTGTTCATGGTTGATAGATCATGGTTCATGGTTTATAGATGATTGATCATGATTACATGTTGTAGTGATAATCATTTTACAATGTACTGGTTTGCGTTAGGGATGGCAGCGGATACCGGCCAAGTGGCTAAGGCCTTGTGCAGTATGAGCGTACAGCCCGGGCCGAAGGCAGCGCCATTATTCTGAACCGGGATTTGGGTGGATTTTTGGGATTAATAGGGTTTGCTTTTATGTTGTTGTCTGAACTCGAATTTTTTGAACTAAAGAAATAACAGAATGCTAAGTAAATTCAATAAATTCTTAAAATTCGTTTAATTCGAGTTCAGACAATGGCATTACCTGCGGCCCGGGCTGTACGCTCATACGCCTGCAGGCATTACGCTCGTTGGCCGGTATCCGCTCCCATCCCTAATGCGGCCTCCGCTCTTGACCGATCAAAAACTATCGGTTTAAAACCATCATCTATGAACCATGAACTATATTCCCAAAAAAATCCCCCAACCTTTGGCTATGAACCGTTAACTATCGTATTTTTGCGCGTTATGAGTATTGCTAAAACATATATCCCAAAGGAAACCGAAGAAAAATGGTACAGTTACTGGTTGCAGCACGGCTTTTTTAAGTCGGTGCCTGATGAGCGTGAGCCTTATACCATAGTCATTCCGCCGCCAAACGTTACCGGGGTTTTACACATGGGCCACATGCTTAACAATACCATACAGGATGTGCTGGTTCGCCGCGCCCGGATGAAAGGCAAAAATGCTTGCTGGGTTCCCGGTACCGACCACGCCAGTATTGCTACCGAGGCCAAAGTTGTCGCTATGCTTAAAGAGCGCGGCATCAGCAAAAAAGACCTTACCCGCGAAGAGTTTTTAACTTACGCCTGGGAGTGGAAGGAAAAATACGGCGGCATTATCCTGGAGCAGCTTAAAAAATTAGGTGCCTCCTGCGATTGGGACCGTACCAAATTTACCATGGACGAGAGCCTATCGGAAGCGGTTATTGATACGTTTATCCACCTGTATAAAAAAGGTTTGATCTATCGCGGTATCCGCATGATCAACTGGGATCCGCAGGGCAAAACCGCGGTGAGTGATGAGGAAGTAATCCGTAAAGAGGTTAATCAGAAGCTTTATTATATCCGCTATTTTGTGCAGTCCGAAAGTCCAGAAGTCGGAAAGTCGGAAAGTGGTGAAGCTTCTTCGGACTTCCGGACTTCCGGACTTCCGGACTCTCCTGGCTTCCTAACCATCGCTACTACCCGCCCTGAAACCATTATGGCCGATGCGGCTATCTGTATCAATCCTAATGACGAGCGTTACCTGCACCTGCACGGTAAAAAGGTTTACATCCCGCTGATCAACCGTGAAATACCGGTGATATTGGATGATTATGTGACTATGGATTTTGGTACCGGCTGTTTGAAGGTTACCCCGGCACACGATTTAAATGACTACGAACTGGGCCAGCGTCATAACCTGCCGGTTATTGATATCCTGAATGACGACGGCACCCTGAACGAGAAAGCGCAGATACTGGTTGGTGAAGACCGTTTTGCCGCCCGTAAAAAAATAGCTGTGCTGCTGGAAGAAGCCGGCGTACTGGAAAAAGTTGAAGAATATAAATCACAGGTTGGTTTCAGTGAACGGACCAACGCGGTGATTGAGCCAAAACTATCCATGCAATGGTTTTGCAAGATGGGCGAAATGGCCAAACCAGCTTTGGATTATGTATTGAACGGCGAGATAAAACTGATCCCCGAAAAATTTGTGAACACTTACCGCCATTGGATGGAGAATGTACGCGACTGGAACATCAGCCGCCAGCTGTGGTGGGGACAACAGATTCCGGCATGGTATTTACCTACAGGCGAATTTGTAATTGCCAAAAACGCTGAAGAAGCATTGAAGGAAGCGCAACTTAAAAATCCCGCACTTACCGCAGCCGATCTTACCCAGGACGAAGACGTAGTTGATACCTGGTTTTCATCTTGGTTATGGCCCATCTCGGTATTTGACGGTTTTAAGGATCCGAACAATGCTGATATCAATTATTACTATCCAACCAATGATTTGGTTACCGCGCCCGAAATTTTATTTTTCTGGGTAGCCAGGATGATCATGGCCGGTCATGAGTTCAGAGGCGAAGTACCATTCAGAAACGTATACCTTACCGGTATAGTAAGGGATAAGCAGGGTCGTAAAATGTCAAAGCAATTGGGCAACTCTCCCGACCCGCTTGACCTGATAGCTCAATATGGTGCAGATGGCGTGCGCGTAGGTATGCTGTTATGCTCGCCTGCAGGTAACGATTTGATGTTTGACGAAAGCTACTGTAAACAAGGCAGCGGCTTTGCCAACAAAATATGGAACGCCTTTAAACTGGTAAAAGGCTGGGAGGTTGATGAAAGCCTTTCCAACCCTAACGGCGTAGCCATTGAATGGTTTGCCAACAGGTTTAACCAGGCGCTAACCGAAATTGAAGCTAACTTTGCCCAATATCGTTTATCAGAGGCCTTAATGGATACCTATAAACTGGTATGGGACGATTTTTGCGCATGGTACCTGGAGATGATCAAACCGGCTTATCAGCATCCTATTGATAAGGCTACTTATGCAGCTACTATTCAATTCTTTGAAAATATTTTGAAGGTATTGCACCCTTTTATGCCGTTCCTTACCGAAGAATTATGGCATGATGAACTGTTTGGCGAACGTTCTGAAACTGACTGCTGTATTGTAGCGCAATTGCCCGCTATTGGGGAAATTAATTCACGTCTATTAAATGAAACAGAGCTTGTTAAAGATGTGGTAACCAACATCAGAAACACCCGCAAAACAAAACAAATTTCTGACAAAGAGCCGCTTGAGTTATTTGTTAAATCAAATTCAGGGATCAATTACGGCCAGTTCGAAGCTATCATTACAAGGCTTGCCAACATCAGCAAATTTGAATCAGTAGCCGATAAAATTGAAGGGGCTATTAATTTCTTGGCCTCAACAGATGAGTTTTATATTCCTTTCAGCGAAGAAATTGACCCGGTTGCCGAATGTGTGAAACTGAAAAAAGAGCAGGAATACCTGTTAGGTTTCCTGAAATCGGTTAATGCAAAATTGGGTAACGAACGGTTTATGGCTAATGCAAAACCCGAGATTATTGAGGTGGAGCAAAAGAAAAAGGCCGATGCCGAAGCTAAATTAACCATCATTGAAGAAAACTTAGCTGCTTTGGCTTGCTAATTGCAGAACTTACCGGCTTTGCGTAACAAGCTACCGTACAGTATTTTGATTGCTGTACGGTGGCCTGTTCAATTGCAGGGCCAATGTTAAGTTCTGAATATGAGTAATAAAGTAAGTTTTTTTAACTTATCAATTTATAAGATTTTGTCGAAGGAGCAATCGTTCCTTGACCAGGCCCGGATTCGTTTATTGTATTATGGGTTCTTCCTTATTTTTGTTGCCCTTGGGGCACTTTACCTGAACGTTTATTTCCAAAACCAAAAAATGCTTGCTGATACCGCCCTGTTTTTGATGGGAGCGGTAGTGGTGTTATTTAAGTATTTAACCTGGCGGCCCGACTGGCGCAGCGCAGCACATGCCCTGCTTATTGTGGGTACACTTGTTAATACCAGCCTGGTTTATGCCTCTATGCAAACGGTAAATATCATTACCGTGCAGGTTATTATAATCGTGATCGTATTCAGCTATTATATGCTCGGCCAGCAATGGGGGCTCATGTACTCATTGCTTAATACAGTACCGGTTTTGGTATTTATGATCATTGAATACAACAGCGGGTACATTATTAGTATAAAGCCTAACAAAGTTGATCAGTCTACCATTATCATCAGCCTGTTTGCCAATTTTATATTGCTTATTTTTATCCATAGCCATTTTTATACTGCTTTCTTAAAAAACATCAGGCACCTTAAAGATAGCAGCAGGGAGCAGGCCCAGCTTTACAATAAGATGGAAACAGCTATTGAAAAGGCAGAGAAATCAGCCCAGGCCAAATCAGAGTTCCTGTCAACCATGTCGCATGAAATCCGTACGCCGTTAAACGCGGTGATCGGGATGAGTAATTTGCTGATGATGAGCAATCCGCGGCCCGACCAGCGGGAGAACATCGAAATCCTTAAATTTTCGGCCAATAACCTGTTAGCCATTGTTAATGACGTGCTTGATTTTAGCAAAATTGAATCGGGGAAGGTAGTATTTGAAAATATCCGCTTCAACCTTGTTGAGCTGATGAACAATATTTGCGGCGGGCAGATACTGAAGGCCGAAGAGAAAGGCTTGCTTTTTAAGCTTGATGTTGACAGCTCATTGAGGGATAAGGTGCTTTTTGGCGATCCTACCCGCATAACCCAGATCATTTTTAACCTGGTTAGTAATGCTATAAAATTTACACCGCAGGGAAACATATGGGTAAGGGTTACTTGTGTGGAAGACCGGCATAATACCGTTACCGTTAACTTTTCGGTAAGGGACACCGGCATCGGTATCGAAAAAGAAAACCTTGAAAGTATATTTGAACCATTTACGCAGGAATCATTAGCTACTACCCGCGAGTATGGCGGCACAGGGCTTGGCCTGGCCATAGTTAAGCGTTTGCTTGAGCTGCAGGAAGTGCAAATGACCGTTAACAGTACAATGGGGCGCGGATCAGAGTTTTCATTCCATATGGAATTTCCTGTATCTACAGAAGCATTGCCTGTTGCAGTAACCACTGCTCCCGAAGCTAAACAATTTTCAGAAAACCCGCTGGCCTGTTTACGTGTACTTATTGCCGAAGATAATATGGTTAATGTGATGCTGATGAAGAAGCTGCTGAGCAAGTGGAGCATTAACCCAACCATTGCCGAAAACGGGGAACGGGCAGTTGAGTTTATGCAGTACGGCAATTTTGATATTATATTAATGGACCTCCAGATGCCGGTGATGAACGGCTTTGACGCAGCTAAAGAGATCCGTAAAATGGCCGATCCTAAAAAATCAGGCATACCGATCATCGCGCTTACAGCTTCCGCACTTTTTGATATCAAAGAACAGGTATACGAAGCCGGCATGAATGATTATGTATCCAAGCCATTTAAACCGGATGAACTGCTGGAGAAGCTTAATAATTATACATTGAACAGGGTGGGGTGAGCCCCACCCAAACCCTCCCCGGAAGGGAGGGCTATGCCATTGTTGGTGTTGTCACCAACAATTCCTAATGCTCTTTTACGCCATTGTTGGTGTTGTCACCAACAATTCCCAATCCTCTTTTAATCACGTTATTTCATATGACCAGTTAAGCTCCCGGTTGCTTATTTAATGCTATAACTGCGTGGAGTAGAGTTGTTGGTGACAACACCAACAACGGCCAGCGCTCACCTAATGGCCTATTTATTCAACTTATCCCCCTCCTTAATCACCGCCTGGTTTATTTCCCTTACTCTTTCGATCTCCATTTTTTCAACGGCCCTGTCGTAGGTTAAAACGCCGTTTACTTCGTGTTCAACGTCGGTGGTTTGGGTATATATGGCAACGCTTAGTCCTTTATATTTCATTAATTGCTCTACCTCATCCAGCAAAAAAACATAACGATCGGTAAGCCTGGCTTTGGTTGGTTCGTAGTCATAAGCATCGTTTTGTACCGGCCACATATGGCCACGCACAAAGAGGCCAACACCGCCAAATTCGCCCAGTGAGGCAGCCCGGCGGCTATCAGGAACAGAAGCACCATACGGGCCAATATAAATATGTGTGTCCACGTAATCGCCATTGCCCGGATCGCCGTAAGGTTTTTGATAGCTGGGATTATTGTTAAAGCCCGAATTGCCGTTAACTAATCGCGAGGGGTCATATTGTTTAACCCAATTGGTTATGTTTTTTACATCAAATGCGCCCCAGTTTTCATTGAAAGGCACCCATGTAATAATGGAAGGCGAGTTATAATGATCGTCGATTATAGCTTTTAACTCCTGCCTATAAACGCGCCTGTTCTTAGTAGTATCTTCATTCTGATACCATATAGCGGGCATATCCTGCCAAACCAATAAGCCCATTTTATCGGCCCAATAATAAAAACGCTGGGGCTCGGTTTTCATGTGCTTACGGATGAGGTTGTAGCCCGCTTTTTTGGTGTATTCTATATCAAATTTAAGTGCTTCTTCCGTAGGTGCGGTTAAAACCCCGTCGGGCCAGTACCCCTGGTCAAGCAGGCCAAGCTGCATGATGAATTTACCGTTAATAAGCGGACGGATCATGCCGTTAAGCTTGCCCAATTTAATATCACGCATGCCGAAATAACTTTTAACCTCGTCGGCTTCGCTACCATCAGTATTGTATAGGGTAAGCTTCAGATCATACAAAAACGGAAAATTTGGTGTCCATAAAACCGGGTTATCTATTGGCAGATAGAAATATGATCCGGCGGCCGCATTAACCTGCGACACCTCTTTGCCGTTGTTTAAGGCAACTGCTTTGATCTTGCCCGCGCCTGCAGCGTTAACAAATACTTTTAAGCGTTTACCTTCCGGATCAGGCAGGAGCCGGATATTTTTGATATAGGAGCTGTTGACAGGCTCCAGCCAAACGGTTTGCCATATACCCGACGAAAAGGTATAATCGCCACGAGGGCCGTTCTTGCCCGATGGTGTTTTACCGTCATTGGGGTCATGAGCAGCAACAATAAGGGTATTGCTGCCTTTTTTAAGATATGAGGTAATGTCAAAGCCGAAAGAATCGTACCCGCCCGAGTGCGAACCTACTTTTTTACCATTCACAAAAATAGTGGCATCATGATCAACTGCTCCGAAATGAATAATGACGTGTTTGTTTTGCCATTTTTCGGGTACTTCAAAACTTCGGCGGTACCACATATTAATCTCCTGTTTACGCTGCACGCCGGACAATACCGATTCAGGGCAATAAGGCACCAGTATTTTATCCGACTTGTCATTAAAAGATACGGGCGTTTGAGGGTTCAGGGCATTAGGCGCGTTTTTACCACCCTGGTAATCCCATTTACCATTTAAGCACAACCAGTCATTACGCTGTAGCTGGGGACGGGGATATTCCGATAAAGGTATTTCGGCCTGCATGGCAGTGTTTGTCCATTGAGTTGGCAGTTTGGCTTCCTGGGCAAAGGCGGCGCATCCGTATAATACAGCGGCCAAAAACAGGGCTTTTGCTTTGAGATAGGCGTTCATAAGGTAATGTTACAATTGATGAGGTTATGAAGGCCAAAATAGGGAATTGATAACTGTTATCATAACATTTTATTGGGAAATAGGATGTTGTCTGAACCCGAATTTATTGAATTTAGGGAACGAGCAGAAAATGCGATACACATTCCATGAATTATTCAATGTCTCGTCCTAAAAAAAGTTTACAGTTTAACTGCTAAATCCTGTTATACGTTTACAATATTAATTAATCCTAAAATAGGTTTACAAAATCACATTTTGAGGTTTATAATAACTTTTCCATGTTCGCTCCACTTCTATGTTATTTTGATGCACAAACTCAGGGGTGAGCATATTACAGCTCATGTGTGGCCTTTGGTTATTATAGCTTTTTACAGACTTGGTTAATAGTTCCATTACCTCTTCTTTGGTACTCGGGCTCTGATGTTCCAGGTATTCCTGTTTCATAATTCCATTAATCCTTTCGGCAATAGCATTTTCTAAAGGATCACCATTCTCGGTCATGCTAATGATTATGTTGTTGTCCTGTAATAGCTTTACATAATCATAACTGCAATATTGAACACCTCTGTCTGAATGATGTATTAAGCCGGTTATTGGTTGCCTATTTTCTTTGAGGGCCATTTGTAAAGCGCTTAATGTATGAACACCTTCTAATGTATCTGCAGCATGATAACCAACAATTTTCCTGCTATATGCATCTGTGATAAAGCTTATATATACAAAGCCCTGAGTTGTTCTGTAATAGGTTATATCTGATACCCATACCTCATTTACTTTATTAGGGATTATTTCTTTTATACAGTTGGGATACTTTTTTAACCAGTGAAAAGATTGGGTGGTATAAACCCTTCGCCTTTTCTTCCGTACCAATAACTGATGTGCAGCAAGAAGATCAAAAAGAGCATCCCTGCCCATCTTTATTTGATGCTCAAGCAAAAACGCCTGTAATAAGACATAGAGCTTCCTGCCTCCCATAGCGGGATGTATAGCCCTTAAATACCTTACCTCATTTAATATAATCTCCTGTTCGAAACTAATTGCTTCTGCCTGCCAAAAGTGTTGATAATAAGCTTGTCGGGTAATACCAAGTAAACAACAGCACTTTCCAAGGCTTACCCTGGGATAGCTGTTTTTAGTCTCACGGATTACTTGGTAACGGACTTTTTTCGGATATTGATCTTCAGGTCTCTTTCAGCAACCTCTATCATTTTACGATAAAGCTCCTTTTCCAGAAGTGCATCTTCCAGTTGCTTTTTCAGCAACTTAACTGATGCACTATCTTCAGGCTGGATATCCGGATCTCTCTTTGCTGGCATGATACACGAAGATACATAAACCGGCCTTTTTTTCTCCAGACCAAACGATTTTAACCAGGCTGAAATCCGGCTATTCCCTAAATTATATTTCCGCTCAAGAAAGCTCAGGCCTTCATCTCCCGTTAAATATTCCTGGCAAATTTTTCGCTTAAACTCCTCACTGTACTGGCTCTGCCATTTACTCCCATACACTTTTGAATATCTTTCCATTTTTGTTTACTGATGTGTAAACCTATTTCAGGACAAGACACAAATTCGTTTCCCCCATGGCGCAAGTGTTGTGCGGCTGTTAGAAGGGCGGATCACTTGTGACTATAAAAATCAACCCGCAGTATTTGTTTAGGAGGAATGATTGATTGGTAATTGGAGAAGTTACAAGTCAGCCATAGCGCTACCCTACACTCAAGACTTGCGCCAGTGAGGGCAGAAAATGCTATACACATTCCATAAATTCTTCAAATTCGTTTAATTCGAGTTCAGACAGCTTCAGCCCTTCACATACCCCGGCAACTCTTCAATAAACCGGTAAGTACATTTTTCATGATCTATAGTACAATAATAGTGTTGCAGGCCATTGCTCACCGCCAGCAGGGATACTTTATGAACCATATTATACCGGGCAATCTGATCGAATGTTTTTTGATCGATAGTTACAGATGGGGCTTTACATTCAACCATTAAAATGCGTTGCCCGTCGGGGTTAAACACCACTATGTCGGTGCGCTTTTGCAGGGTGTTAAGTTTAAGGCCGCCTTCCAGTTTAATCAGCGAGCGGGGGTAGTTTTTTTGTTTGATGAGGTATTGTACAAAATGCTGGCGTACCCATTCTTCAGGTGTAATAATGATGGTTTTCTTGCGGATCTCGTCAAAAAGCGTTAATGTTCCGTTATCGTCGCTTATTTTAAAAGGGTAGGGTGGCAGGTTAAGCGGTTGGAGCATTTTTGCGAAGTCTTAAGTCGAAAGTTATGAGTCTTGAGTCGGGCTTCAAAATTAATAAATATATTATCAGGGAAATCGCCTTTGAGGTAATTCGATGCATTGAAAAAATAGCAATAAAATTTTCACACGAATTATCTTCATTCTTACCACAATTAATCGAATTACACCAATTTTTCAATTACATAAATTTAAAATTCGTGTAATTCGATTAATTTGAAAAAAATAGTGTAAAAATTTCTTATCCATTCGCCTCATGTCAACATAGATTTTAAAAGCAATTTTCCTGTTTATATCATTGCATCGCCCTAATTAAAAATACATTCCACTTTTGACTTTCGACTTAGTACTTTTGACTGCGAAATATGACTGCTGCCGAGATATTAAAGGACCTTAAGAACCGTAAGTTTAAACCGCTGTACCTGTTGCATGGGGAGGAACCTTATTTTATCGACCTGGTAAGCAATTACATTGAGCATCACTTGTTGCCCGAGCACGAACGCGGCTTTAACCAAACCGTGGTTTACGGCAAGGATACTGATATCATGACTGTGCTCAATGCGGCCAAGCGTTACCCCATGATGGCCGATTACCAAGTGGTGCTGGTAAAAGAGGCACAGGACATGAAATGGGGGAAGGACGATGATAACAAGAAAAGCATCGACCCTGTATTGAGCTATCTCGAAAATCCGCTGCCAAGTACTATTCTTGTTTTTTGCTATAAATACGGCAAGTTTGATAAGCGCAAGAAAACATACAAAGCCGTTGAAAAGAACGGGCTTATTTTTGAATCGGCTACTTTATATGATAATAAGGTGCCGGCCTGGGTTGAAGGTTATGTAAGCGAGAAGGGTTACAAAATGAACCAGCAGGGATCGGCCATGATTGCCGAGTACCTGGGCAACGACCTGGCTAAAATTGCCAATGAGCTCGAAAAACTGATGCTGAATGTTAGGGCAGGGCAGGAGATTACCCTGAAGCATATCCAGGATAATATTGGTATCAGTAAGGAGTACAATGTATTTGAGCTGCAAACGGCCCTCACCAAAAAAGATGCTTACAAGGTAAACCAGATCATCAATTACTTTGAAGCCAATCCCAAATCAAACCCTATTGTGCTGGTGCTGGGTAACCTGAATAACTTTTTCAGCAAGGTGCTGGTGTACCATTACGTAAAAGACAAAACCCCGCAAAACCTAGCCCGCGAAATGGGCGTTAACCCATACTTTATTAAAGATTATGAGCAGGCCGCCCGTAACTACCCGCTTGGTAAAATTTTCCAGGTGATCAGCTATCTGCGCGAATATGATTTGAAAAGCAAAGGCGTTGAATCAAACGCGCCGCACGGTGAGTTGATGAAGGAACTGATGTTTAAGATCCTGCATTGATACCGATTCCGATTTAACAGTTATGACCCTATCCTCGCAATCAAAAGTTAATATAGCATCCGGCATGATCCGCGTATCGGCGGTTTTGTACCTGGTTTATTATTATTTGAACGGCGGAAGGTCGGCTTCTTTTCAAATCGCTTTAGCAACGTGCATAGCGCTGGGCATTTTACTTTTACTTGCTTTATTTATAAGGCGGGGTTATAAATGGGCAAAATGGCTGCTATTAGGCTTATTAATCTTAACTATAACGCCCGACGCTATAAATCTGCCCGCAACTTTTAAGGCAAACTTTTATGCAGGCTGCATCGCTGTTATAATTGACCTGTTACAAATAGGGGCGCTTGTTTTACTTTTTATGCCGGATAAAGAAAAGCCGGTTGCCGAGGATGCTGAATAGTTTTTTAATGATTATTTGTTAAAAGGTGCCCGGCTTATGATAGCATACATGAGGCCGCCAATTGTGACAATAAACCATAAGAAGTATAAAGACTTTTTCAGGTCATTTATTTCTCTATCCTCTTTCAATACTAATGCCCTGAAAGCCGGTGAAAAAAGTGTCAGTGCGATCATAAAAAAAACGAACAGGAGTGACACGAGCGAATAATTTGCAGCACGGCCAACCCCTTCTTTTATAGAACCGGCAAAAAGAGGGATATTCCAACCCGCTAAAAACACAATTAATGCTGCAGTTTTAAATGGTATTCTGCCCTGCCCCTGCATTTTCTTAACCTGGTAATATTGTACCTGGTTATTGGCGGTTTTATTAAAGAATCCTGTTGCTTTTATGTTTTCAATTATGTCATTGTAAGGCATGTTTGCTGTAAACATAACTTTTTTAAGGTATGACGATACGTTGTGTATTATCTTGATGCCGCTGCCGGCAATTGAGGATGCATATTCGATTTGAACAATATCATCAGCGTTGAAAAATAACTGACCTAACAAACCAAGGTTAATCTTGAGTACAGAAGTATCAGCTTTCAAAGCTGCAAAAGGTTTGGAGACTTTGGTATTGCCAACATAGGCACCCCCGTTAAGTAAAAATTCGTTCATGTTTATTGTGATAGGTTCTTTAGCCCACAGTAAATATATCATAAAAACGAGTCCTCAAATAATCTCCAAAATCATTTCTGATAAATTAAATAGCGTAACATTTTTGTTAAGTGTAGCGTTGGTTAGTGTTTGACCGTATACATCCATTTATTCATTAAATCTTCATTTTTAGCCGGTATTGGTTACTTTTTTCTCCTGACTTTCCGTTGTTCAGTGTTGCATGTAATTGATTATTTACAATGTAACAAAATTCATCAGCCAATTAATTTCCTAAGTTCACTTATCCTAAGCAATATGTTAAGCTGATCAATAAGGCATACTAAATAAAAAAATTAAGGCATGATACTTTTATTTTGCGGATTATCAGGTGCGGGAAAAACTACTTTGGCAAAAAGTGTGGCCGCCGAATTAACAAGCCTGGGTATTAAAATTGAAATTATTGATGGTGATGAATACCGTGCGGCACTGTGCCGTGATCTGTGCTTTAGTAAGGAAGACCGGAACGAGAACATCCGCCGCCTGGGCTTTGTAGCCAGTCGTTTCAGCGCTCAGGGTATTGTTACCATAGTGAGTGCTATAAATCCATATGACGATGTCAGGCAGGAGCTTGCCGAAAAATATGATCATGTAAGCATTGTTCACATTGATTGCCCCGTAAACAAGTTGATAAGCCGCGATACTAAAGGCCTGTACAAAAGGGCGTTGCTGCCGGATGGGCATCCTGATAAACTACCCAACCTGACAGGTATTAACGATAGGTTTGATGTACCCGTTAAGCCCGACCTATACATTGATACCTGCAATTATACCATACAACAAAGTACCTCTTCACTGCTTTATTATATTATAAACAATCTGCATCCTGTTAAGCAGACTATTAAGATACCAAGCTATACCTGACAAAAAAGGACGCTTATAAGATTTTATGCAAAAAAGAGTACTGATTATTACCGGGATGCACCGCTCCGGAACCTCGCTTATTACCCAGTGGTTGAGCAAATGCGGCCTGCAAACAGGCGAAAAACTGGTACCCGGTGGCCATGGCAATGTGGAAGGGCATTTTGAAGATATTGAATTTTTAAAAATGCACGAAGAGATCCTGGCCGACCATAACCTGCCCAAAACCGGGCTTACGGTTGAGCATGTGGCCCAGTTTACCTTGTACGAAAGGGAAAAGCTCAAAAGCATTATTAAAGTTAAACAACAGTTATACGACCAATGGGGTTGGAAAGACCCGCGGACCTGTCTGTTTCTGGATGTATATAAAGAACTGCTGCCCGATGCCTGTTACCTGGTTATCCTGCGCGATTATCAGTCGGTAGTGAGTTCACTTTTACGGCGTGAATTTAAGTGGGTGGAAAACAGGTACATGGCGCGTAAATATTTTTCAAGACTGGTATGGACAAAATTTCGCCGCGGCCGCCGCATGGTGCAGTTTTATAATGATCATGCTACCGAATACCTGAAAGTTTGGATAGCCTACAACCAGGACATTTTGAAATGTATTGAAACACTGCCCCGGGATGCATTTGTAGTTGTTAATTATTCGATGCTGAAAGACGAGGATGAACAGGTTTTTGAGTATCTGAAAGACAAGTGGAACCTGGTATTAAAATACTCCAGATTTAAGGACATTTTTAAGGAAAACCTGATCGGCCCCGATGTCGCTTTTGAACAATATATCAACGATAAAACCCTCATTACGCAGGCCATAAAACTACAGGCCAAGCTTAAAGAATATATGCTGACTGATTAGTATCAAAAGTTTTTTGCGGTTTATTATACATTGTTGCGAAAGAAGTAAACAAGTATCTGTGCAATAAAGTGTAAAGGCAGTCCAATTTGTGATACAATCGTTATTATGGTTTGATAATCAGTTAATTATTTCTCCAAATTCGTTTTACTCAATGGCTTAAGTACCCCTTGTTACGGTGCTGATTTAGCCGTTGTAAAACGAAGGAGGAGGATATGAAAGCTAAGTTTTTTTGCTACTTGCCCTACAGAGTAGTTACGGGGCTTTTGATCATCATGTGTTTACATTCGCCGGGTTTTTCGCAGGCGGCGAAAATCGGGTCGCTGGCATATTTAAGGGCGCGCAACGGAATTGGCGGGTTTAACCTGGGCGGCTTGTTAACCGGCGAGCAGGAGCAAGCTTTAACTTACATTGATGGTGAGGGCAGCAAGCCCGATGCGGATAGCTGTGTTACCTATGAATATCATCCGGATAAGCAGCTGGAACTGGAAGACGGGCTAACCGCAACTCATATTTGTGTACGTACATGGCAAAATAAAATAGTAAATATTTATGTTTTCTTTAACCGTAACCAGGGCTATAAAATGCTCAGTAAATTTTTGCACTGGTACGGTACCTTCACTGCAAAGCCAAATGATTACCAGGACGTTTATCTGTGGGATTCGCGCACGGTAAAACTATTATTGAGCTATCACCCCGATGATGACCAGGGAATTGCTGTTTATACCTCTGTTCCGTTAACAAACACTATCAACGCACAAAATGCTAAAAGGCTAACCCAGTTGTTAACGAGTAATGAATAAGTGAAGACTTTATTAACCCCTACTTCACCACTCCACCCCGTAATTTCATTGTAACAATACCCTGTATTGCCTGTAGCGCATTTTAGTTTACGCTCTCTTTTTTACATTTTTACGTTACAAAAATTTATACCGTACAAATGCAACATTGGTTAGTAAAAAGTGAGCCCTTTAAATACAGCTGGGAAAAATTCAATAAGGATGGTCGTACCTTTTGGGATGGTGTGCGCAATTACCAGGCACGCAATAACCTGAGGGAAATGAAGGAGGGTGACCTGGTGTTATTTTACCACAGCAACGAAGGAAAAGAGATTGTAGGCATAGCCAAAGTTGTTAAGGAAGCTTACCAGGACCCCACAACCGATGATACCAATTGGGTGGTTGTTGACCTGGCCCCGGTTGAAGCCCTGAAAACCCCGGTGACCCTTGAGCAGATCAAAGCCGACCCTAAATTACAGGATATTGGCCTGGTAAGGCAGGGGCGTTTATCGGTAATGGGGGTAAAGCGCGAAGAGTTTGATTACATCTTAGCGCTGGGCAGTAAATGAAACTGAGCAACATCTTTGACAGTTGTTTTATTAAGCCGGGCCTTGTCGCCGTTTTATTGGTATTGCCGGGACTTGCAAAAGCGCAGGATGCTTTCAGCGCCTTTCCCGATCTGTTTACCACCCCTTACGGCTATGTTGCGAAACATGTAAAGCAAGCGCCGGTAATTGATGGCGATGTGGAAGATGCTGTATGGCAGCAGGCCAAATGGACCCGGGATTTCCAGGATATTGAAGGCCGCCTCAAACCGCAGCCACCACTGCAAACCAACGTTAAAATGCTTTGGGACGATAGCTGCCTGTATGTAGCAGCCCGCATCAGAGATTCGCATGTTTGGGCTACGCTTAACCATCATGATGATATTGTTTACAAAGACAATGATTTTGAGCTGTTTATCGATCCTGCCAACAGCACGCATAGTTATTTTGAAATTGAGGTAAATGCCCTCAATACTATTTTCGACCTGTTTTTGACCAAACCCTACCGTAACAGCGGCGCCGCGATAACCGGTTGGGATGCGCACGGCTTACGCTCGGCGGTAAAAGTTGAGGGCACACTGAATGATCCTACGGATACGGATAAAGGCTGGACGGTTGAAATGGCTATCCCATTTAAAGCCATAGCCGGTGGCTTTAACCACGCTGTGATAAAGGATGGTACTTTGTGGCGTATCAATTTTTCGCGGGTGCAGTATGATACTAAAGTGCAAAACGGCAAGTATGTAAAGCAGCAGGATAACAACCGTCGTGATTTGCCCGAGCATAACTGGGTTTGGAGCAACCAGGGACTTATCAATATGCATTACCCCGAACGCTGGGGCTACCTCCTCTTCAGCGATCATGAAGCCGATGACGCGAGGTTTAAAATGCCTTATGCCGAAGAGCAAAAAAAATACCTATGGCTGGTTTATTACAAGCAAAAGCAGTGGTTTAAAGATCATCACCAATACTGCACCTCGTTAAACAACCTGGGTGTTGAAAATAAGGTAACAATAACAGGCTATACTAACGAACTTAAGCTGGAAGCAACTGCCCATCAGTTTATAGCTTATATTGCCGATAGTAAAACCAAAGCGACCTATAAAATTGACCAGGAGGGCCTGGTGCAGCAGCAGATAATCCCTAAAACTCCATGAATAAGCGCGAATTTTTAAAGGCTGGTTTACTGGCCGGCGTGGCTGCCCAGTTGCCCTTAGTAAGCAATGCCGCTGTTGAAGCTGCCAAGAGCACCAAGAAAAAAGCCATGAAAAACTGGGTATGGATCAACCCTAACCAAAAAGATACTGATGATGAGCTGGCCACCCGTTACGCTTCCTACAAAGCATCGGGCATCACCGGCATATTTTTCGAGAACGACAGCGAACGCCATTTTCGTGCCGCTAAAGCTAAAGACCTGGAGGCCCACCGCTGGATCTGGACTTTTAACCGTGCCGAACTGGTAAACGAAAAGCCCGAATGGTACAGCAAAAACCGCAAAGGCGAATCATGTGCCGATCATCCGCCTTATGTGCAGTATTACCGCTGGCTGTGCCCGTCGCGTCCCGAAGTACAGGAGTATTTAACCAAAACTGTCGATGATATTTTAGCTAAAGATTATATCGATGGTATCCACCTGGATTACGTGCGTTACTGCGATGTGGTGTTACCGGTAAACCTTTGGGATAAATATAAAATTGAGCAAACCAAAGAGCTGCCCGAATATGATTTTTGCTACTGCGATGTTTGCAAAGCCAAATTCAAGGAAGAATATAACCAGGACCTCGATCAGATCCAATACCCCGAAGCCAGCCTTTCATGGCGCTTGTTCAGGTATAATAACATAACCCGGGTGGTTAATGGTATTTCGACTGTTGCCCATCAGCATAAAAAACAAATAACTGCAGCCGTATTTCCAACACCCGAAGTAGCCCGCCGCAACGTAAGGCAGGACTGGACAAACTGGAACATGGATGGCATTTGCCCCATGATATATCACGGCTTTTACAAGGAGGGCGTAAGCTGGATAGGCAACGCCGTAGCTGAAGGTGTGCATTTCCTGGCAGGAAGGTTCCCGCTGTATGCAGGCCTGTATTTATCCGATTTTAAGAATGATGATGAAATTCGCACCGGTATACAGGTGGCGCTTAAAAATGGCGCGATGGGCGTGTCTTTCTTCGGTAATGTAAGGCCGGAAGTGCTGGCAATATTGAAAGATGAAGTTGCGGCGTTTAAGGCTTCGTAACCAATTAAAGTTTATACATGATATGTCATTGCGAGGAGGAACGACGAAGCAATCTCGTAGCCGATGCAGATCGTACATGCATTGGCTACGAGATTGCCTCGCTACGCCCGCAATGACATGTTTTTATTTTGAATTTAAGGGTAATAACCTTTCGCCTTTAGCCTTTTCCCTTTCACCTAAAAAATCATCCCCGCATTTTGTCCAATAGATCGCTTAGGGTCGCGGCTTCATCTTCGGTGAGGTTGTTGCTCAGGATCTCTTTTGTTTTAAACTCGGCGTCCATTTTTGAAAGGGTTGCAAGGCCTTCATCGCTGATGCGGATATCTACAGCGCGCCTGTCTTTATTATTGGTGCAGCGCGATACCAGTCCTTTTTGAACAAGGCGGTCAACAATGCGCGATGCATCCGACATCTTGTCGATCATCCTTTCCTTCAATAAATTTATGGTAGCCGGTTTGGGGTACTGACCGCGCAGAATCCGCAGTATGTTGAACTGCTGCTGGGTAATATTATGTTTTTCAAAATGACAACGAAAATAGTTAGCCAGCCAACCTTGCGTGTATGCCACGTTAATGGCCACTTTGTGGTAGTTGTCTTCAAAATTGGTACTTTGTATTTCGTCTTCTATTCGCATAGTAATAGTAATGAATGGGATACAAATATGTTTAATTATTTTTAATTTAACATTGATTTATTTATCGCTACCGTCTGATTCAGTGTCATTTCCAAATAATTTTACCTTGCCATAACCCCAGGGGCAGTGCAGGCACTTGTTTTTACAGCAATAGCCCCGCTTTAAATGATAGGCTTCGGTAAAAACAAAATTGCCGTCTTCGTTGATATAATAATCAATGCCTTCCTGCAACATCAGTTCAGAATTTTTACAAAGATATCATCTTTAAAGTAAGCTTTCAGATGTTCGCCCTTACCGTGAAGTGTCCACACCTGTTTGGGTTTGGTGTTGGCGATGGTTTGCAGGATATCGTTCCAGTCCACATGGTCGGATATAAAAAGGGTATCCTGGTTATTAACCTGCAAGTTTTTCCATCCCGAAGCAAAGAGGCGTTTCACACCTGTGGCGCGGATATAACTGTCGAAAGTAAATGGCGGCACAATGTAAACAAACTCATCCTGCACCTTCATCAGCTTGCGTCCGTAAATCTGGTATTTGCCGGGAGGGAAGCCCATCTTTTCATAAATAGCGTTGATGGGCATTATTTTATGATGTACCAGGATCTTTTTTTGCGGCGCATGTTCGGTAATGAGGTTGATCAACCGCTGACTTTTACCGAGCGCGTACGCACCAAGTAAAATATTGCTTTTAATATCGTTGATCTTACGGATCTCGCTCACCGGATCCGGGTGAATAACAGCCGGATTGGCGAAGGTGCTTTCGGTGATCAGCACATCGGTTGTCACCCATTCAATAGGTTCGCAGGTGGCATCGGGCTGTAGCTTGTAGTCGCCGGTGTATAAATACCTTGCGCCTTCATACTCCATCAGTATTTGTGCCGAACCAAGCATATGCCCTGCCGGGATCAGCGTTACCGTAACTCTGCCCACTTCAAATGGCTGGTTAAAGGCAGCTATGTTAAACACTTTGGCGGCGGTACGGTCATACCGGAGTTGCATAATGCTTGCTGTGGCGCGGGTGCAGTAAACGTTGTTGTTACCACTTATGGCATGATCGGCATGGGCATGGGATATTACAGCCGTTTTTACCGGCTGTTGGGGGTCTATATAAAAGTCGCCGTATTTGCAGTACAGCCCTTTTTCGTCAAAAGAAACAAAATCGTCAAGTATCATTAATGCTGAGCGAGCGATAAATACAGTTCATGCAGGGCTATTACCTGCGGTATAACCAATTGTTTACCATCGTTAATAATTACATCATTGGCCAGTTTCAGTTTTTCCTCCTGCGATAGCTGGCGGGCCTCGCGACTTTCAACATCGGCCCGGCTAATGCCGTCGCGTTCCATAACACGGGCAATGCGGGTTTCAAGCGGAGCGGTGATCATGATGGCCCTGTCGCACATTTTGTATGAGCCGCTTTCAAATAAAATGGCCGCTTCGCGAATTACATAAGGAGCATCCTTGTGCAGTTGGTCAAAACTATCAAAAGCCCTGAACACGGCAGGATGTACCAGGGCGTTAAGCTTTTCAAGTTCGGCTTTATTGTTAAAAACTATCCCCGATATATACTTGCGGTTCAGGCTGCCATCATCAAAATAAGCCTGCCGACCAAATGTTTGTTTAATACCTTCAATAAGAAGCCGGTCGGTAACCATTACTTTTTTGGCTTCGTCATCGGCATAAAAAACAGGGATGCCAAGCAATTCAAATACCTGGGCTACGGTAGTTTTGCCGCTGCCTATGTTACCGGTTAAACCTATTTTAAGCATTATTTTTTTATGTAGAAGTCAATATTGGCAGGGGCAATCTTTACTATTTTACAAAAGGGGGGCATATGGATAAGTTTTACCGGCAGGGCCGTATAACCCTTATCGCGCCAAAGATTAAGATCGGCAACAGCCTCAAACAGGTCTTCATCAATATCAGCATACCGGCTTAACGACGTAGTAAAAGTTACTTTAATTTTTTGCGGAAATACTTTTACGGTGTAATAGTTGTTGTTATTGATCAACTTCACGGGGATCTCCAGCGTTTTCTCAGTAAATTCATCAACAGGAATGATGGCCTGTACCGAGCGCGGATAAACATTCAGGTTGCCTTCATTGCTGGGCTTTAAGTTAACCCTGGTATTAATGGTTTCATTAACATTACTGAATTTAAGCGAGTCTGTTTTCCACGAGGTGATCTGCTTCAGGCGTTCAATAGGGCCGCTCACGGTAACATAAGCAGGCCTCACCGTTATGTTACCTGATACGGCAAATTGCTTTTGATAGCTAACGCCCATGGTAAGCTGAACAGGCACCTTTTTGATAAGGCGGTTACTGAAATCAAAATAAAGCGTATCCGGATCAATGGATGAAACGCGGTTGGCCGGATCTTTCCCCATATTCATCTGCTTAAGCTGCGTGCTGTCGATAACCACATAATTGCGGGTCTCGAGCGAGCGGAGGTCAACAGTTAGTGGCTTATTATCACTGTTGAGCCTGGAGAACAGCATTTGCCAGCCGGTACCCTGTATGGTAGCATCGACAGTATCGGGCTGCAGCGAATGAAAAGCCCGCCTTTGCGGCGCGTTTTTAAAAGTTAAGACTTTTTTTACCTTATACGGAAGCGGATCAGAAAGGGCAGTAAAAATCCAGGCAATGATAGCCAGCGACAAACAGGTAAAAAATACCGAGAGCCGTCTGCGTTCTGTTGCCGATAATTTTACTATTGCCATCTTTAAGGTTAAAGGCGAAAGGTTAAAGGTGAAAGGTCATGCACTTTCATGCATTCCTTTTCCTTTAACCTTTCATCTTGTTTATTTTATTGGAGTGAAGTTTTCTGGTTTTAAAGCGATTGGCTTCTGCCTTTCGCCTTTAACCTTTTTCTTTCGCCTCAAAAAATTAAGCTTTCTTTTCAACCACCGGTGTGTTCAATGCTTTTGATGCATCAAGCGATATGGCCGATTTATCAAAGCGGATCTTGCCGTTTTCAACCTCAACCAAAAATGTGGTTTCGTTTAAATCAACGATACGGCCGTGGATACCGGCTGTAGTTATAACCCTGTCGCCTTTTTTAAGTTCTTCAACGTATTTTTTTTGGTCTTTTTGCTTTTTAACCTGCGGGCGGATCATAAAGAAGTAAAACACCACGATGATCAGTACCATTGGTACTAATGAACCGTAGCTGCCTAAGCCGCCGCTTGAAGCCTGTAATAAAATAGTAGCTATCATTTGTTTAAATTAATTGTTATTTTTTTAAAACCTCGCCAATTAAATGTACCATGGTTTCGGCGGGCTGGGTGTTTGCTGTAACGGTTATTTGTTTATCCTGTAAACCGCTTTTACCGGCGCTGTTAAAAGTAACGCTGATCACGCCGCTTTCGCCGGGTTTAACCGGGGCTTTTGGCCAGGTAGGGGTAGTACAGCCACAGGTAGCACGCGCGTTGGTAATAATTAATGGCGATTTACCGGTATTGGTGAACTTAAAATCGTATGATACCTTGTCGCCTTCTTTGATCTTGCCGAAATCGTGACTTTCCTTTTCAAATTTAGCTACCGGCGCGTTAGCCGCGGTTGCGGCGCTATCGGCATTAGCTTTTGAAGCGCTATCGGCTGTGTTGCCGTTGCTGCTGTTGCAGGCCGATAATAACATGCCTGCTGCTACTAAGCTTAAAAATAGTTTTTTCATTTTTTAATATTATTCTATTAAGCCACGGCCTATCTTTTTGATCTTGTTTTCGGCTTTAAGCTCTATTAAAATCTTGTCCAAGATACCGTTTATAAATGAATTACTCTTAGGCGTACTAAACTCTTTTGATATTTCAAGATACTCGTTTATAGTAACCTTAACCGGGATAGAATTGAAGTTAATAAACTCGGTTATAGCCATTTTCATTAACAGGGTATCCATCATGGCAATACGCTCGGGCTCCCAGTTTTGGGTTTTGGCGGCTATCAGCTCATGGTAGGCCTCATTGTACCTGATGCTTTGCTGAAACAGGTTTACTACAAACTCACGGTCCTCAACCCAGTTGCCGGTAATTTCGGCAAGCTGGTTAAGCTTGTAATCATCGTTTGAAAAGTTTTTGAAAGTTTTGGCAATAAGCGCCTGGAGCACATCTTTATCAACAGGCCAAAAAATAAACCTGTCTTCAAAAACCTGCTCGGCTAATGACGATTTAAGGATAACCTTTTTGAAAATGAATTTGATGATATCCTTGTCTGTTTGCAGTGTATCGCCTGTTTTGGCAAGATACTCGGCATACTCGGGCGAGTTTTTAAGGATAATGAAAAGTGATTTTGCAAGTTCGGGCTCAAAGGTCCAGTCAACTTTGTACTTTTTCCAGGCTGTAATGTATTCCTTATTATCGTTCAGGCTCAGGATAAACCTGTTGGTGAGGATCTTTAGGTTTGCATTTAAGTCATCGGCGGTAGGGAGGTGTTTGTTGGCGCGTTCCTGCGCGTCATTCGCGGCAAAACTTACTACTTCATTAATTAATGATAGCATCCAGATATACATTTCGTAAACCTGGTCAATGCTGCTTAGCATGTTTTTCTCGAATAGCTTAACATCTTTCGTGTCTGATTGATGATACGCGTACAGTGCCTGTAATACCTTTACCCGGAGGTGCCTTCTGTTTAACATTTTTGTAAGAACGATTTGGTTTGCTTATGCAAACGGTTTATATAAAAATTAATTGTTTTAATAGGATGATTTTACTTTTCTGATGTCTTCAATGCGTTTTTCGGCTATTTTATTGGCCGCGCTAATGGTTGGAATGTTTTCGGCCTTTGACAGCTTTAACACATTGCGCGTAGCTTCGTAAATATTTTCTGTAAGCTGTAAGGTACGCTTTTTATTGAAATTCATCAACTCCGAATAACCGGTAATAATACCACCCGCGTTGATCACATAATCGGGCGCAAACAGCACACCTTTATCAAGCAGCATTTGCCCGTGTACGCTCTCGTCAAGTAATTGGTTATTGGCCGAACCTGCAATAATGCCGCATTTTAATTTGGCAATGGTTTGATCATTTACGGTACCGCCCATAGCGCAGGGGGCGTAAATATCCGCATCGATATCAAAAATATTATTATTTGATACCGGCTGCGCGCCATATTTTTTGGAGATCTGGCTTACGCGTTCCTCATTAATATCGCTGGCGTAAACTTTTACATTTTCGTCCCTAAGCAGGCGTACCAGGTTTTCGCCCACATGGCCAATACCCTGTACTATAACCGATTTACCTGTTAAGCTGTCGCTGCCATACATTTCCCTCACACAAGCTTTAATGCCCATCAAAACGCCCAGCGCTGTTATTGGCGAAGGGTCGCCGCTGCCGCCAATATTTTCAGGAGCGCCGGTAACATGGTTGGTTTCCATTTTGATGTACTCCATATCGCGGGGGTTGGTGCCTACGTCTTCAGCAGCGATAAATTCGCCGTTAAGGTTTTTGATAAACCGGCCAAATTTACGCAGTAAAGCTTCGTTTTTGTCCTGGCGCGAATCGCCGATGATCACCGAATAGCCGCCGCCAAGGTTAAGGCCGGCTATCGCTGCTTTATAGGTCATGCTTTTTGCTAATCGCAATACATCATTAAGGGCATCACCTTCGGTTTTATAGGCCCACATACGCACGCCGCCAAACGCAGGGCCAAGCGTTGTATTGTGGATTGCGATAATAGCTTTCAGATGGGTATCAGGATCGGTACAAAAAACAACTTTCTTATGCCCGAAAGCGTCAAGTTGGCTAAATATGGATTCCGGTGGATGTTGTTCAGGCATTAGTACTATAAGTAAATGTCTTTAAGCGCACAAAAGTAGAGGTTTTTTTTAATACTGGCAAAGATATTAAGTGAGGACCAGGTATGAAATGATTATTAAATAAGTATGAACGGCTGTTAGCGGGATATTTAAGTTTTATGATTACAGTAAGATTATAAAAACAAATTTTGAATTTGAGACATTTGTCTGTATATTGGTAGACATTATGGCAGAGGTAGCTAATCACCCGAGGAAAATAAATATAGCCGATCTTGAGATTGGATCGCCGGACGCATGGTATGTTTTTTCTTTTCTTTTCCCGGAAGATTATGTTAAAAGCAAGATGAAGTGCGGGGTGGATAGTAATGTAATTGATTGTATCAGAAGCGGGATACCAAGGCGGGCTATTGATAGCATTTTAGAAAAAACAAATGTTTCCAGGGCTCAGCTTTCTAATATACTTCATATCAGCACCAGGCAGCTTAATCGTTATGGGCAGGATGACCGCTTATCGCCCGAGCAATCAAACTTTCTTTATGAGTTTACGCGTGTTTATACCCGCGGGCTTGATATTTTAGGTGATGCAGCTACTGTTGATAAATGGCTGATGCGCCCCAATATGGCATTGGGAGATAAACAACCATTAGAACTGCTTGATACCAGTGAAGGTTTAAGGATGGTGAACGATCTGCTTTCGCAAATTGAATACGGGTTTTACTCATGATCCTTTATCGCATTACGAGGGAAAAATATGCACACGACCTGTCGGGCAGGGGAGGATTGTTGTCATCAGCCCGATGGCATGATCATATCCCGGTTATATACGCCTCTGTTAATTCATCAACAGCTATCCTGGAAGTATTGGTGCACCTGCAACCCGAAGAAATTCATAACGACCTTGTGATTATGAGTATTATTGTGCCGGATACAGCTGTAAGCGAAGAATTAGATATAGACCAATTACCTGCCGGCTGGAATAATTATCCGGCACCGATAATATTAAAAAGGATTGGTAATGCCTGGCTTACATCAAAAAGCGCAGCGCTGCTTTATATTCCAAGTGTGATAGATCCCCTTGCAAAAAATGTGCTGATAAACCCCATGCACACTGATGCCTCACGGCTGAAAATTGGTGATGTACAACCTTTTACTTTTGATAAACGATTGATTAAAAAGGATTGATAATTCCTTTGCCTGGCTTTGACATGAAGTTGGAGGCGACTACATGTGTTCCCTGCTTTTACTTGGAATTACATTTTGTTTCCCTAAGGGCAAGTAGCTTTTTTCCACTTGCTCGCCTTGTATGCACGTGCTATTAGGGAGAAAAAATAACTTCCATGCTCAAAAGCCTCCTACACAAGACTGTATTTTAATTTATTTCAACTAAGTAAGCTGTGAGATTTTATTTATAAACTCAGCTAAATGAACAGTATGATCAGGAGTGACCGGTTGGATTGTGCGTATAACTATGGCTGTGTTGATGATCTCTGCTACAAAATCGTTGTACATCATTTCAACAAGAATATTCCTGAAAGCTGAAGTCATGGCCGCTTTCGCTTTTTCATTATCGTTAGCAACAACATAAAAATGATCGTTGAAGATTCTGTCATCATTAAATTTAAGCTCAATAGGGTGAAATATTTCTAATACCCTATCTGTAAATGTTTCTCTTCTGATTAATACCCTTCCAAAATCTGATTTTAAATCTGCAAATGCCCATACCTGGTATTTATCATACCGGGTAACCTGCCCCCCTTTACCACCACGACCGCCCATGCTATTTTGATAGCTAAATTTAACAAAGTTCAGATAACAATTTGCCGAAGGGTGGTTGATGAGTAAAGTACCTCCTAATTTTGCGCCTGGAATGTTATTAAATATTTCAAACTTGTTGATGTACTGTTCAGATTCATTCGGTAAGCCGATGCTAAATTTTCTTTTAAGCTCTTCGTAAGTATCTTCAAGTGATTGTACCTCGTCGGCATCAAGTGCGGTAGTATCAAATGGGAAATTTTTCAATTTTATAATTATTATTTGTGGACCTAAATTAAAAATAACTTATGGAAATAATTTCCCCGCTTGTTTCAACGTCATATACTTAATCTTAGTGTCGAAGACATTAAGTTATGTGTAAGTTGCATTGGCTGCATTGGCTGCATTGTCCAGCCAGTCAATTAGCCTCAGCTAATAAAACAAAAGCCGCCCCGGTAAAAACCGGAAGCGGCATTTGCTAACTAACCTGTACTATTATTTATCCCACCAAACGCGGGCTTTAGCATTAAAATTATTAGTGCCGCCGTAATTGGCTAAAGCCGCGGTTACGTTGGCATTATTTAAATTAAACTCTGATTGAGGATAAGGTATTTTGCGCGGGATAACACCGCTTGTACCAGGGGTTGGGGTTAACACAGGGTATCCGGTGCGCCTCCAGTTGGCCCACACCTCATCGGCATCAAAAACAAAACCAGCCACCCAAAATTCGGTGTTTATTTTAGCTATTTGTGCTTCTGATGTTGCCGGCAACGGGTTTTTTGCCAGGTATGCGCTTATCTGGGCATCGGTAATAACCGGATTGCCCGATAATTTTGATAACGACTGCATGTGCGCCCTGATACCTGCCTGGTAATGATCATTGGCGCTGCCGGTAATATAGCCGCGCACAATAGCTTCTGCTGTTAAAAACTCAACCTCTGCATAGGCAAAATCAAAAAACGGGGTATCTTTTTGACCAAACGCGTCGTAATTAACGCGGGTATTTGGTGCCGGGTCGCTCGCTTTAACGCTGTAGCCATTAAATTGAGTAGTATCAACCGGGGTGGCTTTTGTGCCGCCATTAGCAATAAATGTGTTGTAAACACCGCCATATATAAATAAACGCGGATCACCTGCAACCTTCATTTCGGTTACGAGGGTTTTATGCAGGAAGAAATCATTCTGCCCGTCGTTAAGGGTAAAGTTAAATCCGTTGGGGGCGGCGGCATTGTGTAATAAAACGGGCATATCGGCATTACTGCTCATTACACCATCGGCAATAGCTTCTTTGGCTAAAGTTGATGCCTGGGTTGGATCAACCTTAATTAAACGCATGCCTATCCTTAGCAGCATGGATGAAGCCAGCTTTTTCCACTGCGCTGCATTACCGCCATAAAACTGGTCGCCGCTTACTTTCTGATTTGCGTTATTTGACAAAATTGAAATAGACTCCCTAAGCTCCTTTACAAAATCGGTATAGATCTGTTGCTGAGGATCATACGCAGGAGTGAATACTTTATCGCTTAAAGCTTTACCAGCCTGGCTGTAAGGGATGTCGCCATAATAATCAGTTAATTTTTGATAAACAAATACCCTCCATATCCTGGCGGCAGCATAAGTTGACTGTAAATCGGTACGGGCTTTTAATACTGGTACTACGTACTCAAGATCATTTAGCGCCGGCCGGTAAAAGTTGTTCCAGTAACGTTGCGATACATCATCAGTTGCAACATAAGCGTTGCCTGGCCAGTCATTAGCATAACCGTACTGCATAAAAGCGTGGCAATAAGCCGTACGCGGAAACATATCCACAGTTGATGTACTAACCATCGCGTCAGAAAGCAAGGCTCCCGGATCAATAGTAGTTATGGCATCTGGGTTTAAGTTGTATTTCGGGAAGTTTTTTGTGCAACCCGAAAGCGCAGCTGTTACAACAAAGAATAATATGCTTTTTAATGAGTTTTTCATGATTTTCTCCTTTCTGTATAATTAAAAGGTAACATTTAAATTAAAGCCAAAAGTGCGGCTGGTTGGCAGCGCGCCACTGTCATAACCATATCCCTGGGCAATACTGTCTGATGCTTCAGGATCAAAAGTTGGCAGGTTTTTCTTAATATAGAAAAGGTTACGGGCAATAAGTGAAAGGGTAACTGAGCGGATATGGCTGCCGTTCAACAGGCTTTGGGGCAGCGAATAGCCCAGGGAGATTTGCCTGAATTTGACAAAAGTGCGGCTAAACACATGTGCCTCATCAGCGCTTTTATCAGCATTTCCACCATCATTATATTGGATATAAGGACTAAACGGCAGGGTGTTTTTTACGTAAACAGGTGCCGATGCCGTACCTGTGTTGATAACGCCGTTTGGTATATAGTTACCGTCGCGGCCAACAAGTGAGGCTTGTGAATTACCGAAATAGTTGGTCCACCGGGCACCTGCTTCATAAATCTGGCCGCCAAACTGGCCGTCGATAAGGAAGCTGAACGAGAAGTTTTTATAGTTGAAGGTGTTGGTGATACCGCCAGCCCAATTTGGGTTTGGTGAGCCAAGATAACTTTCATTATTGTTAACATCTTTGATAACGGCGTCATTTGGCTGTGAGGCATCAGATGTGCCATATCTCGAATTTACGGGTACATAAACATCCTGGCCCTGGGCATTCTTTAAAAATGTGGTACCGAAAATAGAACCCAGCGGATAACCTACCTTTGATTTTATGTTGTAATAATGCGAGATCCCGTTAGCGCCGATTGTAGGGTCGAGCGCGGTTACCATGTTTTTGTTTCTGGCTGCATTAAAGCCAACGTTCCAGGTAAAGTTTTGAGATTTAACAGGGCTGCCGCTAATAGCTAATTCTACACCGCGGTTATACATGGAACCGGCGTTAAAGTACAATGAATTATAAGTGGTTGCATTACTGATTGTTGATTGCAGTAAAAAGTTATCAGACTTTTTGTAGTAGTAAGCAAAATCAACCGATATCCTGTTTTGGAAAAATTTAAGTTCGGTACCGAGTTCTGTTTCTGTTGTAGTTTCAGGTTTTAAACTTGGCGGCGGTACGGTTGCGCCGGTAATTTCGGCATTGGTAATGCCATTTACAGGCGGTTTAAGCGTAAAGGTGAGGTCGGTAAGCTGTGGGGTGGGGTTACTGCCCGTTTGCCCTATAGATGCCCTTATTTTACCAAATGATAACACTGACTGATCTAATTTCAACGCATCGGTAAATACAAAGCTTAAGTTAGCCGATGGGTAAAATAAGTTTGGTTTAAAATTAGGGCGGGTAGATGCAAGCGCCGAATACCAGTCATTACGGCCGGTTAGTTCCAGAAACAGGTATTCTTTATAGCCAAATTGCACATCGGCAAAAACCGAATTGGTTTTATACCTCGGCGTATGCGATTCTGTAGGTGGGTGCACATTGCTTGCATTGCTAAAGTTTAACAGGTTAGGGTCGGCCAGTCCTTCAGCATACAGGTCTAATGAATATTGTTGTGAATTTTGTAATTCGGCACCGGCAAAGGCATTCACCGTAAGATCTGAAAATTTATGATCGTATGATAACATCGCCCTAACATCAGATTTTTGCTGCTCAATGGTAGTAGTACGGTAAACGCCGTTGGTATTAATTACGTTATTTGGGCGTACCACAAATAAGGCGGGTGTGTTTATATAATCGTAACCGGCAACTAAATTGGCATGCAGGTGGCTTGTAATATCATAGGTGATATTGCCCGATGACAGGATGCGGTTTTGCGTTTGGTTGTTGGTTACCTGTTCTATCTGCACATAAGGGTTGGCGTTATAAGTTGACAGGTATTTGCCGTCAGGTGTTTTATCATCCAGCAAAGTGATATCTGTCGAGCTTGCAATACGCGGATAAGCAAGGCCAAATGAACCGCGGCCATCCCCGCGTAAAAGCGGCGCGTTCTTGCGTAGGGTTCTTGAAAGGTCTATCTTAAAATCGGTATGTAACCTGCTGCCATAATCCTGGGTGGCACGTATTACGGCGTTATAGCGCTCGTATTTTTCGCCGGGGGTAGGCAGGTTGTCTTGTGTTTGCGATAACGAAACCCTGTATGAGCCGTTTTCGGTACCTTTTGTAAAGGCCAGGCTGTTGGTAGTAGTTACACCGGTTTTAAAAAAGCGATCGAAGTTTTTTGCTGCCGATTGAGATACATAGGGTTTTGTTTTTCCGTCGATATCTATAAATGGCCTGCCATCCAGCTTACCACCCCATGACCATCCCGGCGCATCGCCGGAATTATCCGCAAGCTGCCCGTAAAATATCGGATCGCTATAATCGGCGGCGGTGTATGGGCGGCCAAGGTAACCACGGCCATACTCGGTTTGCAAATCGTCATAAGGCACCATTTTTTCCAGCACCGTGTTGCTGTTAAAGCTGATACCGAGGCCCTGGCCTTTTTTGCCTTTTTTGGTGGTGATTAAAATAACGCCGGCTTGCGCGCCACCTCCATAAAGAGCTGCTGCCGATGCTCCTTTTAAAACGCTGATGCTTTCAATATCATCAGGGTTTATAGATGACAAACCATCGCCCGGGTCAGACCCGCCATAAACCTTGCCGCCATCGTCGCTGTTTTCGCGGGTGCTGCTGTTGATAGGTACGCCGTCAACAACGTACAACGGTTGGTTTGATCCCGAAAATGATGAGTTGCCACGTAATATAACCCTTGATGAGCCGCCCGGGCCGTTTGGCGGGCTTTGTACTACTAACCCCGCCACTTTACCTTCCAGCGCGTTTATAAAAGTTGGCTCGCGGGTTAACGATACCTCTTCGCCGCCAACCTGGCTTATGGAGTAACCTAATTGTTTTTCGGCTTTTTTGATGCCCAGAGCTGTTACTACAACTTCGCTTAATTTGCCTGATTCACTAAGGCTAACTGTTAAAAACGTATTGTTGGCAACCGCGACTTCTTTTGGTGTGAAGCCAACAAAGCTTACAATTAAAATGCTTTTATCATCAGGTACGTTAATGCTAAAGGCGCCATTTGCATCTGCAGTTACGCCCAGCGTAGTGCCCTTAAGCTTTATGCTTGCGCCGGGTAAAGGTGCTCCTTTTTCATCAACTACCTTGCCTTTAATATTAAGTGGCACAACGCTGGTTACGGCATTGTCCTTTTCCTGCAAAAAAACGGTGTTGTTTACAATTTTGTAAGTTAAGGGCAGGTTTTTTAAGCAAGCGTTTAAAGCTTCGTCAACCGAAGCATCTTTTACTTTTATGGTAATGTTTTTATTACGCACATCTTTGGTATCGTAAAAAAACAGGTACCCATTTTGCTTATTGATTTCCTTTAGCACCTGTTTTAAAGGTACGTTTGTAACGTCGAGGTTAATCTTTTGACTAAACGCGCTCGCGCTGCATTGCATAAAGGCTATGACCATAAATAGGGTAGTCAATTTCATAACCAATAGAATTTTTTTGGGCAGCCACGGCTTATAAATGGCTGTTGAAAAAGCATTTAATTTCATACTTTTGGAAAGTTTGGGTTAATACATGGTTAGGGACACTAAGCTTGTTTTTCCGGTTTACCGGAAGGGTTAACTCAAATATTTACCGTACCCTGATGCCAGTCGGGGTGCGGTTATTTAAAATAACCTTGGTTTTGGGGGAGTACCGCCTAAGGCGTTTTTTGTATGTTTTTTTTCATCCGGTTGGGTTTAGTTAGTAGTTTAATATTTGATTAAGGCCTTACGGTAATTGTTTTTCCTTCAATTGTGTAATGGATCTTTTTGAAACGCATAGCATCCAATATTTGTGAAGCATTAACGTTCATCGATATTTCGCCGGAGAACGTGCGTTCTTTTATTTTTCCTTCATATTTTACGTCCACATCATACCAGCGGCTAATTTGTTTCATAACCGATTCAATGCCGGCATCATTAAAATGGAAAACGCCATTTTTCCAGGCTAACGCCTCGTCCATATCTGCCTGGGTAATATTTACATCTCCATTTTTTAAGTGCGATTGTTCGCCGGGTTTAAGCAGGTAGCTTTTACTGCCCGCTTTTATCTTTACGCTGCCTTGAAGCAGGGTTGTTTTAATTTCATTTTCGTCGGCATATGCATTAATGTTAAAATGCGTACCTAATACCTCAACAGTTTGCCCATCGCTCTCAACCCGGAACGGTTTGGTTTTATCATGTGTTACCTCAAAATATGCCTCGCCGGTAATTTGTACTTTGCGCTCATTTCCGTTAAATACAACGGGAAATTTGATGGATGACGCGGCGTTAAGCCACACATTAGTGCCATCGGCCAATATCAGGTGGTATTGCCCGCCGCGCGGGGTACTCATTGTATTATAAGCAACAGCGGCGGGCTGTGCAGCTATCGAATTATTTTTATTGTAGGCAACCACTCCGTTGCTTAGTTTTTTTATGGTTGTGTTGCCCTGGCTGGCTATATTGCCATTGCCGGCACTGGTTAAAACAACCTTGCTGCCATTGGCTAATGTTAGGATGGCTTTGTTGCCGCCCGGAGCAATTTCATGGTTCTTTTTTATAACTGCCACAGTTTGTTGTGGCAAACGGTTTAAATAAACAGGTATACCGATAGCCATGCATAAAATAATGGCGGCCGCTGCTGCCAGTAACCAGTTGGGGAGCCTAAAGGGTTTAACAACGGTTGGCTGCAGCCTGGCTTTAACGTTGGCCAAAGCATGTTCGGTATTAAATGAGCGGTATTCGGCATAGCGGCTTTCGAGCTCGTTTTCGTTAAGGATGGTATCAAATAAAGCGGTGTTTTCATGGCTGGCTTCAACCCATGAAAATAACTCGGCATGTTCTACCCCGCTTAAATTGCCATTTAAATACTTGCTGATAAGATCAGAAATCCTTAATCGGCTGTCTGTTTTTGAATTATCCATGCGTCTATAACCGGTATTTGATGATAGAACAGGAAAGGGTGGGGTTTTATCTAAAGGAAATTGAAATAAATTTTATGTTTTATTAACGCCTACTTTACATGGCCCATAATACCGGGTAATATCAGGAGCATTCCGAGTGCAAGTCCTTCGTCAGACAGGCGGTTTTTTAACAAACTGAGGCCACGCATTTTTTGGTTGTTTACCGTACTTATGGTAATGCCGAGTTCGCAGGCAATTTCTTTGGCTTTTTTACCATCTTCAAAAGTCATCCGGATAATTTTGCGGCACTGTTCGGGCAAAGTATCCACTGCTGCAAAAACCTGCCTTAATACCTCGGCGTGTATGATGTTATTTAAAATGGTGGCCTCCTCTATATCGGTATTTACAAGGGTTTGCCGGTGGGCTATTTTAACGCTGTTTTTTTCAAGATAATTGAAACAGGTGTTCTTTACGCTTACATATAAGTAAGATCTGATAGCATCCGCAGTGCAGGGCATGTTCTCTTTTTGCCAAAATTTAACAAAAACATCCTGTACCAGGTCTTGCGCGTCAACGGTGTCATGAATAATGCGGGAGGCGAAAAAGCACAATGGCCGGTAAAATTTTTCAAAAATCTGATCGAACGCGGCTATATCTTTGCCCTTAAGTAAGGTAAGTAGCTCATGTTCTGTCAAATCGACCCGGTTGTTCATATAAATAACGAATATAAGTATTATTTAACATTAACATCATCATGCTGCCCATAGTTACAGGAAAATCACTGTAAAAATGATGAGACCTGTTTTACTAAATCTCATCTGAAAAATTTCTACACGAATGCTTTTCAAACGATCCACAATTAATCGAATTACACGAATCTTAAATCAATTGGAAATTCGTTAAATTCGATTAATACGTGAAAATTAGTGTGAAAATTTTTCATTTATGATTTCTCTATGTGCATGTGGTTAAAAGCGATTTCCCTGCTGATAGTTGCAGGAAAATTGCCTTTTGTATATGGATACATAATATTGATAATACTGACAGGATCCTGTCAGTGTTCAATTTTTAAAAAACAGGTGTTCAACGTTTTGTTTTGTAATTTCATAACTATTTGATTATTAGTGCATGTGTGTTCATTTTAAGTTTTAAGGTACTTTGGCTTATTTGTAACGTGTTGATTATCAATGGTTTTTATTTTGGAAAAATATGCAAGTGTTCACACTTTTAAAAATTGAACACTACCAGGATTGTTACGAGTGTATCAATGTAACATTCTTACATCCTCCCGACTTTTCCATCCAATCACTCTCCTCAAATTTTAATACTTTTGATTATTATGTCAGGGCTTTCCGACTTTCGGACATTCCCGACTTCCAGACTATAATAATAAATGAAAGACCTCGCATACCTTAATAAGTTTTTTTACAAATACCGCTGGCGGCTTATCCCGGGTGTGTTGTTTGTAATTATATCCAATGTTTTTGGTGTGTTGCCGGCACAGGTTATCCGCGTAGCTTTTGACCTGGTTACCGAAAACATCGGAGCCTACCAGCTTTTTTCGGGTTTCGACAGGCAGAGTTTTATTTATGATATTTTCGGTACCAGCTTATTCCTGTTTGGTACACTGGTATTGGTGCTGGCCTTGCTGCGGGGCCTGTTCCTGTTTTTTATGAGGCAAACCATCATCCTTATGTCGCGCCATATCGAGTACGATTTAAAAAACGAGATCTACAACCACTACCAGGAACTGTCGCTCGCCTTTTATCGCCGCCACAACACCGGAGATTTAATGAACCGGGTAACCGAGGATGTTAGCCGTGTGCGCATGTACCTTGGGCCGGGTATTATGTACTCCATCAATACCGTAGTATTGTTTGTTATGGTAATATATGCCATGCTCACAGTAAACGTACAACTGGCCATTTTTTCGGTATTGCCATTGCCTATTTTGGCTGGTGTTATTTACTATGTAAACAATATTATCAATCACCGCAGCGAGATGATCCAGGAGCGCCTGTCTGGTTTATCCAGCTTTGTGCAGGAAAACTTTTCGGGTATCAGGGTGATCAAATCGTACGTGCGCGAAGGCTTTGTGCGCGAAAACTTTGCCAAGGAGAGTGAAGACTATAAAGTGCACTCCATGGAACTGGCTAAAGTACAAGCCCTGTTTTTCCCGATCATGTTATTGCTGGTAGGCCTGAGTAACGTAATAACCATGTACGTTGGCGGGGTGGAAGTAATAAAAGGTAACATTACCCCGGGCAATATTGCCGAGTTTATTGTTTACCTCAATATGCTGTCGTTCCCGGTTATTTCGCTGGGTTGGGTAACCTCACTGGTGCAGCGGGCTGCGGCCTCGCAAAAACGCATTAACGAATTTTTGCATGAGAAGCCCGAGATCATTTCGCCGCTTGCAGACAAACACCATGTTAAGGGATTGATTAAGTTTGATGATGTATCGTTCATTTATCCCGATACCGGCATCCAGGCTTTAAAGAATGTTTCGTTTACCGTAGAGCCGGGACAGATGCTGGCAATTATAGGTCGGACAGGTTCGGGTAAATCAACAATTGCCAACCTGGTGATGCGTATGTACGATACTACGGGTGGGGAGATCTCCATTGACGGTCGGCCGATAAAATCGTTGAGTCTTGAAAACTATCGCTCGCAGATAGGTTTTGTACCGCAGGAGGTTTTCCTGTTTTCGGATACCATAGCCAATAACATTGCTTTTAGTGCCGATGTACTGGATATGCCGGTTGTTGAGCAGGCCGCCAAAGATGCCGCGGTATACAATAATATTATTGAGCTGGAAGAAGGTTTTACAACCCTTATAGGCGAACGCGGCGTTACCTTATCGGGCGGGCAAAAACAGCGTGTATCCATTGCACGGGCCATATTTAAGCACCCGCAGGTTTTGATCTTTGACGATTGTCTTTCGGCAGTTGATACCCGCACGGAAGAGGAGATCTTGAATAACCTTGGCCGGGTAATGCAGGATAAAACAAGCATCATCATAGCCCACCGCATTTCCACCATAAAAAATGCCGACAAGATCCTGGTAATGGATAACGGCCAAATTGTTGAGCAGGGTAACCATGCGTACCTCATGCAGCTTAAAGGCACCTACTTTGAGCTTTACGAAAAACAATTACTGGAAGAAGAGGAAAACGCATAACGAATGGGCTCAAGTGAGCATGCCCGCAACCTCCGCACAACACTTGCGCCAGTGGGAGATGAATTTGTGTGTGTCTTGTCCTGAAATAGGTTTACCTGTCACGTCCCAAAAAAGGTTTACAGTTTATAAAATAATTTTTGTTATACATTTACCCCGCATTGTAACAGGTGGCCCAAGTTAGCCTCCGCACAGCCAAACCCGCAAAACTTGCGCCAGTGAAGGAGATGAACTGGTATGCGCTCTCTTTTCACAACTCACCCGTAATTGGTTATCCACACAAAAAAATGACGCTTTTGTTTCAAAAAACTCAATAATAACGAATAAAATACTTGCACTTTGAAAATTTATTTATATTTATGCCAACCAAAACTAATTACAGGTAAATATATATGGGAGATTTTGACAATAGAGAGCGTGAAGAGGTTTATTCAAAGAAGGTGAGAGCCGGGAAGCGGACCTATTTTTTTGATGTAAAAGCAACCCGTTCAAACGATTATTATGTTACTATTACTGAAAGCAAAAAGCGTTTGGAAGATGGGGTGTTTGTAAAACACAAGATCTTTTTATATAAAGAAGACTTTGAAAAATTTGCCGAAGGTTTGAAAGATACCATCGACTACATCAAATCAAACCAGGAGGTAGTTGAAAAACGCTATGAGTACAGCGAAAACCCTGAAATTGCCAGGGCATCTGCCGATGAAGATTTTTCGTTTGAGATCTAATTATTACAGAACAATACTAAACTAAAATAATTAAAGCCCTGCTTCTTATTCAGAAACAGGGCTTTTTTCGTGTGTTATATTTGAAAACGAGGATTACAATAATATACCCCGCATAAATATTACGGCTATAGTAAAGTAAATAATCAAACCGGTAACATCTACCAGGGTGGCTACAAACGGAGCCGACGAGGTAGCAGGGTCGGCACCAAGTTTCTTCAACAAGAGCGGTAGCATCGAACCTGACAAAGACCCCCATAAAACAATGCCGATAAGGGATGCGCCTACTGTAAAACCTACCAGCATCCAGTGCGGGCCGTAAATATTGCTGAACATGCTCCAGGCCGCTATACGTAAAAAGCCTATCAAACCTAAACAAACACCAAGCATTAAACCCGAAAGGATTTCCCGGCGCATTACCCGCCACCAGTCGGCAACGGTAACTTCACCAAGGGCCATGGCCTGGATAATGAGGGTTGAAGCCTGCGAACCACTGTTACCACCGCTCGAAATAATTAATGGAATAAAATAAGCCAGTACAACTACTTTGGAGATCTCATCGCCAAAATAACCCATAGCGGTAGCGGTAAGCATCTCTCCTAAAAATAAAATGATGAGCCAGCCTACGCGTTTTTTTACAAGTTTAAAAAGGTTGATATCAAGATATGGTTCATCCAGCGCTTCCGTACCACCTATTTTTTGGATATCTTCGGTATATTCTTCGTTAGCTATCCAAAGGATGTCGTCAACTGTTACAATGCCAAGCAATACGTCATTATTATCAACAACAGGCAGGGCGGTGCGGTTATTCATCCTGAAAACGTTGATTGCTTCTTCCTGCGGATCACTGGCACTAAGCGAAATCAAACGACCATCCATTAGCTCACTCACCTTGGTTTCGGGCTTTACCAATAAGATCTCACGGATCCGGATGTCATCAAGTAAAACACCGTGCTCATCAATTACATAAATAACATCGATGGTCTCTGAGTTTTTACCATACCGGCGAATGTGCGAAAGCACACGGCTTACGTCCCAGGTGCGTTTAACGGCAATATAGTCGGGTGTCATTAAGCGGCCAACGCTTTCTTCTTCGTAACCTAAAAGTTTTAAAGCCTCCTCGCGGTTTTCGCGTGAAAGTTTTTGGATAAGTTTTTGAACGGCGTCACCATGCAATTCGCTGAAAAGTGACGTGCGGTCGTCAGGAGGGAGTTCGTTGATCAGATCTTCAAGCTTTTGACCCGAAAGTTTTTTGATGATCCGCTCCTGCACCGGGAACTCAAGGATCCGGAACACGTTAACCGCGCGGTTAAGCGAAAGGGTTTCGATGAATTTTGGGCCATGTTCAGGAAGTTCACCAATCAGTTCTTCAACATCCGATATGTTAAGGTTGTTCAAATATTCCTGTAATTGGGTATCGTCTTGTTTTTCCAGCAACAATTCTACTTGCTCAACCATTTCTTCCATATATAGGCCCTCCTTTTTTACATCGGTGTATTAATATTTAGCTTCTTTTTTCCGAGCGCAAAAGTCGTTTATTTTTTCAAATTATAAGGCAAAATTTTCTGTTATCTTTGCAGGCTTTTAGTTCATGGCCTATTGTTCATGGTTCATAGCTTTTTAGGTATAATTTAAAAGAATTTTAAGCCATGATCTATGAACCATTAACCATGAACTACAATATAAATTAGATAAAACAAAAATGGGTTTACAATGTGGTATAGTAGGTTTGCCGAATGTGGGTAAATCGACACTTTTTAATTGCTTATCAAACGCTAAGGCACAAGCGGCTAACTTTCCGTTTTGTACCATTGAGCCAAACGTGGGTGTAATTACGGTGCCGGATGAGCGCTTAACAAAGCTTACCGAAATAGTACAGCCAAAATCAATTGTACCAAACGTTATAGAGATAGTTGATATTGCCGGCCTTGTTAAGGGGGCCAGCAAAGGCGAAGGTTTAGGTAACCAGTTTTTGGCCAATATTCGCGCTACCAATGCTATCATCCACGTATTACGTTGCTTTGATAACGATAATGTGATCCATGTTGATGGCTCGGTTGACCCAATCCGCGACAAAGAAATCATTGATACTGAACTGCAGCTAAAGGACCTTGAATCTATTGAGAAAAAGATCCAGAAAGTTGAAAAGATGGCCAAAACCGGCGGCGACAAAGAGGCTAAAAAAACCTTTGATGTTTTAACCGTTTATAAAAATCACCTGCTGGAAGGTAAGTCGGCCCGTACTGCACCTGTTGAGGAAGAAGATAAAGAATATGTAGCCGACCTTTGGCTGCTTACCGCCAAACCGGTATTATATGTTTGTAATGTTGATGAAGGTTCGGTAAGTACCGGTAATGCTTATGTTGAAAAAGTAAAAGCAGCCGTTAAAGATGAAAATGCCGAAGTGCTGATCATTTCAGCTCAGATTGAATCTGAAATTTCACAACTGGAAACCTATGAAGAGCGCCAGATGTTTTTGGATGATCTGGGTCTTGCCGAATCAGGTGTTAACAAACTGATTAAAGCGGCATACAGGCTATTAAACCTGGCTACCTACTTTACTGCCGGTGTGCAGGAAGTTCGTGCCTGGACTATTACTCAGGGTTTCACCGCGCCACAGGCGGCGGGTGTGATCCATACCGATTTTGAAAAAGGCTTTATCCGTGCCGAAGTAATTAAATACGAAGATTTTGTGAAATTCAACGGCTCTGAAGCTGTCATCAAAGAGAACGGCAAGCTGGGCGTTGAAGGTAAAACCTATATTGTGCAGGACGGAGACATTATGCACTTCAGGTTTAACGTTTAGGGAATAGACCCAAGACGGCAAGAGTCAGGAATTAAGAATTTAGAGTCAAGACAAAATTTAGAGTTAAGACAATAAGATACAAGAGCCAGGAATGAGATCTAATCCATTTCTGGCTCTTTTTATGTCTTAACTCTTGACTCATGATTTCTTGACTCTATTTCTCGTCCTGATTCTTAAGTCTTGACTTCTCGCTTCTGTTTTTTCTTGTCTCTTGACTCTTGCTGTCTTGACTCTATTTTCTTGATTTCTTGACTCTCCCCCAGCGGCTACACCGCCGACGGCGCTACCCCATAAGCTTTTTTAAAGGCGAAGGAAAAGTGGGAGAGATCTTTAAAGCCCACATCCATGTACACGTCCGATACTTTGTGCTTCTTTTCTTTGATCAGGAAGTAGGCATCCTTTAATCGTTGCTGCTGGATCCACCGGTTGGGTGATATATTAAAGATCCGTTCAAAATCACGCTTAAAAGTAGCCAGGCTGCGGCCGGTTAAGTAAGCAAAGCGGTTCAAGTCTACATTAAAACGATAGTTTTGAGTCATGAAAGCCTCCAGGTCTATTTTGCCGGGTTCACTGAAATCAAAGAGGATATTTTTGAGTTCGGGGTTTGTTTCCAGCAAAATCATTACAGCTTCCTTAACCTTGTGCAGGGTAAGTGCCGGGCTAATTTCGTCGCCGGTTTTATCCATATAAGGACTTAACGATGTAATGTAATTGTTGAAAAGCTCGTTTGGTCTCAGAAACAAAGCGCTTTCGCCTGAATACTGGCCATCTGCATGCAAATCAAGTTCGGCACTCATACTTTGCAGGGTAGTCTGATCCATACCAATAGTGATGGTTTTAAATTCGCCGCCTGCGGGTGGATGCTTTACAAATTTAGCCAATTCGTTCCGCTTCAGAAAACGGTAATCGCCTTGTTTAAAATAATAGTTTTTACCGTTGACATAAAGCTCCGAATCGCCGGAGAGGATATAGCCGAATACATGGTCGGCAATAAATTGCTCGCCAGCTCGGCTTACTTGCGAGTAACAGGAATAAAGTATCCGCGGCGACGTTTTTGTATTTGGCACAGGCATGTTGTTCAAATTTAATAATAAAGAAAGACTTACGAAGTTTCAAGAGCTTCGTAAGTCTGATATATCCCGGGGAACATGTCCCCACAACCGAAATTATATTATGCTTTTTGAGCGGTTATTGATTTCCCAAATTCTGTATTCAGAAAATCTTCCGCTTCGGCATGATCAGTTGAAGTTGTAACAGGGAGCCATTTTTCAAATTCGGCCTTGCGTGCTTCGTCGGCTGCTTTTAATAAGCCGGCGGCTTCACTGCCTAATATAAGGTGTATAGGAGGCTCCGGATGTTCAACTATATCAACCATTGCTTTCGCTGCTTTTTTGGGGTCGCCCACAGGAATAAATTTGCCGCTCGATAAATAATCGGCACGCGCGTCAACCGTTTGTTCATAGCCTTCAACCTTTGGTGCATAGCTCATGGAATCACCAGCCCAATCGGTACGGAAACCTCCCGGCTCAACGCTGGTAACCAGTATGCCAAGTGGCTTTACTTCTTTAGCTAAAGCTTCAGTGAAGCCGCTAAGACCAAACTTAGCTGCCTGGTACATGCTTAAACCTGCATTGCCAACGCGACCACCAACCGAGCTAATCTGCAAAATACGGCCCGAGCGTTGCTTGCGCATATAGGGCAAAACCGCACGGGTGATCTCGATGGGGGCATATAAATTCGTTTCCAGTTGACTGCGTACCTGCTCATCAGTAAACGCTTCGGCTGCACCAATGATCCCGAAACCGGCATTGTTTACCAATACATCAATTTTGCCAAAGTGGGCTACCGCGTCGGCAACGGCTTTATATACTGCCGGGTAATCGGTAACATCTAATTTTATCGGATATACCTGACCGGGATATTGATCAGCCAGATTTTTCAATTGTTCGGGGTTACGTGCTGTTGCTGCAACATTATCGCCTGCTGCTAAAACTGCTTCTGTAAGGCTGCGGCCTAATCCGCGGGCGCTGCCTGTTATAAACCATACTTTTTTCATAGTGTTATCTTTCTTTTTGATAACACAAAGTTAGGTTGAAAGGCGGCGCGGCGTTTTGTTAAAAAGCTCAAGTTGCTTTGTTGAAAAGGTCGAGCTACAGGTTTTGGTCGTCAGGTATCGGATAAAGAAGTTATATTAGTAGATAGAGAAAGAATAATAAATGATATGGTATCTAAACAGTTAGAATATATTGATAACGGTCGTGAAGGGTACGTTATTTATAGGGATGGAGATATTAAGTTGCAGTTTCTGTACGAGTTAGCTGCCGGCAGGCACGTTGCATTAGTATATATTCCGACAACGGAAAGTTGGTTTGAAAAAACAGGGATACCTACTAATAACCGGCATCAGGTAATTGAATTTATAGCCCGCCAGGTAATAAAAGATCGGGCACCCGATGCGACTTATGAATTATATGATGATTGTATAAGTCTGTTACAAGAAACCGATTAGTAAACTATAAGCTCTTAATGTTGATAATAATAATTGCCCCAATATGCGAGCGGGTTCATTAGCTCGTTTTATCAGGGCAATCCCAAAATCCTACAAATCACGGTTAAAAGAAGCTGCTCATCTTATCCATATATTCCTCAATAGGCATCGAGCTGCGCATGTTCATTAGCATGTTGCCCATATCACCTATCACCGTACGGAACTTGTTGTTTTTGCCGGTGGCAAGATCATCAATAGCATTAACAATCAACATCGGATCATCCAGCTGCGATTCATCACGTGAGCCCATCAGGTTTTGTAGTTTGTTGGTAAGTTCATCGTACGCAGTTATATCCGGGTTTTGGTTCCAAACTACGCTTTCAACAAAGTTGTTTCCTTTTGATCCGCCTTGCTCTATCAGTCTTAAATGAATATTAAGCGGTTTTAGTTCGTAATATAGTCCTTCTGTAAGGCCTTCTAATGCAAATTTCGACATGTTGTACAGTGAGCCAAGTGGTACGGCCGAAGTGATACCCATAAAAGAGCTGATGTTGATGAACATACCTCCTTCGTTTTCCCTGAAATGAGGCAGGAAGGCACGGATGATATTAATAGGACCGCGGGCATTTACCGCAAACTGCCAGTCGATATCTTCTTCTTTGGCAAGTTCCAGTGCACCGTAAGTACCCATACCTGCATTGTTCACCACAACATCAATTTTACCGAAAGCGGCTATCGCTTGTTCTGTTGCTGTTTTTACCTGTTCAAGGTTGGTTACATCCAGTTTAAATATTTTGATATTAGGATATTGTGTTAGTTCGGTTTCCTTTTCGGGTGTACGCATGGTGGCGGCTACATTCCAGCCTTGTTGTGCAAAATGTTTAGCGGTTAATTTGCCCAGTCCGCTGCTTGTTCCGGTTATAAAAACTGTTTTTGACATGGTATTTTATTTTTTGATGCAAAAGTATGTTATAATTGGTATAATTTTGTAACCAGTTACACAGAGTATACCAGTATGGAAGAGGGAATAACGTCATACCAACGTAATCATGCCGATGAGCGGCAGGCTTTACAAGACACCATGTATGTTATTGGCGGTAAATGGACGCTGCCAATCATTAATTCTATTTGCAACGGAAACAAACGTTTCAGAGAAATTGAGCGGAGCATCCCCGGCATCACCACGCGCATGTTATCGCGCGAGCTGAAAACCATGGAGATGAACAAACTTGTTAAACGTACGGTGACCCCAACTTCGCCGGTTTTAATTGAGTACGAATCGACAGAGTACTGCCGGAGTTTTGGCGGCATCATTTTGGAGATGATAAAATGGGGCAAGGAGCATAGGGAAATGTTGAGGAAGGCTGGTAAGCAGTAGTTGTTAATCCCCATTGTAAAAGTTAAGATATCTTTAACGGTCATCCGCTATAAAAAACTATTTTCACCCGGTAATGAAACATTATACCCAATTAACCTGCAAAGGCCTTTTCCTTTTGGTTTTTATATTTTTAATTGCACCGGCTTTGGCACAGAAAAAGCAATTGCCCAATATTATTTTTGTACTGGCCGATGATATGGGGTACTCTGATTTGAGTTGTTATGGTAACCCGGTGATCCGCACGCCATTTTTAGATAAGATGGCGCAAAAAGGGGTGAGGGCAACCAATTATGTAGTGAGCAGCCCAACCTGTACGCCATCAAGGGCTTCATTACTTACGGGGCGTTATGCTTCAAGGATGAACCTGCCGGCACCGATAGGCCCCGGTTCAAAGCTTGGTATCCCCGATCAGGAAATTACCATTGCCGAAATGCTGAAACAAATTGGCTATAAAACTGCCATGATTGGTAAATGGCACCTTGGCGATCATGCGGCTTATAACCACCCTATGGCGCAGGGTTTTGATTCGTATTATGGCTTGCTGTATAGTCACGATTATCGGTCGCCTTATGTGAAAACGGATACCACAATTAAAGTATTCCGAAACCATAAGCCCGAGATCTTAAAACCTGCCGATTCATCGCTGATAGAGTTGTATCAACGGGAAGCCATCCATTTTATTAAGGAACGAAAAAAGAATGATAAACCCTTCTTTTTGTACCTGGCTCATAATATGCCGCATTTACCGGTAGCCTTTGCATCATCGGCGAAAAATAAAAACAGAAGCGATGGCGGTCATTTAGGTGATGTAGTTGAACAGCTTGATGAAAGCCTTGGCCAGGTTTGGGCAGAGCTTGAAAAGCAGGGACTGGCTGATAATACAATATTCATGTTTTCGAGCGATAATGGTCCATGGGTAGATTTTCCTGACCGGATGCTTGGCGATAGTGCCACTAAACATTGGGATGCAGGTACCGCCGGTGTATTTCGCGGCAGCAAGGGATTAACATATGAAGGCGGGGTACGTGAGCCATTCATTGTTTACTGGAAAAATCATACTGCGGTTGGCGCAAGCATCACCAGCATGATGAGTAACCTGGATGTGTTGCCTACACTTGCCAATTGGACTGGTGCCCCGCTGCCGAAAGGCCGTACCTTGGATGGGCAGTCGATAGCTGATGTATTAACTGGCAAAGTGCCTAAACATCCCGAACACAGACCTATTTACTATTATAACAACAGCGTTTGCGAGGCTGTGCGCCTTGGCGACTGGAAGTATCGTGAAGTAAAGGCAAATAACAATGTTGGTGGCGTAGCAGGTTCGCCGCTACCTGCAAAAACCGAACTGTTTAACCTGGCTTATGACCCCAGCGAACGTACCAATGTTATAAATGAATACCCTGAAATGGCTCAAAAGCTAAAAGCTCTTTTTGACCAATATCCGGGTATGAAGGAGAATTAGAATATAATTAAACGCTTAATAAAACCATGTCATTGAGGAGCGGAATGGGAAAGAGCTCGGGTGCGACGTGGCAATCGCATGCTATACAGGGCCGATATGCTTCCGTGCGATAGCCATGCTGCGCTCGCAATGACATGGTTATATATTGTCCTTAACTCTCCCTTATCGTCGTCTTATCCTCCAAAGCCATTTTAGCGATTTCATCTTTTCGTTTAAAGCTTACGCCTTTGTGCTGTTGTATGTATTTGATCAACTCATTGGAGGCCTTAACCATTTGCGGGGTACCGCCAATACGGTCGTGGAAACTGATTGACATTTGGCGGCGTTTAAATTCAGCCTCGGCATAAAGCTGGTCGAACTCCATTTTTACCTGTGTGAGGAATTGATCTGCCGAGAAATTTTTGCCTTCAATCAGCACAATATCGTTGTTGCGGATGGTATAAGGTACCACCACAAAATCTTTTTGATTTATGGGGATGATAAAAGGCTCATCGCGGCTCAAATCGTCAATATGGTATACAAAACCAAGTTCCTGTAATATTTTCAGCGTGTTTTCGCCGCGGCGCAGCCAATTGGCGTTGTAGCCTACCGGAGTAAAACCGGTTACTTTTTTAATGGCATCGGCGCCATCTTTTATAAACTGCTTTTCCTGTTCATAGGGCATGGTGTATTGCGTGGCCCAATTCATGCCATGTGCTGCAGCTTCGTGTCCACGGTCCACAATTTCTTTAGCTAAGGAGGGGTTTTTAAGTACAGCCGAACCAACCATGTGCGACGTTACTTTAATGCCCAGTTTATCCCAGTTATCCAGCATACGGGGAATCCCTTCTTTATAACCGTATTGAAACCAGGTTGCACCGGGCAGATCGATATAGCCTTTTTGCATATTCTGCGGAAACGGGCTCTCGGCATTATCCGGCTGACCACCGGCCTCAAACTGCATGGATATAGAAACCACCAGCCTTGAACCATCGGCCCATTTTGAGGTATTAAAGTTATTTACCGGTGTGTTTTGTTTAGCCGATGCCAAATTACTGCCCACAAGGCCGGCCAACCCTAAAAGTCCGCCTTGTTTTACAAAATCTCTTCTTGAGCTCATGATCTTATTTATTAAAGAAAAGGTTATCTAATGAATAGGTATTGTTAGCCGAAAACTGAAGCAGTACGGCGAAGAAAGCAGCATGGATCAGCTGTGAAGGAAGGATCTCCCAGTTCTCGATCAAACAGCTGCCAAATATTAACAGGATCATTACCAGACTGCCGCCAATTAAAGCAGGTTTAGTAAATAAGCCCGATAAAAGCAATATACCTATAATAAATTCGGCAATTGGTAACAGGTAACTAAAGGGTGTTACCATAGCTTTGGGCAGCATTGACTTTTCAAAAGTGCCAACCATCCATTGGCTGAAACCATTTAGTTTAGGTAAGCGGACCAGGCCGTGACCAAACATACTGGCTCCGACGGCCAGTCTTAGTATTACAAATGTTAAATCGTTCATGATGTGTTTGTTTTGATAAGTCAAAGTTCTGTATAATCGGTGCCTGCGCCTTGTACATTCAGGGGGATGATCTGTAACTTTACGGGTATGGAAACCAAGAACCTGTACAGGCCTTATGAACTGGAGTTGCTCGAAACAAACCAGTACACAGCCAAACCGCACCGCAATACTTTTTTTGAAATGGTATTTACGCTGGAAGGTAAGGGGATCCAGATCATTAACGGGCATGAACTGCCTTATGCCTCGGATAAGTTCTTTTTGATTTTTCCGGAAGATCACCACGGCTTTGAGGTGCACGAGCTAACCCGCTTTTACTTCATCCGCTTTACTGATAGCTACCTGAAAACACAAAGCGAAAAGTGGGTTAAAAAAATGGAATACATTTTTCATAACCATAACCATTTGCCTGGTTGTATTTTGAAAACTGTTACCGATAAGCCGCTGGTAAGGGCGCTGATAGAGGCTTTACAACGAGAAACATCAAACGAGTTTCCTCAGCATAATGAGGTAGTTGAGCAATTGATGAATACCATTATAACCATTGCCGCCCGCAATATCACGCTACAGCAGCATGCCAATATTTTAAAACAGCCTTCAACAACTACGTTGCCGCTACTTAACTATATCCACGAATATATTTACCAGCCCGACCGCCTCAAGGCCGAGTGTATAGCCTCCTCATTTAACTTTTCGCCAAACTACATCAGCGAATATTTTAAGAAAACCACCGGCGAAAGCTTACAGCAGTACATTACCAGCTATAAGCTGAAATTGATAGAAACCCGCCTGCAATACACCGATAAACGCATGAGCGAAATAGCCTATGAGTTTGGTTTTACCGATGAAAGCCACCTGAATAGGATTTTTAAAAAGTATAAAAGGGAGAACCCTACGGCGTTTAGGAAAAGGTATGCGGAAATGAATAGATGAAACAAAAAGAGACTTGAAACTTGCAAGTCTCTTTTGTGCTCCCGACGAGATTCGAACTCATATCGATGGTACCGGAAACCATAATTCTATCCATTGAACTACGGGAGCAGACAGGGGCAAAGATATAAAATTGATTTAAACCAAAAGCATTGTTTGATATATTAACGCGTATGAAATAATCCCCGGTTTAATAACGATTGTTATCGATACCGGCGCTACGTAAACGTTTACGTAAATAAAAAGTACACCGCCATCGCCAATTAAATTGAAAGTTTAATAGTTTAGGTGTTTAATGTACAATTAAACGCTTCATTGTTCGTAAACTCAATAAGCGATAAACCTGCTTAAATTTTTCTTTTAATAATAACTGATAATGAAAATCTTTCATTTTTTAACGTTGCTTATAACGCCATTTGCGGGTTATGCTCAGCAAAAAGTATTTAACATTACCGATTATGGCGCTAAAGCCGATGGTATTACCAATAACACTGTCAGCATTCAAAAAGCTATTGATAATGCAAGCGAGCAGGGAGGCGGTACGGTATATGTTCCTGCCGGAAAGTTTCTAACGGCTGCTATCAGCCTAAAATCAAATGTCACCCTTAACCTTGCCAAAAATGCTGTATTGCTGGGCAGCGCAAAAAGAATTGATTACGGCGAAGGCCATGCAGCTCCATTGATAGCTGCCAATGGCTTGCAGCATATTGCCATAACAGGTAAAGGGATAATTGACGGAAACGGTGAAGAATTACTGAAAGACCTTTTCGCGATGCTGAAGGCAGGGAAATTAAGAGATTCGTTATGGCAAAAGCAAAACCCATGGGGCCAAACTCAGCCCGAGGAACCTAACCGTCCTAAATTGATCCATTTTTCAAACTGTACCGATGTGCTGATAAAAGGTGTAACCATGAAAAACGGCCTGGTGTGGGTGCAGGATTATACCAAATGCCGCGACCTGGTTATCGATAGCATAAAAGTAGAAAGCAACACGTATTGGAACAACGATGGTATTGATTTGGTTGATTGCCAAAACGTAAAGCTTACCAATAGCTTTTTTAATGCCGATGATGATGGCATCTGCCTCAAATCGAGCGACCGGAACAGTAGCTGTGAAAACATTTATGTAGCAAACTGCACCACCAGGTCAAGTGCAAGCGGTATCAAGTTTGGCACGGCCTCGCGTGGCGGCTTTAAAAAGATAACGATAAAGAATGTGAAAATTTACGATACCTACCGGTCGGCCATTGCGTTGGAATGCGTTGATGGTGGCGTGATGGAAGATATTGATATCAGTAATATCAACGCGGTAAATACTGGCAACGCCATCTTTATTCGCCTTGGTCATCGTAATAGAGATACTGTAATGAGCCGTATCAATGGCATTCGTATCAGTAATGTAACGGTTGATGTGCCTAAGGGTAAACCCGATAAAGGTTACCCGATGGAAGGGCCTTTAGTTAAAGGGGACCATAATATCTTTCCTTCGTCAATTGCGGGCTTGCCGGGGCATCCCGTTAAAAATGTGATCCTCGAAAATATTAAGATAGTGTACCATGGAGATGCCAGCAAAGCTGTGGCAAGTGTTAGCCTCGATTCATTGGCGAAGATCCCCGAGAATCCGCATGATTATCCCGAATTTTCAATGTTTGGTGAATTGCCAGCCTGGGGCTTTTACACGCGCCATGCAGAAGGGGTAACGTTTAAAAATGTAACCCTTAGTTGCCTGGGATATGATTTCAGGGCTGCCGGCGTGTTTGATAATGTGGATGGGTTGACTATTAATGGCCTCAAAATACCACAGGTTAAATCACTGCCGGTGATTGTGTTTAACGGGGTAAGCAAATCTTCGGTTAAAGGCATTCAGATTCCCGGAACAAGTAAAAATAAGATCCTTAAGAGGTAATTCCATTTCACAGTAGGAATCAGCCTTGCTAAATCAATTTAAGGGCTTTTAACGTTGTGCGTGCAGCTTTTAACGTTAGTGTAACTTAATCGTTTACGTAAATAAATATTGCAGTTAATATAAAAGGACCGTTTTTTTTATCAAAATTTAATCATTATAAAACTAAACGGAGCATTGAATTGCAGCTCCAGTAAAACTTAAAGCCGCAATAATTAATTGGATTTTTCTGTGGTATTTGGTTTGGAGCGCAATAAATATCAAGGTGCTTAATATTTAATAAAAGGTTTACAATATGGAAAAGTTAACTGAAAAAGAGATATCGCCATTGCCGAGTCTTGACGTATGGGAAGATGATGTATTGAGCAGGTACCCGGAACCAGGTACCGAAAAGGCCAAAGAGGAGTTTAGGGTTTATAACGACGATGAAAATAACCCGGTGCGGGAGTTTTACAGGCTTAACCATACTTATCAAACCTATGGTAACGTATTGGCCAAAAAGGCCAACTTTTTACAGTTTGATAAAAAAGAGATGCCATGGTGGTCGGCAATGGAATACCTGAACACACTGGTTGATGAATCAGATCCGGATATTTCGCTTGATCAGCTACAGCATTTATTGCAAACATCTGAGGCTATCCGTGCTGATGGCCATCCGGATTGGTTTGTATTAACAGGCTTTATACATGATTTAGGCAAGGTACTTTGCCTTTTTGGCGAACCGCAATGGAATGTAGTGGGCGATACGTTCCCGGTAGGCTGCAAGTTTTCGGATAAGATAGTTTACCCGGAATTTTTTGCCGCAAATCCTGATAGCTACGATGAGCGTTACAATACCAAGTATGGCGTTTATACTCATCAATGCGGGCTCGAAAATGTGCATATGTCATGGGGACATGATGAGTACCTGTACCATATCACCAAAGATTACCTGCCCGAAGAAGCTTTGTACATGATCCGCTATCACTCATTTTACTCACAGCACCGCGAAAAAGCGTATGACCATTTGTTGAATGCGCATGACCAGGAAATGTTTAAATGGGTTGATAAATTTAATCCGTACGATCTGTATTCGAAAAGCCCGAAACCGCCGGTAGTATCGGAGTTAAAACCTTATTATGAGGATTTAATTGCCAAATATCTGCCCGCAACAGTTAAATTGTAATTTAATGGGCGGTAGTTAAGCCCGTTTTTATATATTGGTCATTCCAGTTACCTGTTTAGCCCAGGCTATAAAAAATAAGTTTATAGTCTGGGTCAAGCTTTACAAAAGGCGATAAGCCTCCTACCTGTTACTGAATAAATAATTAATGGCGCTGCTATGGCGTGGCTTCGTTGATTGAAAAATAGTTGTACTTTTAACAATAATTCCTGCCTGTTGATTAAAGAATAAATAAATAATTATCAGTTTTTTATGGATTCAAATGGAGATAAAGATTTAGTGTTTCGCTTACACGATGATGACATCGGTGCATTTGATATGCTTTATCAAAAGTATCATCAGGCTATTTATCGTAACATATTCAAACTCACTAAAGACGATGATATCGCCCGGGATATTTTGCAGGATATTTTTGTGGCTCTATGGGAAAAACGGGCTGATATTAACCCCGATCAATCGGTAAGCGGCTGGTTGTTTGTATTGAGCTTCAATAAATCCATCTCTTATCTACGCAAAAAAGTACGCGAAACGGCTGTTGTTAACACCATGCCTTTTGCCGAAATGGAAACCGATAACGGCGACGTACAGTTAATGGATGAGCAATATTATTTATTACAACAGGCTATTAACCAATTATCGCCGCAGCGAAAAAAGGTATTTACCCTTTGCAAATTGGAAGGGAAAACCTATGAAGAGGCTGCCGAGAAATTGAACCTCTCTAAACATACTGTTAAGGAATACCTCGGACATGCGGTTGTAGCAGTTAAAAACCACATAAAAGAACACCAGGCTGAATGGAAAACCGCAGGAGTTATAATGGTTTGTTATTGGATTGGAACAAATTGATGATGGGGATTTATTTTAAATAATTGCTCCAACTAATTTCTTTCTTCCTACAAACCTGATAACCGAGCCTTGTCCGCTGTGATAGGGCCCTTCATTTAAATAGATTTCCGTTTCCAGAAGTTCTAAAATCTCGTAATTATTAAAATCTCTTTTAATTTCCTCTAAAGAAAATAGTGATTCGATATCTCTCGGACCGCCCATTTTTTCATCTTTTGCAAGGTAGTTAAGGTGGTTTTTACTAAAAGCTTCAAAAATAATAAGCCCTCCGGTATTTAAATATTTATCAAGGGTTTGATGTACAAGTGATTTGATATTAGCAGGGAAGTGCGCATAAATCAAGGCGATCACGTCAAATTGCCCCGCTGTATAGTTGAGTTCCTGCAATTCTCCAACCCGATAATCAATAGCTACCTGTTTTTTTTCTGCAAGTTTCAGGGCTTTCTTTTGACCCTCAATACTAATATCGAATGCGGAAACTGCCCAGCCAAGCCCGGCGGCAAAAACAGCATTGCGCCCTTCGCCTTCTGCAGGGAAAAGAATTTTGCCTGGTTTTAAAAGTGACAGTTGTTGTTGTAAAAAATTATTAGGCTGTTCACCATAGGCAAATTCTTCTTCAGCGTATCGTTGGTCCCATTTTTCTGTCCAGGCATTTTTCATACAAGAGGTAATTATTTAGCTATTTATTGATGATAAAGGTAGTATTTAAGTAAGTTAACACAAGGGCTGCAGTACATTGATGACAATAATGTGGCCGTGAAAAAAAATTAAATGCAGCTTGCTTTTATGAGTTTTTATTTTTCTTAAAAATAATTGTAAACCCATCCCCCCGTTTTAAAGCTCCCGGCGTATTTATATAAAAATAGCTTGTGGAAACTATAGTCAAACGCTTAGAGAGGCTTTATAATACCGAGAATTTAACTCCAGAAGACAGGCGCTGGCTTGCCGAATACCTGCAAGGAGATGTTTCAGAATTATACCTTATAGCGCTTGAAGGTTTCAGTAAGGATGCACTGGAAAAGAAGGTCTCTCTGAGTGGAGAGGCATCTGATCAGATACTTAACAATATCCATCAGCGTATAATTAAGCCTCCGCCCAGAAAGGTGTTTCCTCTTTGGCGTTTGCTGATAAAGCTGGCTGTTGCCGCATCTGTAACCGCTATTTTTTGTGCCGGCTATATCTTCAGAAAACAGTTGGACAACTGGCTGAACCCGGTTCACTACCAGGAAACGGTAGCACTGAATGGCGAAATCAAACTGATTACTTTGCCCGACGGTACAACCATTTGCCTTAATGCCGGCAGTAGTTTAAAGTATCCGGATAAGTTTAAAGAGAAAACGCGAGAGGTTACACTTACAGGCGAGGCTTTCTTTAAAGTGGCGCACGATAGCAGCAAACCGTTTGTCATTCACTCGGGTAAAATTAAAACCACTGTTTTAGGTACCAGCTTTAATGTTAAAGCTTATACCGAAGATAAATCGGTTAAGATCACCGTGGTAAGCGGAAAAGTAGGAGTTGTTCCAACGATCTCAAAACATGTAGCTGTATTACTCACAGCGAATATGCAAATGGTATATAATAAAACCAGCCAAAAACTGATTACCGAAAAAATTGGAGATGCTTCGTCTGTAATCAGCTGGCAGCAGGGCAAGCTGCAATACCATAACACCCCTTTATTTGATGTTTTGGCCGATGTGCAGCGAAAATATAATGTAACAATCAGGGCCGACAAAAATTTACTGAACTGCACGTTATACGCCGATTTTAACAATATGCCGTTAGAAAAAGTATTGAAGCTGACGGAGGCCCTTATAAATGCCCATTTTAAAAAGGCAGGCGATGCTTATACTTTAAAGGGCAAAGGCTGTAATTAATGTACCCGATATACCAATTATAAAAACAAATAAATGTTTGACAACCTAAAAAAATGAAATTGCTATGAGTTAAAACAAGGAAAGAGAAAATGATCCTCCAAAATGGCCGGGCCAGTTTTGGAGGAATAAAATGTAAAGATTTTTTAATGGACCATGCACAGGGCCTCTCACAACCGCAGCACGTTCCAGCTTGACCTATAACACTTTAATATAGCAAAAATATGAAAATAAACATACCCGAAAGAGTCTTTCGAGCCATAACATTTGTTATGAAAATTAATGCGATCATTTTATTAGTAGTCTGTTCCCTGTCAACCATTGCCATGGCTGATAACTCATACGGACAAAGCGTGCTGGAAAAGCCAGTTACCGTTAAATTAAAAAATACCCCTCTTGCTGATGCACTGGAGCGGATTTCGGCCAGTACCGGCGTACGGATCATGTACACCGGGAATAACATTGAAAGCGATGTTAAAGTAACCCTTACAGCTCATAACGAAAAGCTGGAGGCTGTTTTGAAAAAAGTTTTATTAGATAACCAGTTTACTTATACCGAAGTTGAAGGAAGTTTGCTGGTTAAACCCGCCCCAAAGCCACCGGTTGAGAAGAAGATCGAGCTCCCGCCGCCAGTTATCGTTACCGGATCTGTAGTAGATGATAAAGGCCAGCCCTTAATAGGTGTTTCTGTTAAAATAGAAGGCCTTGCAACAGGTGCGGTAACCGATATAGATGGTAAATTCAGGGTGCAGGTTGCCAACGAAAAAGCTGTACTGGTGTTTTCTTACATAGGCTTTGAAACTCAAAAAATAGCCGTAGGCAAACAAACATCTATAAAAGTAATTTTACTGCCTTCGGCAAACTCGTTATCTACCGTTGTAGTAATTGGTTACGGTACTACTACCAAAAAGGAATTGACCAGCGCTATTGCGACTGTAAAAGCCGAGCAATTTAATGCCGGTGTTGTTGCAACTCCTGCCGATTTATTGGAAGGTAAAGTAGCCGGTTTAAATATCACCAACGATGGTAACCCTAATGGTAAAGCTTCGGTAACACTGCGCGGTCCATCTTCAATAAGGGCTGGCGCAGCGTCTGTGCCTTTTTATGTAATTGACGGCGTGCCCGGCGCCGATTTTAACCTATTGGCTCCATCAGATATTGCTTCGATAGATGTGTTGAAGGATGCTTCGGCAGCGGCAATTTACGGAACCAGGGCTACCAATGGTGTAATTATCGTTACTACCAAAAGGGCAAAAGCAGGTCAGTTAAGGATGACTTATAACGGATACGGATCATTTGAGAAAGTATCTAACCAGTTTAAAGTTGCCAGCGCCGACCAGTTAAGGGCCTATGTAAAAGCTAACGGACAAAGTTTTACCCCTGCGAATGACAACGGTGGCAATACCGACTGGCAAAAAGCTGTTGAACGTGGTACAGGTTTCTCTCAAAACCATAACCTGTCTTTTGGCGGCGGTACCGATAAAACTACTTATAACGGAAGCATAAACTACCTGCAAAATCAGGGTATAGTTAAAAGCAGCGATATGAAGCGTGTTATAGGCAGGCTCAATATCACCCAAAAAGCGTTGAATGATAAACTGAAACTGGACTTTTCATTAAGCAATTCGGTAACTAACGCCAATTTGTTAGTTAATGATATCCCGCTGTCATCTGCAAACGGACAAAGCCCCGGCTTGTTTAAATCAATAGTTCAATATTTACCAACACGTACTATTTATAATCCTGATGGTACTTTTTACAACGATCCTACTTTAAAATTAGGTTATAACCCGGTAGGGCTTATTACTAACGATAGCTACAAACAAAAAGTTAACTTGTTGCTGGGTAATATACGCGGTGAGTTGATACTGCCTGCCGGCCTGCTTTACAATTTTAACTTAGCTTACCAGGAAACAAATACCGACAATAATACTTATTACAACTCTGCATCAGAGCTGGCACCTGGCCTCAACGGCAAAGCCATCCGTTCAACTTATGAGGATAACAAAAAGTTGTTTGAAAACTATTTGACCTATGCTCATAAATGGGGCGATAAACATGATTTTAAAGCCCTGTTTGGCTATTCAATAGATCAAACTACCACCGGGAATGGCTTTCAATCAACCAATCAAGGATTTATTTCGGATGCTACGGGTTCAGACAATCTTAGTTTAGGTACGCCTTCCGGGAACTACCGGGTTGATTATGGTAACGTTAACGTCGAAACTTTACGTTTGATATCCTTTTACTCTCGTCTTAATTATAGCTACAGGGGTAAATACCTTTTACAGGCATCTTTACGACGTGACGGTTCAAACGCCTTTGGTACTAATAAACGCTGGGGGTATTTCCCGGCTGCTTCGGCCGCATGGCGGGTTATCGACGAGGGCTTTATGAAATCTCAATCCTTATTTGATGATTTGAAATTGCGCGTTGGCTATGGTAAAACCGGTAACTCATTAGGCTTCTCGCCTTATACGCCCCTCACGCTTTATGGCACTACCGGTAGCTTTTATTACAATAACGCTTATATTGGTGCAATTGGTGTAACTCAAAACCCAAACCCTGATTTGAAATGGGAAAGTACGGCTACGTTAAACGGCGGCGTTGATTTTTCCTTATTTAAAGGACGTTTGGGCGGCTCGGTTGATATCTACAATAAAAAAACAACCGATATGATCACCACGGTACCGGTGTCGCTTATTAACAACTTTGTAAATACAAAAGTTGAAAACGTAGGTAGTATGACCAATAAAGGTGTTGAGATAGCCCTTAACGGAACGCCAATAAAAACAAAAGATTTTACCTGGAGCAGCTATGGCAATATCTCATTTAATAAAAATAAGATCACTGCACTGGCGCCAAACCTTTCAAAAATATATGCAGGCGATCCGGAAGGTCCAGGACAAAGCGGTATCAAAACATCAATCATTGAGGCCGGTTATCCGCTTGGCGAATTTTACACCCTGAAATACCTTGGCCGCACCAATGGTGTATCTACCTTCATGGGTGCTAATGGCCAGCCAACAACAACACCTCAAAGTACCGATCAAACTTATGCAGGCAATGCCCAGCCTACATACACATTTGGTTTTGGTAATGATCTTACCTATAAAAACTTCAGCCTTAACTTCTTTTTCAGGGGACAGGGTGGGAACAAGATCATGAATGCATCATTAGCCAGCTTTAACCAGCCTACCCAGGCTTCGGTACATGGGGTACCTGCTTTAACATTAAGCGAGCCGGGTACCGATGTTAATGCCTATTATTATTCAACACGTTATCTTGAAAGTGGAGCCTTTATCAGGTTAAGTAATGCTACACTGTCTTATAAAATAAACGTTCCGGGTAATTATGTACATGGTATCCGGTTGTATGTTACCGGTACTAATTTATTTATCATCACCAAATACAAAGGCGTTGATCCTGAATTGAACCTGAACATCGATAACCAATTAAGCGGCCAGTTTATCGGGGTAGACAGCAATAATTTTTATCCAAAAACAAGGAGCTTCCTTGCCGGCGTACAAGTTGATTTATAATAGATTTTAACCTAACAGACATGAATAATTTAAAAAGATATATAAAACCTGGCCTCATTGCCATGTTTATAGGAGCAATTTACCTTTCAGGTTGTACTAAATTGGATATCACGCCAAAATCGGCGCTTACGACGGCTAACTTTCCTACTACACCAGCGCAGTATGTAGCTGCTACCGGGCCTATCTATACCTCGTTTCGCGGGGCGCCGGGCAGGCAATACTGGTTGTTGCAAAATTTAAGTACCGATGAATGCGTACTTGTAGCACGTGGTGGTAACTGGCTTGACGGCGGTACCTATTCAACCGTAAACCTGCACACTGTTACGCCTGATAACGGCATGACCGAAACTTGCTGGTCGGGAGGTTACGGAACCATCAGTTTATGTAACCAGGTATTGTCGTTATTGGCGCCTACGCCCGAAAGCGATTCAAAAAAACAAACCATTGCCGAAATTAAAACCATGCGCGCCCTGTCATATTTTTACCTGATGGACCTGTTTGGTAATGTGCCTATCAGCAAAACTTTTGGCGATACCACCAACCTGGGCACCCAGCCAAGGGCGGCAGTGTTTGCATTTATTGAAAGTGAATTGCTTGCCCAGATTCCTGATCTGAGCGGGACAGCAGGGGTAACTACTTATGGTAGGCCGACCAAAGGTTTGGCGTATGCCATACTTGCCAAAATGTATTTGAACGCGCAGTACTATATCGGCACTCCAAGATATCAGGATGCTGTTACTATGTGCGATAACGTTATAAAAAGCGGTCAATATGGTTTAGATGCAGATTATTTAGGCATGTTTAAGCCTAATAACGGCCCGGGTGTTAAAGACTTTATTTTTGCCATACCTTATGACGGCATTTTGGCACAGGGGCAGTATTACGCCCGCTGGACGCTGAACCCTAACCTGAAAAGTAAGTATAAAATGCCGTACACGCCAGATGGGCCGGTGTACACCTACAAGGAGTATTATGCCTTGTTTAATGATGCAAATGATATTCGCAAAAAGCAATTTTTAGTTGGCAAGCAGTACAACAATGATGGCTCTCCAATATTAATCACAACAACTAATATCGGACTGGATGCAAGTTATTCCGGCCCTAAGCCAAATGATATAGTGATCCACCAGTTAGAGTTTACACCTGATATCGTGTGGAAAAACCCGGCAACTTTTGACATCGGTAATGATGAGCTTGCTAACGAAGAAGGTTACAGGAACAATAAGTTTTATCCGGATAGCTTAAGTAATGACCGTAACCAGGGCAATGATGTGCCTATGTTCAGGTATGCTGATATTTTGCTTGAAAAAGCCGAGGCTATTTTACGCGGCGCATCAGCAACCAATGGCGATTCGCCTTTATCATTGGTTAACCAGGTGAGAGCGCGTGCAAAAGCTTCGCCTTTAACTTCGGTAACACTGTCTGATATTTTAGATGAACGGGGCCGCGAATTTTCTATGGAAACGTGGCGTCGTAATGACCTGATCCGCTTTGGTCAGTTTGAGAAAAAATGGGGTATAAAAACAGATGCCGATCCTAATAAACGTATTTTCCCGATCCCAAGACCGGAAATGCAGTTGAACCCGAAACTGGTACAAAATCCGGGTTATTAATTTAGTTCTATTATTTATTTAACAAACGCAGGCCCTAAAAAGCCTGCATTTGTTTTTTTAAACGGGCTTTTAACGATCCTAAAACTCCCTGAATTTTCTCCGGTATTCCATTGGGGTATTGCCGGTAGCTAATTTAAAATACCTGTTAAAATTTGAAAGGTTGTTAAACCCCGAATCGCGGCTGATTGAGTTTATATTTTCATTGGTCTCCCTAATCAGTTTACAGGAGTTTTCTATTCTTACGGTCAGTAAAAAATCAAAGTAGGTTTGGCCGGTACGCAATTTAAAATAATGGCAAAATGCTTTCGGCACCATGTGTATGATGTTTGCTATTTCCTTAAGCTTAATGTCTTTATAAAAATTGTCCATAGTATACAGATAGATTTTTGTCAATCGCACTTCATCTATCCTGTTAAAGATCTTCTTCTCTGTTTCACCGGCCAGGTTTAAGACCCGTTCCCCCTCGGCAATTTTATTTAACAGTTGCAGCAATAACGGAAGTTGTTCATGCTTGGCCGAATTTTCTATTCGACGGATAAAGTCGACCGCAACAGCTTTAGAATTTTCATTGATTAGTAATCCATTTTTGGCGCTATTTAAAAGATTGTTTATCAGGTTGTTTTCTGGTAGCGTCATGAAAGTGCTTCCCAATTTATTAGGATCAAAATGAAGGGTAAGCAGTTGTAGTGGCTTGGGTATTTTACCACTTTTCATGGAGTAATCATAGTAGCGGTTGGTTTCAAATTTGAACATATGAGGTACGTTACAGCCTATGATGATCATAGTATCCCCCGAAACCCTTTTTGAAGTATTTCCTATCGAAAAAGTGCCTTCACCACTTATAATATAAATAAGTTCCAGCTCCGGATGGTTGTGGAAGTTATTGATAGCATGGTAGGTTTTTGCTTCGGCTATTGTAAAAGCTGAATTGTCGACTTTCAGTACTTGCTCGAAGAAATCTTTCATTTTTATACTATAGTGATATAAAAAGTTAAAAATAGGTAATTTGTTATGAATATAGTATTACTTGTTGTGAATATTTAAGCATTGGGCAGTTTGTTAAGCGCCTAACTTCGTTTTATAAAATTTAAGCCATGAAGGAAAAGAAGTTTACTATGAAACTTATTGAAGCTTCGATAAGTGACATTGAGTTAGTAGGAGGTAAAAATGCATCGCTTGGAGAAATGATGCAGAACATATCGCAGTTTGGTATTGATATTCCTGATGGATTTATCATAACAAGTAAGGCTTATTACCAGTTCATTGCAGACAATCAGCTTGATAAAATGATCAGGGATATCCTTGAGGATAAAGATCTGTTCAACTTGCAGGTTCTGTTATCCTGTGGCAGTAAAATACGAAAGCTTATACAAAACGGCCGGTTTTCTGCTGTTATGCAGAATGAGATCCTTGAAGCTTATAAGGATCTGCTGATCCAATATGCAGATAACGCAGCCGACGTTGCAGTCCGCTCATCGGCTACTGCTGAAGACCTGCCCGATGCATCATTTGCAGGCCAGCAGGACACTTATTTAAATATCAGGGGAGAAGAAAGCCTATTAACAGCGATAAAGAATTGTTTTGCCTCATTATTTACCGACAGGGCAATCAGCTACCGGGAATCATTTAATTATGATCACTTTAATGTCGGCCTTTCTGTTTGTGTTCAAAAAATGGTGCGCTCAGATAAAGGCGTTTCGGGGGTTGCGTTTTCGTTAGATACAGAAAGTGGTTTCAAAGATGCCGTAATCATTAACGGATCGTACGGCTTAGGCGAAATGCTGGTACAGGGATCGGTTAATCCCGATGAGTTTATCGTTTATAAGCCACTGCTTGAAAGCGGTTTCAGGCCCATTCTTGAAAAGAAATTAGGCAAAAAGCACATAAAGATGATTTATGGAAACCCGGGGGAGGCAGCTGTAAAAATCATTGACACCCCGGTTGAGGATAGTTCAAGGTTTTGCCTGTCGGATGATCAGATCATCCAATTGAGTAATTGGGTAATTATCATTGAGGCCTATTACACAAAATTAAAAGGCAAATGGTGCCCTATGGATATTGAATGGGCTGTAGACGGGATCAGCGGCCGGTTGTTTATAGTACAGGCAAGGCCCGAAACCATCCACTCCCGCAAGCAAGTAAATCTGCTTACCGAATTTCGCATTAATGATCCGGACAGAGCGGACCGGATCTTGTTGAAAGGGATCGCTGTTGGCGATAAAATAGCGACAGGCAGGGTACATAATCTCTCCGGTATTGGTAAGCAAAATATCCACGAAATCAACTTTTTGCCCGGCGATATCATGGTTACTGATATGACCGACCCTGACTGGGAACCGGTAATGAAAAAAGCATCGGCCATCATCACCAATAAAGGTGGCCGAACCTGCCATGCCGCCATTGTTGCCCGCGAGTTAGGCGTTCCGGCAATAGTTGGCTGCGAATGCGCGACTACCATCCTGAAAACCGGTGATGAAATAACCGCTTCATGTGCCGAAGGAGATGCCGGAATTATTTACAGCGGCATAGTTGCATTTACTAAGCGGGAACATGATCTTAATGACCTGCCTGAAATTGAAACCCCGCTGATGATGAATATCGGATCGCCCGAAATAGCGTTTAATTATGCGCATTATCCAGGAAAAGGTGTAGGCCTTGCCAGGGAAGAATTTATTATCAATAATTATATAAAAATTCACCCGTTGGCCCTGCTCGAACACCGAAACCTGAATGATGCTTCGTTGACCGCCCATATTGAGAAAGCTATGCTGGGTTATGAGAGTGAAGAAGCTTATTTTATTGAAAAGTTATCCTACGGAATAGCCAAGATAGCCGCTGCATTTTATCCCAATAAAGTAATTGTACGTTTCTCGGATTTTAAAACCAATGAATACTATAATATGCCGGGCGGCAAGTATTTCGAACCGAATGAGGAAAATCCAATGATCGGTTGGAGGGGAGCATCCAGGTACTATTCTAAAGTATATAAAGATGCCTTTGGGATGGAGTGTAAAGCTATTAAGAAGGTACGAGAGATGATGGGCCTTGATAATGTGGTGGTGATGATCCCTTTTTGCCGCACAGTGAATGAACTTTCATTGGTATACGAAACCATGAACGAGTATGGCCTGAAACGCGGGGAAAACGGGCTTGAAGTTTATCTGATGGCCGAAGTTCCGTCGAACGTGATCCTGGCCGAACAATTTGCCGATCATGTAGATGGTTTTTCAATTGGCTCCAACGACCTAACCCAGCTTGTACTGGGGCTCGACCGTGATTCGTCTTTAGTGGCGGGCTTATACAACGAGCGTAATGATGCGGTAAAGTTCATGATCTCATCGTTAATAAAAACTGCAAAGAAAAAAGGCGTGAAAGTGGGAATCTGCGGGCAGGGGCCATCAGATTATCCTGATTTTGCCCAGTTCCTGGTAGAAGAAGGGATTGACAGCATCTCCGTTACTCCCGACTCATTTTTTAAAACCGTAATGGCTATCAGGAAAATAGAGGATGAGATTGAAGCGGCAAAACGGCTCTGCCTATCTGCCTGATACGAACGATTTATTAACTAATGCTAAAGCCGCTACTCAATCCGGGTAGCGGTACTAATATTAAAATTTTATTTATATGAAAGCGGTAAAAACTTTAGGCCAATTTATCATCGAAAAACAAGCAGAATTTCCATACGCCAAAGGCGAACTATCCAGGTTGCTGAGAGATATAGGCATTGCTGCAAAGGTTGTTAACAGGGAGGTTAACCGGGCGGGATTGGCTGATCTGACCCTCGATAACGGTTCGGTAAACGTACAGGGAGAAAGCCAGAAAAAGCTGGATGTTTTTGCCAATGAACAGTTTATATCGGCCTTACAGCACGGCGGCGAATGTTGTATTGTAGTATCCGAAGAAAGTGATGAATATATTGATATCGACAGTGAGATCTCAAAAAATGCTAAATATATTGTAGCGATAGATCCCCTGGATGGCTCGTCTAACATTGATGTAAATGTGAGCGTGGGCACCATTTTTTCTATTTACCGCAGAACAACAACAGAGGGAAGAGCTACCATTAAAGATGTTTTACAAAGGGGTACCGAGCAGGTAGCCGCGGGATATGTGATTTATGGTTCATCAACCATGCTGGTTTACACTACCGGGAAAGGGGTAAACGGTTTTACGTTAGATCCTTCCCTGGGCGAGTTTTGCCTCTCGCACCCCAAAATGCGGATCCCGGATGATGGTGTCATCTATTCTATAAACGAAGGTTATTATTCCCATTTTCCTGATGGTGTGAAAAAATATATCAAATATTGCCAGGTTGAAGATGTTTCAACAAACAGGCCGTTTAAAGCAAGATATATCGGATCGATGGTGGCCGACCTGCACCGGAATATGATAAAAGGCGGGATCTTTATTTACCCGGCCAACGCAAGCGATCCGAAGGGGAAACTACGTTTAATTTATGAATGTAACCCCATGGCGTTCATTATTGAACAGGCCGGAGGCAGAGCCAGTAACGGATACGAACGTATTTTGGACCTGGAGGTTACAGAACTTCATCAGCGTTCGGGGATCTTCATCGGCTCAAAAAATATGGTGACCAAAGCCGAAGAAATGATGAAGCGCTTTTCGCCAATTACAACCAATGTTGACTATAGTTATATGGAACTGATATAACCTGATCATACATAAAAAATGTGAGCTATTATTTTACTTGGTTAACATGTAAAATAATAGCTCACAGGTATCTTTTTAAAAGATTTCAATCCCTCTTGAGAGTAATAGCCGATGAATTGACAGTTTCCTCCCTTGGGAGGGGTGCGTTAGGATTGTGTGTTGGCAGGGAGGGGTATCTACGCCTTGATAACGATTAGGAATCTCGCCTAAACCCCTCCCTACACCCTCCCGGGGGAGGGAATCGCACATTCCCCCGCTTTTTATTTCTCAATTTAAGGGGTATGAACGCCGCCGCTTGATATTAGGCCACATCAAACCTATCAAGGTTTATTACCTTGGCCCAGGCGGCAACGAAATCTTTTACAAATTTGTCTTGTCCGTCGGCACTTCCGTATACTTCGGCAATAGCTCTTAGTTCGGCATTGGAGCCAAACACAAGGTCGGCGCGGGTTGCTGTCCATTTTATTGCACCGGTAGCACGGTCGCTGCCTTCGTAAAGTTCTCTATCGGCAGCTGTGGCTTTCCAGGCAGTGCCCATATCAAGCAGGTTTACAAAAAAATCGTTGCTAAGCACACCTTCGCGCGTGGTGAATACACCGTGTTTCGATCCGTCAAAATTAATGTTCAATACACGCAGACCACCTAACAATACGGTTAACTCAGGAGCGGTCAGGGTGAGTAGGTGCGCTTTATCAATCAGCAATTCTTCGGTAGAAACAGGATGTTTTGTTTTACGATAATTGCGGAATCCATCGGCTGCCGGCTCAAGGTAACCGAATGATTCTACATCAGTTTCCCCCTGCGAAGCATCGGTACGGCCCGGAGTGAACGGAACGGTGATATGATGACCCCCATCTTTTGCTGCTTTTTCAACGGCAGCACTTCCCGCCAGCGCAATCAGATCGGCCATGGAAACTTTTTTGCCATCGGTTTGAGCGCCGTTAAACTCTTTTTGAATGCCTTCAAGCACACTCAATACTTTTTGCAACTGTGTTGGGTTGTTTACCTGCCAGTACCTTTGCGGGGCCAGGCGAATGCGGCCACCGTTTATACCACCGCGCTTATCAGTACCGCGGAAGGTAGAAGCAGCAGCCCATGTTATTGAAACCAACTCAGATACGCTTAAGCCAGATGCCAATATTTTCGCCTTTAAAGCAACAACGTCGCTTTCAACTATCGGCGCATAATCAGCAGCCGGGATAGGGTCTTGCCAAAGCAATACCTCTTCAGGCACATCGGCACCAAGGTAACGTGCTCTTGGCCCCATATCGCGGTGTGTTAATTTATACCATGCGCGTGCAAAGGCATCAGCAAACTGATCAGGGTTTTCCAGGAATCGCCTTGATATCTTTTCATATGCAGGATCAAACCTTAAAGAAAGATCGGTGGTGAGCATGGTTGGTAAATGCTTTTTCGAAGCACCATAAGCATCGGGGATGATAGCTTCCGCGTTTTTAGCTACCCATTGGTGCGCGCCGGCCGGACTTTTGGTTAATTCCCATTCAAAGCCAAACAGGTTTTCGAAAAAGTTATTGCTCCATTTGGTAGGGGTTGTAGTCCAGGTTACTTCCAGGCCGCTGGTAATAGTATCGGCACCTTTGCCTGAGCCATAACCGTTATGCCAGCCAAAGCCCTGTGCGCCAATGTCAGAAGCTTCGGGCTCTTTCCCCACATTATCTGCAGATGCAGCACCGTGGGTTTTGCCAAAAGTGTGGCCGCCTGCAATTAACGCAACGGTTTCTTCATCATTCATCGCCATACGGCCGAAGGTATCCCGGATATCTTTAGCTGCCATGATAGGATCAGGATTGCCATCGGGGCCTTCAGGGTTTACATAAATCAGGCCCATTTGCACGGCTGCAAGCGGTTTTTCGAGATTGCGTGTATGAATATCGCCATCGGCATCATCGTCCGATACCAGTACACCATGACCTTCCTGCACACCCGGCGAACCATGTGCGTAACGGATATCGCCGCCCAGCCAGGTAGTTTCTGAACCCCAGTATACCGATTCATCTGCTTCCCAGGCATCCTCGCGGCCGCCGGCAAAGCCAAAGGTTTTAAAACCCATTGATTCAAGTGCTATGTTTCCTGTAAGGATCATCAGATCGGCCCATGAAATTTTGCGGCCATATTTTTGTTTAATGGGCCAAAGCAGCCTGCGGGCTTTATCAAGGCTTACGTTATCGGGCCAACTGTTAAGCGGCGCAAAACGTTGCAAGCCTGCTCCGGCACCTCCGCGACCGTCACCTACACGATAGGTACCTGCACTGTGCCAGGCCATGCGGATAAACAAACCACCATAGTGACCAAAATCTGCCGGCCACCAATCCTGCGAGTCGGTCATAAGCGCGTGCAGATCTTTTTTTACAGCTTCAAGGTCGAGGCTTTTAAAGGCTTCGGCATAATTAAAGCCTTCATCCATAGGGTTTGATAATGAAGAGTTCTGCCGAAGGATATTAAGCTTTAGCTGGTTAGGCCACCAATTGTGGTTCCGTGTACCGCCGCCGCCAACATTGTGCTTCATTGTACCGTTGTGAAACGGGCATTTACTGATGTCATTTGATCCGTTTTCCATAATTATAGTTATAAATTGAATAGACTGCTTAAACCGCCGTTGGATATTAAGTTTTATAAAAGTAGGATGTTAATAGCAACAATCACAATCAATTAATTCTATAAGCGGATAGCTAAAAGCTATAACATAGTTAATGATGGCCGGGCTTAAAAAATGGTAAAAAGATGTGATTATATCCGCCAAATTGGATGTGCCGGTAACTGTAACTTATAATCTTTATATTAATTAATAGGTAAAAAACACCTTTTTTACATCCTTCTTGATCTTTTTATTAACGAAATGTTTAGTTTTGCATCAACCCTAAACTTATCAGTATTGAAAAAAATATCCTATCCTGTAACAATAACCCTATCAAGGTCGTCTTCTTGAAATATGAAGATGTTAACGGCCGTGTCCGGTTGATTGGATTAACGATGTGTTTTTGCTGAAAAATTTACGGTATAATTTAAACATACCAGGCAGCGTTTAATGCTGCCTAACGATATTCCCGATAGTTCTTTAATGAGTATTTTCATTGTAAAATACAGTTTTAGTTAAAAAAACAATGTGTTAGCCAGGGATAGCACATTGTTTATTCGCCTTCCGGGCCAGCTCATTTTATCCAGGCACTTTCTCCCAATATTCTTCGAAACTTATAAATGCAAATTCCTTACTGACCATTGATATGCTGCATTCGTTAGCCTTACAGAAATGAATTGTTTATTAAATGTTGCCAGGACGTTTTTTAATTTGTCGGTTACACTTAACTTAGGGCCAGTCAATTCGTCAATAATTACCGTATTAAACCTAAATTAATGAACCTTAAAAAGTGTTTATCCATACTAATCGGAAGTGTATTGCTTAATGCCGGTGCATTTGCCAAAGTGATCATGCCGGGTGTTTTTAGCGATAATATGGTTTTACAGCAAAAAACCATGGCTCGGGTTTGGGGCAAGGCGAATGCGGGTAAAACAGTAGCCATTACCTCTTCATGGAACAATAAAACCTATACAACCATTGCCGATGCTGATGGTAACTGGAAAACGAAGATCAAGACGCCATCGTACGGAGGGCCTTACCAGGTAACTATAACCGACGGCAGCGACCCGGTGGTTTTAAATAATGTACTGATAGGAGAGGTATGGATTTGCTCGGGCCAGTCGAACATGGAAATGCCCGTGGCTGGTTGGGGCCAGGTAAATAACTATAAAGAAGAAATAGCCAACGCAAATTATCCGGAGATCCGTTTGTTACAGGTATCGCAGGCAACGAGCCTTACCCCGCAAACCAATATTAAAGTTGCCAATAACGGCTGGATGGTATGCTCACCTCAAACTATCGGCGAATTTTCGTCGGTAGCTTATTTTTTTGCCAGGGAGATCAATAAACAGGTTAAAATTCCTATCGGCCTCATCAGTTCAAACTGGGGGGGTACTATGATCGAAGCCTGGAGCGATGAAAACACGCTTACTAATAACCCGGTTTTCAGCGCACAGATCAAACAGCAGCAGGAATCTGCTAAAACAGAAACGCCATTAACCTTTGCACAAAAAATGGATGCTTGGAACAAACTTGCCGCCGCTGCTGATTGGGGGTATACCAATAATAACGCGTTTAATCCTGATACTGCCGGCTGGCGGAGCATGTTGCTGCCCCAGTTTTTTGAAAAAGGCGCTTTAGGAGATTTCGATGGCGTTGTTTGGTTCCGTAAAAAGATCATCATTCCTGCAGCCTGGGCCGGGCAGGATGTAAAGATTAGCCTGGGTAAGATAGATGATAATGAAATAACATTTTTTAACGGTGAAAAGATAGGCGCTACGGATGGTTACACACAGTCGCGTAATTACATTATTCCTACTGCAAAGGTAAAGGCCGGGGAGTCGGTGATCACCGTGCGGGTTTTTGACAGCGGTGGCGGTGGCGGTCTGTACGGCGCCGATGAAATGCAATTGGTATCAGCATCGGGTGAAAAGATCTCCTTAGCCGGTACCTGGGATTATAAAGTTGGTTTTAATATAAAAAGCCTGCCGCCAATGCCTGTTGCCAATAACCCGAACCGGTTGGCTGTGTTGTATAATGCGATGATCAATCCGCTTACACCTATGGCTATCCGTGGTGCTATCTGGTACCAGGGCGAAGCCAATACAGGCAGGTCGGGCCAGTATAAAGAATTATTTGAGGGCATGATAAACGGCTGGCGCACCATTTGGAACGAGGGCAATTTTCCGTTTTATTTTGTACAGTTAGCTAACTGGCAAAAACGTGAAGCCGACCCCGTTGCATCAGGATGGGCAGAGTTGCGGGAGGCTCAAACCCAAACACTTGAACTGCCTAACACTGGCATGGCCGTAGCTGCCGATCTGGGCGAAGCTGATAATATCCACCCAAAAAATAAACAGGAAGTTGGCCGGAGGCTGGCATTGGTCGCGCTTGATAAAACCTATCATAAAAAACAGCCCTATTCCGGGCCGATGTACAAATCACAAAAAATCGAGGGTGATAAAATTGAATTAAGCTTTAATTATACCGATGGCGGTTTAAAAGCACAGGGAGGCGACAATATGCAGGGTTTTGCCATAGCCGGTGAAGATATGAAGTTTCATTGGGCTACCGCTGTTATAAAAGGCGATAAGGTTATAGTGAGCAGCCCGGATGTTACAAACCCGGTTGCCGTAAGGTACGCCTGGGCCAATAACCCGGTAAGTTCGTTGTACAATGGCGTCGGATTACCGGCTTCGCCTTTCCGCACGGATAATTGGGCAGGGAAGTAAATAACAGAGTATAACGTAACCATCTTCTAAAATCCAGACTTACGAAGTTTCTAAAATTTCGTAAGTCTTCAACTGTTCTATTACTTACAACAATGGTCTCGGATCAAATATTACCCTGATGGAGTTTATCTTACCATCAACCACATGATACCACCCGCAGCTGAATATGGTGGTGCGGTCCATATCAATATCATAAAAGATACATACATCATCGCCATCGCTAAACACACGTTTAATATCATATTTTAGCTTCATGTGCTGCATATCAGTAAAATAGGCATCGGCACCGTCGCGCTGGCCAAGTACGCCTACAAATTTCAAGTCGTCTGCCACGCAATTGTGGGCCTCTGCAAAATTTTCTTCGTTTAATGCTTTTATGAAGGAAAGCACCACGTCATTGGCGCTGCCAACTGTTGCACCTGCTTCTGTTGTCATAGGAATGGTTATTTAAGGTTACAAAATGATTTAATATAACCATCAATAATTATTCCCTTACTTATCCATTCAGTAATAATTCTTAAATTTATTAGGATGAAAAAGCATTTCGTAATTAAACTCACCGGCAACCGCCCAACGTTTCCTAACGATATGACCGATGACGAACGCGTTATTATGCAAGCTCATTCCGAATATCTGAAAGGGAAAATGAAAGAAGGCCTGGTGCTTATTTTTGGCCCGGTTTTCGACCCGAAAGGCGTTTATGGCCTTGGCATCCTTACAGTTGATGACGAGGCTCAGGTGCACGAAATTATTGCCAATGATCCGGCCAATGTTTTAGGTACTTATGAAGTGGCGTTGATGATGGCCTGGATATCGGCTTAGTTTTAAGTTAACAAGAAAGCCGCCCGGTAATGCAGGCGGCCTAAAATCAAAACAACAAAATTAAAAAGGATTAATCGAGTGGTGGCTGAAGTTGGGTAGTTACACCAATGCGGTTCCAGGCATTGATGGTTATGATAGCCATAATCACTTGTGCCAGGTATTTTTCGTCAAACAATTCTGCGGCTTTTTTATAGGTTTCGTCAGATACGCGGCCGGCGATCAGGGTTACTTCTTCGGTAAGGGCTAATATTGCACGTTCCTGCTCATCAAAGAAAGGTGCTTCGTGCCAAACACTGATGTTATAGATGCGGCGTTCGGTTTCGCCGGCTTTGCGTGCATCTGTAGTGTGCATATCCACGCAGTAAGCACAGCCATTAATTTGTGAAGCGCGGATCTTGATCAGATCTTTATGACGGGTGGTTAACTCAGTGCTTTCGATGTATTTTTCAAGGGCAAACATGGCCCTGTATGCAGCCGGTTCGGCGATGTTTATTTTTAAGCGATTCATGTTTTTTTCTTTTTTGTTAATACAAAATTGGGGATAAACATGGCCTCAAAAAATGAACTGAGTTTAAGAAAATCAGATTTTTTTAGCCCTGAGCCGGCTCAAAAACTGCGGGGTAAAGCCTAAATAGGATGCCAGCATGTATTGGGGCACCCGCTGAACAAAAGCTGGAAACAAACCGGTGAAATGGCGATAACGCTCCTCATCGTTTTGATTAAAGATATAACCTATGCGGCGCTGTGATGCAATGAAAGCTTTTTGCATCATGATCCGGAAATAACCTTCCATCTGCGGAACCGCTTCAAATAATGCTATACGGTTCTTTTCGGTAAGCAACAGCATTTCTGAAGCTTCGATGGTTTGAATGTAAGTAGTAGCCGGCTGATGGTTGAGCAAACTATCCTGATCGGCAATCCACCAATTTTCCAGGCCAAACTGGATGATCTGCTCATTAAGCTTATTGTTAACAAAGTACTGCCTTACAAGCCCTTTGAGTACAAAATAATTACCTGCACAATGTTTGCCCGGTTCTAAAATGAGCTCTTTCTTTTTAAACTTCTTTAATTCAAAATGCCGGCAAATAGTTTCCTCGTCGGCCAGTGACAACTGAACATATCGTTTAACATGGCTGATTAGTTCGGGATACATAGATCAGGTATGAATTAGCAGGAGCAAATTTGTCAAATTAGGTTTGAATTGCGCGAATTAAACTTATATCTCATAAAAAATAAATGCTGTTTATATAAAAGCCCCCATTATTTATGCGCTGATATGTTTCCATATCGTCCAATGTTCATTGGCTAAATTTCTAATCTGATGCTGAACTAATGACAACTTCAGTTCTTGATAGTTTTGGTGATAATAGGTTGATAGTTTTACTATTCTTTCGTTTCCGGAAATTAGGTATAAATATTCACCAGCATTTTTCTTATAGGATACTGCATAGGTCAAAAAGCCTTCTATATCGCTTATTTTATAAACTTTTTTTAAGCCAAATCCAAAACCAGCGAACCCTGATTACTGTGTCACCATCAATAACTATTTTATGGGCTTTATGATTTAGTTGATACCCTATCAAACTACAGATAGTCCAGTTAAATATCATATAAGGAAATGAAGGGGCTTACCGTGAGCAAAAAGAATATCGAAATTAATGAAAATATAAATAAACATCAGACAGCTCAAAAACAGGCACATCAGTATAAGGAATTTAGGCCAAAATTTGAACTTAGATCTCATTTGTCTAATACATCATCAATAAACTTTACCTGCGCCATCAAGTTCTGCCTTTTCCTCATACCCTAAATTTAAATCGTCTTCAGTTTTTTGCTTTGTTGGGCGCAGATAAATAAAGTAGGCTATGATAGCTCCGGATATGCCCAAAAAAATCAGGTTGCCGGTTAGCATGAAGCTCACAATAGCAAAAAGGGAAGGCCCCTCTAATAAAGCAAACCTCACGATCAAGGCAGATTGATAAGCAGCGAGTTTAGTCTTCAACGGACTTTGGCCGTCAATTTTGTTCACCAATGTTTTAAATAATATGTTGCTTACGGCAAGACCAGTAAAGGCCATTATGGGTACAACATAAATGAACACGTTATCACGCTGCCCAGTAGTGGTTTTGTTAGTTATCATGAAAGTTACTGCGGCAAACATAATTTGTCCGGCGATCAGAGCCAGGTGGATTATTGATATAGTTTTCAGGAAGGTATTGGGGCTTTGAACTACCGGCTGTTTATTCATCATGTTAAGGTTGGTTATCTTGAGGCAATATAAATAATAGAAATGATTTGAAGGTTATTTGTGATGGAATAATATCAATTGAAGAATTGTACTTTTTGAATCATATAAGTCATATAGCACCCCGATAATGGCATTTTTGCCCCTCTTCGCCAGGCCACATTAGGCTTAACTTTATACTAAACAAAAACATACTATCATGACAACTAAAGAAATTGTACAGCAGGTTATCGACGCTTTTGATAATAATGACGTTGAAAAGATCCTAAGTTTTTTTGCCGACGACGTAAAATGGACTATGAAAGGCTCATCCGTAACTATTATGAACGGGAAGAATGAAGTGGAGCAATTTTTAGGCGGAATGGAAGACGTGAAAATGGTGTCATCAACCAAGGAGCATATTATTGTGGACGGCAACACTGCGGCTGTCGATGGCCTTGTTCGGTGCAAAGACAAAGATGGCAAAGACATGGCTATGTACTATGCGGATATATATGAACTTGAAAATGACAAGGTAAAAAAAATTACCTCGTACATAGTTGACAAAAAGGAATAGATTGTTTTTGAGGTGAAAGGAAAAAGGTTAAAGGCGAAGGGTTTTGACTTCTGCTATCTAAACTTCTTCGAGCGTTAGCAGGTTATCGATACCCGACTTATCTGCTAACGACTTAAGGTGTTTTTTGCCGTTTTCGGGTTTTACTATAGTAAGATAGGTTTTGCCCCGCTCGGTGCTCACATAAAAAGCCTGGCTGTTGACTTCGATACGGGCTATGGCTTCGGCAACGGAGATCACTACTCTTGGTCTGTCTAACGATTCATAATAACCGATGTGGGTTATTTGCTCATGTGTGCTTGATGCTTTGGGTTTATCAATACAGTTTACCTGGTAGCTTGCCATAAAATATTAGTGTGGTATGGGTAAAGATAGGGTTTATTAGATAAGATACCGAAGCTAATAAATATTGGGAGGTAGAACCTGTTTAGTCACCCCACTTGCTAAGTTTATGCAGGCATGGTGACGGCTTGTCCTATGGGATCCTGAAACAAGTTCAGGATGACGGTTACGTTTGTTTTATTTTAAAAACCTTACTTTTGCCCCTCATCAATCCCGGTAAATTGTACTCAAAAGAACAGGCAACTCAACTAAAACAGGCGTTCTGGACAGCGTTTGGGCAATACCTCAAACCCCAGCTTTCGGCCGATGGCCTGCGCACTAACTGGGTTAATTATAAAACTGGTATCAAGCACCTGTACTTTAAAATGGAAGCTGATAAAAAGTCTGCCTTTATAGCTATTGAAATGAGCCATCCCGATGCTGATATCCAACAATTGATGTTTGATCAGTTTGTTGAGCTAAAGAATGTCCTGAACAGCCAGCTTGATGAAGAATGGGACTGGGAGTTGCATACTACCGATGAGTATGGTAAAACAGTGAGCCGCATTATTAAAACCCTACCCGGCGTAAGTGTATTTAACCAGCAGGACTGGCCTGCGCTGATCTCTTTCTTTAAACCAAGAATTATCGCGCTTGATGAGTTTTGGAGCATAGCGCAGTATAGTTTTGATTTGTTCAGGTAGATCGAATAAATTTCCTGAACGGATATGGTGAAAAACTTACGAAGTTTTAAAAACTTCGTAAGTTTAAGAGTGCAATAAGAAAAATCTTTAAACCATGTGTGCCACATCATCACCGGCTGCCAAAAAGCAATGGTTAACTGTGTCGATAACATCGCTCAAATTAAAGGGCTTGGCAATAAAAGCATCGGAACCATAGCTGCCTAATGATTCCAGCACACGCGGGTAGGCCGATACCATCACCACCGGGATATGCGCCGTGGCCGGGTTTGTTTTTAGCATGTGGCAAAGTTCGCCACCGTTTATACCGAACAAAATGTAATCCAAAATTACAAGGTCGGCGTTAGCTGATAGGGCCGCCTTGCATATGTCATCAGTATAGTTCAGTACCTCAACTTCATAGTGCTCCATTTCCAGAGCTTCTTTCATCACTTCCAAAATATCCTCGCTATCATCGAGGATCAATATTTTTTTTGACATAATTAATAATTGGTAAAGAAGATAACGCGGGGAACGTTTCTTTTGTTTTCAAAGTTATATCCAATTATTGTAACAATCAAGCAACAACCTGTAGCTCTTAAATATATAATATTTAAAGCTTTAAACCATCTACCAGGCTATATACTGACGCTAAAACTATATCAAGATTTGCAGGCGAATCTGTCACTTTCGATATCATGATGCCACCCTCAATAAGCGCTATCATGCTTAAGGCAGTTTCTGTAATGTTAATGTCGGCCTTGAGCTCACCGGCCTCTATACCTGCTTTGATGAGGTTTTCGATGCCCGTTTTCCAACGGATCACCGCCCTGGCGGCTTTATCTTTCAGCAATGGGTTGGTGTCGTCGGCATCAACAGCTGTATTCAGAATAGGGCAGCCGCCGGGAATAAAATCACCCCGCGTAAAACTGTGGTATACCTGGGCATAAACCAATAATTTGTCATGGTAGCTGGTGGCCCGTTGAATCCGCTCCTGGATCTGTTTGCGCACCTTGCCCGAGTTATATTCAAATACTTCGGCAGCTACTTCTTCCTTATTTTTAAAGTTACCGTAAATACTGCCCTTGGTGAGCCCGGTAGCCTCGGTAAGATCGGAAAGGGATGTGCCGGCATACCCCTTTTTATTAAATACGGGTGAGGTACGCTCAATAATGAATTGACGTGTACGTTCAGCTTTTGACAATTCGTTTTCCATAATGCAAATATACCAATTGGTATTAATTAGTGGTCATTTATGATAACAACAGGACGGGCTTGTTTTTTACGGTTGATAACAAGGAACAAGAGCGGCATAGCCAGTAAAAATATCAAACCCGAAAACAGGTAGGCATCCAGATAGCTTAATAAAAATGATTGTCTGTTAATGGTGCTGTCAATAACTGCTATAGCTTTATTATGCGCGTCAAATGATGTAAATCCTTTGCTGCCAAAGTAATTAGTAAGCTTTGCGATACGTGCTGTGGTTTGATCATTGAAAATATTAATATTAGATAACAGGTCATTGCGGTGCAATCCGAAACGTTGGGCTACATAAGTGTTGATAACGGCGATACCAAACGAACCTCCTAACTGCCGCATCATGTTATTTAAAGCAGTTCCCTGTGGAATGTCTTTAGGTTCGAGCCCCGATACAGCTAAAGCTGTAAGCGGAACGGTCAATAAGGCAATACCCATGGCACGGTAAATAAGCGGACCAACCAAATCGCCAGGTGCTGCCTCCAGGTTCATGCGCGACATTTGCCAGGTAAAGGTGATAAAGATGATGAAACCGGCGGTGATAATAATTAATGGCGATACGCCTTTTTTTAACAATGTGGCCGAAAATAACAAGCCCACAATGGCCAGAACCGCACCCGGTAACAGAATAAGCCCGGTGATGGTAGGCGGGAACAGAAGCACCCTTTGAGCAAGAACAGGCGTAAGGAATACAGACGTAAACAGGCCAAAACCGGTCACAAACGTCAATATAGCCGCTACCGCGAGCGACTTGCTTCGCAACACCCTAAGATCGATAACAGGGTTAGGCGTTGTAAGCTCCCACCAAATGAAAGTACTGAGACTGATAACAGCAATTATAGTAAGCACGATGATATAACCTGCCGAAAACCAGTCGTCCGTTTCGCCGCGTTCCAATACGGTTTGGAGGGAGCCTATGCCGATGACGAGCAGGAGGATGCCCCACCAGTCTACACTTTTTACTTTGGCTTTGATCTCCGGTTCAGTGACCAGCAATAAACTGGATATAGTTACAGCAATACCGATAGGGATGTTGATGTAAAAGATCCATGGCCAACTATAATTTTCGGTAATGAACCCACCCAGAGTAGGGCCAATAGTCGGGCCTAAAAACACACCCACGCCAAACAGCGCGCTGGCTATGCCCACGCGTTCCTTGCCGTAAACCTCAAATACAATAGCCTGAGATACTGACAACAGCGCGCCGCCACCGATGCCCTGCAAAAAGCGAAAAGCAACCAGTGTCCATATGTTTGACGCGAGTCCGCACATGGCCGAAAAGAAAGTGAACGCGATGATAGACCCGATATAATAATTACGCCGGCCAAGCTTGGTGGTTAAAAAACTGGTCATTGGTATTACGATGATGTTGGCAATGGCATAAGCTGTAATAACCCAGGAAGTATCTTCGAGTGTGGCGCCAAGGTTACCGCTCATGTGCGAGAGGGCAACATTTACTATGGAGGTGTCTATCAGTTCCATGATAGCAGCAGCTATTACGGTAATGATAAGGATGCTTTTTTTCATTGAAGTATGAGATTTGGAACTAATAATTATCCTAAAAAATACCAATCGGTATTTTTTAGGATAAAAAAATTAAGCCAGAGAATTATCTCTGGTGAAGAGCTTTCAATGCTTCGGCTGGGTTTGACAGGAACAAGCGGTAGAATGGTTCGGTGCCACCAACGCGGATCTCGTAGTTGTCGGCTTCAAAACCGGATACAAATTCATCGGCAACTTGCGAAGCCGGGATCCCATTATGACCGCCAATCTCTGCCGAAAATTCGGTGTCAACCAATGGAGGCATCAACTCAAATACTTTAACATTGGTGTTTTCCAAAGCTGCCCTCAATGAAATGGTATAAGAGTGCAAGGCAGCTTTAGTTGCCGAATAGGTAGCAGTTTGCTTGCCAGGCAAAAAAGCAACTATTGACGATACGTTAACAATGGCGGCATCGCTTTGCTGTTGTAAAACAGGAAGCAATTTTTCGTTAAGGCGGATTACTGAAATATAGTTGGTAAACATTTCAGTTTGCGCGTTTTCAAAAACATTAGGTGTGGTAAGCAGGTCATTGATTGAAGCTGCACCGGCGTTATTGATCACCACATTTAGCTGAGGGAAATCTTTTTTCACTTTTGCGGTTAGTGCCTCTACATCATCTGCATTTGAGATATCTGCTTTAATAGCGGTTACATTTTGTAATTGAGCGGCTGCTTTCTCCAAACGTTCCTGGTTGCGGCCAATGATAATTACATGGTTATTTTTAGCTGATAGTTGTTTTGCAATTTCAAAACCTATGCCGGCACTGCCGCCGGTTATCAATACTGTATTTTGTGAAGTTTTCATGTTGTTATGTGTCCTTTAGTTTTGACAATACAAAAATATACCAATCGGTATATTTTTGTATCATATATTTGTCATTGTTGTAAATTGTTGATTTTTAGAGTAAAAGTATGGGGCTTAGTAAGTTAAGTTCTTGCGCTCGTTTGTAACGAGTGCTTAAAATGGTTTGGCGATTGCATTGCCAGTTGCGTTACAAACGCAAACCCATGTTACACACTCGTTACAAACGAGCGCGAGATAAGGTTTTTAGGGGGGAGAGTTGGGGGGGATGCAAATGAAAAGCGTCATTGCAGAGGTACGAAGCAATCCCAAACAGTACAGGTTATTAAGTATATTTTTCTGATAAATTTCATAACATGGGCGTTGCCTGCGGCCCGGGCTTTCCGTTGCAAGTCCTCGCCTTTCCTGCCCGCAACTTCTCTACGCGCTGTGGACTTTACACTGCAATCCCTAACGCGGCCCACGCGCAACACCGCTAAAATATATTTTACATGTCATTACGTTTTTTTCAGGGCTTCCCTGATGGTTACTCGCAATGACGTTACTTTTAGGTCGCTTTTAAAAGATCTTTAAGAAAGTATAAACACCGATAAACTTCTTGGCCCATGAGCCCCTATAACCAACGACTGTTCAATATCTGCAGTTTTTGAAGGGCCGGAAATAAACGAGCCATAGCCGTAATCAGCATCGCCAATAGTTTGATAAGCCTGCGCCATAGTAGGTACAAAATCATCTTTGCTAATCACTACCGCCAAATGCTGGGCAATAAAAGGTAGTACGCGGCTGCCCATATCTTTTTCGGTAAGCCAAAGGGCTCCATTTTCGGCAACGCCAAGTTGGGTGCGGAGTACGGTCAACTCTACATCGGCAAAAGTGTGACCGTCTTCGTGCTTTACAGTTTCGGCGTAAATATAATCGCTCAGTTCGTTAAGGGCGGATATGATCTTAACGCCGGCTTTAAATTCATTATTAATGATGGTTTTGATCTCGTCAAAGCCACTAACCTCATAAACAAAGCTGCCGCCTGCTGTCGCGATGGCTTTGTATTTTGATACCAGATCAGTTCTGACATCGGTTAGCTTATTCAGCACTTCCATATCTGGCAGCGGCATAGCAGCGGGCTGATTAAATTTTACAGCAGCTAATATTTTTTCCCGGCTCATGAGTTTTTTGCTCCTTTCCTTTTGGCATACCACTCGCCAAACGATTCATCGGGTGCTTTTGGCATTTCGCGTTGATTGTACCATGGGTTTAATTTATTGTTTACCGCAAATGGGACATATTTAAACACCAGTCGCCCGGTTTTGCCTCCCATGCGGTATAAAGTTGGCGATGCCAGCGTCAATGCCATGGCCTTCACGGCCATAGTTTTGGCTTTGGGCGAATATCCTTCCTTCACAATCACCTGCCGCCATTTATACAGCTGGTCATGAATATCTATCTTAACCGGGCACACGTTGCTGCACGAACCGCAAAGGGTAGAGGCAAATGGCAGGTCGGCATATTTTTTCATGTCGAGGTTAGGGGCCAGGATGGATCCTATTGGCCCGGCAACGGCGGTATGATAGCTGTGACCGCCACTTTTGCGATAAACCGGGCAGGTATTCATACAAGCCCCGCAACGGATACATTTCAACGAGTTGCGGAACTCCTCGCGACCCAGCTGAATGCTGCGCCCGTTATCAACAATAACAATATGAATTTCGGTGCCTTCCTGCGGTTTGCTGAAATGGCTCGAGTAAGTGGTAATAGGCTGTCCGGTAGCACTGCGGGTAAGCAGGCGCAGAAACACACCAAGATGTTTCCTTTCTGGAATAAGCTTTTCGATGCCCATTGATGCGATATGGATCTCGGCTAAATGCGCTCCCATATCGGCGTTACCCTCATTGGTACAGATCACGAACTCACCTGTTTCGGCCACTGCGAAATTAACACCGGTAAGTGCTGCGCGACGGGTTAAAAATACCTCGCGCAAATGTTGACGGGCAGTTTCAGTCAATATTTTAGGATCTGATTCGCCTTTGGCCGAACCTAAATGTTCGTGGAAAATATCACCTATCTCTTCCTTTTTTTTGTGGATACAAGGCAGCACAATATGGCTTGGCGGTTCATTGGCCAACTGTACAATGCGCTCTCCGAGATCGGAGTCAATTACATCAATGCCCTGCTCTTTCAGGTATTCATTTAAATGGCATTCCTCGGTAAGCATCGATTTGCTTTTTACCATTTTGGTAATGCCTTTTTGTTCAAGCAGGCCGTGTACAATTTGGTTATGTTCTGTGGCGTCGGCCGCCCAGTGTACTATGATCCCATTTTTGGTGGCATTGGCCTCAAACTGCTCCAGGTAGGTGCTCAGGTTTGAGAGTACGTTGAATTTTATTTGGGATGCCGTTTCGCGCAGCAATTCCCATTCGGGGAGTTTATGAGCGGCAATATCCCGTTTGGCACGTACCCACCATAGGGTTTCATCATGCCAGTTTACACGGGGCTCATCGCGGTTAAATTCGGCAGCTAAATGCGGGTGATCTTTGGTAGTAGCGGTACTCATTACAGGCTGTTGTTTAAAATTTCGGCTACGTGAATTACTTTAACATCGCTGTTTTGGCGACGCAGGATGCCCTCAAGGTGCATCAGGCACGAAAGATCGGCCGAGGTAATATATTGCGCCCCGTGCGATATATGATCAGCTACACGGTCTTTCCCCATTTTGGCCGATACCGCCTCCTCAACCACACAAAACGTTCCTCCAAAACCGCAGCAATCATCCTGGCGGCTAAGTTGTACCAGTTCCAGGCCATTCACCAGATCCAGTAACTGGGCCGGTTTGCTGAATGGTTCGGCAACAAGCTCACTCATTTGGGCTATGCGTAAACCACGCAAACCATGGCAGCTCTGGTGTAAACCAACTTTGTATGGGAAACTGGCCGAAAGCTGTTTAACTCTCAATATATCAACCAAAAACTCGGTAAGCTCATAAACTTTTTTGCGGATCTCTGTTGCCTGTTCCTCTTTTCCATCGGCATGTAAATGCTCTTTGATGTGCAGGGTACAACTTCCCGACGGACAAACGACATAATCGTATCCCGAAAAATTATCGACAAATAGATTATTGCAGCCGCCGGTTAAATGCTCATAGCCCGAATTGGCCATTGGCTGCCCGCAGCAGGTTTGATTTTTAGGGTAGTGAACCTCACAGCCAAGTTTCTCCAGTAACTCCAGCGTAGCAATGGCCGCTTTTGGATAAAACTGGTCAACATAGCAAGGAACAAACAAGGCAATTCTCATCGTTTATACGTTTACTTTATTGGTTAAAGCAATATTAGCGTTTATAATTTGCACAACTATCCCCTGGTATCCTGCCGGCAAATTAAACGGTTATATACTACCACCGAAAGTACAGCTAAGTGTGATACGAGTTTTCAATTTTATTTGCAAAATGCTGACGTTTATTTGCAAGTTGTCTGAACCTGGATTTGGGGGGATTTTTGGAAGACAGGATTTTGTCTGAACCGGGATTTGGGGGGATTTTTCGGAAGACAGGATTTGTCTGAACCTGAATTTATTGAATTTAAAGAAATGACAGAATCTTTTTACGGGATGAATTAACAGGCTAAATTCAATAAATTCTTTTAATTCGAGTTCAAACAAAAAGTAAAATCCTATAAATCCCTTAATCCTAAAAATCCCGGTTCAGAATATGGGCGTTACCTCCGGCCAGGCTTTCCGCTCATACGCCTGCAGGCCTTATGCGCATTGGCCGGTATCCGCTACAATCCTTAACGCGAAATGTGGGTTCAATTATAAATTCGTTGGTAACACTCCCCCTTTAGGGGGCCGGGGGGCGAACTACTGCACATACGCCAGCTTCACATCCTTATAAGCCGGTTTCTGCAATTGTTTTTTTAAACCTTTGAAACTTTCGGTAGGGCCTTGTGCGGCAAACATGTTAATAAGCCATGCAGGTACAGATCCTCCGGGATCAAGGTGCAGGGTGTACACAATACTTACATGGGAGCTATCAACAGGAGTAATAATCCACTTGCCGGTTGAATTTTCCACCCTTACAATGCCATCTTTCGCGGGTACCATGTTTGAGATAACCGGAGCGTCAATAGTGACAACTTTGGTTTTAGGGTCCTGTGTAACCTTTAAATGCGCTACGAAATCGCGGTTATGCACCGGCCATGGTATGTTTACTTCCGAGTAATAATAAATATCTGATGGCGACACCTGCTTAATAATGGTAGCCGATTTGGTGTGATAAACCCACTCGCTGCAGGTTTTAATATCCATAAGCACAGCTACCAACTGAGCAGCAGTGGCATTAAATGTGCATTCTACTTTTATGGCTTTGATTTTTGAATTTGCAATATGACGGGTGTAAACCTTGATGCCGTCTTTGTCGGTGCTTAATGACCATGGCTCTTCAGGGCCTGCCATGGCAAATTTGGCAACAAATAATAAAAATACGATAGTAAGTATCCTGCGCATGGTGTATCAGTGATTGTAAATAAGGTGTGACAAATTTATATACAAAAACAGGCCGGGGTTGCCCCGGCCTGTCAGTAAATGGTCATTTGATATGCGCAGATATTAAAATATGAAAATACTATGGCATTTGCGGTGATATTATTTTACCTCGAACACATAGCTGCCCGCATTTATTTTATACAACGCAGGGTTGTTGATTGCTTTGCCCGCAAGATAAACTTTACCAGCCGGGAAGCTAATTGTTGCACTTGAGTTTGCAGGCACGCTTACTTTATAAGTTACACTGCTACCGGTGCGTTGCCACGATGAAACAATGTTACCATAAGGCCCTTTATGCGTAGCAGCAAACTCATTTAAACCCGGTACAAAATGAGGCTGAAACAACACATTTTTAAAGCCGGGATGTTCAGGATCAGGGTGGATACCTGCAATACCTTTGTACAGCCATGCACCAATTTCACCAAACATAATGTGGTTGAGGGAAATATCAGATTTGGCATCTATTTGCCAGTTTTCATATAGTGTGGTAGCGCCGTTAACCATCCACCATCCCCATGATGGGAATGTTTCCTGTGATGCTATTTTGTAAGCCACATCCGGGTAACCGTTATCGCTTAGCGCACTTAAAATGGCTTTAGCACCTAATATCCCCACATCCAGATGGAAATTATCAGCTTCAACACGTTTGGCCAGGTTAGCTGCAACTTTGCTTTTCATGTTTTCGGGCGCAATACCCCAGTAAAGCGGCACGCTTAGTTCTGTTTGCAAGCCGTTGCCGTAAAGGCCAGTTGTAGTATCTAAATATTTAGCATTGATGGCGGTCCTGATCTTATTGGCCAATGCCGAATATTTTACATAATCGACCTGTTTGCCTAATATTTTGGCTGCTTTAGCCAGTATGCTGGCATCGGTATAATAATAAACAGACGAAGTAAGCTCAACAGGCGAAACCGATTTTACCGGCACCCAGTCGCCCAGGCCCCAGGTTGTCAAGCCGGTTGGGTAAAGCTGGTCGATGTGGTTTACGTATTTTTCGATAGCTGTGTAGCTATCGGCCAGCAGTTTGCTATCGCCATAAAACAGATAAATATTGTACGGTATAATGGCGATGGTGCTTGTCCAGTCGGGGCCGTTTCCCCATTCATAGCCCCAGCCACCAGTTGGGACAATGGATGGCAGTACGCCGTTAGGCTGTTGTTCATCGCGATGATCGGCCAGCCATTTTTCGTAAACAGTAATACCGTCGAAGTTATACAAGCCGGTTTCGCTGGCAATGTGTGCATCACCGGTCCAGCCGTTCTTTTCGCGCTGAGGGCAATCTGTAGGATAGCCGAACAGGTTGCTCAAATAGCTATTGTTGGTGGCAGTCCAGATTTGGTTAATGGTATGGTTTGATGCTTTAACGGTACCGATTGGCTCCACATCGCTGTGCATAAAAAACGCTTTGATGTTTTCTTTGCCGATTTGAATAGGCTTGCTGCTGCTCACCTCAATATATTGGAAACCTTTGTAGTTAAAGCGAGGGGAGAAAGTTTCTTCGCCCTTGCCGCCTAAAATGAAAATATCGGTCTGGAATGGATCTTTATCATCAGTAGGGCGGTAATGCAGATCGATGTTTGATTGATCAACATGTCCGTTTTTGTTCAATCTTTCTGCATGTTTAAGACGGATCACCGTGCCTGAATCTCCCTTAACAGTAATTTGGCTTACGCCCGAAATATTTCGGCCCATATCAAACACCCAAACATCGCTGTCAATTTTGGTAACGCTTTTGGTGCTGATGGTATCAACCGCACGGATAGGCTGCATAGCTTGCGATACAATGTTCATGGATGGGGCCGAACGGTTAATGACTGGCTTCCATTTGCTGTCGTCAAAGTTGGCGGTGTTCCAACCCGGTTGTTCCAGCCTGCCATCGTAATGCTCGGCAGTATAAATGCTGTTGAAAATTACAGGGCTAAGTGAGGTTTTCCAGTCGGTGCCGGATTTTATGGTTTCAACCGTACCATCGGTATACGTGATGCGCAAATCCATACAAAACGTCGGGCGACCGCGCCATGGTGCCTGGTGAAAAAACCAAACAGCCGTACTTTGATGGTTATACCAGCCATTGCCCAGCAACACGCCCACTGCGTTTTTACCGCTTTGCAGCTGCGCGGTAACATCATATGAAACGTAAAGCGTGCGCCTGTCGAACCGGGTATACATTGGGTCGAGGCGGTGATTGCCGATTTTTTTTCCGTTGAGATATAATTCATATAAACCAGCCACAGCAATATAAGCCCTCGCCGAGCGGATTGGCTTAGCTACTTTAAATGTATTGCGGAAATAGGGAGCCGGGTTAACAGCTATACCTTTGTTATCGCTTATCCATGAGCCCTTCCAGTTTTGCATGCCCATCATGCCGGTTTCAAAACTGTTTATAGCTGATGGGGCAAGCTTTTTACCTGCCCGGTCCCAAAGCTGAACCTTCCAGAAATACTTAGTAAAAGGTTTTAGTTGTTGGCCACTATAAATAACAAGATTATTTGACGAAGCAATTTTGGTGGTGGCCCACGCGTTGCCTTTACTTGTAACAACGGCAACTGAATCTGTACCAACAAACAACTGGTAAGCACTTTGAGCTGCTCCCTGTGCTTTATCATTCATGAGCCAGGTTAAGCGGGGATGTGTATTATCGATACCTATCGGGTTTACAAGATACTCACTTTTAAGACCTGTAGCCCCTTGCGTCTGGGCTTGTATTTTTGAAAAAAAGAAAAATAATAAAACAATGCAGAGCAATGGCTTACATAGAGGGTGTTTCATGTGGTTAAGATAGCGGTTTATACAATATTGGCCAAAGCCTATGATATGTTGTCACAATCAACAATGTTAACCGGATAGATTGAGATTGGCATCCTGAACTGTCTGAACCGTTGATTATTTGATTACGTTGATTTTTTGTCTGAACTCGAATTTATTGAATTGAGAAATTAACAGAATGATTAGCAAATTCGAAAAATTCATTAATACAATAAATTGGAGTTCAGACAATCTGCGTTGCGCTTGTATCCACCAAATCCTGGTTCAGACAAAAAATCCTGTTAATCCTTAAATCCCATAAATCATGGTTCAGATAATTTATACATTTGCACCATGAGCAAGCTATGGCAAAAAACTACCAACGTTAACGAACTGGTTGAAAACTTTACTGTTGGTCGCGACCGCGAATTTGATGAGCAAATGGCTGCGTTTGATGTTTTGGGGTCACTGGCCCATACCCGCATGCTGCAAAGCGTTGGGCTGATGGACAGCACCGACCTTGAGCTTGTTCAGCGCGAGTTGAAAAACATTTATGCAGATATTGCCAAAGGCGGTTTCCGTATTGACGAGCATGTGGAAGATGTACACTCGCAGGTTGAGTTGCTGCTTACGCAACGTATTGGCGATGCCGGTAAAAAGATTCACAGCGGCCGTTCACGTAACGACCAGGTTCTGGTCGACCTAAAGCTTTTCTTCCGTCACCAGTTGCAGGAAGTTGTTGAAAGCACCGAAACTTTGTTCCGCCAGTTAATTGAACTGAGTGAAAAACACAAAGATGTTTTATTGCCGGGTTATACCCATTTGCAGGTGGCCATGCCATCATCATTTGGCTTATGGTTTGGCGCCTATGCCGAAAGTTTGGTTGATGACCTTGAACTGGTTTTGGCTGCTTACCGCATTACCAATAAAAATCCGCTGGGTTCGGCTGCCGGTTATGGCTCGTCGTTTCCACTTAATCGTACTTTAACTACACAGCTTTTAGGTTTTGATAACCTTAATTATAACGTTGTTTACGCACAAATGGGCCGTGGTAAAACCGAACGGATCATTGCACAGGCCATATCAACCATAGCAGCGACGTTGGCTAAAATGGCGATGGATCAAACCTTGTACCTGAGCCAGAATTTTTCATTTGTAAGTTACCCGGACGCATTAACTACCGGCAGCAGCATTATGCCGCATAAAAAGAACCCCGATGTTTGGGAAATTATGCGCGGCAAATGTAACCGCCTGCAAGCACTGCCTACCGATGTAGCCATGATGACTACTAATTTACCATCAGGATATCACCGCGAGCTTCAATTACTGAAAGAATTGCTGTTTCCTGCTTTTGCCGATTTGAAACACTGCCTGCAAATGGCAACCTTCATGCTGCAAAATATAACCATAAAAACGGACATTTTGGATGATGCCAAATACGCTTACCTGTTTAGTGTTGAGGAAGTGAACCGTTTAACCTTAAGCGGCACGCCATTCCGTGATGCTTACAAGCAGGTTGGTTTGGCTATTGAAGCAGGCAACTTTAATCCTGATAAAACGGTGAACCATACCCACGAGGGTAGCATTGGTAACCTTGGTAACGAGCAGATTGCTGCCTCATTTGATAGGCTGATCAATAATTTTGATTTCGGAAAAGTAGAGCAGGCAATAAAAGGACTGGTTGAATAGTTATCTTAGTAGCGGGAAACTCTTAAATTCCTGATACTAAACCTATGAAGAAGCCTTATTGCCTCATTCTGTTGATACTTATTAGCTTATTTTCGTGTAAACGCAATAACGGTGTAACTATCAAAGGCGACATACGGGGCCTTAAAAGTAAGTGGGTTTATTATAAGCCCGTTTTTCCACAGATGGTCCGACCTTCAGACTCCGCTAAAGTTACAGATGGAAAATTTGAATTTAACTTTCAGTCGGATACTGCTTTTTTTGCTAACCTTGTTTCTATAAGTTATCTGGATGAAAAAGGGGTCAGGAAACCTATAGCTGTTGCTAACCCTTATGAGCCCGCAAAGAACCACTCCAAGTATACTGATTTCGTATTGGGGCCAGGATTGACAACCATAACCGGCGATTTTTCTAAAAATACAGGCGCTGTACTGAATGGTGGTACGCAGACCGATTTTTATCTCAGGAATATCACGTTACCTTTCATTCAGATGAGCGAAGACGGCGCCGTTAGAAATAAACAGGCAGCACGGATCGAAAGAATAATTAAGCGGGCGCCTGACGCATATTGGACTTTATATGCATTTAATAATCTTAGATTTTACTTTAATCACAAAGAGTTGAAAAGCTTCTACGCAATGTTTGGCAATGAAGCAAAATCATCATATTATGGCAGACGACTTAAACTATTTATAGATAATCAACCTTTAAACCAAAATCAATTCGTCAATAGTATTTTCGCCGATCAGGAAGCAAAACCGGTTACCCTGATAGATAATACGAAAAAGTTGAACATGGTGATATTCTGGGCAAGCTGGTGCGGGCCATGCAAGCGGGAAATTCCATCATTAAGAAGAATAACAGAGAAGTTTAGTAAAGATGATGTGAGATTTGTAAGTGTATCATTAGATGCGAAAAAAGAGAATTGGCTACAGGCACTGAAAAAAGAAAATATGCTATGGCAGCAACTAATCATACCTCAACAAGAATATGCAAAGGCTCAGGCAAAATACAATTTAGGCTTTATCCCACAAGTATACCTTGTAAACAACAAAAATGTGATTGTAAAAAAAATTGATGGCTTTGACAATGGCAACGAAGAACGTGTTAAAACTTTTATAGCCGATTATCTTGCGAAAAATTGATATTTGCCTGGTTTTTTCGATAAGACTATTGTCGATCTAATCAATCGGTGAAATCAAATCAATCAGACAAAATCAAGAAAATAAAAATCAGCGAAATCAACGTAATCAAAACAATCAACGGTCATGAACGGACAAAACAGAAGCGATATATATCCCGGCCTTGAGGTTGACATCATACTAAAAAAAGATCAGCGTACCGGTACGCTTACCCGCGGCTTCGTAAAACGATTGTTAACCAGCGCAGCCTACCATTCGCGCGGAATAAAAGTGCAGTTGGATGACGGGCAGATAGGCCGTGTAGCCTGGATTGTTGAGGAAGACGATTTTTAGTATCTTCATTTAATCTACATCAAACATTATCATATTTATGGTGTAGCTTAAATTGTATGCCTCAAAAAGCCAAAGCCAAAACAAAAGTTTTTTTTAGTCTTGATGCCCATCACCGCCTCCTGATCTCATTAGGGGCCGCAGCAATAACACTGTTTTTATCCTGGGCGCGTTTTTCGGCGCCAACGGTTGCTTTGGTAACCTGGATAGCATTTGGTTTATGCATCATTATTATGGATTGGATCATTATTCTGACGGCCAACCCCGCCGAAATCCGTAAAATAGCCAGTATCGAAGACTCAAGCCGCACGCTAATATTTTTGTTTGTGATAGTATCATCAATGATGAGTTTGCTGGCAATAGTGTTCCTGTTGTTATCCACAAAAAACCAGTCAGATGCGGTTGTGACGGCACGGGTTTTATTGGCCATGGCATCGGTTATTGTTTCATGGTGGCTGGTACACACTATATTCACCTTGCGTTACGCCCATATGTATTATACTACAGATCCCGATGATGATAAAAAACTCAAATATCTCGGCGGTCTTGAATTTCCGGGTGATGAAAAAGAGCCGGATTACCTCGATTTTGTATACTTTTCGTTTGTAGTAGGCATGACCTTCCAGGTATCTGACGTGGAGATCTCCGCACGCTCTATCCGCAGGCTGGCCTGGCTGCACGGGTTGATTTCTTTTGCGTTTAATACAGCTATCGTGGCATTGAGCATTAATGTGATATCGGGGATGATATCGAAATAAGGGTAAATAAATAAAAATAGGGTGTCATGCTGAGTGTTTAAATCCGTGGCCTCTGAAGGTGAAATGACATCTGCGTCACGTCATTGCTGTAGGAATGAAGCAATCCCCGACAGACTGGTAACAGGCTTCATTAGTAGTTAACTTACATCGTCGCGCTCTTGGCCGCGCGGGGCCAGTTACTTTTTTCTTGATAAAAAAGTAACCAAAAAATCAAGTCAGCAGAGAGGCTTCTTTGCGCTCACCCTGCCCCAATATCCATCGCCCGGCCTTTTCCCTGCAAAACGGTCAGAACCACGGCTGCAATTATTTTGCCCCGCTTCGCCCACACATATCCCCAGCTTCTGCAAAAACTTGCTATGCCCTTTCCTTCGCTCAAGGCCACCATTGTTCTGCCCGTTTTTGCCCGAAGCTTACCTGCTGACAAAAATGTATTTTTTAAACATGTCATGGGTAGCTTGTCGGAGACTCGCTCGTAGAGGCTTGCCCGCCATGCTTCGACCGGTAGCGTGACATCTGTTTTTATCCTGTTATGAGTAAACACGATTTGCACCGCCACTTTATTGTAACATTTAACTATCTCCAACCTCCACACCTTTCAAAGTAGTTAAATATTTTGTTACTTGTAATGCCTTTATTTAAACAGTTATGCACAGAAGAAATTTCCTCAAAACCGGTTCATTAGCCGGGTTAACGATATCTACTTTAGTAGCGGCTTCCTGCAATCAGCCATCTGCCGAAAATAAAGCCGATGAAACTGCCGCTGCCGATAACAGTAAGGACGAAATATTTGAACTGAGCGAAATAACCATTACCGATCTGCAGCAAAAAATGCAGAGCAAACAGTTTACTTCAAGGCTGATTACCGAGCTGTACCTGAAACGCATTGATCAGATAGATAAAAAAGGCATCATGCTTAACTCGGTTATCGAGCTTAATAAAGACGCCCTGAACATGGCCGATGCGATGGATCGTGAACGTGAAAAGGGTAAGGTGCGCGGCCCGCTGCATGGCATACCGGTGCTGATTAAGGATAATATCAATACCGGCGACAACATGCACACCACGGCCGGTTCGATGGCGCTGGCCGATAATTTTGCCAAACAGGATGCTTTTATAGTGCATAAACTCCGTGAGGCGGGCGCGGTGATATTGGGCAAGACCAATTTAAGCGAGTGGGCAAACTTTCGTTCAACGCATTCAACCAGTGCCTGGAGCAGCAGGGGAGGGCAAACCAAATGTCCTTATATTTTAGACAGGAACCCCAGCGGTTCAAGTGCCGGTACCGGAACCGCCGTCGCAGCCAATCTTTGCGTTATTGGCATCGGTACCGAAACCAACGGCTCGATAGTGTCGCCGGCATCGGTTAACGGCCTTGTGGGCATTAAGCCAACTGTGGGCTTGTGGAGCCGGTCGGGTATAATCCCCATTTCCAAAACACAGGATACGGCCGGACCAATGGCGCGTACGGTTAGGGACGCCGCCATACTGCTTGGTGCGCTTACTGGTATTGATACGCTCGACCTGGCAACACTTGGTAGTAAAGGCAGGATCGAGGCGGATTATACCAAATTTTTAGACGGCAATGGTTTACAAGGTAAGCGCCTGGGGATTGAGAAATCTGCGCTTAATGATAACCCAACCGTTGTGGCATTATTACAGGATGCCATCAAAACCCTGAAAAGTAAAGGTGCCGAAGTGGTGGAGATAGAATTGAACAAGGAGCTAAAAACCATAGGCAAAAATGAATTTACCGTGCTGCTTTATGAATTTAAAGAGGGCCTTAATCAATACTTTGGCAATGCCAACAGCAAAATAAAAACCCTGGCCGATGTAATTGCCTTTAACAAGCAAAATGAGGTTAAAGCAATGCCTTTCTTTAAACAGGAAACGATGGAGTTAGCTCAAGCCAAAGGTGACCTGAACAGTAAGGAATATCTTGACGCAGTTAAGCAAACCAATACAGGTACCCGTAAAGTTATTGACGATATGCTGACCAAATATAAACTTGATGCCATCATAGGTACCACTAATGGCCCGGCTGTATGTATCGACCTGGTAAATGGCGACTATGATAATGGTTTTAGCTTTTCTGGCCCTGCAGCTATGGCGGGGTATCCGCATATTACAGTGCCCATGGGGTTGGCCCATGGCCTGCCGGTTGGGTTATCGTTTTTTAGTACAGCCTACAAAGAGGGCGACATCATAAAGTTGGGATATGCTTATGAGCAGGCATCTAAAAAGCGGGTAGCACCGCTGTTTAAGCCCGATCTGTTTGCTTAATTTTGTATGATGGAAGCAACGCTTACTGTTCCGAAAAAGATACTGGCCCGTCAGCATGAAATTACCGCCGACTATTTGAAAGCTATTGATAGGCATCTTGACGATGTGCTGAACAACCGAGTATTGGACATGTACGAGATCCGTGATTTTGCTGATGAAATGCATATCCATCCCACACATTTGAGCAATACTATTAAACTGACCACAGGTAAACATCCCTGTTTCTTTTTCGAAGAAAAAATCATGGGGATTGCCAAAACCATGCTGCAGGAAAACAAGGTCAGTGTAGCCGAAATAGCTAACCGACTTACTTTTGATCCGTCGAACTTTACCAAGTTTTTTAAGCGTTTTGAGGGAGTTACACCAAAACAGTATCGTGAACAATGGTTGGTAAGGAACCTTGATTTATAGGATTGGAGGATTACAGGATAAATAGTTAAAGAGTTATGCCGTTTGCAGACAATTCCCATCGTGATAATATTAAAAATATATTTTTGCAATGCTGCGCGGGGGGCGCGTTAGTGATAGGAGCGGATACCAGCCAAGTGGCTAAGGCTTGCGTAGTATGAGCTGATGAGCACGGGCCGCAGGCAACACCCATATTTAAAAAAAACGATCAAAAAAATATACTTAATAAATCAGTAACTTATAATCACGTCATTATAAGGAACGTAGCAACCGCACGGAAGCATGGCCACCCTGTAAAGTATGCGATTGCCGCGCTACGCTCGCAATGACACATCTTCTTTATTCTCCAATAACTTTTTAGACAGGAGATAAAGCCGGCTAATAACAAATGTTAAACATATAAAGTACCAGGCAGGACGTATTAACGCCTGTTATTATCCCTGAAATTTTGAGTACGCACGGCAATTTGTTCCAAAGTAAGTTCGCCGTATTTTTTAGCGCGATCTGCCCATTCGGGGGCGTTGTCAACCAGGTTATCGATAATTGATTTACCGTCGGGTCCTTTTTTGGTTACGTAATTTATTCCGTAAGCAACTGCAGCACCTATAGCAAGAGTTTTGATAAAGCCCATAATTTATTTTTCTTTTCTGATATATGACAATGATGATGCCAGTTTGTTACTTCACCTGATAAAAGCTTCTATATTTGAAGTACTTAAACACCATAACCGCTATATGTTTTTTATTTTTTCAAAAGTTCTTTCGTTTTTAATGAATTTGCTCCTATGGGTATTCGCAATTTTATTGATCGCCCTTTTTTCAAAGAACGTAAAACGTAAACGGAAATTTTTGCTTGCAGGTATTATTGTGCTTTATATTTTCTCTAATTCATTGTTACTTAACCTGGTTAGCTGGTGTTGGGATATCAGGGAAACCGCTGTACCAGTCGGTAAAAAGTATACCTGTGCTATAGTGCTGGGTGGTTTTAGCTCGGATGATGGCGATGGCGGCGGTTTCTTTAACTCTGCCGCTGACAGGTTTATCCAGGGTGTTCGTTTGCAAAAAACAGGTAAAGTCAGCCATCTTCTTATCACAGGAGGAAACGGGCTTTTGAGGCCATCGGGTTTTAGGGAGGCCGATTGGGTAAGGGAGCAACTCAGGGAAATGCAGGTTGCGGACAGTTGCGTACTAAGCGAACCGAAATCCCGCAATACCATTGAAAATGCCGCTTTTTCAAAAGAACTTTTGCAGCAGCATAAACTTAAAGGGCCTTATTTACTGGTTACCTCGGCATTTCATATGCGCCGTTCCCTGATGATATTTAAAAAACAGGGTGTTGACGTGGTTGCATACCCCTGCAATTTTTCCAGTCGCAGGTTTTCGGTATCTGCTGATGATTTTTTGCCCAATGCAGGTGCTTTAGCAGGCTGGGGTACTTATATAAAGGAAGCCATCGGTTATGTGGTAACCCGTTATTTTAAGTGATCAGCCTTGTTTAAGATGCGCCATATTGGGGGTAATACCCGGTTCCCGGCGGTTGTGTTTATTCCAATTGGCTATATCCACCAGTCCGGGTGGAGTTTGATAATGATTTGCGTTAGCGCCGCATCTTACTATAAATTTACCTTTAGCCTGTGCAATGACAGGCCTGCTGCCGCAGATAATGCAAGGCTCGCAAAAGATGGATACCTGAATTTTAATGGGTTCGCTCATAATAGACTAAAGTGCCATCAATCGTGTGAAAATTCAATACCAAGTAGTTGGTATTTTTAGCAGTGTGGCGCTGTTCATTTTTTAACAGGCTGGTGCATCATCAATTGTTCAATACTCTTTGCAATATCCCCGGGCTGCATAGCAAATTGAAGATATAGAAACCGCTCTCCCGGTACCACTACATCGGTACCGTTGTCCTTTATTTCCATGTTAAGTTTGCGATAGGTAAAATAAGGTTCGGGCCCTCTGATGGCTGTTAGTACGGCGGTTTCGTCCCAACTGTTTCGGCCGGTTGTGTTATTGTCTTTTGTAAGCGCTATCTGGAAGGCGTCTTTTACCGGGCTATTTTTTATTGATGTATTGTTGATCAGGCGGATTCCGGTCAGGATTTTTTCACCTATTTCAAAACCGCTAAGGGTAATAGGTGTAGGCCAGTCTTTAAATACTTTTTGCGCAGAGGCTGCGTCCACATTTACATTGTATTCGCTAAAGGTTTTACCGTCGGTACCTATTCCCGTAGCCATGGATGTCAGTTTTTTTACTTTCTTTTTCACCAGTTGTTCTCCATCCAGTTTGCTGTATTTATCAGCTCCCGATCGGAGCAGATCGGCCAGGTTCGTGAAAAATCCTACCGAAATAATAGTTACGCTGCCATCGGCTTGCTTTGCCAGTATCTTGCGGTAAAGGGCTACCGCTTCAACTGCCTGGCTGTTTGATTTTACGTTATGCGGATATTTGGCAATAATAGCCTGTGCCCAGTGCTGTGCACAATCTTTATTGGGTTTGTCTTTTTTTACAATACCTATGGGGATATTGGGCCTGCCAAAATAGGTATTGATCACACTGATGGTTGGTGCGGTAGTTTCGAAGGCATTGCAGGATATGGTTGCTAATATTTTGGCCTCACCCTTATCTTCAAAGGCATGCAGCATAGCCATCGCACCAACATCGTCATAATCTCCGGCAATATCCGTGTCGAAAATAACAGGGACAGGGCTGTGTTTTTGCGCTTTGACAAAGTTGAGGTTAAAAATAAATGCCAGGATGAGTAATGCTGATTTGAATTTCATTGTATGCAATAAAATAAAAGGTAGTTAGGCCCGAAAAAAGATGTATCGGCAAATAAATGGTTTATGAATAACCGGTAAATAAATCTCGCATTATTTAATTACTTTGGCAAGTATTAATTTATAACGAACGACGCTAATCAAATGACTTATTGCCTGGGAATTAAAGTTAAAGAGGGCTTATTGGCCATTGCCGATACCCGTATAACTTCGGGGACGGATACCACTGTAAAAAAGAAGATCACTATAGAACAAAAGGATCATTTTTCGCTGTTTATCATGACCAGCGGTTTGCGCTCGGTGCGTGATAAGGCCGTGATATATTTTAATGAATTATTGGAGACAGCCGAGTTTAATAAGATGTATAAGGCCGTGAATGCATTTGGCGAACAGGTAAAGCGTGCCGCACAGGAAGATAAAGCGTCGCTTGATGCAGCCGGGTTACGATTTGACCTGAATACCATCATTGGCGGGCAACTGCGCGATGATGATGAACACAAGCTTTTTTTGCTATATCCCGAAGGAAACTGGGTGGAGTTAGGGCAGGGGGCGCCATACGTGGTTATCGGAAATTCGGGGCATGGTAAAGCTATCCTTAACCGTATCCTTAATGAAGATTCGAGCCTGAAACTGGCGCTAAAAACAGGTTTTCTTTCATTCGATTCAACAAGGGTGAGCTCGAACAATGTCGATTTTCCGATAGATGTGGCTGTTTATAAAAAGGATAGTTTCAATATTGTTGAGCAGCGTTATAATAAGCAGGACCTTGAACATATCTCAACCCAATGGGCCGAGGAACTGAAACTGGCACTTGAGCATATTTCGGAGGATTGGATGGATGCCACATTTAACAAATTAGAAGAAATAAAAACAGAAAGCTGATAACATGAAATTCGATGTGTTTACCCAAATGGAATATGTAGTACGGTCGCCGGGCACATTGATTTTAAACATACACGCGTTACGCAGCCCAAATCAAACGGTAATAAGTGAAGAATTTGGCCTGGAACCATATATCAAGTTTGAAGAGCTGCAAACCCTGCAAGGCGAAAATCGTTTGGTACGTTTTGATGTAAGTGCCGATACGCCCAATATTAAAGTTACCTACAAAGCTACAGTTGATAATTGTTATGAAATAACCAATTTCGGTAATTTACAGGAAACCCACGTTTCTGAGCTGCCTTCGCCGGTGCTGCCATATTTAAATCCAAGCCGCTATTGTCAGTCGGACAAATTATACCGGCTTGCACATAATATGTTCGGGCATGTTACCAACCCTTTTGAGCAGGTGGTTGAATTAACCAACTGGATCAATAAAAACGTACAATATTTAAGCGGATCAACCAATTCACAAACATCAGCTTTTGATACCGTTACCGAGCAGGCCGGCGTTTGCCGTGATTTTGCACACTTGGGCATTGCCCTTTGCCGTGCGCTTACCATACCTGCCCGCTATTTTACAGGGTACGCCTATCATCTTAAACCTGCCGATTTCCACGCCTGCTTTGAGGCTTATCTTGGCGGCAAGTGGATCCTGTTTGATGCAACGCGGCTGATACCTTTAAACGGCCTTATCAAAATAGCTACCGGCCATGATGCTGCCGACTCGGCCATAGCCAATATTTTTGGCGATGTTACTTTTACCACCATGCAGGTAAGTTGTGAACTTGCCGAAGACGGTTTTGAGCCCTTTTATTATAGTGATGGGGAATTTAATGGGTTGTCGTATTTGTAAAAAGAAGCCTCATCTCCAGGAGAGAGGGACCTTAAAAGTCTCCCCTACCGGGGGAGATTTAGAGGGGGCTTACTTTTTTCCCTTTTTTACCGGTACTTTTTTGTTTTCTCTTATAGCATAGATCCAGTTAATTGCCAGTACTGCTACACAGATCAGTAACCCGAAAAACTCACGCACTTCTTCAATCCAGGGCTTTTCGGCTTTCATGGTTTGTACAAGGCTTTCGGCATGATGGAACTTAAACCAGTCGATAAGGCCGTTGTTATCAAATATCTTATAAATGGCATAACCTGTAAAAATGATTATGCCGGCTGCATAGCCAATGGGGTAAAACTCTTTTTTTGCTGCCAGGTAGCAAAACCAGGCACAATAAAGGTAAATGGGCATCCAAAGGTAAGGGTCTGGATCGTTATACTGTAAACCTGCAAAAATGACAAAAAGTACAACCCATATGATATTGAAGATCTTCATAAGTAAAAAGTAATTGCAATAATTTATACTGGTTATGGTGCTTAATATACAGGTTAAGCAATGCTAAATATATGAAAATATGTTTCAGTACTTAAATAAGGAAATAACAATTATTGGTACCCATTACCGCCCAATGCATTATCAAAATTATATCCGCCTTAACATTAATTAAATATTGTTCAAACATTTTTTAACCTAATTCACTTCATCCTTTATAACTTTCGTAGCTGTATCTTTTAAATTGTTAGTGTATATGACTTTAACGGATTACCATTTTACCAGGCAATACTCCGGAAGGTTAGGAATTATACTGCCGCTTTTACTGTTCATGCTTTTCTGCAGCCGGCAAGTAGGGGCCCAGGTTAATATTTTTGACCTGCGTAAGGAAAAAGATACCATAACACGATTTTCAGATCCGCCGGCAAAACAGAAACGTTTTGGAAGGGCTGCCTTAGGGCTTGGCCTCGCCGAGATTGCGCCCTGGACATATGATCGCTATATAGTCAACGTTGATTATGCCCGGATTTCCTGGAAAACAACAGGCCATAACCTGAACCCAGGCAGTTGGACCTGGGACAATGATCCGTTTCAAACCAACCAGTTTGGACATCCATATCACGGCAGCATGTTTTATAGCGCTTTCAGGAGTAATGGTTATAGTTTTTGGCAATCAGTACCGGCTACTATGGCGGGCAGTTACCTGTGGGAAACATTTGCCGAAAACCAGGCACCCGCCCCTAACGATTTTATCAACACCAGCTTTGGCGGCATCGTATTGGGCGAAATGACCTATCGGCTATCAAATAAGATCATTAATAACCACCGCCGCGGTTTTAAACGGCAGGCCAGTGAGGTGCTGGGTTTTTTGGTTAACCCGATGAATGGCCTTAACCGCATTATTGATGGAAAATGGGGAAAGGTTGTTGGGCCGGCAAATAGGTCGCAGGATGATTCATCGAAAGTAAGTGCCGAATTTGATCTGGGCGCACGTAAGTTTAACAGCGGCAACCAGGGATTGTTAACCCACGGACGGTTTGGTTGGTTTGGCCGGGCGAAGCTGCTTTACGGCGCTTCTAACGAAAATTTGCACACACCTTTTAGCAATATTTCCATCACAGCCGAGTTTGGGAAGGACGATAGCAGTGCGGTTAATGTGATCAGTGTTTACGGATCTCTTGCAGGATGGGACGTGTCGTTATCGGATAGCGTGGAGAACCTGATCATCATATCAGCTAATTATGATTACATACGCAATGCTGCGTTCTTTTACGGAGGACAAAGCGTAAAGGCTAATCTACTATCTGAATTTAAATTATTGAATGGCTTTAAAGTGAATACAGCGGTGGGTGCGGGGCTTATCATTTTAGGAGCCGCTCCCGATCCCTACCTGTATAGGGGGCGCAATTATGATTACGGCTCGGGTTTTGCCATAAACGGCAGAGCCGGTTTTAATATAGGTAACAGATTTTATTATAGTATTAATTATCGCGGTAGCTGGCTCATGACTATTAATGGTAATAAGTCGCATTATTTTTTACATACCATAACCAATGAGATAAGTTACCGCGTGTTAAAAGATCTCTCGATAAGTGCCGAACCCGGATATTTCAGGCTGGAAGGAAACTATAAAAATCACCCGGATGTAGACAAAATTTACCCGTACCTGCGGATCTCAACAAGGTACAGAGTTAACCTGTAAGCTATAAAAAAAAGGATTGGAAAAATTTGATGTCGCGGGCAGATTCGAACTGCCGTTTAGGGTATTGCGGACCCCCACCTATCCTCTCGGTCACGCGACTTGAAAACCATAAAAATTCACTTAATCAGATCGGTTGTGGGGTGTAGATATAATTATCTCTCTCCCGTTTTGCACAGGAGCAGGAATTAGCACCTTTTACATTATGCGGATGTACAGGTTGCTAAGACGTCTTTGGGCCTTTCCCTCAGTCTTTCTTGATAAGTTATTAAAGAACACTTTGTCGTTGTTGACAATGCAAATGTAGTAATAAATTATATAATTCCTATAGTTTTAGTAGTTTAATTGATTTTTATTTCTTTTTTGTTGATTTTGAGATGGATAAATTTATTGATGCTGCCTCAGCCCAATACTTTTTGGGGGATTTCCGATAGAAATATTTGGAAAAAAACTGAAATGGTCACCATTTAATCTGAAGTAGTCACCATAATTTTCATTCCCAACTATTGCACCTTTGTATTGTTAAAACATTAAAAAAAACATCACAATGGGAACAAATAAAATTGCACTGATAACCGGCGGAAGCCGCGGGCTTGGAAAAAATGCGGCATTGCACCTGGCTAAAAAAGGTATTGATGTAATAGTTACTTATCGCAGTAAAAAGGAAGAAGCTGAAGCAGTAGTTGCAGAAATTGAATCGGCAGGGCAAAAGGCTGCTACTTTACAACTGGATACAGGTATCGTATCCACCTTTGATGCTTTCATTACAAAACTGAAAGCAACCCTGAGCGAAAAATGGAACCGTGATACCTTTGATTTTCTGATCAATAATGCAGGTATCGACGCTGCCTCGCCATTTGCACAAACCACCGAAGAAGATTTTGACAACCTGTTTAATGTTCATTTTAAAGGTGTTTACTTTTTAACCCAAAAAAGCTTACCGGTAATTGCCGACGGCGGCCGGATCATTAATTTTTCGACCGGGCTGGCCCGTTTCTCAACTCCGGGGTATGCCGCTTATGCCTCCATGAAAGGTGCCATCGAGGTATTCACCAAATATCTGGCAAAAGAATTGGGCAGCCGTGGTATAGCCGCAAATGTTGTGGCTCCGGGTATTATTCAAACCGATTTTACCAAAGCGGCATTTGATTCGCATCCTGGTTTGGAAGAAATGATGTCGAAGTCAACAGCTTTGGGCAGGGTAGGCCAGCCGGATGATATTGGTGGCATAGTAGCTTTTCTATGCACTGAGGATGCCCGCTGGATCAACGCTCAGCGTATTGAAGCTTCGGGCGGGATGTTTTTGTAGTTAATTGTCTGAATCAGAATTTTTAAATTAACAGAATATAATGCAAACAAATTATTTATTCTGAAAATTCATTAATCCTGTAAATTCTGATTCAGACAATTTCCTATCTTTCGCACAAAAAAAGCACATGGAATTTGGTAGAGTAACGGACGAAGAATTACCCCGGGTTAATTTTACCTTGCCGGCCGATCCGCAGATAACTGTTGAAACCCTTGCCGCTGTGAAAAATGATATGCCTTTGCTGGTACATGTTGGCTGCGCAAAATGGGGGCGCAAAGAATGGATAGGGAAAATTTATCCGCCAAAAACCAAGGATGCCAATTTTTTAGATGAATACGTTAAGCACTTTGATTGCATTGAGCTTAACGCTACCTTTTACCAGGTTTACGGTCCGGATACCATTTCCAAATGGAAAGAAAAAGCCGATAGCAATCCCGGTTTTAAATTTTGCCCTAAATTTTCTCAAAGCATCAGTCACATCCGCCGGTTAAAAAACGCGGAGGATATCACGACCACGTATTATGAAGGCATTTTGGCCTTCGGCGATAAGCTTGGTCCGCTGTTTTTGCAGTTGAGCGATAATTACACGCCAAAGAGTTTCCCGGAGCTTAAAGCCTATCTTGAACAACTACCAAAAGATATTCCCGTATTTGTTGAGCTGCGCCATAAAGACTGGTTTGCCGTTGCCGAAAACCGCGACAAGGTATTTAATCTTTTCCGCGATCTCAATATTGGCTCTATCATAACTGATGCCAGCGGCCGCCGCGATGTGGTGCATATGGCATTGCCTACACCCCACGCCTTTATCCGCTTTGTAGGCAACAGTCTGCACCCAACAGATTATGCCCGTGTTGATGAATGGATTGAGCGGATCAAAAACTGGAAAGAGCAAGGCCTTAAATCGGTATGGTTTTTTATGCACCAGCATGATGAGCGCTACTCACCGGAGCTTGCTGATTATGTGGTTGAAAAACTAAACGACGCTTTGGGCACCCAATTAATGCGCCCTCAATTTATCCAGAGAGACGATAATAAGCCAACAGCCCAAACCTCGCTGTTATTGTAGTGGCTCTGTAGTAGCCGGCGGAATTTTCATAGCCGGGTTAAAGTTGGGGATCAGTTGCTGCACTTTATCAGCAGTTGAATTGTTCATATCCAGGAACGACCAGTTTTTGCCACCATCGCCGCTAACCGCCAATAGGTTGCTGTGCATGGCCATACGGCCTTTTGGGCTTGCCATAATGATAGTTTCGGGCAGCAGGCAATGGATTTCCTTCCCGGCTTTATAAAATTTACCAGGGGTGCCAACTGTAATGTTTTCAAAGCTGATGCCCGCAGTTTTCATTTGCTGCATAGCTGCACCAATCATGGCCGTCATTTTTTCTTTGCCTCCGGCCATTTGAATGGCTTTGGGGTAGGTATAATTAACTATGCTTTTATAATCGCTTTTAGTCATGCTTTGGGCCATTAGGGTTGCCTGCTGCTTTACTACGGCAGGGTTTTGGGCGTGTAAAGCCAGTGGCGATAATATGAAGATCAGGAGCCTGAATGCGTTTTTCATAGGATGTTTTTATCTTTTTGTAAGGATGTTATCAGCAAGCTGGCCGGTATCATCAACCTTGCTATTGTATTTAAGCCCCAATATCCGATTTACTAAATTAAAAACATCAACATTTTTAAAAGAAGGTATTTGTTTGCCTGTTTTAAAGGCGTGTCCCCAGGCCATGTTGTAGAAGACAGACTTGCGAAGTTTTTAAAACTTCGCAAGTCTTCCCCGGCTTTATCATTCCTCCTAAAAGTCCGGCAGATTCCAAAACTCAGCAACATTTGCTAAAGTTTATCTGGCCTGCTTAGTCTTCAACGCTTCCGCGATCCCTTTTTCAACCAATGGCCCCATTATCCGGTATCCTTCAACAGTTGGATGTACACCATCGGCAGCAAGGTTCTTCGGTAAGCCCTTGCGCTCGTCGGCCATGGCGCTATGGTAATCTACATAAACCATTTTATTGGCATCGGCAAAAGCTTTAATCATGGCGTTAAGCTGCACCACTTTTTGCGCAGGTTCCATACCGGGACGCCATGGAAAGGCATAGGCGGGCAGTACTGAACATAACACCACTTTAATATTGGCAGCTTTGGCCAGCAATGCCATGGATTGGATATTGCCAAAAATATCTTCAATATCTATCGGACCGTTATTTTGGGCGATGTCATTTATTCCTGCCAGGATCACCACGGCGCCAGGTTTCAGATCTATCACATCCTCACGAAAACGCACCAGCATTTGGGTGGTGGTTTGTCCGCTGATGCCGCGGTCAAAATATGGTTTACCGCTCCAGAAGGTTGAATCCCTGCTGATCCAGAAATCTGTAATGGAATCGCCCATATAAACTACACTTTTGGGGTTTGGGGCCGATGCTTTTACCTTTTCATTATCGGCCTTGTAACGGGTCATGTTTGCCCAGTCTTTATGAAATGCATCTTCCCATTGCTTATGGTAGGCTTCCCATTGATCGGCCCTTTCTTTAACTGATTTTACTTGAGGGTCTATGGGTTTTAAAAAACCTTTCAGATCGAGCCACTCGTTAAAGCGGTCTATCCAGTTGTCGGTAGGCAGGCTTTGTTTGCGCATGCCAAAACCGTGGCCTCCTTTAGCGTACATATGCAGCTCGGCGCTATGTTTTGATGCCAGCCATTTGCTATAAAGCTCAATACTGTGCGGCGCAAGGCCGAGCTGGTCATCAGTAGCTGCAGCTATAAACATCGGCGGCGCATCGTCAGGGATTTTTGAGATCAGCTCTGGAGGCACGTATGCATAAATAGGCGCGTCAAAATCGGGTTTGTTAGCTGCTGTGTAATTGAAAGCTGCGGCACCGGCCAGTGTGCCGCCTGCCGAAAAGCCCATGATCCCGATTCGTTGCGGAGAAACATGGTATTCGGAGGCATGTTCACGCACATAAGTCAGCGCTGCACGCGCGTCAGCGATAGCCAGCGGAATAACCGGCGCTACCTGTTTAGGGAAATCCTTCTGACTCATTTTGGCTATCAATTCTTTTACCGGATCGTTAGTTAAACTGTGAGCCAGCCTGTATTTCAATACAAAGCAGGCCACGCCCTGTTTATTAAGCCATTTTGCTACGTCATAACCCTCGCTGTTGATCGACAGGGTATGGAAGCCGCCGCCCGGGCAAATAACCACCGCGGTGCCGGTAGCGATGGATGAATCGGGCAGGAAAACACCCAGGGAAGGGTGCGTAACATTATAAACTACTTTGGTATTAAACGCGTTGCTGTCACTTTCGCCCTCATTCCAGGTCCAGTTTTCGGAACCGGGAGCTGCGCCGGGGTAAAGAGAGATAACTTTTTGCTGGGCCTGTACGCCAAGGGCCGACAATAGGAGTAAGGTGCCTATCAGTTTTAATTTCATGGGAGGGTTAATTCAGGTTAAATGTTGATGTGCAAAAATAACAGCATAAAGCTAAACTGCAAGATGCCTAAACGTTTTAGCAAAGATAAATTCCGTTTTTAATTACAGCATCTGTAACCTCGCTGTAAAATATCTGTTATCAGCATTATTGACAGATATTTTCGCTATCTTAATCATTCCTGATTTATATGGCCGCGGTATTTATCCATATCAAAAAATTGCTCCGGATTTTGCCGCTGTTAGTTTTGCTTGGTGCGTGTGCCAAACAAAAAAAAGTTTTCCAAAGCGATTGCAATAGTTCAAAAGATTATAAAAAGATTTCATTTACAGAGCTGGCCAGTCATATTGAAAAATATGATAAGCAATATGTTGAAGTGAGCGGTAAATACAAGGAAGGGAATGAGCAATCCGCGCTTTTTAATGACAGCCTGTTCTCGAGCCACGCATTACATAATGCCATTTGGGTTGATTTTAGCCAGGATTGCCCCCTTTATCTGCCGGGCACTCATATAGGTTTGTTTACCTATAACGATGGTCAGTTTATCGGTATGAATAAACGTAAAGTAACTATTCGGGGTGTGGTTGATGCAAGCGATAAAGGACATTTAAAACAATACAGAGGAACTATCGACAGGGTGAGCTTTATTGAGCTGTGACCTTCAACCCCTTTGAAAATAAAAACAATGTGCCCCGGTAACAGTTGTAATTATAAAACAAATAGTTATGGCTATCAACCCAAATGATATACCCGACAATGGCTTTTTTGACGAATCGGACGATGAAGAGATCATCAATCAAAATAAACTAAAAGGCTCAAACACGGTAAAAGATCCGGATGATTGGACAACCGGTGATGAACCCATGACCGGCGCGCAGCACTCCTATCTCAAAACATTATCTGACGAGGCCGGTGAAGAGTTTGACGGATCGCTTACCAAAGCCGAAGCATCAAAACGGATAGACGAGCTGCAGCATAAAACAGGCAGGGGCTTAAATAATTAATTAAAAGATAAGGAAAGCTTGTTGGTTTCGGCAAATGTTTTGAGCATGATTACAGCAGTATGGTTGTTATCGGACGCGACATTTTTATTTGCCGGATTAAGGAATCCTTCTACATTTTTCAGCAAGTCTGCATTTACCGACGCAAAAGCCATTGACCATTTTGGGAAAATTCTTTCCTCAATCATTCCGGTTATCATCAGGACAATGTTACGATGACGTGAATCAAGCTGGATGGCGTTATAAATTTTGTAAAGATCTTCTTTTTCGCCCTCAAGCGCCTGTATAAAAGTACCTTCACTGTATAGGAGCATACCGGTGACGTTATGGGCGAAATTTTTTATTCGTGCTGTTTGCAGCAGGTTCAATAATTCATCATCGCCCATTAATTTTTTAGCGGTACTTATATAAACAAGATATTCCATAGATGAGAAGAAATTTTGCCCAAGATACGGGAAATTTAGAAACGCAGATTTAATGTTGGGGTTAAATAGTCAGTTTTAAACCGTCATACGCCAGTTCGATACCAGCAGGCAGCTCTTTAGAAACATCAGCATGTTTGCCCAGCCTGTGGCTGATATGTGTAAAGTAGGTGGTTTCGGCCCCAATGTCGTTTGCAAAAGCTATGGCTTCCTCAAGTGTAAAATGGGAAATATGGGTTTCCTTTTGCAGGGCATTGATCACTAATATTTTTGTACCTTTTATTTTTTCCCTTTCTACATCCGGAATTGTTTTGGCATCGGTGAGGTAGGTAAAATCTTTAATCCTGAAACCTTTTATAGGCAATCTGTAATGAAACACCTCGATAGGAACGAACTCAACATTACCGATCATAAAGGGATCAAGCGCAATAATGTGCATGTTTACCTGCGGAATGCCCGGATATCCCGTGCCATCAAAAATATAGGGAAATTCACGCACCAGGGCTTTTTGCACCCTTTCATCAGCGTAAATATCAATCGGGGCGTTTTGTTTGTAATTAAACGCGCGGATATCATCCATACCGGCAATATGGTCTTTATGCTCATGCGTAAAAACAATGGCATCAAGGTGCTGTACTTTGGCACGGAGCATCTGGTACCTGAAATCGGGGCCCGAATCAATGGCAATTACCTTATCCTCGGTTTCAATTAAAACAGAGCTGCGCAGCCGCTTATCGTGCTTATCTGTTGAGAGGCATACCTCGCAGTTACATGCTATAACAGGTACCCCCTGCGATGTTCCGGTTCCTAAAAATGTTATGGTCACAGCTGCAGTTTAGTTTGTTTAATTTCCTGCAAAAACGCAATCTGTTTATCATCAAGCAGCTTGTAATCTACCTCAAGTTCGCGCAATAGTTCAACCAGAGCAAGGATCTTACTTTCCAGGTTAGAGAAACGGTTTACCACAATCATTTTACTGTTAAGCAGCAGGCAGGCGCCGGTTTTGAAGTTACCCTTTTCATAACGCACCTTGTAACCGGCCGTTTTTAACAGCAGTTCCAATTTCTCGAGGGTATGGTTAGTCGCGGGTAGCATTAATTTCAAAAGTAGCAAAAATGGGTGTATTTGCCCGGCTTAAATTGGCATTTGCATGTCACATTTGCTAATTTAATTTCTAATTTTATTAACCTGTTATACCCTAAAACCATCCGGATGAAGAACTTACTGCTTACCGTTACAGGCATTGTTTTTAGCATTGCTGTTTATGCGCAGCAAACCAAAACCTATGCCGAAAAGCTAGGCTGGCCTAAAGGCGCACGTGTAATTATCCTGCATGTTGATGATGCCGGGATGTCGCATGAATCAAATGAAGGGGTTGAAACAGCTATTGGTGAGGGTGTAGCCACTTCAACCAGTGTGATGATGCCCTGCCCCTGGGTGCCCGATTTTAAACATTATATGGATCAGCACCCGGGAATTGATGCAGGGCTGCACTTAACCCTAACTTCCGAATGGCAAAATTACCGCTGGGGGCCGCTTGCAGGTAAGGCAACAGTTCAGGGACTGATTGATAAAGAAGGCGCTTTCTGGCCCGGAGTAGTCGCCGTTTATTTCCATGCTACTGCCGATGAGATTGATAAGGAGATCCGCGCCCAGCTTGACCGTGCCTTAACCATGGGCTTTATACCAACCCACCTCGACTCGCATATGGGTACTTTATTTGCCAAGCCGGCTTTTCTCGAAAAATATATTAACCTCGGCATCGAAAAAAAGATACCGGTAATGTTGCCCGGAGGCGAGGATCTATTTTACCGCGAGGAAGCAAAGAATGCTACGATAGCACAGTTAAAAAAAGATGGTAAATATATCGACGGGATGATCATCGCCGAACCTGCAGAACTGGCAAAAGCACGCGAACTTGGTGAAATAGCCTGGAAGGGAGGTTTACCGGTACTGGACGATCTTGATAATTCAAGCTATGACTGGGTAATGCCCGATATTGACAAGGCTACTGATAAGGAACTGCAAAAATGGTACACAGACCACTATATCGAAAACTTCGACCGTTTTTCGCCGGGATTAACTATGGTATTGATGCATTGTACACAACCCTCACCTCAGTTTAAAAACATTTGTAACGAAGGCCAGAAACGAAAAGGCGACCTGCTGGCCATGACCGATCCTCGCCTGAAAGCTTATCTTAAACAAAAAGGCTTTATTTTAACCACCTGGAAAGAGGTGATGGAGCGTAGGGTAAAGGTGGGAAATGAGTAAGTTTGTGGCTTAAATCTATTGTTTCGTGCACATCAATATCTTCGGCGCTTCGGGTTCGGGCGTAACCACTTTAGGCAAAGCGTTAAGCAATAAACTTAGCTACCCGTATTTTGACAGCGATCATTATTTCTGGTTCCATTCCGATCCGCCTTTTACTAACCGGCGACCGCCCGAAGAACGAAATGCTATGATTAACAGTGAAATGGCTGGTAATGAAAACTGGATCCTTGGCGGGTCCGTCATCAACTGGAACAATAACTGGCGATTTGATCTGTCTGTATTTTTATATATCCCGCCAGCCATCAGGATTCGGCGTTTACAGCAAAGAGAGCTTGAACGTTACGGAGATATTATCTATACCGACAGGGAGCGAAATAAGCTTTATAATGAATTTATTGACTGGGCACGTGGCTATGATGAGCTTATCACCAACAGCCGAAGCCTGCATTCGCACAAGAATTGGATGAATAAGCTCACAACTCCTTTGCTGGTTATAGAAGGGGATACTACTGTGGAGGAAAGGGTAGAGGCTGTTTTAATGAAGATTAAGGCGTTAAGTTTGTAATATAATAACCGCGGCAAATAGTTCTTCGACCAGAAATGATGGAAGCAGTCTGCTTCCGAAGGCAAAATAATTTATTAATAGTTTGATACTTTGTGTGTTAAACTGAAAGCTTAACTTGTTTTAGGATGAAGGTACACTATCGCTAAACTCCGACCAGTAAAGGGACCTTTAGTGTAACCCCTTGTTTTTATAAATATTTGATTATCAGATGTATAAAATGTGATTTTTGAAATTGTGTTAACCCTGTTAACCCCCTTTGTACGTAGTTTGTAGTGGATGTACAACATACTACCGGAGTTGGTAAATGTTGTTCTGAATGAGAAGGTAAGTTTAACGTGATGCGAAATAATCCTTAACAGCAACCCCGGTTAACCGCCGGTTTCAAACAGCCATAAGTCGAGTCTGATTTATTTAGCTTCGGCGGCGGGATGCCGCGGAATAGTTGCCACCGGGCTGGAGCCGAGCGGCGGCGAAAACCAATAAAAAAAGCGGAAGGTAAATCCCCCGCTTCAAAATATCTCAATTCTTATGTCTCAAATCTGAGACAGGTTACCTTAAATCAACAACCTCAACGCCCGGGTGGCCTTTGGCATCCCAGGCAAAAGTTGCGTCAGGAGCAGGTACGTTAGGGGTAAAGGTGCGTACGGTATAAGTATACCTGTTGCCGTTTTTATCGAACAATAAAGCACTGTAGAGTTGTTTTTTTACTTTGTCGATGGTAAGCTTCACTTTAAAGATGGCTTTTTTATCATCTTCGGGTGTAAGCTCTATGTTTTGATAAACTTTGCCTGCTATCTTCTGTTCGCCGGTGTACAGGTATTTAAAGCCTTTTTCATACATCGTAAAAATCTGGGCAGGGTTATTTAGTCCGTCGCCGCTTTTGTCGGCATCGCTTACCTGTACCTCTTTATCTTTTTTAAGGTATGTCCACTGGTTTTTGCCGTCGCTCAAAATTTCTTTGTCTACTTCGGGTTTCACGGCTGCGCTGTAAAGGGTAACGCGGTATTTACCGGTTTTCGCCCTTGATATCAGGGTGCCGGTTTGTGTTTCTTTAATATTGGCCTGTTGGTTATTCAGGCTAAAGGTAAAATCGGTTTTAATAACATCGTACGACCGGTATTTTTGGCTTACCTGGTTTAAAATCGCTTTTGCCTGGCTGTCTTTTTGTGCAAAGGCGGTGCTGTATGTACTTATTGCTAAAATGGTATATGCTATGATCTTTTTCATTCAGTTTTATTCAACAACAACTATTGTTATTAATAGTTATTGGATTAGAGTAATTAAATTTTGCTTGGTTTAATCTTTAATTGGTTTTTGCAGTGTTTCGAGGTAGCGCTCAAGGCTGTATTCGTCGGGATAGAGTACATCACGGGCCTTGCTGCCTTCAAACGGGCCTACAATTCCGGCTGCTTCCAACTGGTCAATAATGCGGCCGGCGCGGTTATAGCCCAGTTTCATTTTGCGTTGGATAAGCGATGTTGAGCCTTGCTGATGCAGTACAATTAAACGTGCAGCTTCTTCAAACATCGGGTCGCGGTCGTCAGGGTCATATTCTTTGGCGCCGCTGCTGGCTTCACCTTCTCCCACATATTCGGGCAGGTACATGGCCGATGGATAGCCTTTCTGGTTGCCGATAAAATCAGATATAGCTTCAACCTCCGGCGTATCCACAAACGCACACTGTAAACGGATCAGGTCGCTACCTGTTGAAAATAGCATATCCCCACGACCGATCAACTGATCAGCGCCGCCGGCATCCAGAATGGTGCGCGAATCGATCTTAGAAAGTACCCTGAAGGCCAGCCTTGACGGGAAGTTGGCTTTGATAGTACCGGTAATGATGTTAACAGAAGGGCGCTGCGTTGCAATAACCAAATGGATCCCCACCGCACGGGCCAGCTGCGCAATACGGGCAATCGGCATTTCCACTTCTTTACCGGCCGTCATCATCAAATCGGCAAACTCGTCAATTACTAAAACTATAAATGGCAGGTAACGGTGTTTTTCAGGGTCGCTGATCTTACGGTTTACAAATTTGGAGTTGTACTCTTTCAGGTTGCGTACCTGCGCGTCTTTCAGCAGGTCATAACGCTGGTCCATTTCAATACAAAGCGAATTGAGCGTATTTACCACCTTTTTGGTATCGGTGATGATGGCATCGCCATCATCAGGCAGTTTAGCCAAAAAGTGCCTTTCTATCTTACGGAAAAGCGTAAGCTCCACCTTTTTAGGGTCAACCAGTACAAATTTGAGTTCGGCAGGGTGTTTTTTATACAGCAGCGATACCAGGATGGCGTTAATACCAACCGATTTACCCTGGCCGGTGGCTCCGGCAACCAGTAAGTGTGGCATCTTGGCCAAATCGGCAATAAATACTTCGTTAGATATGGTTTTACCTAAAGCGATAGGCAGGTCCATCGTGGTATTCTGGTATTTTTCGGTCGATAGGATAGAGCGCATCGAAACCATCTCAGGATTTTGATTAGGCACTTCAATACCGATAGTCCCCTTGCCAGGCATAGGGGCGATGATACGGATGCCCAGTGCAGCTAAACTTAAGGCAATATCATCTTCAAGGTTCTTGATCTTGCTGATCCTCACACCTGGCGCGGGGATGATCTCATATAAGGTAACCGTTGGGCCAATGGTTGCCTTGATCTTATCAATTTCGATATTATAGTGGTTCAGTGTTTCAACAATTTTGTTCTTATTGGCTTCCAGCTCTTCGGCATTAACCGAAATCTTGTTTGAGCCGTGGTTTTCTAATAACTCCAGGTGCGGAAGTTTGTATGAAGCCAGATCGAGCTTGTGGTCATATATACCAAATTTGCTTAGCAGGTCATCCTGTTTGGCTTCATCAGCCTGTTCAACACTTAATTCGGGCAGAGGCCTGTTGGTATCAATGGTGAGCGGGATTTCTTCTTCCTCTTCGGGTTCGTGTTTAATTGTATTTTCAGGACGCAACACCACAGGTTCATGATATCCGGGCATTTGCTCCATAGGAGGGTGCCTAAGCGGTGATGGAGGTATAAGCGGTTCCTGTACCATGGGCTCGGGCATGATGCTGCTTACATGGGTTTCGCGGATGTTGTTATTGCCCCGGGGCCATTCAAGCGGCATTGACGGCTCATCATCAATCAGTTCAACAGGTTCAGGTGCTATCTCATCAACACTCATAGCTGCAACCGGGCGGTTTTTACGCTGGGGTATTTTAAAGTCGATATTATAGGCTATTACCAATACGGTAAGCGCCAAAAACACCAGCAATCCGCCGGTACCCGCTTCACCTATCTGAGCCGCAAGTAAGCGGTTAGTCCAAAAACCGAAACCGCCTTCAAGGTAATGGGGATAATCAATCACAAATGAATGAAAATAAGCTATCGCCACAGAAATAAAGACAATGCTGAATAACGAATATGCAAGTGTTTTACGGATAGAAAATAGCCTCGCTTTAAACAGCAGTCGGTACCCTACAACAAAAAATACAAAAATAAACAGGAATGAAGCTACGCCAAACCATTCATAAATAAACTGATTGGATAATAACGCGCCAAACTTGCCCAGCCAGTTTTGCGCCCTGATGGTCGGGTCGCTCAGGTCGGCAATTTCATGAACCGTAGTGCCCGTCGACAGGTTATGCCAGCCACCGTTTGTTTTAGAAATATAGCTCTGGTCTTCCTGCCAGGTAAACAGGTATGATGTAAAAGCGATGAGGAAAAAAATGGATAATAGCAGTGAAAACAAACCCGCTATTTTAACAGCCTTGCCGTTTTCATAGTCAAAGTCAAAACTGGGCAGTTTAGGTAATTTCCTGCCTGCCACTCGTTCCTTTTCGGCCTTGCCGCCTTGGCGAGGCTGATTTTCTCCCTTGAAATTATTTGATCTAAACTGGTTTCCTTTTGCCGGCATCCTGATGTAACAATCGTTTATGTGCAAACTTACGTAAAATTTCACCTATGTGAACTTTGCAGTTACACCCGGTAAATATTTTATATAAGATTCGTTAACCCGCAAAAAATTACAGGCCGAATGAATATAAAGTTAACAGATTATATAACTTATTGTCAACATTTTTAATTTTTTAGTATAATTGAAAAACAACATTTACCCGTAACATAAACGTAAATTTAACAAAGTGAATATAACAACGCCGTTAATAGTAAACGCTTTACTTAATTAAGTAATGAGCATAGAAAGACTGGAAGAATATATCGCATCCGCCGATTTAGATAGTATCAATACCCTGCTTGGCCGCGACCCTGCGCTGGCTACTCAAAAAACAAGCCTCAGGGTATCGCCGCTTATGCTTTCGTGCTATTATAAAAAGCCGGAGGTTACCGGTTTACTGTTAAATTATGTAAACGATATTAGTTTGTTTGAAGCGGCTGCGGCCGGCAAATTTGATACGGTTGCCCACCTGGTTACTACTAACCCAAATACTCTTGATGATTACGCCGAAGATGGCTTTACTGCTTTAGGGCTTGCCTGTTATTTTGGACAGTTTGATGTTGCGCGCTACCTGGTGCTCAAAGGCGCAAATGTTAACCTGCAATCAAATAATGGTTTCAACGTGTTCCCAATTCATTCGGCGGCGGCAGGTAATTATACTGAGATTGCCCGTATGCTCATTGAAAACGGTGCGAAGGTAAATGTGATACAGCAGGCCGGTGCTACGCCGCTGCATTCGGCCGCGCAAAATGGTAACCTGGAACTCATTATCCTGTTGCTGGAAAACGGTGCCGAGCTTTTTATACGCATGGAAGGTGGCAAACTCCCCGCCGACCTCGCCCGCGAAAAGGGCTTTGAAGAGATAGCCGAAATCTTGAGTTGATGTTTAAACGCTTAATTTTAAATTGGTTAAGTGATAGCTTTTTATCAATGATCTGCGTTTTTTAAGGCTTATCGCATGTTTTTGTGCCGGGTGCTTTTATATATTTGTAATAACCTGAATTATAACAAATGAAAGAAATAGCGCTGCTTATTCACGAAGACATTAATCTTTCAACCATATCGGGCGTATTGGATATGGTGAGACATACTAACCGTTTTTTGGTAGAAAGCGGCAAAACCGAGGCCTTTAGCGTAATGCTTGTAGGTGAAAAAATAAATAATAACCTGCTTTATTTCCCTGCCCAGTTTACCGGTTTTAAAACCATTGATGAGATCAAAGATGTCGACCTGGTAATAGCCCCGGCGTTTTATGGTCCGCCTGATTTGGTGATGCGTAAAAACAAAAACCTGATTGATTTTATAAGGAACATGTACAATAAGGGCGCGGAAGTGGCCAGCCTGTGTTTCGGCAGTTATTTTTTGGCCGAAGCGGGTGTGCTTAACGGCAAACCCTGTACTACACATTGGGTTGCTGTTGATGATATGAAACGCCGCTATCCGGATGTGAATATTTTACCCGATATGGTAACCACCGATGAAGACGGGACTTATACCAGTGGCGGTGCTTTTTCAAGCATGAACCTGATCCTGTACCTGATTGAAAAATATTGCGGCAGGGATACCGGCATTTGGGCCAGCAAAATGTTTTCGCTGGATATTGACCGTACCAGCCAGGCGCACTTTAAAGTGTTTGAAGGGCAGCATCAGCATGAAGATCAGGAAATTATGCGCTCGCAGTTGTTTATCGAAAATAATTATCATCTGCCTATTTCAGTAGAGGAGATTGCCGGACAAACCAATATGAGCAAGCGTAATTTCATTCGCCGGTTTAAAAGCGCCACGCAGAATACACCAATGGAATACCTGCAAAAGGTAAAGATCGAATCGGTAAAAAAAGGATTGGAGAAAACCAATTTCAATATCAGTGAGCTGATGTATAAGGTTGGGTATAATGATTTAAAGACATTCAGAAAGATCTTTAAACGGATAACAGGCTTAACCCCGCAGGACTACAGGAGTAAGTACTGCCGCAGGGCAGTGCTGGAGAATTAAAGATGAAGTATTTAAAATAAAAGACATGTCATTGTGAGTGTTTAAACCCGGAGGCCTCTGAAGGTTAGATGACAAAGAGGGCCTGTCAGTCTGAGCCTGTCGAAGACTCGTGCGCAGAGGCCTGCCCGCCATACTTCGACAGGCTCAGTATGACACCCCCTTTTTTAAGTTGTCATGGGTAGGAGGAATGACGGCTGTGCTTCCGTTCAGTTGCCACGCTTCTTCGCAATGACATGGTTTTATAAGCACTTTTAAACCATTTCTTCTTTTTCGCCCTGCTTCACAGCTTTTTTTTCCTGCTTATTTACCTCTTCTTCAAGCGATTCAAAATAGGCTTTCTTAACCACAGTTGTCATTTTATGATCGCCGGTATGGCTCCAGCCGGGGGGCATTATAATGTACAGAAACTTGTTTTTAATACCGGGTGCCTTGCGTACATCTTTGGCCAGCGCTATGATCTCGCCAAAATAAGCATCCAAAAAGCTGTTTTTAATCATGGGGCGACTGATGCCATATTCAATAGGGATCTTGCGGTCTTCATTTTGGAAGGTGCCGAAAACTTTATCCCATATCGGTAACAGGTTACAGAAATTGGTATCCATATATAATGGATTACGCGCATGATGCACCCTGTGATGCGATGGCGTAAGTACAATTCTGTTCAGGAAGCCAAGACGCCCATCTTCAATAAGGTTTTCACCAATATGGATCATTGATCCCCAAAAGCCATCCACAAACATGATCACAAACAGCATAGGCGGGTTTACACCCAATAAAATACAAATGCTGGTGCGGATGAGATCGGCATAGGGTGCTTCAAGGAAAAAATGGGCGAAAGTAACCGAAAGGTTCATGCTTTCGGGCGCGTGATGGGTTGAGTGGAGGCACCACAGGATCCTCACCTTATGCGCAAGATAGTGATACCAAAAATGTGCAAACTCCCATACTATGTACCCGTAAATAAACCAGTACCAGGTAAACGTTGTTTTAAAAATGGCAAACCTCGAAAAGAAGCCGATACAAAACCCTACCATGGCAATGGAAAGTACGCTGCCTATAAAAGCATTTAGCACATATGTCCAAAAAGAGATCTTGTAATGGATCACCTTGAATTTTTTATAGAAAGCCCCCCTAATGATCTCAAACACCAGCAATACGGGTAGCATAGGGCCTAATAAGGCTGTAATACCATCATAAGTAAGCAGTTTGCCATAATCGCCCGATTTGATGACGGCATACAATCCGCCGAGGCCAAAAAATCCTGTAATATGCTCGTATATCGCTTTTAAAAAATCCATATCGAAAATTAGGTTTACCGGTAAAAGGTTTTATTCAAATTTAGGAAAATTTATTTGTATATATGTAGGTACATGTAAATTCTTTCAAAAAGTATTAACATCACACATGACGGCTGACCTGCCTGCGACCTTCGTTTTTTTTATTATCAATGATAAATTAGCTTATTAAAAAAGTGAAAAGAAATGAGGGAGCATCAAATAAAAAGGGTAACGAGCGTAGTGATGTCAGGAGTGAGTAACTCTGCATCAATCCTGAAACAATCCATTAACAGCAAGGTTATTTCTCTAAATTTACCTCAAAAAACCATCTGATATGAAATTATTTAACCGTGCTTTTATATTATTTTTAGTGTGTATGACCCGGTATAGTTTAGTTAACGCCCAATCAACACCTATGACCCAAACTTCTGCCAGCAATCCACTACAAAACAACCGGATCAAAATTGATTCCATCGATAAAAAAATTATAGCCTTACTGGGTGAACGCGAGAGGGTAGTAAAAGAGATAGGCATTTACAAAGCAAAAAACAATATACCGGCCCTCCAGGCCGACCGTTTTAAACAGGTACTGGAAAAAACTGTCGAAGCCGGAAAACAGGAAGGGCTCTCCGCCACATTCATTACCGAACTTATGAACGCTATCCATAAAGAAAGCCTGCGCATTGAGGAAGAAATTAAGGCTCAAAAACAATAGCCGGTGTAAAAAATACACTATAATTTAAAATGTATTTTAGCGCATCAAATTTGTAAGTAATTTCCGTATGAGTTATCGTTCAATGTACTTATTATCAATTGATTAAACTAAGATAAAATTTGGTATTAAGGCGTATCAATTTGCCCGGCACGACCTTTTGAGGCGATAATTTATATCGGGTTTTTTGCTTTTTTTTAATTAAGTTTAATAAATTTGACAACTCCGGTTAGCCACAGTCCAGGCTTGTAACCAAGCCGGTAAGCCTATTAATTAAACTCATGCAAAAAAAGTATTTAATTGCCTGTTTGATCGCGGGCGGATTATTAAAGATTGGCTTTGTCAGGGCCCAGGGTAAAGCGCCTTATTCGGTAATGGGTAGATCGGTCAAGGTGATTGTCTCTGAGCAAAAGGCCGGGTATAAATTTAAAGAAACCGAAACCCTGAAGTTTGCAGATAAGCCTCAACCTGCAGAAACAGAGGTGGCAGTTTTTATTGATCCGGCCAAAACATTCCAAACGATGATAGGAATTGGTGGTGCGCTTACAGATGCGGCAGCCGAAACCTATGCTAAACTGCCAAAAGATAAACAAAAAGAATTTTTAACTGCTTGCTATAATAAAGCCAAAGGCATTGGTTACTCCTTTGGCCGCACCAATATTCAAAGCTGTGATTTTTCGAGCGATAGCTACAGCTATGTAAAAGATGGTGATAAGGACTTAAAAACCTTTGATATCAGTCATGATAAAACCTACCGGATTCCTTTTATTAAAGCGGCCGCAGCGGCTGCGGGAGGTAAACTGACCATGTTTGTATCACCCTGGAGCCCTCCCGCTTTTATGAAAGATAATAACGATGTACTGCATGGAGGTAAGCTCAAAAAGGAATTTGATCAAAGCTGGGCCAACTTTTACGTTAAGTTTATTAAAGCTTATGAAAAAGAAGGTGTCCCTATATGGGGTCTTTCGGTACAAAACGAACCGATGGCTAAGCAAACATGGGAATCATGCATGTATACTGCCGAAGAGGAGCGTGATTTTGTAAAGAACTTTTTGGGCCCAACCTTGCAAAAAGAAGGCTTGGCCAATAAAAAACTGATAGTTTGGGACCATAACCGAGATTTGCTTTACCAGCGCGCCAGTACTATCCTGGAAGATCCGGCAGCGGCCAAATACATCTGGGGTATCGGTTTCCATTGGTATGAAACCTGGACCGGGGCAGGCCAAAATTTTGAAGCCACCCGTCGTACCCATGAAGCATTCCCAGGCAAAAACCTGGTATTTACCGAAGGGTGTATCGAAAAATTTGATTTCAACAAGATCAATGACTGGTCGCTTGGTGAACGTTACGGCCTTTCAATGATCAATGACTTTAATGCCGGTACCGTAGCCTGGACCGACTGGAACGTATTGCTTGATGAAAAAGGCGGGCCAAATCACGTAGGCAACTTTTGCTTTGCCCCGGTACATGCCGACTTGCGCAACGGAAGCCTCATCTACACCAGTTCATACTATTACATAGGCCATTTCTCTAAATATATTCACCCCGGTGCAAAACGCATTAGCGCGGTAGCCAGCAGGGATAAGCTGTTAACAACCGCTTACCAAAACCCCGATGGCTCAATTGCAGTGGTGGTAATGAACAAAACCGACGAAAAAATAGATTACAGCCTTTGGATTAAAGGAAAAGCGGCAGGCACTATTGCCCTGCCGCACTCAATTGCTACACTTATAGTGAAGTGATCTTTATAAAAATCTTTAGTTTAATCAATCAACTAAATCTCTGGTATGGTGGGTCATTTATGATCCACCATTATCATTACCGGGAAGTGGTCGCTGGGCTCCTTAGCCTCATATTTATCCGATCCTTTAGCCTTTGCCCTGTAGGTATCTGTTAAGATCCCGTATCTCTTTACCGTAAAATCTTTGGTTACAAAAATATGATCGATACGGCCGCTGGTTTTACCATTAGCATCAAAATCATTAAAAGTACCATTGGTAGCATATTTTATGGGCGATAGCTCATAGCTATCCTTCAGCGTCCCCGAGTTATTGATTACCGCGTAGCTGTCAGACGTTTGATCAACATTAAAATCGCCTGATAGAATAGCAGGGGAGCTACCACCTAAGTCTTTCACTTTTTTCAATACCAGCTTTGCGCTTTCGCGGCGGGCAACAACACCTATATGGTCCATATGCAGGTTAAAATAGTAAAACTTGTAACCGGTTTTTATCTCCTGGAAATATCCCCATGAGCAGATCCTTGGAAGTGCGGCATCCCAGCCTTTGTTGGGCCTGTCGGTAATCGGCGCCATCCAGAAATCGCCATGTTTCAACAGTCTAAATTTGTCCTTTTTGTAAAATATAGCCGAGAACTCGCCGGCAGTTTTACCATCATCCCGGCCTATGCCGGTATAAGCGTACTGGGGCATGGCCTGTTTTAAACCATTAAGCTGGTGTACCAACCCCTCCTGGGTGCCAAAAATATCCCAGTCATGAAAGTGGATAAGCTGTGTTATAACCGGCAGCCGCTGTTTCCAGCCATTACCTCGTACAGAATCATCATTTGTAGCATTATCATTACGTAAATTATACGTGGCAATAGTAAGCTGATGCTGGCCATAACTTGCTGAAACAGAAAGTATAGCCGTAAATAACAAAGAAAGTAGTTTTTTCATAGTAATATTTAGATAAGATGCCAGCGGCACTTGAACAAAGTTAAATTAAGTTACACGCTGAAGAGTATTTAACCGGCGAAAACTTACGAGGCTTCAAAATTTTGTAAGCCAGGAGTAATTCTATTCAGAATTTAGAGAAACATGCAAGGAGGCCGGGAACAAGCTTAGCTTCGCATTGGCGGTATCGGTACTATCCCGAACATTGGCTGGTGTGTTTACTCAAACACTACCGTTTTGTTCTTATAAACAAATACCCGGTCTTCAAAAACAAGCTTCAGAGCCTTGGCTAATACGGCAGTTTCCACTTCCTGGCCGGCTTTTACCATGTCTGTCCAGCTATATGAGTGATTTACCGGAACAATTTGCTGAGCGATGATCGGCCCTTCGTCCAACTCATTTGATACGTAGTGCGCCGTTGCCCCTATGAGTTTCACACCCCGTTCAAACGCCTGCTTATAGGGATTGGCACCTATAAACGCCGGTAAAAACGAGTGATGGATATTAATGATCTTCATAGGAAATTCAGCCACAAACAAGGGCGACAGGATCCGCATAAATTTAGCCAATACCACGTAATCAGGAGTATATTGTTTAATGGCACCGATCACCTTTTGTTCAAATTCGGCCTTGTTTACCTGCTCATGGCTGATATGATAAAAAGGAATGTCAAATCGCTCGCATATGTTTTGCAGCTTGGCGTGATTACCAATAACGCATTGCACGCTTGCACCCAGGGTATTAAAGTGGTTACGCACCAGGATATCGCTCAGGCAATGATACTCTTTGGTAACCAGTACAACCACCTTCTTTACAGGCTCAGGGTTTACTGAAATATAAGCCCCTTCGGGTAGTATCTTACGTAATGAATCTTCGAGGCCGGCGTCATCGCCTTGTTCAACTTCCAGGCGCGTAAAAAAAACATTTTCGTTATGATCAACATGCTCACGCATGGAAACTATATTGAGCAGGTGTTTAGCTAATGTTGCAGATATGGCCGCTACAAGGCCCACTTTGTCTTTACACTGTATTACAATAATCATGGTTTAATGATACAAAGAATTTTGCTGAATATACAACAGGCATTTCCCTTTAAATTATTTTACAACTTATTGTAGCAAAGCCATGTGCTGTACCGTAAGGTATCTTATAAACCCACAATTATGAAAATTATCCTGTTGGCAGCATCCGTAATTTTATTAGGTAGTATAACCGCCTGTAATAAAGGCGACCTTCCTGGGCCGGGCAGCAGCAGTATAGTTGGCAAATGGCGCTGGGTAAAATCAGTTGGCGGTATTGGCGGCTTTACCGTTACGCCACAAAGCAGCGGCTACAATATTCGAAGTGAATTTTATCCTGATAGCAGTTTCAAAAGGTTCCAAAACGACGTGCTGCAGATCAGCGGCAATTTCCGCACTACTCCAAACTATCAATATAGCCCGACAGAAAAGACAGACATATTATTGATTTCCGGGCCTACGCTTGATACGCGCCCGGTTTCATACCTCATCAGGCACGATACGCTTTACCTGAATGAAATTTATATAGCCGATGGGTATAATGAGGTATACGTACGGATGAAATAATTGCTGTTACTTATCCTGGCATCGCTGTGCTCATTGCCTCCTCTCTAAATACGCATAAAGAGAGGAGGGTATTTTTTCTTACCCTCTTTGCAAAGCAGAGAGGGATACTGACGGGGTGAGTAAACTGTAAGCTACGCTTACCCTATATAATAATTATTTAGCGTAATGCCCTATCTTCATCATATCCCGTACGGCGCTTGCTAATGAGGTCTTCTCATTATTATCAAGTTCCTTTTTCTTTTCGCCGTCATTAAACTGATAGGTAATACGCCCGTTATAATCGCTTTCGGCACTTATTTCAAAGTCATTATTTCTGTATCTCACTCTCCCATTGGGCGAGATCCTGCTGATGCCCGTGCTATCAGCGGTAAAATACACGTGCCCCCAGTATTCAATCCGTCTTTCTCTGCCATTGCCATTTTCAGAAATTACTGTATGCCTTCCACCTATGTGGCAGGCATCTAACAAGGCTATCAAACCTATGACAACCAATACATAACCTAATAATTTTTTCATGTTGTTGTTTTTTTAATGTGATTATTTTAATTGATGCTGCTCTTTGATATTGAGCAGTTTTATAAAGCAGGAGCCGAGCGATACAAACCAAACCGACCAACCCAGGTGGGCCAATCTTTGAATAAGCCCGGTATAATTGTTTTGAATGGTAGCCGAAGGAATGAAGCGGATAAAGATGAGCAGCATAATACCCAGGCTTAATAGCGAAAGCTTCCTGATCTGTCTAAACTCCTCTCTCCGCCATAAAATAGCGGAAAGCAGCGCACCTGCGTAAAGCAGTAAAAACACCGGCCCGGATGCCGAATGCAGCGGGTTGCCTGCATGAAATATAGCCGCCCAGCCAAACATGATAGGGAAACCTATCACCCCAAACACCGGCAGGATATTGAGCCCCAATTGACTGCAAGCAATAAACAGGCCCGCCATAAAAAACACGCTGAGCACTGTATTGAGCAGCGTAAATGTTTCCATCAGCGTTTCAGATTTTGTGCCGATAGCGCCCAACTCACTGATTGTATTGCTGAAATGATTGTAGTTGCCATGCACAAACCCGCAAACAATGGTTGAAAGCCAAAATACAATGGGAATAATGATGCCGGTATGGAGTAGCGGTTTAGTGTTCATTTTAATAATATTCAACTTGTTTTTCTTTCGATTAAAACAAAGTTAATATTAAACATGGTACTATACAATACATAGTACTATATTTTTTATTTTATTTTTTCAAGACTGTTTAATGGCTTCGCCAACATGTGTTAGTTTAAAAATGGATTGACGAAAGCCTGAATTGATTTAGATGCACTTCGCTCTTGTCAGGCAGGGAGGCAATACAGCATAGGATCACAGAGATGAAACAGATGCCGGTTATACCATACTTTTATTCACCATTACAAAAATGTGCTAACTTCGCGGCATGTATCAGTTGATAAAACCCATCCTGTTTAAGTTCGATCCGGAAAATGTGCATTACTTTGTTACCCGCAACCTCAAGCGCTTTAATCGTTTTCCGGGCGGTGCGTTGTTAAGTAAAGCGATGTGGGATGTAAAAGATCCGAAGCTTGAACGCGAGGTTTTGGGTCTGAAGTTCAGGAACCCGGTTGGCCTAGCCGCGGGTTTTGATAAAAACGCCGAAATGATGGGCGAAATGGCCAACCTTGGTTTTGGTTTTGTTGAGATTGGCACTGTTACACCGCTGCCGCAACCTGGTAACGAAAAGCCACGCATGTTTCGCCTGCCGGAAGATAGCGCGCTCATTAACCGCATGGGGTTTAATAATTTTGGTGTAGACATAGCTGCCGAACGAATCGCAGCTTTCAGGCGCGATCAGAAAAATATCAACAAACAACTGATCATTGGCGGCAACATTGGTAAAAACAAGGTTACCCCTAATGAGGATGCTGTTAACGACTACATTAAATGCTTTGACCGCCTGTTTGATGTAGTTGATTATTTTGTAGTAAACGTAAGTTCACCCAATACCCCGGGCTTGCGTGCCCTGCAGGAAAAGGGGCCTCTGATGGAAATTTTGAACACATTGCAGCAACGCAATGGTAAAAATGGTATCAGCAGACCTATTCTGCTAAAAATAGCGCCTGATTTAACTGATTCCCAACTGGACGATATTGTTGACATCGTACAGCAAACAGGTATAGCTGGGGTAATAGCCACTAATACTACTATCAGCCGGGAAAACCTTTCATCGCCGTTAAAAGAAGAAACCGGCGGGTTGAGCGGTAAACCGCTTACCAAACGCTCAACAGAAGTGATTGCATATCTGCATAAAAAATCTAACGGGTCGTTCCCCATTATCGGAGTAGGAGGGATTCACTCTGCGGAGGATGCCATTGAGAAATTAAACGCGGGTGCTTCATTGGTACAATTGTATACCGGTTTTATTTATGAAGGGCCGGGGTTGATTGGCAGGATCAATAAAAAAATTCTGAACCATGATTCTTAGAATTTAAGGATTGTCGGAGTTTACCTTTGAAGCGTGCTCGTCAGAACACGGGCTTGGAATATTTTTATATAACTGTAATCTATAATTGTTTCCCATCTTTTGTGATATAAACGCTGGACAGGTTCTCCCAATTGCTTTTGATCTTATTGTATAGATCAATGCTTACCGAACTGCTGATGTATACCGCATTTACCCTGTTCGGATCTTTGTATGCATTTTCTAATTGCTGAATGGTTATACCGGCTAATACCTTGTTCAGCTCAAAATTAAAAAACATGTTGTAAGTTGAGCTTTTTTCGACAACTACATTATTAACATTAAGGTTAACATTAAATAAATCCGAATTTCCGATATACAAAGAAGTAAGGATGCCTTTGGAATTGGTAAAGGTTCCGTGTAATTCAAAGGTAAGGTCCGAATGCTGGGATTTTCTCATCAGTAATCTTGATTTAACGTCTTTATAGGAGCCTACCGGCAGTTGAATATCACCAACATAAGGATTGGATGAGAGCATATCGACCTTTTTTTGAACGGTAATTGTTGAATCTACAGTGCCATTTCCCATGGATCCGTTAAAGCTAATCTGGTCAATAAAAATAGTAGCTGAATTCCACGTAACTGCGGGGCTAATAGCAGATGAGTCCACAGTAGCATTCAATTTTAGGAACTTATTTTCCAATGAGGATTTTGCTCCATTAATTGTTTTAGCCTGGGCAAAATAAGAAATTTTGGTTGATCCTGTTTGTGTGGCTTTATCGGAGTTTTTATCTTTTTGACATGAGATAGTCAGTGCAGAAGCGGCAATTATAATAGTATATAAGTACTTTTTCATTATGCGATAAGTTAAGTAGAGTTAAAGATAAAAAGCTTTTTGGATGTTTTATACAGATGATAAAAATTGAACATTATGATTAGAAATATGCAATGTCCTGTCTCTATACTCCCATTGTAATTAGATTGCAAAATCATAATACAAAAAAAGTCCTGCCGGAAACCGGCAGGACTTTAAAGTCTTTTCTTCCGAAGAAGGAGAGAATTATTTGCCTAATGCGATATCTAAAGCTGCATTGTTTTTAGCTATCTGGCTGTGTTTTGACTCAGCAGAACGGCTTCCGTATTCTAGGTTAGTAGCCAGTTTCAAGAACTGTACTTCTAAGCGTGAAAAAGTTTTATTTCTCCTGTCTTTTCTTTTTAAACGAGTAACGCCCATTGTCTTTTATTTTAAATTTTTTTAACCCTGAGGTCGGAAGCGGATTCGAACCGCTGTAAAAGGTTTTGCAGACCTCTGCCTAGCCACTCGGCCATCCGACCCTTTTTTAAGGACTGCAAAGATAGTAATTATTTTTAGCGGACAAATTTATTTGAACGAATTTCTTTTTATTTCTGAACATAATATGGCCGTAGCTATAGCTACATTCAATGATTCGGCATAGCCTATCCGGGGTATGGTTACTGTTTTATTTATTAACTGCTGTATTTCAGGGCGTAAGCCATTACCCTCGTTGCCCATAGCCAGTAAACCTTCACGGCCGAAATTGGTGTTGTAGATATTTTCGCCATCGAGCATGGCGCCAAATAATGGGAGCTTTATTTCGGGGATGATAGTCATTAAGTCGCCGTAATGCACATTTACCCGTGCTAATGAGCCCATGGTAGCCTGCACCACTTTGGGGTTATAAACATCAACGGTATCATCTGAGCAAATAATATCGGTAATGCCAAACCAGTCGGCCGTGCGGATAATAGTGCCCATATTGCCGGGGTCCTGCACCCCATCAAGCACCAGCGAGAAATTGTTTTTCAGTAAGTTATAATTTAATCTGGGCCATTTTGGTATTTTTATCAAACCAATTACATCCTGTGGGGTTTTCAAACTGCTGATCTTTTCCAGATCGGTCAATGAAATTTCCTGAAAATTTATTTTTCGGGATAAATTCATCATTTTTGGAGCAATTTCGGATGTATGGTATATAGCATCAACCTGGTATGCAGCGTTTACAAACTCAACAACTGATTTGTAACCCTCAACCAAAAACAAACCATGCTCTTTACGGAATTTTTTATGTTGTAAGGATTTTAATAAACTGATCTGTGATTTTGAAAGCATATACTAAGCCTGCTGTTTACCGCCTTACAATATTAAGTATTTTACTGGTTATTATCGGTTCGGGCTGCAGCATTACCCGTGGCATCCGCAAAGACCAGGCACTGGTGCGCAAAATTACTATAAAAGGTATTGACGAGCAATTTGCGGAAACCGCTATAAATTATGTGGATAAGGAGCAACAACCCAATAACTGGCTCAACCTGCAGTTGTACTATACTTTTAGCAATAAAGGTAAAAAAAATATAGGCGAGGCCCCCGTTGTTGTTGATAGTAACCTGATCGAGTACTCGCGTGTACAGATGGAAAAATACATCCGGAGCCGTGGTTACCTGAAAGCGAAGGTCACCGACAGTGTGGTGATAAAAAAGCAAAAAGCTGAGCTGATTTTTACTGCTAATGAAGGTCCTATGTTCCGCATCCGCAAATTTACCGATAGTATTGCCGATAATAATATTAAAGCATTGTATAACGGTAATCGTAACAGGATCTCGCACATACAGCCAGGCGGCAGGTTTGACACCGATAGTTTAGCTTACGACCGCGACCAGCTCTATTTGCTCATGAAGCATAACGGTTACTACGATTTTTACAGGCAATATATCAATTTTACCTATGATTCCACCTTTAACAGCAGTGTGGTTGATGTAAAAATGATAATTGATAACCCGGCGGGGAAAACACAGCACCCGGTTTATACCATCAACAATACATTAATTACGATATCAAACAGCCAGGGGCGTACACCGGGCAAAGTTGATACGATACAGGTTGATTCACAATTCAGGTTTGTTGACTATTCAAAAAGGTTTAAACCAAGGGTGGTAACCGATTACGTTTTTCAGAAAAAAGGCGAGATCTATGATATTGATAAGCAAACACGCACCACCACTCGCTTATCCGAGTTAAATGTTTTCAGAAATGTGCCCAACCCCGTCTACGAAAAACTGAAGGATAGCTCTAACAGGCTTAATACCCGGATAGATATCGTGCCGCTTAAACGGATGAGCGACCGTGTAGAGGGTGAGGTGCTTTTTAGCGGCGGTCGTTTTGGTTATAACGTGGGTAACACCTTTACCGACAGGAATTTATTTAAACAGGCCGCTATATTGCAGTTAAAAGTTAACTGGAGTATCCTTTTTGATAATGGCAATAATGTGGGTAATGATCACAGTAGTATCCAAAACCAGGAGTTTAGGGTAGGAGCACAGCTTGTCTATCCGCGGCTATTGCTTCCGTTCAAATTTCCGTTTCTTGGTAAATTTGCGGTTCCACACACCACATTTTCATCAAACTATTCGCTGTTTTACCAAAAGGACCTGGTTAAGCGCGAAAGTTTTATCAATTCCATTACGTACGACTTTTTTGATACGCCGTATAAAACACATACCATTACGCCTATCAACATTGAGTTTTCGAGGGGCATAATTGATCCGGCTGCAAGGGCGGCGCTGCTTGCACAAAACAGGTACTCCTATGTTTATTTAATCGGGCGTACGGTTTTTACATCCGGTAGCCAATACACTTACCAGGTTAATGCCATAAAGCTTAATGGTTATGAAAATTTCACCTATTTCCGGGGCAGTTTAGATATTGGCGGGAATTTTCTTAACCTGGTAAGCAATCTCACCAATGCTCCTAAAGATACTCTTGGGCAACACAAGCTTTTTGGATATACTTTTGCGCAGTATACCAAAGTTGAGCTTGATACGCGCATCTATCGAAACTTTGGTGGCGAGAAACAATTTGTTTTCCGTATAAACCCGGGTATAGGTATCCCTTACGGTAATAGCAATCAGCTTATTTTTGAAAAGAATTTTTATGCAGGCGGAGCCAATGATATCAGGGCCTGGCTGCCGCGAACCTTAGGACCAGGGCAATTTAACCGGGGTGCGTATTACGGTACCGATGTTAATAACCGGGCACGTTTGAAATATCTTGACCAGTTTGGCGAGATCAAGTTTATAACCAATGCCGAGTACCGGTACCTGTTGGCAAATAACTTTTTTGGTGCAAAACTTAAAGGTGCGGTTTTTGTTGATGCCGGTAATGTATGGCGCTTGCATGATGAGCCTGATAACCCCAACGGACAGTTTAAACTGAACAACTTTTTAAGCTCAACGGCTGTAGGTATTGGTACCGGGTTGAGGTTCGACCTAAGCTTCTTCGTTTTTCGGCTTGATGCCGCCTTTAAACTTAAAGACCCGCAATTTAGCGGAGCTAACCAATGGGTGCTTGTTAACCATGCCGGCGAACTGTTTAGCAAAGGTTCATTCAAACAAGCTTACAAAGCAGCCAACGGAGAAGATTACAACTTTATGCAGTTGAACTTTGGCATTGGATTACCTTTTTAAGATTTTTAGGTAAAAGGATAAAGGTGAAAGGCAAAAGGTAGCTGCAGCTTTACGTGTGCATCTGTTTTTTTAAAACTTTTACTTTTCGTTTTACTTTCACCTCTCCATAAAAAACCTTTGACCTTTCGCCTTTGACCTTCCTTCTAAAACATATTCTTCAACCCATCAATAATGCTTTCAAAAAAGGTTGGAATGCTTAAGCCGTTGTGGTAATTGAAATACAGGAAGATACAGAAGATTACTACGGCAATAATGATAAACCGCTTAAACATATAAGCCAGCAATACCAGTAACAGGGGAATGGCTATCAACAGTACCCAGCTGATATGGAATGGACTTAGTTTACTATCATGCTTGTAAATGTAGTATAGTATGGCATGTGTGCCGGAATCGTTCATATGTTTGGCGTACAGGAAGGTTGAACGGTCAAGCTTGTGGCGGTAAAAAGCCGTGCCTTTGTCAAACTTAAGTTCTTCGGTAAAACCGTTCATTACAAAGGTGAAAATGCCGTTTACATTTTCCTGTATCACGCCTGCAGTATCGGTTGCAACTACGGCTACCTCATCAACCGCAAAGGGGTTTTCTTTAATTACAAAATGGTTGATAGCAGTTTTATCGGCAAACGCAAAGCTGTGTGCTGCTGTAATAAAGCAAAAAATAAGTAAAAGTTTTTTCATGGTTTGATAGAAAGCTCTTATCGGTGCTGTAATTATCTGCAATAAAAATAGCGTTTTTTATGAGCTATCGGTTAAAGAAATAAATACTTAAAGGTTTACTGGAAATAGGTAATCTTTAACACTAATCAAAATGAACACTTTACATAAGTGGTACAACTGCGTTATAATAATTACATAATAATTGAGCTGAATTAGCACTTAAATATTAGTTTAGCCTGCATGATAAAAGCCTACAGGTTATATACCGGTGATGACGGTCATTCGCATATACAAAAAGGGATGGTTGAATTAGGGTCGCTTAACGAAGCTCTGGCAATAAGGTTCCAGGAATCGGAACCGCATGCGTTTTATGATTACCATAATGCCCCAACCAATCAGTATGTGATAACCCTTACCGGTACGCTTGAATTTGAAACCTATCCCGGCGAAAAATTCATACTTAGGCCCGGCGAGATCCTGATAGCCCAGGATATAACCGGAACAGCACACAAATGGCGACTGATGGATGATGAGCCCTGGAAACGGGTATATGTTACCTTTGATCCGGAAAAACCGATAAATTTTGTGGCTGATAAATAAGAACTGTTGCTACAATTGTGGAGGCACGTAATATTCCTTTTACAAATACTGGTACAAAACCCGACAAAATTTTAATAGTTATAGCAAATCAGTATTTTCGGCAAATACCCTTATAATCCTCAAATGAAAGATACCAAACAAAACTACCGTCGGCATTTTTTAAAAACCACCGCTGTAGGCACGCTTGCGGCTATGGGCATACCCTCAATTGTTTCATCGGCTTTAGCTGCCGAAAGACCTGCAAAAAAGCTAACCTTTAACCAGGGCGATGTAGTGCTTTTTCAGGGCGACTCCATTACCGACTGGGGGCGTGACCATAGCAAAACCGAACCCAATACTACCAGCGCTTTAGGCTCGGGCTATGCTTTGTTAACTGCTTCACAATTGCTGCTTAAACACGCTGATAAAGGTTTAAAAATCTACAATAAAGGTATCAGCGGTAATAAAGTATATCAGCTTGCCGAGCGCTGGGATACCGATTGTCTTGCCCTTAAACCAAACATATTAAGTATTCACATAGGCGTGAATGACTTTTGGCATACCCTTACCAGTGGTTACAAAGGTACAATAGATACTTATATCGCCGATTACAGGGCGTTGCTTACCCGTACCAAGCAAGCCCTGCCCGATATTAAACTGGTGATCTGCGAGCCCTTCGCCGAAAAAAACGTGAAGGCCGTTGATGATAAATGGTACCCTACATTTGATACCTTCCGTAAAGCTGCTAAAGATATTGCTGCAGAGTTTGATGCGGTATTTGTGCCTTACCAATCGGCATTTGACAAAGCCGAGCAAACAGCACCAGCCACCTACTGGAACCTTGACGGCGTACACCCCAGCGTTGCCGGTGAAGCCCTCATGGCCCAAACCTGGTTGAAAGCGGTTGGAGCTCTTTAGAAGGTAAAAGGCTAAAGGTGAAAGGCAAAAGGTAGCTGCGGCTTTGCAAATAAAAGGTAAAAGGCAAAAGGTAGCTGCGGCTTTTCAAATAAAAGGTAAAAGGCTAAAGGTGAAAGGCAAAAGGTAGCTGCGGCTTTGCAAATAAAAGGTAAAAGGCAAAAGGTAGCTGCGGCTTTTCAAATAAAAGGTAAAAGGCTAAAGGTGAAAGGCAAAAGGTAGCTGCGGCTTTGCAAATAAAAGGTAAAAGGCAAAAGGCAAAAGGTAGCTGCAGTTTTGCATGCTTCACCTCCTCCTAAAGAACCTTTCACCTTTCGCCTTAAAACAAAAAGCGTATCTTTGCGCGTAAATGATTGCTATAAATAACCTTACGTTCGAGATTGGTGCGCGGGCCTTATATGATGAAGCCAACTGGCATATTAAACCCGGTGAAAAAATTGGTTTAATTGGTGCCAACGGTACTGGTAAAACCACCCTTTTAAAAATTATTGTAGGCGACTATAAGCCTACCTCCGGAACTGTTTCAATGGCTAAGGACCTTACCATGGGGTACCTTAACCAGGATCTGCTTTCATACTCATCTGATAAAAACATCGTACACGTGGCTATGGAAGCCTTTGAGCGCCAGAACCAACTGCACGACGAGATAGAGAACCTGCTTAAAAAGCTGGAAACGGATTATAGCGAAGATCTTTTAAATAAACTGAGCGACAAGCAGCATGAGTTTGAACTGCTTGACGGTTACAATATCGAATATAAAGCCCACGAAATTTTAGCCGGTTTGGGTTTTAGCGATGACGATTGCAAGCGTAAGCTGAGCACCTTTTCGGGTGGATGGCGCATGCGTGTAATGCTGGCCAAGATCCTGTTGCAGGCACCTGATATCCTGCTGCTGGATGAGCCTACCAACCACCTCGACTTGCCATCTATCCAATGGCTGGAAGATTACCTGAAGGCTTTTACCGGTGCTATCATCATCGTATCGCACGATAGGTGGTTTCTGGATAAGGTTATCAACCGTACCGTTGAATCGCGCAAAGGCAAGCTTACCGTTTACGCGGGCAACTACTCTTTCTATCTCGAAGAAAAGGCCCTGCGCGAAGAAATTCAGCGCGGTGAGTTTAAAAACCAGCAATCAAAAATTAAACAGGAAGAGCGTTTGATCGAGCGTTTCCGTGCTAAGGCTTCTAAAGCTAAAATGGCGCAATCCCGCATCAAAATGCTGGATAGGATGGAGCGTATTGACGATGTGGATGACGATAATCCATCCGTTAACTTCGCTTTCCGTTTCAGCAAACAGTCGGGTAGGCACGTGATCACTTTAGAGGATATCACCAAAAAATACCCTGCTATCGATATTCTTGACCACGCCGAAGCTGTAATTGAAAAAGGTGATAAAATTGCACTCATCGGTGCCAACGGTAAAGGTAAATCAACCCTGTTGCGCATTATTGCATCTGCCGATAAAGATTACACTGGTACGGTAACCACTGGTCATAACGTAACTACTACTTTTTTTGCCCAGCACCAACTGGAATCTTTACACCTCGAAAATCAGATATTACAGGAGCTGCAATCATTTGCCCCCAAACATACTGATACCGAGTTGCGTACCATTTTAGGTTCATTCCTGTTCACCGGTGACGATGTGTTTAAGAAGATCAAAGTACTCTCGGGTGGTGAAAAATCGCGCGTAGCACTGGCTAAAGCGCTTACTGCCGATGCTAACTTCCTGGTACTGGATGAGCCTACCAACCACCTGGATATGCAGTCGGTTAATATCCTGATCCAGGCGCTTGACCAGTATGAGGGTACTTTCATTGTGGTATCGCACGACAGGTATTTCCTTGATAATGTAGCCAATAAGATTTGGTTTATTGAAGATCAGAAGATCAAGATTTATCCGGGTACTTATGCCGAGTTTGATGAATGGTATGCCAAACGTAAACTGGAGCCCAAAGCTGCCGCGCCGGCACCTCAGCCTAAAAAGGAAGAGAAAAAGCCCGAGCCGGCTAAACAGCCGCAAGGCGAAAACAAACATCAGCAGCTTAAAAAACTGAACCAGGACCTGGCCAAAATGGAACAACAAATTGCCGACCTTGAAAAAGAAGTAAAGCAGTTTGAAACCCAGCTGGCCGACGAAAAAATATACAGCGATAACGCCAAATTAAAACAAACCAACGCTGCCTACAGCGCCAAACAAACCGAACTGAAACAATTGCAGGAAAAGTGGGAAGCACTTGCCGAGCAGATATTGGAGTTGGAATCGTAAACCCCACCCAACCCTCCCCGAAAGGGAGAGGGCTTTGATGAGCGTGTGGAGTAAACTGTTATTGTGAATTAACGTCCCATCAATTAACGTCCCATCAGGGTCTCTCGAAGAGGGCCCTGATGAACACGAAAGTCGCTATTGCGTTGTAATAGCGACTATAAACCTAAATTAATAAATGACCAATCAATACCGTAGCCTTGTCATTGCTATAATAATATCCAGTTGCCTTATTATAGTTGGGGCAGGTCACGGCGCGGTACCAATGATGTTGATTGAAATCATGGCCCCGATAGCAAAAGGGCTTAAGTTTTCATTACAACTATCCAATAATAATGAAGACACCCTTGCGGCATCAGCGTTGTTCTTTTTTATCGGACAACTTTTGTTGTTTTTCGGTACACACAGAATGCATGTAATTACACGGCTTATTGGTGTTATATTTATGTGGACAGGTTTATTTTACCAGACACATAATATGTCCAACGATGGTGGTGCTAAGTTTACATTTGCTACAGGCGCCCCATTCTTATTTTTGTCAATTGCATTGTTTAGTTTTGATGTCAGGCAGAATTGGCTGCAGGATAAAACAAATATTGAAGAGGAATGAAATTGATGAGATTTTTTTTGAGTATTGCGCTCTTTATCTTATTTGCTCAACAAAGCTTTGCACAACAATCCCCCTACAACAACAACGTTTACTCTCCGGCTATAAAAAGCGTTGAGTTTTATAACACTGCCAAGCAGGGCTCTTTCCCGGTTATTAATTTGGGGGCCGATGAAAAGGTGCTGCTAACTTTCGATGACCTGCGCGGGGGCAGCCGTAATTACTATTATACCATTGAGCATTGCGATGCTAATTGGAACTCGTCAAACCTTTCATCTGCCGAGTACCTGCAAAGCTTTACCGACGACCGGCTGTACAATTACAGCTACTCAACCGGCACCATGCAAAAATATACCCATTACGAAATTTCGTTGCCCAACAATAACATCGCCCCCAAAATATCGGGCAACTATGTGCTGAAGGTTTATGAAGATGGCGATCAAAACAAAATGGTGCTTACCCGCCGCTTGTACGTGCTGGGCAAACGTGTTTCGATAGCTGCCGATCTGGTAGCTTCGGCCAATAATGCTATCCGGCAAACTAATCAAAAAATCAATTTTACGGTTGATTATTCGGGCCTTGTTGTGCAGAACCCGGCTTATGCCCTGCGTACTTTTATTATGCAAAACGCCCGTACCGAAACGGCGGTGCTTAACGGGCAGCCAACTTATATTCGTGGTTCGCAGTTAATTTATAATGATGTAAGCATTAATGATTTTCCGGGCCGTAACGAGTTCAGGCTGTTTGATATGCGTACGCTCAAACTTAACTCGCAAAGGGTAGCCAAAATTTACAAAGACTCCGTTAACGTAGTGGTACTGCTTGGCGACCCCGTGCGCGACCAGCCCAACTACATTTTTCAGTACGATAACGACGGTAAGTTTTACATCCTGAATAATGATGGTACCACGCCGGCCACCGATGCCGATTACGCTCACGTATACTTCACGTTATCAACCAATAAAAATCCTAAAGACGGAGCACCTTATGTGGTAGGGCAGTTTAACAATTACCGGCTTGATGATAGCAACAAGCTACACCCGCTTGATAACGGAAGATACACCGTAAACATGCTGCTAAAACAAGGCGTGTATGATTATGAATACGTTTGGGTAGATGCTAAAACCGGCAAAGCTGATGATATCCCTTTTGAGGGCAGCCACTTTGAAACTGAAAACGAATACCAGGTACTTACCTATTATCGTCCTCCCGCGGCCCGTTGGGATGAGCTGGTGGGTTATAGGGAGTTGGTGACGAAGAGGTAGATCTCTCCTAAATCCTCTCCCTTTTGAGAGGGTTTTGAATACCAGCAAAGCAGGACTGGCACGAACTACTGACTACTTTAATAGTTAATAATTGCAGAGGCTTGCAAGTTGTAAACGATTTTGCTACCTGCGGGTTAATGGGGCAATTGGTTGTAAAGTAAAGTTCAAACATCTGCACAATCAATAGTTTTCATGTATTGTTAGATATTAAAGCGTAGGTGCCTGCTACAAATTAATAAATTTTCTGAATATCCATGCGGCGTAGTAAGCCCTCTCTAACAAAAAACGCCCTCCGGTTATCCGAAGGGCGTTTTATATGATCTAAAAAAATCAGCGATTATAATTTGCCAATTTCCTGAACAAGGTCAATCAGTTTGTTTGAGTAACCCCACTCGTTATCGTACCATGAAACAACTTTTACGAAGTTATCATTCAGACCGATACCTGCTTTAGCGTCGAAAATTGAAGTACGCACATCGCCTTTAAAGTCTTCAGATACAACTTCATCTTCAGTGTAACCAAGGATACCTTTTAATTCGCCTTCAGAAGCTTCTTTCATAGCAGCTTTGATGGTTTCGTATGAAGCACCGTTTTTCAAACGTACAGTTAAGTCAACTACAGATACGTCGGCAACTGGTACGCGGAATGACATACCTGTTAATTTACCTTTTAACTGAGGTAAAACTAAACCTACAGCTTTAGCGGCACCTGTTGATGAAGGGATGATGTTTTGGTAAGCACCACGACCACCTCTCCAATCTTTTGCAGATGGGCCGTCAACTGTTTTTTGAGTTGCAGTAACAGCGTGTACAGTAGTCATCAAACCTTCTTCGATACCAAATTTATCGTCCAATACTTTAGCGATAGGAGCTAAACAGTTGGTAGTACATGAAGCGTTTGAAACGATGTTTTGATCGGCTTTCAACGCTTTGTGGTTAACACCCATTACAAATGTAGGGGTATCATCTTTTGCAGGAGCGCTCATTACTACTTTTTTAGCACCGGCGTCGATGTGTTTTTGAGCAGTTTCCTGAGTTAAGAACAAACCGGTTGATTCAATTACAACCTCAGCACCTACTTCATTCCATTTAAGGTTAGCAGGGTCTTTTTCGGCAGTAACGCGGATGGTTTTACCGTTAACAACCAAATGACCGCCTTCAACAGCAATAGTACCATTGAACTGACCATGGGTTGAATCGTATTTTAACATGTAAGCCATGTAATCCGGCTCAACAAGGTCATTAATACCAACAACTTCAATGTCTGGTCTTTCAATTGCAGCCCTGAATGCCAGGCGGCCAATACGGCCGAAACCGTTAATTCCTATTTTCATGATTTTTTAATTTTTACTTGAATAGTAGGTTAATAAATTATTTATGGGTTCTTTAATTATATTAGTGATTTGCAGATCAGCTTCGGCGGCAGCTTCATACAAGTGTTCCTGAAAATTAAAAGCAACAGAGCCTGCAAAGTGAACAGACGTACCCGGGTGTTGCTGATATAAAGGTAACAAATATGTGTAAATTAGCTTGCTAAATCCTTTTTTTATGACGTTTTGCAGATGATGATCGTTTTTATTATCGAGATAAAAATCGGTGAAGGAACTTAAAAATAAAGCAGGTTGCTTTTGACGATAAACCTTTTCGAGCAGATTTTTACGGTCTGCATCGTATTTGTGTATAAACTTTTTACGGATAGATAGAGGCAGGGTATCGTTCATGAATTCCTTGATGAGCTGCCTGCCCAGCCAGTTGCCCGATCCTTCATCGGCCAGGATATAACCCAAGCCATAATTGTTTGGCCAAACTCTTTTTCCATCATACCAGGCGGCGTTGCTGCCGCTGCCGCAAATGCTCACAATGCCGGGTTCGTTTTTACAGCAGGCTATAGCCGCCCCGGCAATATCATGCTCGACAGAAACTTTTCCGAACTTGAAAAAGGTTGAAAAAGCACTATGTACTATCTTCTTCCGCTCATCTGACGAGGCGCCCGCACCAAAAAAGTAGATGCGTCTGATCACTTCGGCGTGGTGTATAAGATTGATGTTTTTATTGAGCAGTTGAAGGATGTGCTTCTCGTCGTTAAAATAGGGATTTATGCCATTGGTTTTAAAGGAAGCAACAGTTCTTCCCTTATCAGTAAGCCTCCAATGTGCAAAGTACGATCCGCTATAAACAACTGCAATCATTAATAATCTATATCGATAATATATCCATCATTTGTAAAAGGTCTTCTTCAAGCTTAAACTCGTGCTGGTTAAGTGCTGCTTCCAGGTCTGTCATCATGATCTGATTGGCCTGCAAACCTACCATTTTTTGTGATTCGCCGGCAACCAAAGCGTTAACTGCAGCAAAGCCAAGCCTGCTGCCCAAAATACGGTCAAAGCTTGACGGCGCACCGCCCCGTTGCAAGTGGCCTAAGATAGTAACTTTTATGTCGTAATTTTTAACTTCTTGTTGTACAGCCTTTGCCACGTCATAAACACCGCCGTTTTTATCACCTTCGGCAACAATTACAATGCTTGATGATTTTTTGTTCATGTGGCCCTCTTTAAGGTTTACGATCAAATCATCAATAGCAGTAGCGCGTTCAGGAAGTAAAATAGCTTCGGCACCGCATGATATACCTGCACGCAAGGCAATAGCGCCCGAGTCGCGGCCCATAACCTCTATAAAGAAAAGGCGGTCATGCGCATCGGCAGTATCGCGGATTTTGTCGATAGCCTGGATAACCGTATTGGTAGCGGTATCAAAACCAAGGGTATAGGTTGAACCGCAAAGGTCATTATCAATTGTACCCGGTACGCCCATTACTGCAATGTCGGGATACTTACGTGAAAAACGCAGGGCACCGGTAAAAGTACCATCACCGCCAATAACCACAAGGGCATCGATACCACGGGCTTTGGCGTTTTGGTATGCTATCTCCATGCCCTCGTCAGTTTTGAAAGGCAGGCAACGCGCGGTTTTTAAAATGGTGCCGCCCAAATTAAGGATGTTACTTACCGAGCGTTTATCCATTTCATACATGTCGTTTTCGATAAGGCCTTTATAACCCTGCCTTATACCTACAACTTCCAGCCCGTTATACAGTGCGGTCCTCACAACGGCACGTATACAAGGGTTCATTCCGGGGGCGTCACCGCCTGAAGTTAAAACCCCTATTTTTGAAATTTTACGCATCTTTCGCTCCTTAATTTTACGCTACGAAGATACTGTGTGTAAATTACACCATTAAATTTTATTTATTTTTTTTTGGATTAGGAATTAAGGCTATATCTTTAAACTTATTAACTAAATCTCACTAATAGTTTGGAACTAATGTTACCCAAGTTTGATTCCGTATTCTCGATTGACTGCGTGATATTCGGCTTTGAAGCCGGCGAGCTTAAAATTTTGCTTATTGAGCGAAACGAGGAGCCATATAAAGACTGGCTTGCACTGCCCGGCTATATTGTTGAGCAAGACGAGAGTATTGATGATGCGGCTGAGCGGATCCTGTATGAGCTTACAGGTTTACGTGATTTGCACATGCAGCAGTTTCATACTTTTGGCGAAGTGAACCGCCACCCCCAGGGCCGTGTAATTACGGTTGCTTACTATGCATTGATCCGCATAAACGGGCAAAAGGAATTACGACCGGTTACCCAATATGCCAAAAAAGCATTCTGGCATCCGGTAAGCGAATTGCCTAAACTGGCGTTTGACCATAGTGAGATCTTTAAAACAGGGTTCAATAAGATAAAGCGCCGGCTACACTACCAGCCGATAGCGTTTGAGCTATTGCCCGAAAAATTTACGCTTACCCAATTGCAGTCGCTTTATGAGGCTGTTTTGGATAAGAAGCTTGATAAACGCAATTTTCGCAAAAAGATGCTCAGCTATGGCTTTTTGAAGGAGCTTGATGAAAAGCAGAAGGGGGTATCATACCGCGCCGCTAAACTGTACAAGTTTGATAAACGTAAGTACGGCAAGATTTTTCAGGGAGAGATGAATTTGGTATAGCTTTTAGAGAGTCAGGAAGTCAGGACAGAGTCAGGAAGTCAAGAATCAAGAGCCAAGAAAGAAATAGAATTATAAGACAGAAGGGTTGGGAGATTTTCCAGCCCTTTTGTTTTTAGTGATCGTTTCACCCCGTCATTGCGAGGCGCGAAGCAATGACGGGTGGAGGGGGCAGGTATCCACTATCTGTAGAAAGTGTAGTGACACAGGTATACAGACGGCAGAATCATCCCATTCATTTGTTGAAGAACACGTAAAAAGCAAAAGGACCGGAAAATGTTCCAGTCCTTTTTAGCTAAAATCTTGACGTCTTAGGTCTGGATTCTTGATGTCTTGCTTCTAACTATAAAGAAGAAGGTGCTAATTCCAAATGGTATTTCACCAGGTTATCTATAGGCGAGCGGATGATGTTGCCAACAACCATGCCATTTTCAGTAACTACTTCTTCCAGCACGTTACGGAAGTTATAACCTACCGAACCGATGCAGTTGAAAGTGTATTTTTGGTAATCAGGGTAGTGGGTTACCAGGTTGCGAAAGAAATCTTCGAACGAGGTACGTACCAGGTTGCGTGAATATTCGATGTGTACGTTGTTATCGTAAACAAATTTGCTGAAGCTTGCACAAAAACGGTTAGCACGCGGCTGGGTATAAACCTGCTCATTGATATCATCAGGAGTAAGTTTGTAAGTTTCCCAGAAAAGGGCACGTACAGGCTCAGGCATATAACCGCGCAGGTAATCTGTTAACAGCTTTTTGCCGATGTAGCAACCGCTGCCTTCGTCACCAAGAATATAGGCGCCCGAATCAATATTGTGTACAACTTCTTTACCATCATAAATGCAGGTATTGGTTCCGGTACCTAATATAGCGGCAAAACCTTCGCTGTTGCCAAGCAGGGCACGGGCAGCAGCAAGCAGGTCATGACCAATATTAACCTTTGCGCCAACGAAAACTACTTTCATAGCTTCCTCAACAATTTTGCGCATTTCGGGGGTTGAACAGCCGGCACCATAGTAATTTACCTCTGTGATCAGGTTTTTTTCAAGATCGGTTGGCAGGCTTTCGTTCAGTGACTGTATAATATACTCTGTACTTGAAAAGTAGGGGTTATAACCCTCGGTATTGAAGTAAACTTTTTTTCCCTCTTCGGTAACCAGGCACCAATTTGTTTTGGTTGAGCCACCGTCAGCAATTATGATCATAAATTTTTGTTTTTTTAAAAATCGGTTAAAAGTAGGATTTACTTATTGTAAAAAAAACACTTAGTATTTTAAAAATTGAAAATTGCGATTTTTACTTAAATTATAGCTACTTTTTTGTATAAATTAAACTTTAAATGGTGCTTTTATACCATTGTTATCAATAATTAATCAGGTCAACTATACCTTTTTTTAAATGTAAAGTTTACAGATAAGCAGTGCGCCCTACAATTTAAAAACAGAGTAATTTACAATTGTACGCAATGTTACATTATTAAGCAAAATATTGGCTTTAATTAATGCTAAAACGTGTATTTTGTATTACAAACGGGTTACATAAACGCAAGTGAATTACCCGGGTGAATGTGTGTGGCTTTAATGCCGGGTACGTTTTGCTTCAGCCATCCTATCATAAACTCCGAACCCGGTTCTTCGCTGGCAATATGCCCTAATACAATTAATGAAAGTTTATCGCCTTTGGCTTGGGCATCCCTCACATATTCGGCAGTTTCCCATTCTGAAATTTCACCGCAAATCAGTACATCTGGTTTTTTGGTGCTCATTTCGGTGATCTGTCTTTTACCGCCGGCCGCTCCAGGTAACAGCAGCACCTTTTGGCAGCTTTGTGATGGATTGCCAATGTAGCGTACCTTCTCAATTTTTAGCTTCTTTTTAAGTGTATCGATAAGCGAACTTAAGGAGATAGACGGAATGGTTAACAGGTTCCCTGTTTCGGGTTTGTAATAGCTTACCCAATCAAGCTGCTTTAACAAACCAATGCCAATGCCATCGGGTTTAAGGCTATGTATGGTATCATGGTTGCGCCAAACCGCAATGTTGTGCTTGTCGAGCAATTGTTTTTTATACTGAAATACGTCATCGTTGGCCAGCCAGGTGGTTTCATCGGCATGGTTATAAAAAGTTGGTTCGTGTGCTATGATAAAATTAGCCCCTAAGCTGATTGCTTTTTCAATAATGCCAATGGTTGCAAACATGGTGGTAACTATGCCGGTAACAACAATATCGCGGTTACCCGATTTTAGGGTATCAACCGTATTAGGGAAGGGAGCGCCCGGCACTTGTTTCATAAACAGATCGATGATTTGCCCTACAGTAACTTGTTCGTCAGGGTTAGTAAAGATGATGGCATCGGCAGCAAATGGAGCCGACAACAATGCTGCAGTACCGGCTAAGGCACCTAACTGACCAATAAATTTACGGCGATCGGGGTTATGCTTGATGGGGGAGGGGTTTGGTTTCATGGTAATGATTGGGTTTGATCAAAGATAGCACAGGTAAGTTAATTTAGGGATTTGTAATAATTGTGTGACATATTTATATCTTCGCATAAATTTAAAGACCCCTAATCCGTGCAAAAACTTGCTAAGCTTATCACCAACAAACCTTTTGTATATTCTTTATGGTTTGGCCTAAGTTTATTTTTGGTAATTAAAGGTGTTTTAGCCCACCAGGGCTTTAACAATTACACCATATTTAAATATAACTTTTTAAATACCATTCATCAGCATAACCTGTACGCTTACCAGCCCGAGCATTATTATGACCTGAACCACTATGGACCGGTATTTTCAATAATCATGGCGCCATTTTCTATCCTGCCAGATAGTATCGGGGTTATTTTATGGGTGATGTTTAATGCGTTTATCCTGTTTAAGGCTATTCAATTATTGCCGCTAAAAAAAGATCAGTATGTTATTGTGCTTTTGTTGTGCGCCCATGAGCTGATGACGGCATCGGCCAATGTGCAGAGCAACCCCATGATAGCGGCGCTGATCATATTGGGGTTTAATTTTATCAAACGCGAACAGGATTTTTGGGCTGCATTAATGATTGCCCTTGGTGCGTTCATCAAGCTGTACGGTATAGTTGGACTGGCTTTCTTTTTCTTTTCAACCAACAAACCAAGGTTTGTGCTCAGCTTTATATTTTGGTCGGTAGTGTTGTTTGTGTTGCCGATGGCTATTTCGTCACCTTCGTTTATCATCCAAACTTATCACGACTGGTATACCGACCTTATGATCAAAAATTCAGGTAATCAACATTCGTTAATGCAGGAGATTTGCGTTACCGGTTTTATCCGAAGGATATCTCATTATGAGGACCTCAAAAATATGTATGTAATAGGACCGGCGCTAGTGCTGTTCACACTTTCATACCTGCGCATAGGCGCTTATAAAATTTTGGAATATCAGCGGCTCATCCTATCGTCGGTGCTGATCTTTGCGGTGATATTCAGCAGTTCGGCCGAATCATCAACTTATATCATTGCTTTTGTCGGGGTAGCCGTTTGGTTTATGAATTTAAACCGCCCGGTAACCGGCTTCGAGATTTTCCTGTTGGTTTTGACGCTGTTGATAACAAGTCTTTCGCCTTCAGATCTTTTTCCCTCCTTTATCCGTACCCAATATATTGTTCCTTATAAACTAAAATCGATACCCTGCTTTTTGATCTGGCTTAAAATAATTTACGAAACGCTCACCAGGGATTTTGCGGGCGAAAAGAAAAGTGTATTGAATACGGCCGCAGTTTAGAGGATTACTGATATGAAAACAATTCTGCAGGGGCTAATTTTTGATGTAAACCCCGGAAAACTTGCAGATTAATAAATAATTTTTATGTTTGTAACATAAAAGTTACATTTGAGGAATTTGACACCTTTATTTAAATCTGATTACGGCAGTTACATTTTGTAACAAATTAGCGTAAGGTTATTTAAGTAAAAAAGCGGTGCCTAAAAGGTATTCAAATATAAGCTTTAATTACTATACCACCTATTACAATTAAAAATCCATAGTATAACTATGACTTACCTTGCCGATAAGAAGATCTCTATTGTTATACCCTCTCATAACGAAGAAAAAAACATTAGTTATTTAATTGAGCAACTTCGTGAAACACTTTCGCCCACGGGATATGCCTATGAGCTGATCTTTGTTGACGACGGAAGCCGCGATAATACCCTGAATGAGTTAAAGATCAATGCCGAGCTGCATTCCAATGTATTTTATGTAGAACTTTCGCGCAACTTTGGTAAAGATTATGCTCTTAAGGCCGGTATTGCAATGGCGCAGGGCGATGCCGTGATAACAATGGATGCTGATTTGCAGCACCCGCCACAGCTGATCCTGAAGATGTTAAACCTTTGGGAAAATGGCTATGATATTGTTTACACCTATCGCGAAGGCGAAAACCCTCATGGCAAGGGTTATCAGAAAGTTACGTCAAAATTGTTTTATAAAGGCCTTAACATGCTTTCGGATATCAAGATGGAAAATGGTACCGCCGATTTCAGGCTGATTGACGAAAAGGTTGTGAAGCAGCTTAAGCTCATTGATGAGTACGAGATCTTTTTTAGGGGGATAATTAAGTGGGCGGGTTATAAACAGGTTGGCATTCCTTATGTGCCATCAAAACGGCATACCGGCGAGGCAAGCTACTCGTTTGCAAAGCTGGTTAAACTTGCTGTAGGCAGTATCGTAGCCTTCAGTGCAAGGCCGCTTTATATTGTATCGTTAATTGGGTTACTGGTTTCATCACTGGCTATTTTGTATATCCCTTATGTATTAGTAAGCTACTTTTTAGGTTACGCAGTTTCGGGATGGGCATCAATTATTGCTACCATAGCCTTTTTTGGCGGCCTTCAGTTACTTGTAATGAGTGTTATTGGAGTGTATGTTGGCAAAATATTTATGCAGTCTAAACATCGCCCGCATTATATCATCCGGTCGTCAAACGTTGTTATTGTAAATAATGATTTTATTAGGGTTTGATGTTGAAGAGTTTGATATGCCGTTTGAGTACGGTAAATCAATACCATTTGATGAGCAGCTTGAAATTTCGACAAGGGGTACCAACACGGTACTCGATTTATTAAAAGACAGAGGTATAAAGGTTACCTTCTTTTGCACAGCTAATTACGCCAATCATAAGCCCGAAGTTATCAAAAGGATGGTAGCCGAAGGGCATGAGATAGCATCACACGGGTATTATCATTCAGATTTTAAGGCCGAACATTTAAGGCAGTCGAAGCTGGCCTTGGAGGATATTTCCGGAACTGAAGTAACAGGCTTCCGCATGGCACGGATGATGCCTGTTGATGAGACTGAAATAGCAAAAGCCGGCTATGAGTATAACTCGTCTATAAACCCAACCTGGCTGCCCGGGCGGTATAATAATTTTGATAAACCACGTACCTGGTTTTATGACCATGATGTGCTGCAGATTCCGGCTTCGGTTTCGCCGTTGGTACGCTTTCCGCTGTTTTGGCTAAGCTTTCATAATTTGCCGCTATCTTTATTAAAACGTATGGCTTCGGCAACGCAAAAAAAAGACGGTTATCTGAACTTGTATTTCCACCCCTGGGAATTTACCGACCTGCACGATAAAGAAAAGTTCGGCTTCCCGGGCTATGTTTCCAGAAACTCGGGCGAAGCTTTTGCACGAAGGATAGCTGATTTTATCGATTGGGCAATGGACAAGGGTTACACCTTTGGACGGACGGACGGATTTTGTGAAACAATTAAAAACAAAAATAAACAAGAGCCCGTATTACATTAACAAGCTGTTAAGCAGCTTATAGCAAATCAATTACCAAATTGATTGTTATTTTCAGCATAATTTTGCATATTTGCACCGCAAAAAAATATACAGTATACCATGGGTTCGAAACCATGCTTATATTTGTAGTTTAGGTGCGATGGTCCTATAGCTCAGCTGGATAGAGCAACAGATTTCTAATCTGTAGGTCTTTGGTTCGAATCCAAATGGGATCACATCTTCTACAGCCTCTTAGATTTATCTAAGGGGCTTTTTTATTGGCTAAAACGGGCTATTGATACTCTAAACGCTGTTTTTGAAACTTGTTGGTTAATTAATTGAATAGTTTGGTGATTTGTTAATTTACTCTTTCTGTGTTGTAATTTAAAGTTTTGAAGGTGTATTTGGCGCATTTTTGGCGCATTTTCAATTCAATTTTAGCTGTGAACAGCTTAATGATACTTTGTGATTGCATAGTTACGAAGATTAATGAGTGAATGAATTATGATGCCCATGCACGCTTATAGCAATCAAGTGCAAGGAGGAACGGAATAAATGAGAGGCTGCGCGTTGGCTTGTGTTTATGCCGTAGTTCCTTGCCACGCTTCAGCAGCTATAAGCGTAACTTTGCCTAATAATTCATTTCTTGCTCTCCTTTCCATTTCTAATTTTTTATAGAATCTTGTAATTACCCTTATAAAAGTAACATTTCAATAAAAATAAGAAAAGTTAGAATTGAGTATAGCGTTAAAGTTCGCTATTCAACCAGTTTCATTTAAAAGGTAAGCCTTGTAACTGCCTTTCTAATAATTTCGATGGCCTTGTAATTACCCTTATAAAGTGAAATTGATAAATAAATTAGAAAAGTAGAATGAGGTTGTAGACGCTCAATGTTGTGTTTGGTTTGATTGTTTGGGGTGGCATTTCCACCACTCGACTTAAAAGGTCACTGAATCCGATAGTTTTACAAACGACTGTTAAATGAACTTTGCAGTCAATTGAAATCAGTGACCTTTTAAGAATAGTATTGAGAGCTATTATTTCTATACATTACTTTACTATAGTCAATTCATATATTGCTTCGGCAATCATAACCTCCATAAAAACGGCTGGTATCTGCTTTCGATTGACAAGTTTCACTACTGGAGAAAAATCTTTAAGATATCGATCTTGATGTGGTTTTAGTATGACGGCAGAAAGAGGTATTCAAAAAAAGTTGCAACTGTAAAAAAATCTGTTAGTTTTGTTAATGTAAACCAAGCACTAAAATCCTTATCGCATGTCAACAAAAATACCGCCGCCCATCATAGTTTAACCTTCAAAACGCTCAAGTAAAAAACCTATCAACTTTTCCCTTACCTAAATTTTTACACCTAATGTTATCACGGCAACCAATCAAAGTATTAGCGCTGCTATGTTGTGCGCTATTCATTACTATAAATTTATTTGCGCAAACAAGTCCGCCGCCATATGTGCCTAATGTACTGCCGCCTTCGCCAAACGCGGCAGTCTTGATGAAATTTGCAGATGTACCGGTGAGTCCATATACCGGAACTGCAGATGTTTCCGTACCGGTTTATACGATACAGGCTAAAGGCCTTAGTATGCCGATCAGTTTAAACTATCATACCGGAGGTATCCGGCTTAACGAAGAGTCAGGCTGGACAGGTCTTGGATGGGCTCTGAATGCCGGAGGAATGATCTCCCGCACCGTCCGGGATAAAGACGATTTTTACAGCGGGTACTTCGGATCCGCCGAACTTCCATTGATTCCAGGTGATTTGGCTGACAATCAACCGGCCAATGGCAACGGCGATCCCAAACACCCGGAAATGCCGATGCTGAATATCAATAAATACATTTTTGATTTTAATTGCAGTTATCTGGTCTATTTGACCAACGGAACTGTTATGGATTATTCGCATGTTTTTTCGACTGCGACCTCCGGAACAAGCCCTTCAGATATGGAGCCGGATAGTTATAGCTTTAATTTCTTGGGGATGAGCGGCAAGTTTATCATACGGCCGGATAAAACCGTGGTTCTGGAAAAGCAGGATAATATCAGGATCCAACTAACTGCCGCCAATACATTTATCGTTACAGATGAGAAGGGTGTCCGTTATTTTTTTAATGATAAGGAATATGGCGGGTCAAGCTCAAGTCCCGACCAGTTAAGTACCTGGCACCTTAGTAAAATAATTACGCAGGAAAATGATGTAATTACCTTTAATTATGCATCAAACGGCGCAGTAACCGTAGCAGAGCAACCAATGTTGAGCTATAGTTTTGGTTGCGGCAACCAGGGGCTTTACCCGGCGCCGGTCACCGCCACAACTTATACCAATTCGGTATTGCAAAGTATTGATTTTACTAACGGAAGGATTGTTTTTGATTTCGACAACATTCGCCCGGACCTTTCTGGCGGTAGCAAGTTAAATGACATTAAAGTTTATTCAAAAAGCAAAGCTGGATTGAAAATGATCAAGGAAAACGACTTGTATTATTCCTATTTTAACGCGAACGCTGCAAATAAACCAGAGATGTCAAGGCTCCGGCTGGATAGTGTCAAGGAGGTAAACGGCAGTTTATCGGTCAAACCATACCGTTTTATCTATAATGAAGACGGAAGTTCCCTGGCCGGAAAACATAATTATGGTGTTGACCACTGGGGCTTTTTTAATGGAGCCACAGGAAATACCACGCTGATCCCAACCACGAGCACTTCTTATGAGGCAAGTGGGTCGGCAGGCTTGCAGGTAAATTTCACAGGGGCCGACCGCTCTCCCTCATCTCAGTATATGCAGCTATTTTCGCTGCAACAGGTCGTTTATCCTACAGGAGGCAAAACCGTATTCGAATATTCGGCCAATGAATATGATTATGATAAGTCTATCATTGGTGTTACCGAATACCCACAGCTTGACCAGGTGACTATTGATACAGTTTTTGTGATCAGCACGTATGGCGCAAAAAACGGGACTTTTGACCTTAGCCACATCGTAGCCGGTACAGATGCAACAGTCAATGTGGCCTTTGTTTCGAAAATCAATTCCGGCTGGCCTCCGGCTGACAGGGCAACTTACGGAAAACTGTACTTTTCGGTGAACGGGAGCGTTGTCGACCTGTCCAGTAGTAACCTGAGTTGTGGTGGACCGGCGTGCAGTACCAGTGTAACCCTTCATGCGCCTACGCAATCAAGCACCATTTATACCTGGAATTCATACGTAGATCCCAGTATTCCCACAACTGACTTCTCGCTTATTCATGTACAGGTAACCTATCAGGGCTATAAACTGCGCGTACATCAGAGCAATGGTATCCACAAGGAGATCGCAGGGGGGATCAGGATCAACTCCATAACTGATTATTCGGATAACGTAACGATAACAAAAAAACGTATTTGGGATTATGGGTACACTTCCGGATCTGATCAATATACCTATGGGAGGCTGATGTCATTCCCATCCTATATCCACAAGGAGTTTGTTGCTAATACGATCAATCAGGGTGTTTGCCCCAGTGTGGTCATTTTGGGTACCAGCAATACCGGTTTAACCAGTGTGATACAGGGCAATATCGTAGGGTACTCCCAGGTCAACGAAAGAACTATTGATCCCGTAACCAATGCTGATATCGGGAAAAGCGTTTACAATTTCTTCAATTCTCCCGATTCCGTCATTAATTATAATGGTTTCCGGAGGCCTGGAACGTTAAACATAGGCAACCATTTAAACGGTTCGCTGTTATCAAAAAAAGAATACAGGAATACAGGCGGCAATTATTATAAAGTTCATGAAACCTATAATTATTATCATACGGCAAACCGCAACGTATATTTTAACCCCAAATACTTCCTGGCCTGGCCAATAGGTTCTGGGGGAACAGGCATCGGGGATTGCAACGGTAACGCCGGGGTTCCTGTTGAAATGATCGCATTGTTTTACCCATTATTGAAATCGGAACGGGTGTTACAGGATTCTGTCAGGGAAATTACGTATGATCAGAATGACACTACGAAATTTGTAACGGTGAGCAACAAAAGTTTTTACGATAATCCTTTGCATTACCAGTTGACCCGGAGCAGCATGACTGATGAAAAAGGAGATCGCCATGTATCAAGAACCACTTACCCTCAGGATTACATTACAGGGGGAGGAGTGACAGGAAACACTGTACTCGATACGCTGATCCGGCGAAACATGGTCGCTACGACAATAGAAAAGCGGGACAGCCTGTATTATAAAGGATCATCCACTGGGTACGTAGCGGGGGCATCTGTAAGCAGGTTCCGTCAGCTTTCATCGGGAACGGTAGTGTCAGACAAGATGTATAAGCTTGATGTGATCAAGCCGGTAACGGATTTTGTACCGATGTCGGTAAGCGGGAATACCATTAACCAGGACAGCCGGTACCGCCAGCTGATTAACTTCGATGCGTATGATGATAAGAACAATATTGCGCAATATACGGCAACAGGTCAGTTACCGATAAGCATTATCTGGGACTACCGCCAGATGTCACCAGTCGCCCAGGTGAAGAACGCGGACACGTTGTCGGTCGCTTATACCTCTTTCGAGACGGAGGGAACAGGCCACTGGGCAGTAGCGTCAACCCAGCGAGATAGCGTTACCGCAGCATTTTCAGGCTATAAATCCTATAACCTTTCTAATGGCGGTATCACCAAAGGCAACTTGACCGCAGCTAATACCTATGTAATATCATACTGGACCCGCAATGGATCGGCGTTAGCCATAGCCGGTACCGTAGCCGGTTACCCGCTGAAAGGAGGGACTATTAACGGGTGGACCTATTACGAGCACCAGGTTACCGGGCAGACGACAGTTGCCGTATCAGGTACAGGTAATATTGATGAACTCAGGTTATATCCGAAGGGCGCTCAGATGACCACCTATACTTATACGCCGCTGATCGGCGTGACCAGTTCGATAGATCCGAAGAACAATGCCTCGTACTACGAATATGACGGCCTCGGACGTTTGCAAAACATCAGGGATAAAGACGGCAACATCGTTAAACATACAGATTACCATTACCAGGGACAATAACAAATTAGAACCAATCACATGAAAAAATTAACCTTAATCAC
>NZ_FMTV01000019.1:0-17306 GCF_900100445.1 Mucilaginibacter sp. NFR10 | reverse complement strand
TTTTTTTGAGATTGAGGGCAGAACGTAGTTTGCCCGTAAAGGCAAACTTTATGTATTTTTGCTCTCATAGTTTTATTTCTATTTTTTTGAAAGGCAGACCGGTGGAGGTCCTTGATGTTGATCTCAAGACCTTGTATCTCTCTACAAGGCAATTCTATTGCTAAAAGTAGCTCCAGGGCTCCTTTGATAAACTCCGTCAGCCCTTCATTATACTTTTGATGCAAAGCCTGTTTCGATATATTAAGTGACTGCCTTAACATCAGCTGCATACTCATGCCATTAAATGATTGATTGCTGTCAAATAGCAGCGTATCCAGAAGATCTGCTCCGCTTATCTTCCTTAAACGTTTGATCACTCCCGTGTTTTTCGCAAGGCTATCAAGAAATCCAGGGTCAAATAATTCCGCTTTTATGCGTTTAAATAACCCTGTCAGGTTTGGTTGGCCGATTCTTGCTCTTAAAAATTTTCATACTATTCCTTAAATTGACGACTATGCTCTCAAGAGGGGGGCATTAATGCGCATTAGCGGCATTGCTTTGTTCCTTTACAGCAATGACGCTTTTGTTTTACACCGGTTCTCGCTCTACCTCAACCGGCCTTTTACCATACCTATTAATAACTTCAGCCAAAATCAAATTAGGTACCCAGCTTAAAAAGGCAATGATGAGGTAGTTATTATGAAAATTTACGCCATTACCTAAAACAGTAAACAGCCAGATATAAAAGCGCAGGGTAACCGCGCCGAAGGCGAGGGCATAACTCCGGTTCATCATTTTGATGTGATCGTCAATCCTTCCTTTTTTTATCAGCAGAAACGCAGCCAGTGTAAAAGCAGCCCACAATGTGTTTTGCAATAAAAAAGATATGAATACACCCGTTCCCCGGTTTATAAAAAGCGTCATGACATAGGCTCCCGGCGCAGCAAAAAAAAGCACACCAAACACATACAATTTTCCCAATGCCCTGTGCAGCGCTTTATTATTATATACCTTTTTTGAAAACTGAAAGAATCCGGCCAGTAGGATCACACTGCTGCCTATAATATGACAATAAAAAGCAGGCAGGTACCACCCGGTTTCAACCGCCTTTTGTTTGATGTGCAAAAAGTAGGAGTCATGATTAAAATCCCAGTATTGAATAAATGTGCCCGCACAAAGCACAAACACCCAAAAAAAGGCAAAGTATCTCAATATGCGGGTTGTAATGCTCATTTAGCTGCAAGTACATTAGGCTTTATTGCCGGCAATCCTTTAAGCTTCTGATCAATCCACTGGATATTATATTTGTCAATTTCGGTAAGCGAATCCTGAACGCTGACGTTTTCTGATTTATAATGTCCGTAAAATTGTTGTTCGAACATCTCCGTCCAGCGTTTGTCTTTAAACTTATAATTATAATCGGCATAAATTTCGTTTTTCATATATCGCAGCACTTCTGGCGAAATTGCCCCGCTGCTGGTCATTTCATATCGGCCATCGATCATCTTATAACAAATGTAACAGCCATCAATAAAATGATTGTCCATTTTACGGAATTTAGTAAATGCAAAAACCCTTTTGGTGTTCATCGTTTCCTCCACCTTGCCGTTTTGTATCTTTAGCAGATGAAATACTGGCAGTTCATTTAGATATGTGTTGTTATATAATTCAATACTTCCAACAGATGTTACTTTAACCTCCAGTAACGAATCGCTCAGCGCATTGATGTTAAACTCATTGCAACGGCCGCTGAATTCGCCGCCACCTTCTTCAGTATTAATATCGGTATTGATCCGGTAACCATACAGCTTATTATTCTTGTTATCAATAAGCACCATATTGTTGCTGTCATAAAATTCCGCCCGGCCGCCTATAAAGTAATCGCGGATGGAGTAATAAGCACTTTGGATCCAATTATCGCTACCTGTTGCTGAGCTGTTTACAGGCAAAGCTTTGGCTTTTACAATGTACCGACTGCTTGACTCTTCAAAATAAACATGGTTTCGCAGCGGATTTTTAAATTGTTTAATTCCTGAAATTAAATGCAGATCATCAAGGTATGAAGGAGGAATGTAAATAGCTCCATGCTGCTCCCTTGAATTAAACTCGGTAATCCCGCCTGCCGGACTTTGATTTAGAGTGAACGAAGCCGGTTGCTTAAGTTTACCGAAAATATCCTTCACGTGAATATCCGCCTTTTCCGAAACCGTATAATCGCTTTTCAGCCAAAAATAATCATCGCCCTTCCTAATAGCTGCAACGTTTTCAGCATCGTTCAGAGGGAATATCTGGTCATATTCCACAGGTAATACTACTTTGCCGCTAAGGTCATAGAAGCCGCGTTTGTGGCCTTTTTCTACTTCAACAAGGTTAGGAAAAGTGCCGCCTATGGTATATACAAGATCGTATTCGGCCGGAATTATCTCTTTGTAATCAGGACTTACCAATCCCATTTTATAGGTTTTAGCGGTATCTTTTTCCTGCTGAAATTGTTCTGAAAAATCCCATTTGCCTTTTACCACATAAAAATAGGTTTGATCTTTAATGTGGCTAAACCAGATTATGCTATCGTATTTGGTCTTTAGGTTATTAACATCGGCGAAAGCCTTTAAAGTTACCGGGCTGTAAATCTCTTTATCACTGTAATTTTTTTGCCAGGCACTGCTTTTATAAGCTATATAATCAGTCATGAAACTGGTGCCATCAACCTGGTAAATTTTGTATTTGTTATTCTCTTCTTTTTCAATAGTGAACGTCAAACTACTTAGTCTGCTGCTGAGATGATCACCACTAAATGTTACCGGTACCACTGCAACCGCAAGTTCGGGGTTCGTAAAGGTGATCGTGCTTTGATCAACATTCAACTCAAGCTTAAACGAGGTTTCAGGGTCATCAGCTTTGTTGATCAATGCCGCAATTAAACGGCTGATAGGTTCACTGTTTTGCTTATCCTGGAAATATGCGAGTAAGGAGTCACGATTACCCTTAATTAATTGTTGATTGAAATTTTTCAGGAACTGGGTTATATCGCCCTGTTTTGGAGAGGAAGCACCCTTCCCTTTCAATAAGAAGTATCCGCTTATAGCTAAAATAACTACAGTTACCGTAATGATTATAACAGGTTTGGTTTTCATACAACCAAGGTAAGCTATTTTTTGAAATAGTAAAAACGAGCCAAAATCCTTAAAATTAGGCCAATAAATATTACTTATATTACGTAATAACTATATAGTTAAAATCTATATAACATCAATTATAAGTATTCAGGGGGCGGTTTTAAATTTCTATATTTGCATAAACATTAAAAGAAATATCAAAATATGTTAACCATAGGACAAAAATTCCCCGAATTTTCTAAAACAGCAGTAGTAAGCCTTGAAAAAGGTAAAGAGTTTGAAACCCTTACTTCTGAGTATTTAACCAACGATGATAACGTTTGGACTGTAATGTTCTGGTGGCCAAAAGACTTCACTTTTGTTTGCCCTACTGAAATTGCCGAATTCAACAAAAACTTTGGCGAATTCCGCGACCGCGAAACCCGTTTGATCGGTGCTTCTACCGACTCTGAGTTTGTTCACGCTGCATGGAGAAGAGATCACGACGATTTGCGTGATTTGAAATTCCCTATGCTTGCTGATACTTCAAAATCATTAGCTGAAGATTTGGGTATTTTAGAGCCAACTGAAAAAATTGCTTACCGTGCTACTTTCATCATCGACCCACAAGGTATCATCCGCTGGGTATCAGTTAACGACCTGAGCGTTGGCCGTAACGTGAAAGAAGTATTACGCGTACTTGACGGTTTACAAACCGACGAGCTTTGCCCTTGCAACTGGGAAAAAGGTCAGGAAACTTTAACTGTATAATCGTATAACAGATAATTGTCCCCGTACTGTATCCGGTGCGGGGATTTTTTACACCCTTTTTTAAGCTGAAGAAAGATCGAAGACGAAAGGCTAAAAGCCTAAAGCTGAAGTTGTTTTAGTAGAGACGCATCACATGCGTCTCCCTCCAGGACACGCAACCTGCTTAGCGATATCGATTTTCATGTGGGAGACGCATGTGATGCGTCTCTACAATAAAAATTAACCCCAAAAAAAATGAACGAAAGTACCGAAGTGATCCAGGAGATACTTGAAAGTATCGGATTAGATAAAAATTATCGCACAGCCAGCCTGAGCCTTTTAGAAACAGGCGAATCACGTTACCTGCGCGACCTTAAGCTGAACTTTACCAGCACCCTTACCTCAGCACATTTAACTAATAAAGAATGCGCCTTGCTGGGTTTGGCTACTGCTGTAAACAATAACAACGTTCCGCTTACCAACTTCTTTACCAAATACGCTAAAGAACAGGAGGCTACTGATGCCGAAATTGCCGAAGCTGTAGGTTGCGCCTCATTGCTGGCATCAAACAACGTATTTTACCGTTTCAGGCATTTTACCCAAAAGGAAAAGTACACCCAAATCCCAGCACGGATCCGTATGCAGTTAATGATGAAACCGGTAACCGGTAAAGAGTTTTTTGAACTGGCCAGTTTAGCAGTATCAGCCATTAATGGTTGCGAGATGTGTGTGAACGCACATGAGGATTCGCTTATAAAATTGGGCACTACCGAGGAGCGTATTTTTGATGCCGTACGTATAGCATCATTAACTACAGCTACAGGTAAAGTTATATTTTAACAAGCTTAACTTATTTTAACAATGAAAAAGGCATGAAACAATAAAATTTCATGCCTTTTTCATAAATAGTATTTTATTGCCCAATAAAATTTGCGTTTATTAATTAAAATCCAGTAAATTTATACCTTAAGATTAAACAAACCCCGGTCGCAATATTCAAATATGTTGTTTATGCGGGAGGAGTTACTTAAATTTTAATTGTTAATTTTTTTTGGGGAAAGCCGTTCCGGTAATAGTGGAACGGCTTTTATTGTTTTAGTGCGAATCCGCAACAGCTTTCAGCTTTTTGAACGGCTGCAGGTAAAGCAACGGTATCGAAAATAACATCACCAATCCCGATATCCAATAAGCATCGTCATACGTTAACAACAATGTTTGCCTGGTAACCATACCTTCGATAGCCTGATATGCCATATGGGTGGCATCAATCATTGATTTGCCTTTGGCCATAAATCCCTGGGTAAGCATGTGCAAACGGTCATTAAACGGATTGTTATACGGATTGATATTTACAAGCAGATTATTGCGGTGCACACCCTGGCGTATATGGATGAGGGTGGTTAATGTAGCTATCCCGAAAGAACCACCCAACTGGCGCATCATATTGTTCAAGCCCGATCCCTGACCTAACTCAGGGCCCTTCAAATCTGCCATGGCCAACGTAGTAAGCGGCACAAATAATAAAGCCATACCCACACCACGGATTAATAACGGTATTAACACATCCTTTTCGCCTGTAGCCAGTGTCGAATTGCTTAACATATGTGTAAATACATAAAAAAGGAACATGCCCGCAGTAGCCATAAACTGGGCTGGTATGCCCTTATTTAGCATTTTGCCTATAAATGGCATCATCACAATGGTACATAAACCACCGGGGAACAACAGCTCACCGGTTTGCTGGGCGTTAAAGCCAAGCAGATTTTGACAAAACACCGGGAACACGAACACCGAGCCATACAAACCAAACCCAAGTATAAAGGATGTGAACATCCCCACGGCAAAACTGCGGTGCCGCAGGATGCTAAAATTTACGATCGGGTGCTCCGTGCTCATCTCACGCCAGATGAATAAAATGGTGCCTAATACTGCCGATATAGTTAAAACCAGGATGTATGGCTTAGCAAACCAGTCTTCACTTTCACCTTTTTCAAGTACGGTTTGTAAGCTGCCTACTGCAATAGCCAGCAAGATAATACCCCACCAGTCAACAGGTTTGCCTTTGGCATCCTTGGGTGTTTCCCGCACGAAGGTGTACGTACAAAATGCCGCCAACGCCCCCACCGGAATATTTACGTAAAAGATCCAGGGCCATGAGTAGTTTTCAACTATCCAGCCGCCAATGGTTGGACCTACTGTTGGGCCTACAACCGCTCCCAAACCAAATAGCGCGGTTGCAGTACCTATCTGCTCACGAGGCCAGGTTTCAAGTAATATGGCCTGGGCTGTCGAAATCAAACCACCGCCGGCAATACCCTGAATAATCCTGAACAATACCAGCTCATCCATACTGTGCGCGTTACCACATAAAAATGATACGATGGTAAACACTATGATAGATGCCATGAAATAGTTTTTACGCCCAAAACGGCCGCCCAGCCAACCCGACATGGGCAATATGATCACGTTTGCTACCGCATACCCGGTAACTACCCAGGCCACATCCTCAAGGGTTGCGCCAAGGTTACCTTGTATGTGAGGCAACGCTACGTTAACGATAGTGGTATCAATCAGCTCCAGTAATGAAGCTGTGATCACCGTAATGGTGATGATCCACTTTTTAAAGCCAGTTTCAGCCATAATATTATTCTTTAATTACAGATACGTTTACGCTCATACCCGGGCGTAATTTTGCAAGCTCCTCTTTAGTGCCGTTGATTTTAATTTTTACAGGCACACGCTGTACAACTTTTACGAAGTTACCGGTAGCATTATCCGGAGGCAACAGGGAGAATTTGGCACCCGTAGCAGGCGAAAAATTGTAAACCTGGCCTTCCAGCTTCATGTCTGGATAAGCATCAACTTCAATTTCAACTTTTAAACCATTTTTGATATTGGTAAGCTGTGTCTCTTTGTAGTTAGCAGTAATGTAAAGGCTGTTATCATTCACAATGGAAAACAAAGTTTGACCAGCCTGTACCAGTTGACCTAACTGTACATTCTTTTTAGATGCTAAGCCACTTGCCGGAGATTTAACCAGCGTATAACTCAATTGCAGTTTTGCGTAATCAATATCAACCTGCCTTTGTGATACACCTGTGTGGGTAACAGCCAGCTGGCTGCGGGTTGTACCAATTTGCTGAACGGCTGCTTTGTACTGATCCTGCGATGCCTTGTAATTAGCTTTTGCAACATCCAAATCGGCCTTAGCCTGGTCAAATTGTTGCTGGGTTACCGACCCGTCTTTTACCAGGTTGGCATAACGGTCGTAATCTTTCTGTACTTTTTCTAAATGGGCCAGGTTTGATGAAACCTGGGCTTTTGCGCTTGCAGAGTTTGCTTCGTTGGCGAAAATTTGTGATTGATTTACATTAATGCCTGCGCTTGCGCCAACTTGTGCCGCCTGAGCCTGCTCTAATTTTACTTTATAGTCGCGGTCATCAATTTTAACCAGCGGCTGACCAACGTTTACATGAGTGTTTTCTTCAAAATAAATTGAATCAACATATCCGCCAACGCGGGCAACTACAGGGCTGATATCACCGTCGATCTGGGCATCATCAGTATCAATGTGTTTGCTAAAGTAGATGTATTCTTTTATACCGAAAATTACGCCGCCAATAAGTACAATGCCTAATATGATGGGGATAACTTTGTTTTTCTTTTTCGGTTGTTCCGGTGTTTCTTGTTCCTTTGCCATTTTATTTAAAGGTTTGGTATTGTTATTTGTTGATTTTTCCTGTTGATTTTAATAGTGTATAGTAAGCCAGACCCGCATCGGCTTTAGCCAATTCTAAATTGATCTGTGCCTGGTAAAGCAAGGTTTCGGCATCGGCCCTATCGGTTGCAGATGCTATATTGCTTTTGTATTTTGATTCGAGGATCTTGTTGTTTTCACCGGCCTGATCAATAGAGGTTTGTAAAAGTTTAACCTTTTCAAGCGCCTGGGTATAGCTTTGGTAGCTTTGGTTCACTTCATTTTTTATCCTGTCGGTAGTGATGCCTTTGTTGATCTCAACCTGCTGCTCCTGGATCTTAGCCTCGGTAACTTTGTTCTTGTTGGTCCAAAGGGAGCTGAAGTTCCATGATACGGTTAATCCTACAGATATAGGGGTGATAAAATTACCGCTTTTAGGTATCGGGTTGGCGCTTACATCAACATAATAAGCAGCAGCCGATGCGCCTACCGTTGGCAGGTTATTAGCTTTAACGCTTTTAGTATTGGTTTCAGCAACGCGACTGCGTAAAGCAAATTGTTTAAACTCAGGGCGGGCGGCCATTGCTGTATCAAGGTAAGCAGTTAACGGAGATACCTGCCTGTCGGCTTCGGTGATCTGGTCGATGTTTAGCTGTGTCCCTTCCGGTAAACCTAACAACACATTAAGATTATAGTTGATGATACGACGGTTAGTTTCCAGGTCGACACCGTTAACCTCGATATTTGAGCGTTGTAATTGAAAGCGCAGCACATCGTTTTTGGTTACCAAACCCTGTTCAAAAAAACGCTGTGCCTGTTTAATTTGTACATCAACAGTAGCAAGGTTTTGAGCTACCACCTTTTTGCTTTGCAGCACTTTGTAAAGGTTATAGTACGAACTGATGATATCATAAACTACCTCGTCTTTATCATTTTCAACATCAAGGCGGGAAACCTGGGTGAGCAGATCGGTAGATTGGCGGGCATATTTCAATTTATTACCGCCAAATATGGTTTGGTTTAAGCTCAGGATCCCTAAATACGCATCGGCATGCGATGGCAGGTTAATGCTTTCAGAACCCAGCGCCAGTCTGTTGGCCGGGATTTGGGCACGGTTATAGCCATAGCTTACTTTACCTGTTGGCAATGCTTCGTCTTTTGCCTGATTGTATTGAGAAACAGCTTGCTCAACTTTTGAATTTGATAGTTTTAAAGTTTTGCTGTTTTCAAGGCCGAGTTTAATGGCTTCGTCAAGTGTAATTGTCCTGTCTTGTGCGCTGGCTGCAAAAGGCAGGCTCAAAACTATGAGGGCGATACTACCGCGTAAAATGGGCCGTAACACCTGCTTTAATAGCTTAAGGTGGTTGGTTTTGTTATTTTGAGTTGTCATGTTCTTTAACTAAATAAGCTTTTAAAAGTCTTTTCATGTATGTTTTAACACGTGGTTTCAGTTCATTTTCCATAAACTTTTCATCACGAATATCATGTCCCAGTATTAATGATGATAGCTGCGGCATGTTAACTATGTAATTTTTTGTGCCAAAAAGGGTAGCTATTACCAGTGCTATATCGGCATCTGTATGAAACAAGCCGCTGTTTACGCCTTCTTCCATAATCCTTTTTACCTCATATACATTTACCATCAGTATTTCGATGATCTTATCGGTAAGGTCGCCACGTTTATTCATGGACACTTCCCTGTTAATGAGTTTTTGAAAACAGTTGTTGGCTATGATGCGTTCAACGTAATTGTCGACACATTTATCCAGTTTATCCCAGGCATTCATGCTGCCATCGCTGTTAATATTTTGCAGCAGCGTACGGAACGAATTGATCTTGCGTTCAAAAACAGCCAGGAAAAGCCCTTCTTTTGATCCAAAATAGTAATTGAGCATAGCCATGTTTACACCGGCTTCGCCCGATATGGTACGGGTGGAGGCTCCGTCATAACCCAGGTCCGCGAATACCTTTTCGGCCACGTCGAGGATATGTTCCTTTTTATCTATCTTATCTTTTTCCATTGTTTTAACGGCACAAAATTAATCAAACGATTGATTAAGCGTATCGGATTGAAGCAGAAAAAGTTAATCAGTTGATTAAGATTACCATCGAATGACAGATTTGTTTGACAATGCTTAAAAAAATTGTAAAAATCAAAAGTGTTTGTTAAAACATTTAATATTTATCATTAAAAACTTTAACAGATTGATGGTCACCGTAATGGTTTTGTTATATTATTGATACAGGAAATACAGAATATCTATCTTTCAATATATTTGTTGCTATGAAGCGTATCCACCTCATTGCAGTATTCCTGTTTGCAACTGTTTTTTCAAAGGCCCAAACCAACCCACCTACCGATCTCGGCACTATTCAACAAAACCTTAAAAAACTTGATGTGCTTGGTAGTGTATTATATGTTGCCGCCCATCCCGATGATGAAAACACCCGCCTGCTGGCTTACCTGGCGCAGGAAAAACATTATCGCACCGGTTACCTGTCGCTCACCCGTGGCGATGGCGGACAAAACCTGATAGGCAATGAGCAAAGTGAGCTGCTTGGTTTGATCCGTACGCAGGAATTGCTGGCTGCCCGCCGGATTGATGGCGCCGAACAGTTTTTTACCCGCGCCAATGATTTCGGCTTTTCAAAAGGACCGGAAGAAACGCTAAAGATCTGGGATAAGGAAAAAGTATTGGGCGATGTAGTTTGGGTGATCCGCAAATTCAGGCCGGATGTGATCATTTGCCGCTTCCCAACAACCGGCGAGGGGGGCCATGGGCATCATACCTCTTCCGCTATATTAGCGCAGGAAGCTTTTACAGCCGCCGCCGATCTAAACCGTTATCCAGAGCAGTTAAAATATGTAAAACCATGGCAGGCCAAACGCCTGATGTGGAACACTTTTAGTTTTGGCAACATTAATACTACCTCGGCCGATCAGTTTAAGATCAATGTTGGGGTTTATAATACCATCCTGGGTAAAGGTTATGGTGAAATAGCTGCCGAAAGCCGTAGCAATCACAAAACGCAGGGTTTTGGTTCGGCCAAACAACGCGGCGAATCATACGAATTTTTTAAAACTATTTTGGGCGATGCCCCGCAAAACGACCTCATGGATGGCGTTAATACCACCTGGAAGCGCGTTAAAGATGGCGATGCTATCTCAACGTTAACAGGTGTTATCAGCCGGAATTTTATTAGTGACGCGCCCGAAAAATCAGTACCGGCATTGGTACAATTGCTGACGAAAGTGGAGAAAATATCGGATAACTACTGGCGCGAACAAAAAACCAAAGAGCTGAACAACCTGATTACAGCTTGTGCCGGTCTTTGGTTTGAAGCTTACGCAGCCGAGCCAACATATGCTTTGGGCGATAAAATGAGCATACGTGCACAGGTGATCAACAGGTTTAACTATCGTGTTAAGATAAACAGCATTGATGCTAACGATAGCGCATTAGCATTGCAAAGCAAGGAGATACCATTTAATCAACTGCAAACTTTTGAAACTACTGCCGCCGCATCTATGTTAACGCAGCCGTACTGGCTTGCAGCCTCGCACCCCATTGGTGTTTACACTTTCCCCGATAACACCTTGGCCGGCAATCCCGAAAACCCAGATCTACCCAAAATTACCTTCCAGTTTATCATTGAGGGGAAGCCTATTAATATTGACCGCCGCATAATATATAAATACGTTGACCCGGTTAGGGGCGAGGTTTATCAGCCTATTGAAATAACGCCGCCGGTAACCGCCAATATCGAAGGCAAGGATTATATCTTCAGCACACAGCAGGTACAAACGGTATTGGTAAACCTGAAAAGTTTTACCAAAGCAAATGGAACCATCAGCCTGAAACCTGTTGCCGGTTGGAAAATAAGCCCCGAAAAAATTGACTTCACCGATAAGGATAAAAATGAGGAATGGTCAGTAGCATTTACGGTTACCCCAACTGATACTAAAACTAAGACTACCGATCTGGAAGCAGTGGTTAACGCTAACGGCCAACCATTTTCACTTAGCCTTCGCCGTATCAGGTATGATCACGTACCAGCTATTACCCTATTTCCGCCGGCACAAACAAAGCTTGTTTACCTCGATCTTAAACATAACGGCAGAAAAATAGGCTACATTGCCGGTGCCGGCGACCAAATGCCCGAAGCTTTGCGCCAGGTAGGTTATGATGTACATTTGCTAAGTGAAAATGAGGTGATGAATGGCGATCTTTCGGGTTATGACGCCATAGTAACCGGGGTACGGGCTTACAATGTGAATGAGCGCCTTGCTTATCAGCAGGCAAAACTAATGGCTTATGTAAAAAATGGCGGCAACCTGGTAGTGCAATACAACAATAACAATGGTATTGTTGTAAAACAAATAGGCCCGTATCCGTTCACTGTAGTGAACAGGAGGGTTACCAACGAAAATGCCGAGGTAACTGTTTTAGATCCTCAAAACCCGGTGTTAAACTATCCTAACAAAATAACCAATGATGATTTCAGCGGCTGGATCCAGGAGCGCGGACTGTATTTTGTAAGCAATATCGACCCGCAGTACAAACCCATTTTGCAAATGCATGATAAAGGCGAGGAGCCTCTTAACGGATCATTAATTGTTGGTGATTATGGCAAAGGCAGGTTTATATACACGTCACTCGCATTTTTCAGGGAATTACCTGCCGGTGTGCCCGGAGCTTACAGGTTGTTCATTAACTTGTTGAGCAAGCCAAAGTAAGCGAATAAATGCGCATTGCCAGGCGAAGATATCAGGATCCTCTGTGAGAGACCCTGATGGGACGTTAAAAAATCATGATGACGTATAAAAATAGTTTAGCGATAGTGCCTGGGCCCCGTTAGTGATAGTAGCGGATACCGGCCTTGTGGCTAATGCCTGTGCAGTATGAGCGGATAGCGCGGCCGCAGGCAACGCCCATATTTATGATATTGATCAAAAAAACACATTTAAAAATCAACAACTTACAATAACGAAGACACCCCGACCGGAGGGAACTCATTAATACCTATATAATTATTAATAATCCCAAACTGTACAAGCAGCCACACAGAACTGCTCTTCTAAATGGAGATTGCTTCGTACCTCGCTATTAAGGCTATCTTTATCTTTTCCTTTATTAAACGCGACTATCCGGCAAAAAACACTTTATGTTATCAAAACCGTGTCAATTTCAGCGCGTTAACATTTTTTTAATATAAAACTCTTTCAATTACAGTAAATTCTATTTACGTTTGAATTTTTTCTTGATGTAGCTTCAAATAATTTTTTACCCTGAAGCACATGTTACGCGTCGACAGTTCCAAACCATGCCAAATTATTTATGCCATTGCCAAGCATGACTACCTGTCGTATGTTATTGAGCCTCACATTGTTCAGCTTAACCCCAACGGTGAATTTTCGTTAACCCATCAGCGTTTATTTTCCAATACCGCCAAAGAATTTTGCGAGTTTTTGGACGAAACTGATATTAGGTTGATCAAATTGTTGGAGGAGATGGAGCAGGGAAATGTGATCAAAAGGTATTACAAAAAACCAATCCGCCCGTTCGAGTTTTTCTCCAAGATCTTCAATGAGCAGATGTTCGATATGATCCGCCCAAAACTGGAGAAACGGATAGCTGAAGCGTTGTCATTACTTTGCGGCAAGCAGGTATACCAGATGAGTAAAGAAGGTTATCCGGGCGAACGCAAACTTCAGCTGGCTACCGAGGCGGCATCGGTGTTATTTCATTTCAGGCGCAGTGAAGAAGAGATCAGGTATTTTCCTACCATCAAATACCAGGGTATGCGCATCGAGTTCATGTTTAAAAATGCCGAGATCATTTGCAATCACCCGGCCTGGATGCTGCTCGACGATACCTTGTATTATTTTGATAAGGAAATTGAAGGTAAAAAACTACAGCCCTTCCTGAATAAGCGTTTCATCGCTATACCAAAATCGTCGGAGCAATCATACTTTGAAAAATTTGTGGCCCCGCTTATCGAAAAGCATAATGTTTATGCCGAAGGTTTTACCATCAATACCGAAAAGTATGATGCACGCCCCGTGCTTAAGCCCATTTATATTGAAGGCGGCACTTCGCAGTTGCAACTTTCCTTTAAGTATGCGGGCTATATATTTCCTTATGGCGATGGCAGGCACATTTCTGTGCGGATGGAAAAAACCGGTGATGATTATCTGTTTCACCGTATCAAGCGTTCAACTACCTGGGAAAAAGGCAAAATGCACCAATTGGAGCAAATGGGGCTTAAAATAGCTTCATCATTGTTCCAAAACCTTGAAGTTGCCGGACACGATGAAGATGACGACCGCTCGTTCTCCGTTTTTGAATGGCTCAACCAACATCATGATCAGCTTATTGAACAGGGTTTTGAGCTGGAACAGCCCGAAGGGCAAAAACGCTATGTATTTGGCAGCAGCAAAATTGAGCTTGAAGTAACAGAAAATAACGACTGGTTTGATATCAACGCCATGGTGAGCTTCGGCCCCTACCGAATCCCTTTTATCCAGTTAAAAAACCATATCCTCAATCATAAAAAAGAATTTACATTACCATCGGGCGAGATAGCCGTGATTCCCGAAAAATGGTTTTCACAATACGGTAACCTGCTGCACTTTACCGAAGGCAGCAATGAGTTAAAATTACGCCGTCATCATATAGGCCTCGTTACCGATTTGGCCGAAGGCGAAATGGCCAGCGTTACCATGACCCGTAAACTGCAAAAGCTAACTAATTTTGATGAGCTGGAGGATGCGCCGATGCCTGTTAATTTTGAAGGTCATTTGAGGCCGTACCAAAAAGCAGGCTATAACTGGTTCCACTTTTTAAAGCAATACCACTTTGGCGGCTGCCTTGCCGATGATATGGGTTTGGGTAAAACCATCCAAACTTTATCACTGCTGCAAAAGCACAAGGAAGATACGGAAGAGGCTGGAGGCAAAGCCACTTCGCTGGTGATCATGCCAACCTCGCTGATATATAACTGGCTTAATGAGGCCCGCAAATTCGCGCCACAATTGAAACTTATGGTACATACGGGCACTATGCGCTACCGCAGTGCCGAAGTTTTTGCCAATTACGATGTGGTGATCACTACCTATGGTATCAGCCGCATTGATATCGAAATGTTTAAAGGCTTCTTTTTTGATTATGTGATCCTGGACGAAAGCCAGAATATCAAAAATCCGTCGTCGAAATCATACCAGGCGGTTAAACAGCTCAAGTCTCGCTTTAAATTGATCTTGAGCGGTACCCCGGTCGAAAATTCGGTTAACGATTTGTGGACGCAAATGTCGTTCATTAATCCTGGTTTATTGGGCGCGCAACAGTTTTTCCAAAACGAGTTTGTGGCGCCGATAGAAAAGAAAAAGGATGAAGATAAGGCCCGCAAACTTCAGGCCCTGATTAAGCCTTTTGTGTTACGCCGCACCAAAGAGCAGGTAGCAACAGAATTACCACCCAAAACTGAAAATCTTTTCTACTGCCAGATGACAGAAGAGCAGTCGTCGGTTTATGAAGAGGTAAAATCCGAATACCGGAATGAGTTGCTGAAAAGCCTGGAAGATGGCACGTTTGCTAAAACACAGATCCAGGTACTACAGGGCTTGATCAAGCTAAGACAAATTGCCAACCATCCGATCATGATCGATAAGGATTATGAAGGCGACAGCGGTAAATTTGAAGATGTGGTTCATACCTTAGGCAACGTGCTTGACGGTGGGCATAAAGTGCTCATATTTTCGCAGTTTGTAAAACAGCTGAGCATTTACCGCGAGCATTTTGAGCGCATTGGTATTCCTTACGTCTACCTGGACGGCGCTACGCAAAACCGGGGCGACGTGGTTAAACAATTCCAGGAGGATGAAAAAACGCGTGTGTTCCTGATCTCGATAAAAGCGGGGGGCGTAGGTCTTAACCTTACCGAAGCCGATTATGTGTTTATTCTCGATCCATGGTGGAACCCGGCTGTTGAGCAGCAGGCCATTGACCGCACACATCGTATCGGGCAAACCAAAAACGTTTTCATCTATAAATTCATCACCAAAGATTCGGTTGAAGAAAAGATCCTGGCCCTGCAGCAGCGCAAACTCAGCCTGTCAAGGGCGTTGATCACTACCGAAGAAAGCTTTATTAAATCACTTACGGCAGAGGATATTAAGGAAATATTGGGGTAAATGCCTTTCCCAAGCCCTCCCCTAAAGGGCGAGGGCTTTAAAAGAAAAAGCGATGAGTAATTAATGCTCATCGCTTTTTCTTTTTTCAACATACTCTTGTGCTCGTTTATAACGAGCGCAAGAAGTAGAAGTAGTACTTGAACTATTTTAACTTGCTCAGCGCCGCTTTCACCCTTGGTATCAAGGCCTCAATTTCATGAAGCGGGGTTGCACCAACCGATGCCCTGAACCAGTTCACTTCATCACCTGTACCAAAGGCGGAGAATGGAACAAATGCTGCTCCTGCTTCTTTAATCAAATAAAAGTTAATATCTGCCGAATCTCTTAGCACTTTGCCATCGGGAGTAGTTTTACCGCTGTAATCTATTTTAAGTGTAAGATAGATAGCGCCCATAGGTTCAATCGAGTCTACATTTAAACCGCTGGCTTTCATTTCCTGGAAACCTTCGTGCAGGGCAGTAAGGCTTGCCTGGATCTTTCCCTTTAAGTCATCAAGATAACTGTTTACATCAGCCTCATCAGTTAAAAATTTGGCCATAGCCATCTGTTCAGGCTTTGGCGACCAGGCACCCATGTGGCCTACAATCGCTTTCATATTTTCGATAACCAGCTCCGGCCCGAAACCCCAGCCTACACGTACACCAGTTGCTGCAAAACATTTTGAACCGCCATCAACGAAAATGGTGTAATCTTTTAACTCCGGACGAAGCGTTACCGGATCGTAATGTTTATGCTCACCAAAAGTTAATTGTGAGTAGATTTGATCATATAATAAATACAATGGTTTTTCACCGGCCGCGCGGCTCTTGTTTTCGGCAATTACAAGATCACAGATCTCTTCCAGATCTTTTTTGCTGAACATGGTACCGGTAGGATTTAAAGGCGAGCATAACGCCAATAAAGCCGCTCCCTTTAAATGCGGACGGATATCATCTGCAGTAGGCATAAAATTGTTGTCTGGGGAGGTAGGAATAATTACCGCATCAGCATTCAACAGATCACTGTAGTGGTTATTGTTCCATGATGGTGCAGGGAAAACCACTTTTTCGCCGGGGTTAACTACCGCCAAAAATATAGAATAGATCAACGGGCGCGAACCTCCCGAAATCAGGATTTGGTTGGGTGCATAGTCAAGACCTAAACTTCTTTTCAAAAAGCCACTTACACTCTGGCGCAGATCAAGCATACCATCAGCAGCCGGGTAGTTGGTTTGATTATGATTATAGGCGTCTATAATCTTTTCCTTTAGAGGAGTTGGAATAGGATAAATATTGGAATCGAAATCGCCGATTGTAAGATTGGCGATATTTTGGCCTTGTCGTTTTAATTCGTTGATCTCGCCCGCAATCTTGATAATCTCCGAGCCATGCAAATTTTGAGCTAATAAAGAAACACTCATGGATTTATGTATTTATGAGCGGCAAAGATAGCCGATTGAGGTGAAAGGCGAAAGGGGATAGGAAGGTAAAAGGATAAAGGCAAAAGGTGAAAGGTTTATTTGAGGGATTACAAAAAGCTGTATGGCTAAAAGAAAACCTTTTGCCTTTGACCTTTTGCCTTTAACCTAAAAAGAAAAGGTCAAAAGCAGAAA
>NZ_FMTV01000014.1:0-64310 GCF_900100445.1 Mucilaginibacter sp. NFR10 | reverse complement strand
AACCTTTTGCCTTTGACCTTTTGCCTTTAACCTAAAAAGAAAAGGTCAAAAGCAGAAAAGAAAACCTTTTGCCTTTGACCTTTTGCCTTTAACCTTAAAAGCTTATAAATACGCTTTGCGCAATTTAATGATCCGCATCCAGTGCATGAGTTTCATTACGGGGTAAACCGGGTCTATCTCAAACCACTTAGCCCCGAAATTGGCTTTATTCGGATGTTTGTGGTGATTGTTTTGGAATAGTTCGCCCAGCATCAGAAAATCGAACGGGGTTGTGTTTTTTGATTTATCACCGTTATCAAAGTTTTGATAACCGTATTTATGACCGCACCAGTTAACAATAGCACCATGTATTGGCCCCATTAAAAAGTGGATAGGGATCAACAGGAACATCCACCATGCTGTAGCAAACTCCACGTAAAATAAAATGTATAAAACACCAAATGAGATGCGTGATACCATTGATGAGCCAATAAAATCAACAAAACGCCATTCAGGGATATTACCCTTAAAGCGCTCTTCGGGCTCCTTCAGCTTCCTTACATGCAGCCTGTAGCTTTTAGCCGTATATACCATCATCTGGAAAACATCCTTAAAAAAATGAGGCGAATGCGGGTCTTTTTCGGTATCGCTATATGCATGGTGTTCGCGGTGCATAATGGCATAAGCTCTTGGGTTCAGGAACGATGATCCCTGGCAAATATAGGTGAGCAGGTAAAAAGTCCCCTCGTAAAACTTATTGGTTGTAAACATTTTGTGAGACGCGTACCTGTGCAGAAAGAACGTTTGAAAAAATAGCGACAGAAACCAGTGCGCTATGAAAAATATGATAATAACCATTGAATTGTAGAAAATAGACTTATTTATAATCTTTCCAAAGATACAATTTAAAGCCTTATAAAGTTTTTAATATGTGAATAATCGTATCAGCCTCAATAAAAAATGCCGTTCCTGGCATAGAAACGGCATTTGCTAAAAAAAGTTGTTTTACGAGGATTATAATAATTCAAACTGTTCGGCCAATAAGCGGTACGATTCCAGCCTGTCTTCAAAATTTTCGGTAATGGTAACAGCCATAATTTCATCCACTCCGTAATCATTGGCAAGCCAGTTTAACTTCAGCTTAAGCTCTGTTGGCGAGCCGGCAATTACGCGGTACCGGTTATAACGGATGCGTTCCTGCTCGGCCGGAGTATGCTCTACATCTTTTACGTCATCATAACTTAAAGGTACTATTGGCCCGCCTTTTTCAAACTGCAGAAAGCGATGGTCCATCACGGCCTGATGCTGCCTTACCTTTTCCTCATCTTCAGAACAAAAAACAAATACAGCCACATTGGCCTGGGGGTGTTGCAGGTCATCAGATGGCTGAAATCGCTCCTTGTACATTTTAACACTTTCGGGTCCGCCATTGGGGTTAATAAAATGTGCAAAGGAAAAACCCATACCGAAATGTGCCGCGAACAAGCCGCTTTGTCCGCTCGAACTTAGCAACCACATGTTAGGCACGGTTTTAATCTGCGGGATAGCTCTGATGCGCGCCTGTATGGTTCCCGGTTCGTAAGTATCATGAAAGTAATTCTGCAGATCGGCCAGTTGCTCAACAAAGTCCTGCTCCCTAAACTGGTTTGAAGGGTTAAGCGCGGCTGCGGTGATCCTGTCGGTACCCGGCGCGCGGCCCATTCCAAGGTCAATCCGGCCGGGGAACAGCGCTTCCAGCATCCGAAAGTTTTCGGCAACTTTTAGTGTACTGTGGTTCGGCATCATAATACCTCCCGACCCCATGCGCATGTTTTTAGTTTCACCTGCTAAATGGGCTAACAATACCTCGGGTGTTGAACCTGCTATGATACCCATATTATGATGTTCCGAAATCCAGAAACGGGTATAGCCAAGGGTATCGGTATATTTTGCCAGTTGTATGGTTTCCTGTATGGCCTGCTCGGCAGTAGCGCCTTTTCTTATCGGCGACTGGTCAAGCACGCTCAATTTGATCTTGTTTGTGCTCATATCTATTGTGAACACAAAAATAAGCATCGGGTTGCAGGTGGGCTTTATGCCAGGGTTTTTATGGCATTGCAATTACTATTACTGCAGCATTAATTTTGACCCTGACAATAAATAAGCCCCGCCTGGGGAGCGGGGCTAAACATAATTAACTATTTATAATTGATTTGAAAAAATCCGTATTGATTACGAGCATCCCATTGAGTTGCCGCAGTTTAAGCATTTGTAACAGGTACCCGAACGAACCGTGGTATGCCCGCAAACGTTACAGCTTGGCGCATCACTTTGTACGCCCATGCTAACATCGAAAGATAAGCCTTTTCTTTGAGCATTTATAGAATTATCTGAAGATTGAGTAGATGGCTGATACACATTGGTTTCATCGGCATTAAAATCCTCATCACCCATTTGCGGGTTTCCCAATACGCCGTTTTTATCGGTTATGATGTGTACCAGGTCGGTGCGGTCCTGGTATTCATAGCCCAGCATCCTGAAAATATAATCAATAATGGAGGTTGCACTTTTAATATTGCTATGCCCTACCACCATTCCCGCCGGTTCAAAACGGGTGAAGGTAAATTTTTCTACGTATTCTTCCAGCGGTACACCATATTGCAGACCAATAGAAACCGCGATGGCAAAACAGTTCATCAATGAGCGGAAAGTTGCACCTTCTTTATGCATATCTACAAAAATCTCGCCCAGGGTGCCGTCCTCATATTCTCCAGTACGCACAAATACGGTTTGCCCGTCAATACTGGCCTTTTGCGTAAAGCCGCGGCGTTTGTATGGCAGGTGTTTCTTTTGCACCACGCGCGAAAGCTGGCGCATAAAATTGGTATCCTTTGATTTTTCCATGATGGCCATGGCTGCTTCAATAACCTGCTCGGGTGTCAGATCGCTCAGTTTTACGTTGGCCGCTTCCCCTAATACTTCTTCAACCGTATCCAGCTTGTCATCGGCTTCTTCCTTAACGTCTGATTTGGTTGACAGCGGTTGAGATAGTTTACAGCCATCACGATAAAGTGCGTTGGCTTTCAGGCCCAGCTTCCACGAAAGCTCGTAGCAATCTTTGATCTCATCAACTTTGGCTTCGTTTGGCAGGTTGATGGTTTTTGAAATGGCACCCGAAAGAAATGGCTGCGCTGCTGCCATCATTTTGATGTGCCCATGGGCATGGATGTAGCGCTCTCCTTTTGCGCCGCATTTGTTGGCGCAATCAAAAATAGGATAGTGATGTTGTTTCAGGTACGGCGCTCCCTCGATGGTCATAGTACCGCAGATATACTCGTTAGCTTCTGCAATTTGTTTTTTGCTGAAACCAAGTGCGCGCAGTACATTAAAATCTGGCGCGTTATATTGCTCGGCCGTGATGCCCAGGCGTTTCAAACACTCTTCGCCCAGCGACCAGATATTGAAAGCAAAACTGATCTCAAAGGCAGATACCAGGCCCTTGTCCAGTTTTTCCAGCTCATCATCATTAAAACCTTTGGCTTTAAGCGCATCTATATTGATATGCGGAGCACCTTTTAGGGTTGCTGCACCTTTAGCATAATTAACTATGGCGGTAACCTCATGATCCTGGTAACCTAAATTGCGCAAAGCCTCGGGCACGGCCTGGTTAATAATTTTGAAGTAGCCCCCACCAGATAACTTTTTGAATTTCACCAACGCAAAATCCGGTTCGATACCGGTAGTATCGCAATCCATCACTAAACCGATAGTTCCCGTAGGCGCAATAACGGTAGTTTGCGCATTGCGGTAACCGTATTTTTCGCCCATTTCAACGGCCCTGTCCCAGGCATTGCAGGCAGCTGCAAGCAGGTAATCGGGGCAGTGCTTTGGGTTGATGCCCGGAGGGGTAATTTCCAGGCCCTCATAGTTTTCGGTAGAGTTATACGCAGCATAGCGATGGTTGCGCATCACCCGCATCATGTGCTCTTTGTTATCATTATAGCGGCTGAATGTACCGAGCTCACGGGCCATTTCGGCCGAGGTTCCATAGGCAGTACCGGTCATGATAGCGGTAATGGCTCCGCCAATAGCACGGGCCTCATCGCTGTCATAAGGAATGCCGTTCACCATCAGGGCCGAACCCAGGTTGGCATAACCAAGGCCAAGCGTACGGTAATCATAGGATAATTGTGCCACCTCTTTTGATGGGAATTGTGCCATCAATACGGAGATTTCCAGTACAATGGTCCACATGCGGCAGGCATGTTCAAAACCCTTTACATCAAATACACGTGTTTGCGAATTAAAGAAATGGGCAAGGTTGATGGATGCCAGGTTACAGGCCGTATTATCCAAAAACATATACTCCGAGCAGGGATTAGATGCATTGATGCGACCACCTTCGGGGCAGGTATGCCACTCATTGATGGTGCTATCAAACTGCACTCCCGGATCGGCACAGGCCCAGGCTGCAAATGCGATATCATCCCACAGTTTTTGTGAGGATATGGATTTAACGGTTTTGCCGGTCATCCGACTGGTTAGGTTCCAGGCCGAGCCGGTTTTAAGTGCTGTGAAAAAGCTATTGGGAATGCGTACCGAATTATTGGAATTTTGACCCGATACCGTGCGGTAGGCCTCACCTTCATAATCAGACGAATAACCTGCGGCTATCAGGGCCGCTACTTTCTTTTCTTCTTCTACTTTCCAGTTCACAAAACCCTCAATTTCGGGGTGATCCAGATCAAGGCAAACCATTTTGGCTGCCCTGCGGGTTGTCCCGCCCGATTTGATGGCTCCCGCTGCCCTGTCGCCGATTTTCAGGAATGACATCAGTCCTGATGAATAACCACCGCCCGATAGCTTTTCACTCTCGCCGCGGATCTTAGAAAAGTTTGTGCCTACGCCCGATCCGTATTTGAAAATGCGGGCTTCACGAACCCAAAGGTCCATAATGCCGCCCTCGTTCACCAAATCGTCATCAACAGAAAGGATGAAGCAGGCGTGCGGCTGCGGGCGTTCATATGCTGAAGTTGATTTACTTAACTGTTCTGTTACTGGGTCTACATAATAATGTCCCTGTGGTTTGCCGGTAATGCCGTATGAGGTATGCAGACCGGTATTGAACCATTGCGGCGAGTTTGGAGCAGCCAGTTGGCCAACAATAGTATAAACTATTTCATCATAAAAGATCTCAGCATCTTTTGGTGAAGCAAAATAACCATATCGCATGCCCCAATCTTTCCAGCAGTTGGCCATACGATGGGCAACTTGTTTAATGCTTTTTTCAGATCCGGTTGAGCCGTCGGGTTGAGGTACGCCTGCCTTACGGAAATATTTTTGAGCCAGAATATCTGTAGACACCTGCGACCAGCCCGCCGGCACCTCAACATCGTTCATTTCAAATACAGCATCGCCTGAGGGGTTGCGGATCACCGACGATCGCTTTTCATATTTAAACAGGTCGTAAACACTGGTACCTTCTTTGGTGAAATAGCGTTCGGCTTTGAGCCCCTTTTTCCCGCTTGCTGCGGGCGCCTTCCTGGTAATGTTTTTAGCCATAGCTTTACAGATTATGATAAAATTAACTGAGTACGTGCAATACTAAAAAGGTTTAGGGGTTTTAAATCAAATCTATTAGTATGCTGAACAGCATAATAGCCGGAGTTTTCCACATGCCTGGAATAACATGCATCCCTTGTTCTTATACAAGAGAAATTAATTGATTTTTAATTACTTGCAGTGTTGATAATTAAGAATTGATGTACTTTTTAAGAAAAAGGACATATAGTTTTAACCATGCTCAATCACTGTGTTTTAGCCTGCCGGTGCCAGTCTTGTGAGGTTGCCTGTGTGTAAGGTTGACTCTTGCTTTCTAAAACAAAAAGCCTCCGGATTACTCCGGAGGCTGGGTTAATTGTTATATTAAGATCAGTCAACAATTACATCTCTAAAAAATGGTCGAAAGTATCGCTGCGGATACCTAACCTTAAGGTTTCAAGCGGGATGATATCCGTTGGAGCGATATTACCCAAGCTAACATTCGCACCTATCAATTTAATGAACCAAACTTGCTGCGCTTTTTGAGGCGCTTCCCAAATAATAGTCCCTTCAGGGATCTGGGTCAGGATCTCATCAATCAATCCCTGGCGTACCTCTCCCGAATCACGATAAATACCCACATTTCCGCTTTCACGTGCTTCAGCAATTACTTTCCATGAGCCGGCCTCAATTTCGGCATTCATCAGTTTGATCCATTTATAAGGGGCAAAGATCTTTTGAACATCTTTTGAGCCAACTTCGGATATTACCGTAACCTGTTTGGCCAGCTCGCTGATATAGTTACATTTTACATCATGCTCAATAGTGATCGAACCATCGGATACTTCGCAATGTTCCAGCTGGTACTTATCCAATAAACGGCGGTAATCGTCAAACTGGTTACGTACAATAAAGGCCTCAAACAGGGTGCCCCCAAAATAAACAGGGATCCCGGCCTCCCGGTAGAGCTTTAGTTTTTGTTCAAGATTAGGGGTTACATATGATGTAGCCCAACCCAGCTTCACGATGTCGGTATACGGCCCGCCAACTTCAATAAAATCTTCAACCTGGCGCAAGCTAAGGCCTTTATCCATAACCATGGTAATGCCTTTATCACGTGGTTTAGTTGTACGATCAGGAAGATGATTGATAGTGTAGTTCATTGTGAGTATTTGTTATAGCCTATAACTAAAAGTTCTAACGAGGCAAAGGTCGCAACAAATATGCAGATGTGCAAATTTCAAATGTTAAATGATTTTAAAGCTGATTGTAAATTTATTGTTGTGATTTTTATGGTGAGTGGTTGATTGGGTTGATTAGGTGAGTAGTTTAAATATACCTAAAACACAAAAGACGCATAATACGCGCCTTTTATGTTTTAATTTTTATTATAAGATAAACCATTCACCTAATCAACCCAATCAACCACCCCCATTCTCCTCTACTTAGTATACCTGTTGATAATATCCACAATCACTTTATTCTTTTGCAATTGCGGCAAATAATCAAACAGAATATAATGCTTTTCAGGGTCAGCGGCTAAAGCATATTCCAGGTTATTAAGGGCTTCGTTGTATTCGCCTTTGGCAAACAGGTAGGCAACCATACGATAGTAAAGCTCGGCCGCTTCGGGATTATTTTTGATAGCCTGGGCTATAATTTCAATAGCTTCATTAAGCTTTTGCTGCTCGTAAAGTATCGACGAATAATCAAGCCAGGCGTCAATATCAAGCGGATTTAGCTCAACCACCTTTTCGTAAGCCTTTTCTGCTTCATCTAAATGCCCGAGCTTATATTCGGCATCGGCAATAGCAAACCAGTAATCGGCATTGGCAATATCAAGGTCGAGCGCTTTTTTATAAAAGTGCAGCGCTTCAAAGTAACGTTCCTCAAAATCAAGGGTTACCCCAATCCCAAACCAGGCATCGGCCAGTTTTGGATCCATCTTAACCGATTTTTTGTAGAAGGCACGCGCATCGTCCATTTGCTCCAGCTTTTCATAGCATTCGCCAATGGCACAATAAGTATCGGCATTGGGCTGCTCATATTCAAAGGTGTGGCGGTAAACTTCTATAGCTTCAGCATATTTTTCAAGGTTAACCAGTGCATTGCCTTTGTTGAAATAGGCCGATGCAAAGCTGTCCTTAATTAATATAGCATAGTCATATGCGTCGATGGCTTTTTCAAACAGGCTCAGCTTGGTATAGGCATTGCCTAAATTATACCAGGCCGCGTAGCTGTAGGGTTCGTTATCGATATATTGCTGGTAAAACTGAACACTTTCCTGTTGGTTGTCCATTACGTCGTAGCAAAACGCCAGTTCGTAAAGGGCATCCTGGTTTTCCATATTTTGCTTAAGACAGAGCTTAAGATAAGTTATGGCAGTCTCATAATCGCCCATGTTTTGATAAACGTAGGCTATGTGCAGCAGGATCTCGTCGGTCTCTTCGGCAAGGTCAAGCGCTTTTTCGTAATTTTCCAGCGCCTCGGAATAACGCTCCAGGCTTTCGTACAGATTACCGCGGATAATATAGATATCCGCGTCAGATGCTTCGAGCATAGCAGCTTGGTCCAAAGCGGCAAAAGCCTCCGGAACCTTGTTGCTTACTACAAGCAGTTGGGCCTGTTTGATCAGGAAAATTGCCGCAAAAGGGTGCTGGCTTCTCGCGTACTCTGCTACCTGTAATGCCCTGGCCGGATCATTCTTTTCGATGTAGTAGTCGATAATGTTCTCAAACGCCTGGGCATCAAAAAAGTACAAGTCCTGATTTCTGATCATTTCCTCGTACCGTTCTACCGAGAATTTTGGGTCTTCGGTAAAACCAAATTCAAATTCTTCTTCCATTCAATTTTGTTTGCAGAACATCCGCTTTAGGTTGACAAATTGCCTTGTAAAGACTTATTGAGTTCAAATTACAATAAGTAAGCATCCAAAATGCAATTTAGTTTTCAACATTCAAACATTCTTAACAACTGTTCAATACAAAGCATTGATAATTAATAACAATGGATACAACAGGCAAGCGATGAGTGATTCTGAAAAATTGCCCTAAAGATTTCTACCTTTGGCAAAAGTAACAATTATGGAGCCTAATATTTCAGATATCCTAAAACGTTTACATATAAACGATATTAATGACGCCTTTAGTACAGGCAGTACCTGGGGTGGCAGCGACTGTGCCGCGGCAAAAGATATAACATCGCCGGTCGACGGCAAAAAAATAGCAGCAGTAAGGCTGGCAACCGAAGCAGATTATAACCAGGCGGTTGAGCAGGCAGCCAAAGCATTTAAAACCTGGCGTAAAACCCCGGCACCTAAACGCGGCGAAATAGTGCGCCAGATTGGTGAGGCCTTACGCGCAGCCAAGCAGGACCTGGGCATCCTCGTATCCTACGAAATGGGCAAAAGCCTGCAGGAAGGCCTGGGCGAAGTGCAGGAGATGATAGATATTGCCGATTTTGCGGTTGGCTTAAGCCGCCAGCTTTACGGTTTAACCATGCACAGCGAAAGACCCGACCACCGCATGTATGAGCAATACCACCCACTGGGCATAGTAGGTATTATTTCGGCATTTAACTTCCCGGTGGCGGTTTGGAGCTGGAACTCCCTGCTGGCCTGGGTTTGCGGCGATGTATGCATCTGGAAACCATCCGAAAAAACGCCTTTAACGGCTATTGCCTGCCAGCATATAGCGCAGGAGGTGTTTAAAAAGAATAATATTGAAGAAGGTGTTTCATGCCTGGTTATCGGCGACCGCAACATTGGTGAGCTCATGGCTGCTGATACACGCGTTCCATTAGTATCTGCTACAGGCTCAACCCGTATGGGTAAAGCGGTGAGCGCCGCGGTTGGTGCAAGGCTTGGCAAAAGCCTGCTGGAGCTTGGTGGTAATAATGCCATCATCATCAGCGAAAATGCCGACCTGGATATGTCGCTCATCGGAGCGGTGTTTGGCGCCGTGGGTACTGCCGGCCAGCGTTGCACCAGTACCCGCAGACTTATTATTCATGAAAGCGTTTACGAGGCATTTAAGCAAAAGCTGGTTAACGCTTATAAGCAGATCAGGATTGGAAACCCATTGGATGAACACAACCATATGGGCCCGTTGATTGACACCGATGCTGTTGCCTTGTATCTTGAGTCGATTGAAAAATGCAAGGCCGAAGGCGGCAATTTTGTGGTTGAGGGCGGTAAGCTGGAAGGCGTGGGTTATGAATCTGGTTGCTATGTTAAACCGTGCATTGCCGAAGTTGAGAATCACTTTAAGATAGTGCAGCATGAAACCTTTGCCCCTATCCTTTACCTCATCAAATACAATACTATTGAGGAGGCTATCGATCTGCAAAATGGTGTTCCGCAGGGATTGTCATCGGCTATTATGACCAATAATTTGCGCGAGGCAGAACAATTTTTATCCTACGCAGGTTCTGATTGCGGAATTGCCAATGTTAACATCGGTACATCGGGCGCCGAAATAGGCGGCGCTTTCGGCGGTGAAAAGGAAACAGGCGGCGGCAGGGAGTCAGGCTCGGATGCATGGAAAGTTTATATGAGGCGGCAAACCAATACTATAAACTATTCAAAAACGCTGCCTTTAGCTCAGGGGATAAAGTTTGATTTGTAAAGTCTGAACCAGGATTGGGGGCGATTTTTAAGATTTATGGGATTTGCTTGTCCTATTTATAAGTAGGACGGGAATAAAATCCCGATTTATAAACAGGATAAGAAATAAAATCCTGGCCATCCACATAATCCACCCAAATCCCGGTTCGGATAGTTTCACTAACGCCCCGGAAAATAAAAATTAACCTAAATGAAAGTCGGCACGTAAAAAGCCGGAAGATTAAACTAAAACAATTTATTAAGTCTTAGATAAGACATACTATAACCCAAGTTCATGTTCAAATTTTGCAAATACTTAAGCGCAACCACTTTATCAGCAGCATTATTAGTTAATTTACCGGCATCGGCACAACAAGCCCCTGTTACCGATCCTGCCCCGCCAAAAGCCTGGCACCTGCTTGATTTAAAGGAAAGCGGCTTTTACGGCATCAGCTTAAAGCAAGCATACCTGTTTGTACAAGGCAAAAAAAGCAAGCCTGTTCTCGTCGCAACTATCGACAGCGGTGCCGACACCCTGCAAACGGACCTAAAAACGGTGTTATGGGTAAATAAAAAGGAGATCCCGGGAAACGGCATTGATGACGACCATAATGGCTACGTTGACGATATACATGGATGGAACTTTTTAGGTGGCCCCGGCGGCAAAGCCGACTTTACCGAAACCACAGAAGAGGTACGTGAATACAATAAATTAAAAGGTAAATATGCCTCGGTTACGGATTCGACCGCTACCAATAAAAAAGAATATGCTTACTGGCTGCGTGTTAAAACGGTTTATGATTCAACAGTAAACAAGGCCAATACCGAAATCGGCCAGCTTTCGCCGGTGATGAACGCGTTGATGGTTACCAGCGGGTATATTAAGCGCGGTCTTAATTTACCGGCAAACGGCACTTTTACACAGGCCGACCTTGTAAAGGTTAAAGCCACTAATGACACCTTAAGCCAAAGCAAATATGTTTGGGAATCGGTGTTTTCGCAGGAGGGCGCGGGTTCTACCAATGCCAAAATCATTAAGGACCTGAGCGAATACCTGGCGAAACTTAACAATGATGTATCGCCTGATCTTACTTCGCGTAAGCGCGTTGTGGGGGACGACCCCGATACTATGGATGGCAAACCATATGGCAATAACCTGGTAAAATTTGCCGATGCGGCACATGGCACCGGTGTGGCCGGGCTCATCGGCGCCGTACGTAACAACAATTATGGTATCAATGGTGTGGCCGATAATGTAAAACTGATGATCATTAAGGCCATCCCTAATGGCGATGAATATGATAAAGACGTAGCCAATGCTATACGCTACGCGGTTGATAACGGCGCCAGGGTGGTTAACATGAGTTTCGGAAAAAAGATCTCGCCGCACAAGGAATGGGTAGATGCCGCTTTCAAATATGCTGCCTCAAAGGATGTTTTATTAGTGATGGCTGCCGGTAACGATAACCAGGATATGGATCTTCAGCCCGAATTTCCAAATGATATTTTTTTAGATGGCTCATCAAGCGATGCTGATAACGTGATTAGCGTTGGTGCATCGGGGCCCAGAATGGGGCAAAACCTTGCCGGTGATTTTTCCAATTACGGCAAAAAGAGCGTTGATATATTTGCGCCAGGGGTAAAAGTTACCTCAATTACTACCGATGCTGAGGTTGATACAGAAGACGGCACCAGCTTTTCGTCGCCAATAACGGCAGGCATTGCGGCTTTGATATTAGAATACTATCCAAGCCTGAGTGCTAAGCAGGTAAAGGAAGCTATTTTAGGCTCGGCAACACCGCTAAGGGGCACCATGGTATTAAAACCCGGCAGCAAAACCGAAAAGGTTGATTTTACAACGCTATCCAAAACCGGGGGCATAGTCAATGCATACAAAGCGCTGCAAATTGCCTCAAAAATGAAGGGCGAGGTTTTATCAAACTAATTCCATAAAGATAGAACAGTGATTTTTGCATTGCGTAAAAATCACTGTACTCCAACCTTTTACCTTTCTCCTTTTACCTTTAACCTCCTCAAAAGGGCAAAATAAAAAAACACTTTCCAGTTATGGTATTTTTCTCTACATTTGCGGGCTAATTGTTGCTCATTGAAATCGCTTAAAAAATATTCGATTCCCTTTACGGGGCTTAAACTTGGGAAACACCAGTTTGAGTATGACATACAGGATGACTTTTTTGATGAGTTTGAATATTCGCTCGTAAAAAAAGCAACCCTGCACTGTGAGGTTGAACTGGATAAGCAGGAAACTATGCTGATCCTGAATTTTAAGATAGACGGCACAATTGATACCACCTGCGACAGGTGTTTATCGCAACTGCCGCAGCAGGTTGATATTGCTGAACAGCAAATAGCTAAGTTCAGCGATGAACTGATAGATGAAGACGAGGAGATCATTACCCTTGGCAAAAACGATCATGAGATTGATATAGCCGGGCTGATTTACGAATACATTAACGTTGCAGTGCCGTTTATATCGGTTTGCGACAACGAGGGTGAAACCCCTTATTGTGATAAAGAAATGCTTGAAAAACTAAATAGTTTTTCGGCAAATGGTGAACAAAGTGAGCAAACAGACCCACGGTGGGATGCGCTCAGGAAAATGAATAAATAATTAATATTAGGATATTATGCCACATCCAAAGCGGAAATTTTCGAAATCAAGGAGAGATAAACGCAGAACGCATTACAAAGCGGAAGCTCCAACTTTAACTACCTGCCAAACTACAGGCGCTGTGCATTTGCCGCACAGGGCATATACTGTTGATGGTAATGTTTACTACAACGGTAAAGTTCTTATTGAGAAAGCAGCAGTAGCATAAGTTTAATTTTCTGAAAATGAAGATTGGCTTAGATATTATGGGCGGTGATTACGCTCCCAAAGCAGCTGTTTTAGGAGCTATCGAAGCGTATAAAACTTTATCTGCCGACCAGAAACTGGTACTTATTGGCGATAAGGAAGTTACAGTAAGTATTCTTCAGGAAAATGGTGTAAGCCCTGATAACTTCGAGTTTGTACATACAACCGAAGTTATTGGCATGGGTGAGCATCCTACCAAAGCTATTGTTCAGAAGCCTGATTCGAGCATATCAGTTGGTTTCCAGCTGTTAAAAAGCGGCGAAATCCAGGCCTTCTCATCGGCTGGCAATACCGGCGCCATGCTTGTTGGTGCCATGTTCAGCGTAAAAACTATTCCGGGTGTTGTACGCCCGGCAATGACTACTATTGTACCCAAACTTAAAGGCGGTTTGGGTATTTTGTTGGATGTAGGTGCCAATGCTGATTGTAAGCCTGATGTGCTTGTTCAGTTCGGTGTACTCGGCAGTTTATTTGCACAGGCAGTTTATGATATCAGCAACCCGCGTGTTGCTCTCATGAACATTGGCGAAGAAGAAGAAAAAGGTAATATCCTTAGCCAGGCCACCTACCCATTAATGAAGGCTACATCGTTGTTTAACTTTGTAGGTAATGTTGAAGGACGCGATCTTTTCAGTGAAAGCGCCGACGTTTATGTATGCGACGGTTTTACCGGCAATGTAATATTAAAGCTTGCCGAATCGTTCTATGTTATAACGCGGAAGAAACAGCTAAAGGACGAGTTTTTTGACAGGTTTAATTATGAACAATACGGTGGCAGCCCTATACTGGGTGTAAATGCCCCCGTTGTTGTTGGTCACGGCATCTCGAGCCCCGAGGCAATAAAAAACATGGTCCTTTTATCAAGGAACATGGTGGAGAGTAACCTCGTTGATAAAATAAAACAAGCATTCCAGTAATTTTATAAAGATGAGTAAAGTTCATGCCGCTATTACCGCAGTACATGGTTACGTTCCCGACTATGTATTAACCAACCAGGAACTGGAAACAATGGTTGATACAAATGACGAATGGATAACCAGCCGTACCGGTATCAAAGAGCGGCGCATATTAAAAGGCGAAGGCCTTGCTACATCTGATATGGCGGTCCCTGCCGTTACCGAGCTGCTCAGAAAACGCGGCATCGGTGCAGAGGAGATCGATCTTATCATCTTTTGTACTACTACCCCCGATATGATCTTCCCGGCTACAGCAAACCTTTTAGCGCATAAAATTGGTGCTAAAAACGCATGGGGATTTGATTTGCAGGCAGCCTGTTCAGGCTTCGTATACGGCTTAACCACAGGCGCTCAATTTATTGAAAGCGGCAAACATAAAAAGGTGCTGGTTGTTGGCGGCGATAAAATGTCGGCTATTATTAACTACCAGGACCGTGCTACCTGCATCATTTTCGGCGACGGCTGCGGCGCGGTATTGCTTGAGCCTAATGAAGAAGGCAACGGTATTATCGATTCTATTTTAAAAAGCGATGGTTCGGGCAGTCAGTACCTAAACCTGAAAGCCGGCGGTTCATTGAAACCGGCGAGCCATGAAACGGTTGATGCTAAAGAACACTTCGCCTACCAGGAAGGCCAGGCCGTGTTTAAATTTGCGGTAACCAATATGGCCGATGTTGCGCACGAGGTAATGGAACGCAACCACCTTACCGGTGATGATATTGCCTGGCTGGTACCACACCAGGCCAACAAGCGTATTATCGATGCTACTGCAAACCGTACAGGTATAAGCTCAGATAAAGTGATCGTTAACATCGAGCGCTATGGCAATACCACCAACGGCACCATCCCGCTTTGCCTGTGGGAATGGGAAAGCAAGTTTAAAAAAGGGGATAACCTCATTTTAGCAGCCTTTGGCGGTGGCTTTACCTGGGGTTCAGTTTATTTAAAATGGGCTTATTGATGTGCTGATTCCAGATGTGCGGATGTGCCAATTTACATAAAGGAAGTATATTCATCACATCAGAAATTTAAAACATCTGTAAAAAGTACATGTTATCTGCTTAAGGGAATAGAAAACAGACCGCTTAATTACGATAGCCGGTCATTTTAAAAGCTAATTAATCAACACATAACTTGCATATCTGCGCATTTGCATATCTGCACATTTGACTATAACTTAGATATAAACTTTGTCCAAAACCAATTAATCCTTCAACATGGATATTAAACAAATTCAGGACCTTATTCGCTTTGTTTCCAAATCGGGCGTGAACGAAGTATCAATCGAGCAAAAAGATTTTAAGATCACCATAAAAACCAACGAGGTGCAACCTACAGTGGTTCATGCCACTATTCCGGCAGTTACGCAACCTGTTACACAGGCATTGCCATCTGCTCCGGCTCCTGCGCCTGTTGAGCCTGTTGAGCCGGCTGCTCCGGATACATCGAAATACATTACCGTTAAATCGCCTATGATCGGGACTTTTTACCGCTCATCAAGCCCGGATAAACCTATGTTTGTTAATGTTGGCGATGAGATCAAACCTGGTTCTGTAGTATGTATCATTGAAGCTATGAAACTGTTCAATGAAATTGAATCAGAAGTTTCGGGCCGCGTGGTAAAAATCCTTGTTGATAACGCCTCACCTGTTGAGTACGATCAACCCCTGTTTTTAGTAGAACCAGTTTAATTGATGCGCGTATGTGCAAATTACAGATGTGCAGATGATATTTAATTCGTTTGCACATTTATAATTTACATATTTGCCCTTCAATCATTCATTAATATTTTTCATCTGCATATTTGCACATCTGTAATTTGCATATTCAAGAAAAACAATGTTTAAAAAAATATTAATAGCTAACCGTGGCGAAATCGCCCTTCGTATTATCCGTACTTGTAAAGAAATGGGTATTAAAACGGTAGCTGTATATTCAACTGCAGATCGCGATAGTCTTCATGTTCGCTTTGCCGACGAGGCTGTTTGTATCGGCCCGCCGCCAAGCCGCGATTCTTATTTAAATATTCCTAACATCATTTCGGCTGCCGAACTAACCAATGCAGATGCGATCCATCCAGGTTACGGTTTCCTGTCTGAAAATGCTAAATTTTCGGCCATTTGCGCTGAGTATGGTATCAAATTTATCGGTGCTACTGCCGAGCAGATCAACCAGATGGGTGATAAAGCTTCGGCCAAAGATACCATGAAAAAAGCCGGTGTGCCTATTGTTCCCGGATCTGATGGTCTGCTTGCCGATGTAAAATCGGGTATTGCTATCGCCAATAAAATAGGTTACCCTGTTATATTAAAAGCAACTGCCGGCGGTGGTGGCCGTGGTATGCGTATTGTTTGGAAAGACGAAGAGTTTGAGAACGCCTGGGACTCGGCCCGTGCCGAATCAGGTGCAGCCTTTGGTAACGATGGCTTATACCTTGAAAAGTATGTTCAGGACCCGCGCCACATCGAAATTCAGGTTGTGGGCGATCAGTTTGGCAAAGTATGCCACCTTTCTGAACGTGACTGCTCTATCCAGCGCCGTCACCAGAAACTGGTTGAGGAATCACCTTCCCCTTTCATGACCGAAAAACTCCGTAAAAAAATGGGTGAGGCAGCTATTAAAGGCGCCAAAGCTGTTAAATATGAAGGTGCCGGCACTGTAGAGTTTTTGGTTGATAAAGACCGCAACTTCTACTTTATGGAGATGAACACCCGCATCCAGGTAGAACACCCGGTTACCGAAGAGGTGATCAACTTCGACCTGATCAAAGAGCAAATTAAAGTAGCTGCAGGAATCCCTATCTCTGGTAAAAACTACGAGCCAACAATGCATGCCATTGAATGCCGTATCAATGCCGAAGATCCGTTTAACGGTTTCCGTCCGTCACCGGGTAAAATAACCAACTTCCACTCTCCTGGTGGCCATGGTGTACGTATTGATACACACGTGTATACTGGCTATGTTATCCCGCCAAACTACGACTCGATGATTGCCAAGGTAATTTGCGTGGCCCAAACACGCGATGAGGCTTTGAGCACCATGGAGCGTGCGTTGAGCGAATTTGTGATAGAAGGCGTGAAAACTACAATTCCATTCCATTTAAAATTATTGAAGGATCCTAACTTCCGTGCTGGTAACTTTACCACCAAGTTTATGGATACATTTGAATTATAAAAATAAATTCAAACTATCTTCATACTATAAAACGTATTTAGCACTATAGCGTTGATACAGCGGTATATATTACAATGAGCGAGAACAAGATCATCAAGGCCATAAAGGATAAAGGTAAAACGTTAGAGGCAGAAATGTCGTTCTTTGATCACCTCGAAGCCTTGAGATGGCACCTCGTAAGAGCTTCGGTAGCAATTGTAATATTTACCGCTGTTGTTTTTTACTACTACGACTGGATCTTTGATACCATTATCATGGGGCCCAGCAAGTCAACCTTCTGGACTTACAGGATGCTTTGCAAAATTGGCGCCGCCCTGCACCGTGATGGTTTTTGTATTGACAAAGTAAACATCAAGCTCATTAATACCGAAATGGCGGGCCAGTTTACCCTGCAAATCAACTCGGCATTAATTATCGGTATCACATTGGGCGTCCCTTACCTGATATGGGAGATATGGCGTTTTATTAAACCCGCATTGCATGACGCCGAGCGTAAAGCCGCTACCGGCTTTGTGTTTTATGCCTGTGTGCTTTTCTTTTTAGGGATCACTTTTGGTTACTTCGTGATTACACCGATGTCTATTAATTTCCTGTCGAGTTATACGGTGAGTGCGGCTATCCAAAATTTATTTGATATCGATTCTTATATCTCGTCGGTAGCTACCCTTACCCTGGCTACAGGCGTTGTTTTCCAATTGCCTATCATCGTGTATATATTGGCCAACCTGGGTGTCATGACACCTAAGTTCATGAAAGAAACCCGCCGTTACGCTATTGTAGTGATCCTGATCATAGCCGCCGTGGTTACCCCTACTCCTGATATGCTTACGATGACCGTAGTTAGTATCCCGCTGTTTGTTTTGTACGAGGTTAGTATAGTTGTAGCCGGTCTTGTTGAAAAACGGAGGATTAAAAAAGAACAGGAGTTAGATAAAGCGTAATTGCCTTCTTTAAACCGGCAGCATGCTTTTTTAGTGAATGAAAACTACAAAAAAGGCGAGATTCGCATATTTTTCGGGTAAGTATTTCCTTTTTTAAGCAATTACAAACTGGCCGGTTTATAACAAAAAACTTACCTTTAACAAGTGATAAAACGTTATACTTTTGATAAATGAAGCAAGGATTAAAAATAGCTATCGGTTCGGACCACGCCGGGTATGATTACAAAAAAATTTTAACAGAGGCGCTGTCTTCTGTCGAAGTAAAAGATTTCGGCACCTATTCATCCGAATCGGTTGATTATCCTGATTTTGCACATCCTGTAGCCAATGCCGTTGAAAGCGGTGAGTGTGACCTGGGGATCCTGATTTGCGGCGCCGCCAATGGCGTTGCCATAACTGCCAACAAACACCAGGGCATTCGTGCAGCCATTTGCTGGAAAGAAGAAATAGCGGTACTGGCCCGCAGCCACAACAACGCCAATATAGTTTGCGTACCTGCCCGCTTTGTTACCCCCGAAGAAGCGAAGGCTATAGTAACTACATTTTTAAATACTGAATTTGAAGGCGGCAGGCATGCTAACCGTGTAGAAAAGATAGCCTGCATGTAATTAGGTTAAAGGGAAAAGGCGAAAGGTTAAAGGTTTTTTATCTCTTCGTTTATTTTGCAAAATGCAGCTGCCTTTTGCCTTTCACCTTTGCCCTTTTAATCTCAGAAAAAGAACTATTAACTAAAAGAATGAATAAATTACCACTATTGCTCATCGCGCTGGCTTCGGCAACGACAGCCTGTGCCCAGCAGAATGCTACGGCAATGAAATATGCCGGGCTGATAACTGCTGAAGATGCGAAAAAGCACCTGAGCATCCTGGCTTCGGATGCCTTTGAAGGCCGGGAAACAGGTAAACCCGGCGCCGAAAAAGCCGCTAACTATATAGCTGGCGAGTTTAAAAAATTAGGGCTTCAGGCTCCTGTTAACGGATCGTACTTTTTTGATGTTCCTCTTACCGAAAATGCGTTAAAAGTAACAGCATTCACCGTTAACGGCGAATCATTTGAGTATGGTACCGATTTTTATTTAGGAGGTGCGTTCCCTGATAAAAGTACATCTGTAAGTGATATCGTTTTTGTTGGCTACGGTACCGATGCCGAAATAGGCAGCACTGATCTGGCGGGTAAAATTATACTTTGGATCAACGAAGATAAGCCCGAAGCAGGAGCAACACCAAATACCAGCTATCGCATGAGCAATGCGCGTATGAAGGTTGTAAAAAACTTACAAAGCAAAAATCCCGCTATCATATTAGCTGCTAACCCGGGTATTGCAGCTGCACTGGCCCGCTTTGGAAAAAGCGTAACAAGTCCGCGGTTAACTATTAAAGATGACGCAGCTAAACCGGCAAACACCAATGCCCCTGTATTTAACATCACGTCTGCATTAGCTGACGAACTGGTAAAACCAACCGGTAAAACTTATGCTGATCTTAAATCTGCTTCTGCAGCAGCAGTTACCCCTGCTACTGTTATAAAAGATAATGTAGTTATAAACTACGCGACTACTAAAAAAGATGTAAAAGCAGTTGACGTATTAGGTTACATGCCTGGTACCGATCTGAAAGATGAAGTATTGATCTTTTCAGCACACTATGATCATATCGGTTTAAACCCTGATGAAAAAGCAAAAGATAAAGTGAACAACGGCGCCGACGATGATGGCTCGGGTACTACCGGCATTTTGGAAATTGCCCGCGCTTTTGCTAAAGCTAAAAAAGACGGTCACGGCCCCCGTCGCAGCATCCTGTTTTTAGGTAACGTTGGCGAAGAAAAAGGTTTATTGGGCTCAGAGTATTATTCAGACCATCCTGTATTTCCATTGGCTAACACCATTACCGATTTAAATATTGACATGATTGGTCGCGTTGGTGAAGAATACATCGGCAAACCCGATTCTGCAAATTATGTATACCCCATCGGCTCGGCCATGCTGAGCAAGGAACTGCATGAAATTGGTGAAAATGCCAATAACACTTACACCAAGTTAAAGCTTGATTACAAGTATGACGATCCAAATGATCCAAACAGGTTTTACTACCGCAGCGATCATTATAATTTTGCAAAACATGGCGTACCAATCATTTTCTACTTCAACGGTGTACACGCTGATTACCACCAGCCGGGCGACGAAGTAAGCAAGATCAATTTCCCGCTGCTGGCCAAACGTGCTCAACTGGTATTTTACACCGGATGGGAGCTTGCCAACCGCGATAAACGCCCTGTAGTGGATGCAGCGGCTGCCGGAGGTAAATAGTGAGTGGTTGATGGGGAGAGTGGTTCTCTCATCAAAATAAAACACAAAAGGCGCACAATATGCGCCTTTTGTGTTTTATAAATAACTGCCGCGGGTTTAGCGCAGCGCAACCCGTGGGTTGTATCGGTTAAGTTTTCAACTTAACCACTGAAGCTGAAAGCTTCAATTATTTAGAACCACGGGTTACGCTGCGCTAAACCCGCGGCAATGAGAAGCTTTTAAAACTTTCTAACATGTTATCTGTTCAAAAACAACCACTCACATAATCAACTAAATCAACCACTCACCCAAAAAATAAAACAAAAATCCTACTTTCGCATATATGGGAGCAACCGCTGAAGAATTTTTGGTAAAATCGGAGGAGAAGGCTTTTGATGCCGATCACCGTCGCATCATCAACTTCAATATTGACCGGTACAATACAGCGGTATCGCGGGGCCTTTCGCGCATTATCAATTTAGATAATGCCAAAAAGAAAGGTCATGTGCTTAAATGGAAGGTGATGGAAAACCTGGATAAGTTCCTACCCGAATTTGAGGCCAATTTTCAGAAACGAGGCGGCAGGGTGATCTGGGCTAACGACGTAGAAGAGGCCCAGCGTGAGATCCTGAACATCATCAAGAAAGCCGACGCCAAAACTGTGGTGAAATCCAAATCGATGGTTACAGAAGAAATTCACCTGAACGAGTTTTTAGAGAGCAATCAAATAGAATCGCTTGAAACCGACCTGGGTGAATATATAGTGCAGCTGTTGGGCCAAAAGCCATATCATATTGTTACCCCGGCTATGCACCTCAGCAAGGAGGATATCGCGAAACTTTTCCACGAAAAATTTGGCACCCCTATTGATGCCACGCCCGAACAAATTACCCTGAAAGCCCGTGAGTTGCTTCGTGAAAAATATGTACAGGCCGATGTAGGTATCACCGGTGCCAATTTCTTATTAGCGGATACCGGCAGCATCGCCATCAGCGAAAATGAAGGCAACGCGCGCCTTTGTACTACATTCCCTAAAATCCATATTGCCATTGTGGGGATCGAGAAGATCATCCCTTCCATTACCGATCTGGACTTGTTTTGGCCAATGCTATCTACTCATGGCACCGGGCAAAATCTTACCGTTTACAATACTATATTAAGTGGTCCGCGCCGGCCGGATGAAACCGACGGGCCTGTAGAAATGTACGTAGTGCTGCTGGATAATGGCCGCACCAACCTGCTGGCAAAAAAAGACCAACGCCAGGGCCTTTACTGCATCCGTTGCGGGGCTTGCCTTAACGGTTGTCCCATTTATAAAAACATTGGAGGCCACACTTATGCCACCACTTACAGTGGCCCGATAGGCTCTATTATTACCCCGCATACGCAGGGGATGGAAAACTTTAAACACCTGAGCTATGCTTCAAGCCTGTGCGGTAAATGTACCGAGGTTTGCCCGGTTAAGATCGACATCCATAAAATGTTGCTCCTCAACCGCCGCGATGCGGTGAACGAAAACCTGGTTACCAATAAAGAACGCTGGGGCTGGGCTATCTGGAAAAAAGGAATGCTTAAACGCAAACTCACCGATTTTTTTGGCGGCGGCATGAAAAACTTCCTGCTTAAAACCTTCTTTAAACGTACCTGGGGCCATTTACGCGAGATGCCGCACGTAGCTGATAAATCATTTAGCAAGCAATGGCAGGAAATGAACAACACACCCGAAGAATAGTGCTATGCGTAAAATAATCTTAAACGTCGCTGTTAGTCTCGACAGCTATATTGAGGGCCCTAATGGGGAGTACGACTGGTGCTTTGACGACCAGGATTATGGCCTTACCGACTTTTTTAAAGCCTGTGATGCCATCTTCATCGGGCGCAAAAGTTATGAGCTGATCATGCGTACCGATCCAAAAATGTTTGCCGCCATGAAAATTTATGTGTTTTCAGATACACTTCATGATCCGCAAGCTGATAACGTTGAAATACTAAGGTCTGCTGATTTTAAAAACAGGGTCGAAGAAATCAGGAGCCAGGAAGGACGCGATATCTGGTTGTTTGGCGGGGCAGAACTTGTTGAAGCGTTTATCAAAAAAAATCTAATCTCCGAATTATTACTATCCGTACACCCGGTAATTTTAGGTAGTGGAAAACCCCTTTTTACAAATATAAAAGAACGCATTAACCTGGTATTGCTTGGTGCCGAACAATTTTCAAGCGGGCTTATTCAACTCAGGTATATCGTCAAACCGTAGTTCAAATCTGTAATTACTTGAAAGTTAAAGGCCTATATGCCCTGCTCTGCGCTTAGTTGCCCTATCCTACTTCAATAACCACAAAATCCTTTTGCATCCGTTTCACCTGCTCGGCCATGCGTTTAATAAACAGGTAATTTGCCGTACCGCCAATAACCGCGCCCACAACCGGAACCAGGCGTTCGGCAGTGCGGGTGCCTAATATCATCAGCATCCTTTCGGCAATGCCTTCCATCATGGATTTGGTGATAGCCACGCCGGCTTCCACCCTTACCGATGTTGCTACTAACGACATAAAATCGTCGAACCCATTATCATACGTGCCCCGGTAATAATACATAATGCCCATAATAGCCCTAAACTGCTGGGTGATCAAATTGATGAAATCAAATGGGATCCCCGCTACGAGGGTAAACATCCCCCCGCTGCCTGCCATAGCCCCCGAACCTGCTGCAAGACAAGCGCACTGGTTAATAAAACCTTCGAGGCCGAGTTTATCAACGCCGTTTTTTATTTTAAGCTGATCTATACCTTCAAATATCTTCCTAAACCCCATATGGGCAAGGCTTTCGGTATGCAACCGGATATCATTACCTATTTTATTGAATTTGATGAGTTTCATTGTTTATTAATTAATGGCAGTTATTAAGCCGCTGTGCTATTAACAACAGATCCATCTGCGTGTTTGTAAATTTGGCGGAAACAGAACAATAAGTTTTAAGGGATAGCTAAACCATATTTTTCATCCTCGTCGGGATCGCTCATATAGAGGCAAGCTTATTCAGGTGGAATGATTTTCTGAAATTGCGAGAAACTATCCGGAAGGGTTAATTAACCTATATGCCTTCTCAGGTTTTCAATTGCCCCAACGGGCACTGCCAGTTCGCCTAATTCGGCTATTACTACCCCTGGCCCGGGCAAAAACAGGGTCATGGTATTCGCCCGGATGGCGTTTTGTACCCGAACGCGCAAAGGCTCACCCAATAAGGATAAGCCTCCGCCTAACACTATAATATCCGGATGAAAGAGATGAACAGCATGTGATAAGCCGAAGCCCAAGTCGGCAGCGGTATCATTCAATATTTTCAGCGCATCTGCATCTCCCTGTTCCAAAGCAGTTAGTAACATTTTGGCCTCGCCTCCATTTACATCCGCACAAAGTTGGGCCAGTTTACCATCAGGCTTTTGAGCGATTACTGTACGGATCTTTTTGTCAACCGCCCAGCCCGAGCAGCTATCTTCAAGCGTAAGGCCTTCGCGGTTAAGGCGGATGTGCCCTATCTCAGCTTCTCCAGGTTTTGTCCCGTGATAAATTTGGCCGTTAATAACCATTCCGGCACCTGTCCCGCTGCCAAGCGTTACATAAAATACATGTTCATAGTTACGCCCAGCCCCTTTTAATGCCTCGCCAAGGGCCGCTGCATTAGCATCATTCTCCAAAATAACCGGTACATTAACCTGCTGCTGCAACCAACCCGAAATGTTAAATCCGTCCCATCCACTTAACTGGTGCGACTTAGCAATACAGCCCGCCTCCCTGTCAACCGGTCCGCCAAAACCGATGCTTATACTTTTAATGATATACTCTTTTGAAATATTGGTGATGGTTTGGGCAATATGCTCCCTGATCCCTGCGGCAGCCAACACTCTGTCTACCGCAAAACGAAATGTCCTGTTGATAATAAAACTATCATCGGCCAAAACTATTTGCAGTTTGGTTCCGCCTATTTCAATACCTATATAGCAATTTTGCATGGTTAAAATATCCAGCTCTTAAAGTCTTGCTTCTATTATCTTGTTGTCTTGCTTCTGGCTTCTACTTCCACTTAAAACTTTTAATCATCACCGCCATGTCCTGCTTTATAAAACTAAGCACAGGTTGTATGGAGTCGAGCCGGGGTTCGGTGTTAAAATATAGCGCTCCCCGTATATAATTATGTACACTATCTGTAAGGAAAAACTGCGCCGATGAAGCGGCATTGCCGTCTATGGTATAATAAATGCCATAAACTTTTTTATCGGCATAATGGATGATGCCTTCGTCAATGGATGTGGCTTTTACGGTATGCTTAAAGGCGAAGGTGCGGGCATCCTCCACCAGTTGGTTAAACTCTTTTTTTGAGGTGATGGGCTGATAGCTTAAATGCAGCGTGGCATTAAACCGCGGGAACTGCATGTTTATCCAGCAAGGTTTGGCACCCCGCTTTTTATCTGGTTCAATAAAGGCGTACCTGGGATATGTAAAAGCATACGGGCAACCGGCAGCATAATCCTGGTATTCTTTTTTAGGGAACGCAATGCGATAGTAGCCGCGGGGCTTGGGCGCGTAATCATGATTGCCGCTGCATGCGAACAAAAACAATAGCACTGCTGCCAGTAAACTTACATACTTCATGGATGTTTCTCCTTTGAGTTCCAGATCTCCCATGATTTTTCGGCCTGTAAAACCAGCATTTCGTAACCATTTTTGGTAACAGCACCGCGCTCCCGCCCTTTTTTCAAAAACAGGGTTTCTTCTGGATTATATATCAGGTCATATAAAATATGATCTTCACCTATAAAATCATAAGGTATAAGCGGGCATTCATCAATATTAGGATGGGTACCCAAAGGAGTTGTATTGATGATAAGTTTGTGCTGTAAGATATGGTGTGGCTGAAGATCTTTAAACAAAATATTATCCGCATGGTGTGTAGGTTTGCGGGTAACCACTTTATAAGTTATACCTAAATTTTCCAGTACACACTTTACAGCTTTTGCAGCACCGCCATCGCCCAAAACCAAAGCATCATCATTACCATCACCAATTAAGGGTTTTAATGACTCTTCAAAACCATAAATATCGGTATTATACCCTTCCAGCCTGAAATCATGGTCTTTAACACCTATTTCGCCTGAAAAGGCGGCAGCCACCGGGCTTTCAGCGGTTACACGGATACAATTAACGGCGCCGGCTGTACGTGCGTCATGCTCAATCCAGTCAAGCAGCGGCATCACGTTTATTTTATGGGGGATGGTAACATTAAGTCCGCAAATATTGGGATGCTCGTCAAGCAGGTCCTGCAAATCTTTAATATTCTCGAGCGGGTAAAGATCATAGCGGCAATCGGTAATGCCTTCGGCTTCAAATCTTTCGGTAAAAAATTTTTTTGAGAATGAGTGCGAAAGCGGGAAGCCTATTAGTCCGTAGTGTTTCATTATCAATTTTTATATCGATGCAAAGCGCTAAAGTAATCAATTATAGCTTAAGCTGGCATAGGTTTAATTGTGTAATATTAACAACAAAACAGGCAATTTTAACTATTGATTTAAAACAGGTAAGCTGAAAAAACTTTGGATAGAAATTTTTTATAAGGAGATTTATTTCAAATTAAGGTAATTCCGGGCGCCGATAAAATTGTAATTTGGGCTTCAATATCATGACCCCTATTACAATTTACCCTGTTCATCTTTTCCGAAGGATCATCCCTTTTTGTGTTATCATTTTATGCAGCTTTGCTGCACTGGCTCAAAGTCAATCCCGGCCCACTAAAGAACCTGTATTAAAAATGCTCCGCAGCATGAAAAGCCCGGATTCGGCAGCTGTGCTTGCAAAAAAGCTGATCGATTCGGCCAGGAAAAATAACAATAAACCATTTGAAGCGCGGGTGTTGCTGGCCCGGGCTTACCAGGCTTATGGCATAGGTAATGAACATGATGCTTTAACCTTTGGCCGTGAAGCTACCAAATTGACAACCACGGCCGATTCACTTACTTATGAAAAAGCACCAATAATGGTAGCCTACATGCTCAGCCGCGAAGCCAAAACGGTTGAAGCCTTAAATGTTGCCTTTAAAATACTGAAAGAGTGCGATAATCAGGGATGGAAAAGTTTGAGTATAGACTGTCGGGCTTGTATTGCCGATATTTATCGATCTATAGGTAACCCTAAACAAGCCCTGCCTTATGCTGAGCAAGCTTCAAAAGATGCATTGAGCATAAAAGATACAGCTTCTTATATTTTTGCGCTGAGTAACCTATCCAACATCCTTTCCGAACGGAGTATATCGTCGCCGGGTAACCTGGTAAAAGCTACCCGGCTAATGGAACAGGTACTTGATAAAAAGTATGCTCATTTTCTTTCAGATTTTAGCATAGCACGTTACCAGGGCAATCTGGGCCGGCTTTACCTCATGACCAACGAGGATAAAAAGGCTGAGGAGATCCTGATGAAATCACTGGAATTATCCCGCAAAGGCGAGTTCAAAACTCTCGAAAAGCATAACCTTAACGAACTTATGACCATGTATGTTGATCATAAGGAGTTTAAGAAGGCCGCACGCTACGGGGAAATGGCGGTTAGTATCCAACCCGAATCACAAAGTAACATCACCGTACAAAAAAACATCTATAATCATTTAACCGATGCATATGAAGGTATTGGCGATTATAAAAACGCTTTTAAGTATAGTTATCTGTACCGGCGGCTTAATGACAGCATCAACCAGCTCGATAAAGCAAGGGATGCTTCCGAACTGGATAAAAAATACCAGGCCGATAAACGGTTATTAATAGCCGCCGGTGAAACTAAGCTGGTTGAGGTACAACGGAATTTTTTAATTGTGCTTGCGCTGTTTATCGTAATAGCCTCCATTATCAGTTATCGTTGGTTTATTCTTAAAAAGAAAAGAGAGACGGCCTTACTGGCCGAAGAACATAGTCAGCTGGAAAAAATGGATGCTATGAAGACACGCTTTTTTGCAAACGTAAGTCATGAATTACGCACTCCGTTAACGCTCATCATAGGGCCGGCGGTTCAGCTCCTGGCTTTTACTAATTATGAAGATGAACGGCGTAACATGCTGCATTCGATATTGCGCAATAGTAAAAAGCTACTCAATATGGCCAACGAATTGCTTGATCTTGGCAAATTGGAAGCAGGGAAATTAGCATTACAACCCAAGCCCGTTGCATTATTATCATTTGTGAAGATACTATACCAGGGTTTTGTATCGGCCGCTGAATATAAACAAATCGATTACAGATTGCTCAACTCCATTGATCCGGCGCTTTTTGTTTTGCTCGATCAGGAAAAGTTTGAAAAAATAGCTAATAACCTCATCGGTAATGCCATTAAGTTTACGCTTTATGCAGGTACTATAACCATTACTGCTGATATAAGGCAGGAAATGATTGAGTTTGGAGTAGCCAATACCGGTGTGGGGATTCATCCGGATGATCTGCCCAATATTTTTGACCGTTATTACCAGGGCAGGGGTAATAACGCGCCCTTAGAAGGCGGCACAGGCATAGGCCTTGCTATAGCGCGTGAACTTACAGAACTGATGGGCGGGCATATTGCGGTTGATAATAATTGGGGAAAGGGTGTGTTTTTTAAGATAGTTATCCCGCTTAAGGCAACTGAAAAGCCGGCAACTGAAATGTCCGGAACAGAAGCCGTAATTGTTTCGAATAGTAAAACCGTGGGGAAAGACACTAACGGGGAACTTATTATGCTGGTTGAAGACCATCATGAAATGGCTGCTTATATTGCAGATATTTTACGGCCACAATATCGACTCATCACTGCCGGCAATGGCCGCGCAGCACTGCAAAAACTGCAGGATATGCCGGTAATGCCCAGCCTGATCATATCAGATGTGATGATGCCCGAAATGGATGGCTTTACCCTGCTTGAAACCCTGAAGCAAAGCCCGGCTTACTGCAACATCCCAGTGATCATGCTCACCGCATTGGCCAATACACGGCATAAGCTTAAAGCGCTTCACATTGGTGTTGATGATTATCTCACCAAACCATTTTTAAGCAGCGAATTGCTTGCACGCACTGTTAATCTTATTAATAACGCCGCCGCCCGCTCCGGGGCTACCATTCCTGATGATGATGAGCTGATTACAGGAACCAACGATCTGCAGATTGAACAACCGGCAGAAAATCCGGGCTTGAAACTTTCGCCTGCCGATTTATCCTGGCTTGCGGAATTGGAAGCCCAGGTACGAAAACATACCGGCAAAACCGATCTTACCCTTGCCGCACTGAGCTATGAACTGGCGATCAGTGAACGGCAATTGTTTCGCCGCATAAAATCAATTACCGGACTTACGCCTAATAAATACATCCGCGCCATTAAATTGCAAATAGCACGCGAAGCTATCGAAAGCGGAAAATACCGCACCATTGCCGAAGTGTCATATGCCGCAGGTTTTGATACACCTGCATACTTTGGCAAATTGTTTAAGGAACATTATGGCCGCGACGTTAACGAGCTACTTTAAACAATCCGGCCGGTTATCATTGTCTTCTTAATTTTCAGAAATGTTTAACTGACCGGAGGCTTTTTTTAAGCAAATGGCGGTTTTATAAAGCTAAATGGCAGTTTTATTATATCGCTTTTAGGCAGCTTTGTGAGATACAATCACCCCCTAATATAATGACCGTGACTTTTAATGAGGATAACCTCCGCACCCTTAACAGCCAAACCGATACAATACCAACTATCGGCAAAACGCCTGATGCAATATGCCCGAGATGCAAAAACAAATTTTGCGACCGGATAAAAAGAGGTGCTATTGTTAAACTGTTGCTTCCCCGGCTTGCAGTAAAACGCTATCGCTGCAGCAGGTGCTCAAACAGGTTTTATAAACGCGGATAAATTTATTTAAGCATCTACCTTTTATTTTTTAGGATAGCAAGAGAAATCAGCCTTTCAACTTAAACCTGAATTATGCCTGATTTTAATTGTGCTTTGCCGGTTTACTTTCGGGTAGCCGGCATTGTTTTTTATGAAGGGACCTCATCTTATATCCCATAGGGCGGAACTCGCTATTCCATTGATACCTGCATATACCGCCAACAAAAAAGCCCGCCAGTTATCCCGGCGAGCCTTCTTCATTAAAAGTAAGATTTTAAATAGCCTTATTCCACAACGCTTAATTTAAGCGTATTGGTTTTACCCTGTTTAATTATAGGTGTAGAAGCAGTGTTAACAACTACGTCGCCTGTTTTAATCAGGCCTTCGGCTTTAAGAGTGTCGTTAACATCGGCAATGGTTTGATCTGTGCTTTCCAGCTGATCATAATAATACGCCCTCACACCCCAAACAAGACTAAGTGCATTCAATAGCTGCTTGTTTGATGTAAAGATATATGTACTGGCTTTAGGCCTGTGGCTTGATATTTCAAATGCAGTATAACCTGAAGTAGTCATGGAAACGATACCTACCGCATTGCTTTGCTCAGCAATATGTACGGCAGATTCGCAAAGTGCATTGATCAGGAAATCCGGAGAAGAAGGGTCTTTAGCTGTCGCTTGCTTTGGAGCGTTAAACGGATAGCCTAATTCTTCAACATTGCGTACAATTTTGGCCATAGTTTCAATAACAATAACCGGGAACTCACCAACTGATGTTTCGCCGCTTAACATAACCGCATCGGCACCGTCAAGTACAGAGTTGGCAACGTCATTCACTTCGGCACGGGTTGGGCGTGGTGTGGTGATCATTGATTCCAGCATCTGGGTAGCTACGATAACCGGTTTTGAAGCAGCGCGGCATTTACGGGCAATCATTTTTTGCAGTAACGGTACTTCTTCAAGCGGCATTTCAACACCAAGATCACCACGGGCAACCATTACACCATCTGTAGCAGCAATAATGGCATCAATATTTTCAATAGCTTCCGGCTTTTCAACTTTGGCAATTACCTTAGCCGCCGAACCGTTGCGTGCTATAATACGTTTCAGGTCAATGATATCCTCACCTGTGCGAACAAAAGAAAGACCGATCCATTCAACATCCTGTTTAAGGGCAAATTCAAGGTTGATCAAATCTTCTTCTGTTAAGCTTGGGATAGACACTTTGGTGTTAGGCAGGTTAACCCCCTTGCGTGACGTTAAGATACCGCCGTGAACAACCTCACATATAACTGTATCAATTTTGTTGGTTTCAATAACCCTTAACTGCAGTTTGCCGTCATCAAGCAAAATAATTTCGTTTGCCTGCACGTCCTGTGGGAAGGTATCATAAGTAATATAGATCTGCTCATCGTTACCAATGCACTCGTGAGTGGTAATTTTAATGTGCGTTCCGTTAACTAAATGAATACCGCCGTCCTTTACCAGTCCGATGCGGATCTTTGGGCCCTGTAAATCGGCCAGGATACCTACGTTGGTTTTGTATTGCTCGTTAATTTCACGGATAAGATCGATCACTACCTTATGATCTTCAGGCTTACCGTGCGAAAAATTAAGACGGCAAACGTTGACACCTGCCTTGATCATCGCTAATAAAACATCCTTTTTAGCTGATGCCGGCCCCATGGTGGCAACAATTTTTGTACGATTATAGTATAGTTCCATATTATTCGGGTTAAAACTGGAGGGTATTTAATGATTGTAAAACCAACATCTTTTTAAATTCGGCGCTAAAATAAAAGATTTTCCCGTGATTTTATTTTTTTTGGGTCAATCTTTACAGCTGCAACTATCTCTGGTATTTTATTAAGCGATGAAATGATCGTATCAAGCTCATTATCATCTATATAGTTACGGATCATTAAAAAATAGTCGGCACTTTTTATTTCAGGCACCAGGTAGCCATCTGAACCTTTATTGCCTATAAAGAAGAAGTCTGTTTCGGTGGTTTCCCAGCTGTAACGGTATAATGAAAACAAAACAGGTTCGCTCCCGGGGTAAATATCTACTTCCAGGTCATCGGTTTTTACGAAATTAAAATTCAAGTACTTGTTTATAAGAAAACAAACCCGGTAATCTTTAAGTGAGCTTGTTACTGCAATGAGCACAAAATCAAAATCGATCTCAAACTTTAAAAATTTCCTGTTCAAAATCATTACTTTTACGCCGTCAAAATTACTAATACAAACCGTTTCAATAAAATTTTGTTTAGAGATTTATATTGTAAAAGTTTTAGATTTGTTTATTGACAGAATTTATTTTTCTTTGCACTGAATTTTTATTAATCATTAAACTATAAAGACTATGTCTGATATCGCTTCAAGAGTAAAAGCTATTATCGTAGAAAAACTGGGTGTTGACGAAAGTGAAGTTACGCCAGAAGCGAGTTTCACCAACGATCTTGGTGCCGACTCGTTAGACACCGTGGAATTAATCATGGAGTTTGAAAAAGAATTTAACGTGGCTATTCCTGACGATCAGGCTGAAACTATTGGTACTGTTGGCCAGGCAGTTGCTTACCTTGAAAAAAACGTTAAATAAAACTCCTTAACTGGATTAAATGGAGTTTAAAAGAGTTGTAGTAACCGGGCTTGGAGCACTTACTCCTATTGGTAACACTGTTTCAGATTATTGGAACGGACTGATCAATGGAGTAAGTGGCGCTGCCTTGATCAAAAGTTTTGATACCGAAAAATTCAAAACTAAGTTCGCGTGCGAAGTAAAAGACTTTGACGCAGATGGTTTTTTGGGCCGTAAAGACGCCCGCAAATTGGATCCTTTTGTACAATACGCCTTATTTTCAACCGAAGAAGCCGTAAAAGACGCAGGATTAGATTTTTCAAAACTGGATACCAGCCGTATTGGCGTTATCTGGGGCTCGGGTATTGGGGGGTTAAAAACTTTCCTCGACGAGGTGACGGCCTTTGCCAAAGGTGATGGCTCTCCGCGTTTTAACCCGTTCTTCATCCCTAAAATGATTGCTGATATAGCCCCCGGCCATATATCTATTAAATATGGTTTGCGCGGCCCCAACTTCACTACTGTTTCGGCATGTGCTTCATCAAATAATTCCCTGATAGACTCATTTAACTATATCCGTTTGGGTAAAGCTAACATGTTCATCAGCGGTGGTTCTGAAGCCATTATCAACGAAGCTGGCATAGGTGGTTTTAACGCCATGCACGCGTTATCAACCCGTAACGATGATCCGGCAACGGCATCGCGTCCGTTTGATCTGGATAGGGATGGTTTTGTGGCCGGTGAAGGAGCAGGTACTATTATTTTAGAGGAGTTAGAGCATGCAAAAGCCCGCGGCGCTAAAATATACGCCGAAATGGTGGGTGGCGGCATGAGCGCCGATGCCTATCACATGACAGCACCTCATCCCGATGGCTTAGGTGCCGCATTTGTAATGCGCGCAGCCCTCGAAGATGCTAACCTTAGCCCTGCCGATATTGATTATGTGAACGTTCACGGCACATCAACCCCAATCGGTGATCCGCAGGAAATTAAAGCAATACAGGATGTGTTTGGCGATGATATTTACCGTATCAACATTAGTTCAACCAAATCAATGACAGGCCATTTACTTGGGGCTGCCGGCGCGGTTGAAGCAATTGCATCGATACTGGCATTAAAAAATGGTATCATCCCTCCAACCATTAATCACTTTACTGATGATCCGGCTTTTGATCCTAAGATCAATTTCACTTTCAATACCGCTCAAAAACGCGATATTAATATAGTGCAAAGCAATGGATTTGGTTTTGGCGGACACAACGCTTCTGTAATATTTAAAAAGTACGAAGATTAATTGTGGTTTGATGCCTATAAGTCGGTTCTACAAGCTTTATATATCACCCAACAGAAAGTATGTTAAAATTTTAAAGAATTTGCTCGGTTTTGTGCCGGGCAATTTGTCTTTATATCGCATGGCTTTCCGTCATAAATCGGTAGCCCAAAACATCAAGAAAGGGGTGAAAAACAGTAACGAACGCCTGGAGTTTTTGGGCGATGCCGTACTGGGCAGTGTTGTTGCTGAAGTACTTTTTAAATTATACCCTTATGAAGATGAGGGTTTTTTGACCGAATTACGCTCAAAAATAGTAAGCCGGGTAAACCTTAACGCACTCGGAAAAAAACTTGGCTTTGATAAATTGATTGAGTATGACAACCGTATGCTTAACTCGAGCAGGCAGGGGTCATTGCTTGGCGATGCATTTGAAGCCCTGATTGGCGCAGTTTATCTGGATAAAGGCTATGACTTTACCAAAAATTTCCTGATCAATCATATCATAAAACCTCATATTGATATTCATACGCTTGAGCAAACGGAAACTAACTTCAAAAGCAAGCTTATTGAATGGTGCCAGCGACATGGCCGCGATATTATTTTTGAACTGGTAACCAATCAGGACGGCGAAAGCACCAAGCTTTTCACTGTACAGGCCAATATAGATGGTGAAGTAATGGGCTCGGGCAAAGAATTCAGTAAAAAGAACGCCGAAAAACTTGCCGCCGAAAAAGCATGCGAAGCATTGGGCATCTGATTCAAAGTATTTTAACGATTAAAGCGGCAGTTTCTTTTCCTTTTTAAGTTCTACCGGCCCTTCACCCAATTTAACAGTTGAATCGGGCACGATGAATGTTGGACTGTTTAGCTTTTCGAGCTTTTCTTTATCACTGCTGTTTTTATAATATTCATATGCCCGTATGGTGTGCTTTATCAGGTCATAATCAGTCCAGGCTTTGATATCCTTATAGGTAGGCGTATAATAATTCATGAACTTACGGGCAAGGCTATCGGTAGCCAGGCCGGTATATTGTTTCACAAATGGGATGTTGTAATGTTTGTGAATTTCGGCCTGTTCCAATTCGCTTTGGGCGTTTTGAGCAAAGCGACGTGCGCGATTGGGAGTTGTTCCTAAAAGCTCGTAAAGGCCGGTTACTGGATTACTTAAAAAAGATAACGCCGGCGGCTTGCCATTATAATAAGTTCCCTGTTTCTTATAATCGTTCAATACCTGGTTTATTTCCTGCCGTTTGGTTTGGCCAACAACTTTTACCTCGTCAAGTTTTATAATGGGCTGCATGTAAACGGGCATGTCGCTATTGTTCAGTACCACTACTTTTTGAGGGGTATAGTCATCGCGGGAAAAAAGCAACGTATCGCCAACACGGGTCTTTATGCTAAACCAGCCAACATCATCACTAAGTATCAATGTTTTGGTATTCAGATCTTTAACAAAAACCTGTCCTACACGCTCATTAGTCACCTTTTTTGAGATAACCCCTTTTACCGTAAACTCCTGGGCCGAAACATGAACGGTTATAAGGCATAGAACGCCTGTTACAAGCAGGTATAAATAGTTGCGCATCAGTGATAATTGAACGTAAATATAGGAAGTGTATTTTATTTGAAATGTGAAAAAGTGTTAAAGCGCTTCGCTTTGGTGGTTGGAGGTTAGAGAATGGAGGTTAGTTTTACTTTTTTGAATGATAAATTCTCTCTATTGAATTTATTTCAAATCCGAAATTTAACAGTGACCTAACCTCTAATCTCCGATCTCTAACCTCTAACTAAATTTGCTATCTTTGCGCATGATAAAATCCATGACAGGGTATGGAATTGCCAGTTTTGATTCGGGCAGTACAAAATACACCGTAGAGGTTAAATCCCTGAACAGCAAATTTTTAGAATTATCGCTTCGTTTACCGAAGATTTTTGCCGAAAAAGAGTTTCAGCTGCGTAATGACTGCAGTAAACTCATCGAGCGCGGTAAAGTTAACTTATCTATTAACACCGAGCAGGTAAGTCAATCAGTAAAAGCGGCAGGCATTGATAAAGATCTGCTCAAACATTATTACAACCAGCTAAAATCAGTAAGCGAAGAGCTCGGCGAGCCAACCGGCAACCTGCTTCAGCTGGCATTGGGCTTACCCGAAGTTGTTAAATACGAAGAAGATACCATATCCGAAGATGAGTGGAAAGCCGTTGAAAAAACTTTTCAGCAGGCGATGGCCGCTTTCCAGGACTTCAGGACTCAGGAAGGTAATGTTATTGAACAGGAGATTAAAGGGCGTATTAACACTATATTAAAAAACCTGGAGCTTGTTGAACTGGAAGATCCTAAACGTGTTCCTTTGATTAGAGAGCGCCTTAATACATTCTTAGCAGAAGCCGCAAGCCGCGAAGCTATAGATCAAAACCGGTTTGAACAGGAACTGATCTACTATATCGATAAACTTGATATCACCGAAGAAAAGGTAAGGCTGAAAGCACACTGCGAATACTTTATCGAAACATTAAAAAACGCTGATGCAAACGGCAAAAAGCTAGGCTTCATTTCGCAGGAGATTGGTCGCGAGATCAATACATTAGGATCAAAAGCCAATGATGCCAACATCCAGAAACTGGTAGTAGGCATGAAAGAAGAACTTGAAAAAATTAAAGAACAACTGTTAAACGTATTATAGTATAGTCATTGAGTCATGAGGTCATTAAGTCATTGATTGCTTTGTAAGCAATTTTTGAAAAATGACGCAATGACTTAATGACGCAATGACGTGTATAATCAATGACCAAAGAAGGTAAACTCATCATATTTTCGGCTCCGTCGGGTGCTGGTAAAACCACAATAGTACATCATTTGCTGGGGAAAATTCCTGATCTTGAATTTTCCATTTCGGCCACCACGCGTGAGCGCCGCGGCGATGAGGTGCATGAAAAAGATTACTATTTTATAAGCAAAGAAGAGTTTTTGCACCGCATTGCCAAAAAACAGTTTGTTGAATTTGAAGAGGTTTATACCGGTACTTTTTATGGCACGCTCCGTACTGAAATTGAGCGCATTTGGGCAAAAGGCAAAACAGTAATATTTGATATTGACGTTGAGGGTGGCCTTCACCTTAAACGCAAATACGGTCCCCAGGCTTTGGCTATATTTGTACAACCGCCATCGCTTGAGGTTTTAATTGAAAGGTTGACCGGCCGTGGCACCGATAGCGAAGAAAAACTGAAAGAACGCTTTGCTAAAGCAGAAAAAGAGCTTAAATACGCTCCGCAATTTGATATTATACTCAAAAATTACGATCTTGAAACTGCTTGCGCAGAGGCTGAGGAATTGGTGAGTAACTTTATTAGCCCCCCGGCCCCCTAAAGGGGGAGTGCAAAAAACTCATTTTGTACACCGGGAGCATTTAATCTACAAAACTTTTAATTTCCCCTTTAGGGGTTAGGGGCACAACATGAAGATAGGCTTACTGTTTGGTTCATTTAATCCTATACATATAGGGCATTTGATTATTGCCAATTATATGGCAAACCATACCACGCTTGATAAGGTATGGCTGGTTGTATCGCCCCAGAATCCGTTAAAAAAGTATGGCGATCTGATCAACACTTATGACAGATTGGAGATGGCCCGCCTGGCTACTGATAATGCAACCAATATTAGTGTGAGCGATGTTGAGCTGAAGTTGCCCCAGCCATCGTATACCATTGATACCCTTACTCATTTAAAGGAAAAATATCCCGAGCATGAGTTTGCCCTCATCATGGGTTCGGATAACCTTGGCTCCCTGCACAAGTGGAAAAACTATAAGCTTATCCTGCGCGATTACCGCATTTACGTGTACCCGCGCCCCGGGTATGAAAACGCCGAACTGGCCGATCATCCTTCGGTTACCATCACCATGACGCCGCTTATGGAACTTTCGGCTACGTTTATCCGCAAATCAATAGCCGAAAAAAAGAACGTGCAGTTTTTTGTACCAGATCCGGTATTGAAATTTATTGAGAGCAAAAGCTTGTACAGGTAACTCTGTAAATCTAAATCGCCCGTCATCGCTTCGTACCTCACAGCAATAACGGGCGATTATTAAGTGTGGGTTTACCCAATAAAATGATATAAAAACACTACTTCGCCGGTGAAAGCCGGTTTGCGTTGGTCTTTTATTTCAAGTTCGATGGCCATGGTGGATTTCGTTGTGCCACGAAGGTTAAGCAAGCTGGTCAGCTTTACCTTTAACCGTACTTCATTATCAACCAGCACCGGTTGTGCAAAACGAAGGTTTTCGATACCGTAATTAATTTCCATTTTCAGGTTTTCGATCTTTACGATCTCTTTCCATAGGTGAGGGATAAGTGAAAGTGTAAGGTAGCCATGTGCAATGGTTGACTTAAACGGACTTTCAGTTTTTGCCCTTTCCGGGTCGGTATGGATCCATTGATGATCGAGCGTTGCATCGGCAAATTTGTTGATCTGCTCCTGCGTAATGGTGTGCCATGATGATACGCCAAGGTCGTTGCCAACCTGCTGTTCAAACTCCTGAAAACTGCTGATTACAATCATATTGGTTTATTGATAGTTAGGTTTTTTTAATATTGAAGCCGCAAAGGTATTAAATTATAGTGTTTATTCGCCCAGTAATGCCTTTAAGCTTTCCAGTGTATCAGCCTCTTCTTTTGGTTTGTCATGCCGCCACCTCAATATCCGCGGGAACCGCAATGCTATGCCCGATTTATGACGGGTGGATTTATTGATGCCCTCAAAACCTATCTCAAACACTAACTCGGGCTTTACGGTACGTACGGGACCAAATTTTTCGATGGTATTGCGTTTTATAAAATAATCAACCTTGTTGATCTCTACGTCGGTAAGGCCCGAATAAGCCTTGGCAAAAGGCACCAGCTTGTCGCCATCCCAAACGGCAAAAGTATAATCTGTATACAGGTCGGCCCGGCGGCCATGACCTTTTTGGGCATAGATCATCACAGCATCCACCGATAGCGGATCGATCTTCCATTTCCACCAATCGCCCCGGCGGCGGCCTACCTGGTAGGCCGCGCTTTTGCGTTTCAGCATAATCCCCTCGGCTATCATAGCGCGCGATTGTTCCCTGATACTTCCAAGCTGTTCCCAGCTTTCAAACTGAATCAGCGATGAAATACGGAACACTTCGGAATATAGTGTTGCTGTTTGTAACTGTTCCAAAATTTCCCGTCTTTCGGTTTGGGTTTTATAGCGGATATCTTCACCTTTATGTTCCAGGCAATCATAAGCAATAACGGCTACCGGGCTTTCTTCCAGAATTTTTTTGCTGAGGTTTTTTCTGCCGATACGCGTTTGCAGCATATTAAACGGCATAGGCAAGCCATTTTGGAAACTGAGGATCTCGCCGTCAATCACCGTACCATCGGGGAGGGCATTTAAAAAGAGATGCAGCTCGGGAAACTTTTCAGTAGCCAGATCTTCTCCACGGCTCCAGATAAAAATCTCGCCGCCGCGCTTTATCATTTGCGCACGGATCCCATCCCACTTCCACTCAGCCTGCCAATCGGATGCATCACCGAGGGCGATCCCTACTTCAGCGGGAGTTTTTTGTTTTTCGGACGTTTCCTGGATAGGATAAGCCAGGAAAAAAGGATAAGGCCGGGAGATATTAGCTTCGGCATCCTGCTCTGCCATCAATTGCGAAAACTGATAAGTTTCGGGCAGCCAGCTCCCCATAATGCGATGGGTAAGTACTGCGGGTTCGAGTCCGGAAATATCCGCCAGCGCCTTGATTACCAAATTTTGTGATACGCCAACCCTGAAACTGCCGGTTAGCAGTTTATTAAACACAAAGCGTTCCTGGCTATCCAGCATGGCCCATGAATCAATCAGCCATTCTTTTTTTTGCTCTTCAGTTTTATCGTTAAGGGCATTAATCTCGGCTATCCATTCGGTAAGCGTTTTGCTGCTGCTTGCGTCACTTTGAGGCATAAGTAATGCCATAGTTTCTGCCAAATCTCCCACTACATGATAGCTTTCCTCAAAAAGCCAGACAGGAATGTGTGATGCCTCGATGGCCCAGTTTCGTACCAGCGTTGAATTGATCTGCCGCTTTGGCCGGCGACCGGTAAACAAAGCAAGCATGTGCATTTTATCGGTATCGGGCACTGTATTAAAATAGTCTTTTAATACTTTAACCTTTTCGTTGGTTTTATTGGTTTCGTCAAGCGAAAGAAAGAGTTGGGCGAAGGCTTTCATGAATCGGCCCCTCCAACCTCACCTAAATCCTCTCCAAAGGAGAGGACTTCCTTTTCTGGTTCTCCGGCGCTTGGAGCCTCCCCTTCGGGGAGGTTGGAGGGGTCTTCTTCCTCTCCATACAATGTATGCACCTCCCGGGCATTAAAACCAATCTCATTTAAATATCTCGAAAACGTGGCTGTGTATCCATGGGTAAGGTAAACGCATTCACACCCCGTAGCATCAATAGCACTAATAAGGCCATCCCAATCGGCATGGTCAGAAAGCACAAAACCCCTGTCGGCAGCGCGGCGGCGTTTGGCGCCACGAATGGCCATCCAGCCTGAACAATAACCAAAACTATAAGGCTGAAACTTCCGCATCCAGGGCGTACCCACTGATGATGGTGGCGCTATAATGATGCCTTTGCGTACCTCTTCTTTTGAACTTTCGGGGGTTATCCGCTCAGATGGGTTTAACAATACGCCATTACGGCGCAGGGCTTCGTTGGTATTTTCGATAACACCATGAGTGTAAACCATGCCATTAAACAAATCGAGGTTTTGCAAGATTCGTTGTGCTTTACCTAAGGAGTAACCTACAATTACTGTTGCCAGTCCGTTATCGAGATTATGACGCCACCAGCTATTGATCTCATTGAAAGTTTGTACCTGCGGCTTCCATTGGTAAACCGGCATCCCAAAAGTACACTCTGAAATAAAGTGATGGCATTTAACCGGCTCAAACGGAGTAGAAATCCCATCATCTTCTACCTTGTAATCGCCGGATACTACCCAAACCTCGCTTTTGTATTCAACCCGGATCTGCGCTGAGCCGATCACGTGGCCTGCCGGGAAGAGAGACACAGTAACACCATTCTTGTGTACTATTTCACCATACTCAACCGTTTGCAGGTTGATTTCGCCTAAACGGTACAACAAAACCTCGCGCGAAAGATGATGGGCAAGGTAATGTTTATGCCCCCAATAAGCATGATCAGCATGGGCGTGGGTTATTACGGCATCATCAACCGGCTTCCAGGGGTCGATATAAAATTTGCCCTGCGCACAGTAAATCCCTCTATCAGTAAATTCAAGCAGCGGTTTTTTTGCCATGATGTATAAACTACTGATAAGCAAATTGGTTTGCCCCCCGGCCCCCTAAAGGGGGAGCATCCCAAAAACAAAAAAAATGTCATTTCGATAGAGCAAGGGCAGACTTGAGCGGCGGGGCGAAAGAAAAATCTTATACGCCATGCAGGCCGCTATGCATGGCGTAAGATTTCTCCTCCCCCCTTCACACATTTTCCACAACCGGTTCGTCGAAATGACATTTTCTTTTGAAGCTTACGTTGTTGGTTATTTAAACCACAACTTCGCCTGCTTTTCATCTACCTGCAATCCCACTTCTCGCCCTAATACCAAACTGTTATTATCGGGGATATGCCCTGCCGGGAAATCGAAACATACTGGGTAGTTATATTCTTTAACAATCTCCATCACTATTTGGGACACAGTTTGGCCAAACGGTATGTCATTATCTTTAATATCAGTAAAGCCGCCTACTACCAGGCCGGCAAGATTCTTTAGTTTACCCGCCCTGTCCAACATGCGCAGCATCCTGTCTACCGAATACAGATATTCACCAACATCTTCAATAAATAGAACCTTATTGTTATAATCCAGATCGGACACCGACCCTGCAGCAGCTACCAGCAACGATAAATTACCGCCTACAATGGTACCTTTGGCTTTGCCGGGTTTATTAATATCATGTGTTGCAAATTCATAATTTAATTCTTCGCCAAATAGTGCCCGCCTTAACGTATCGATCGAATGTTTGGATGCATCAGGGATATTAACCGGCATTTGCCCGTGAATAGTTTGGGCACCATAATTAGTGAACAAGTGCGTATGCAATAGGGTTATATCGCTAAAGCCAATAAGCCATTTGGGATTTTGTGAAAAACGGCTAAAATCAACTTTGTCAATCATCCTCACGGTTCCGTAGCCCCCGCGAGCGGCAATGATGGCTTTGATACTATCATCATCAATAAACCGCTGCATATCGGCTGCCCTAAAATCATCATCGCCGGCAAATTGGTGAAATGAAGCTTCTACAGTATCTCCCAAAACAACTTCCAGTCCCCAGCTTTGCAGGAGCGCGATAGCATCTGTCATGGGGTTGGGCAGTTTTTTGGCAGGGCACGTGATGGCTATTTTATCGCCTTTTTTGAGGTATGAGGGTTGAGTTTGAACCATGATTTTTAAAGATTGAACGATTGCCTTGATAATTAAAGATAAAATCAGGAAATCCTTAAATCATGAGCATCATGGTTCAGGTATTTTTTCGACCTAAATCAATTATCTTTGCACACTATTTACCAAGGCGATATTTAATGTCACAACTCAACAAATATAAACGATTCACCATTACATCGGCCCTGCCTTATGCCAACGGCCCCTTACATATCGGTCACCTGGCGGGCGCTTACCTGCCGGCAGATATTTTTGTGCGGTATTTAAGGCTGAAAAAGAAGGATGTAGTGTATATATGCGGCTCGGATGAGCATGGCGCAGCCATTACCATCAAGGCTAAAAAAGAAGATACTACCCCGCAAGCGATTATCGATAAATACCACAAACAGATAAAAGATAGTTTTGAAGAGTTCGGTATCGCTTTTGACATTTATCACCGTACCTCATCGCCTATACATCATGAGCTAAGCCAGGAGTTTTTCCTGAACCTGTATGAAAAGGACGAGTTTGTTGAGAAATTCTCGGATCAGTATTTTGATGAAGATTATCAGCAGTTTCTGGCCGACCGCTATATCATTGGTACCTGCCCTAATTGCGGCAATGAAAACGCCTACGGCGACCAGTGCGAGCGCTGCGGTACCTCCCTTAGCCCTACCGACCTCATTAACCCGATCTCGACCCTGAGTGGCAAAACGCCCGTGCTTAAATCAACCAAGCACTGGTACCTGCCTTTGGATAAATACCAGCCATGGCTGGAGCAATGGATAGATGCCAAAGAAGGCAGCTGGAAAGTGAATGTTTTTGGCCAGTGCAAATCATGGCTAAAATCGGGCCTGCAACCACGCTCCATGACCCGCGACCTTGACTGGGGCATTGACGTACCGCTGGCCGAGGCTAAAGGCAAAAAGCTTTACGTGTGGATGGATGCGCCTATCGGCTATATATCTGCCACCAAACAATGGGCTATTGACAATAATAAAGACTGGAAACTATACTGGAAAAAACAAGCCGACGAGCAGGATGATGCTTGCTTATTGCATTTTATCGGTAAGGATAATATCGTATTCCATTGTATTATTTTCCCATCTATACTGCACGCGCACGGCGAATATATTTTGCCGCAAAACGTGCCGGCCAACGAGTTTTTGAATTTAGAAGGTGATAAACTTTCCACTTCACGTAACCACGCGGTTTGGCTGCATGAGTACCTGGAAGAGTTCCCGGGCAAACAGGACGAATTACGCTATGTACTAACCTCCATCCTACCCGAAACCAGCGACAGCGAGTTTACCTGGAAAGATTACCAGGCCCGGGTAAATAACGAGCTGGTGGCTATCCTGGGCAACTTCGTGAACCGGGTAATGATACTGATGCATAAGTTTTACGATGGTAAAATTGAGGCGGATACCGACAGGATTGAATTTACCGACGAAAGCCTGAGCAACGGCATCGGCGAATATTACGACGAGATAGAGAAGAACCTTGAATCTTACCGCTACCGCCAGGCTTTGCAGGCGGTAATGGATATGGCCCGCTTAGGTAACCGCTACCTGACCGAAAAAGAGCCGTGGAAAACCATTAAAACAGACCCTGCCGCTGCCAAAGAAGCGCTGCACAACTGTTTGGTACTGATTGGTCATCTGGCTACTGCTGCGCAGGCGTTTTTACCGGCAACAGCTAAAAAGATCATTACTATGCTTAACCTGCCAAATGAGCCGATTGCTTATGACCAGGAAATGTGTTTCAACAACGGGCACCAGTTGAACCCGGCTGCGTTGTTGTTTGAAAAGGTAGAGGACGATGTGATAGAAGCCCAGCTTAAAAAACTTGCAGATAAAAAGGTTGTAGCTCCACCAAAATCAGCAGATGTGCTGCCTGCAAAGGAAAACGTTAATTACGAAACCTTTGCCACCATGGATATTCGCACCGGTACCATTTTAGCAGCCGAAAAGGTTGCCAAAACCAAAAAGCTGTTGAAACTGACCATTGACACAGGAATTGACGAGCGCACCGTAGTATCCGGCATTGCCGAATATTATGAGCCGGAAAACATCATAGGCCAAAAAGTAAGCATACTGGTAAACCTGGAGCCGAGAGAGATCAAAGGCATCGTATCGCAAGGCATGATACTGATGGCCGAAAATAGCGAAGGCAAGCTGAGCTTTGTTGCCCCTACTGAAGATTTCCACAATGGCGCAGTAATCCGTTAAATGTGCAGATTTAAGATGCGAAGATGCGCAAATGAGCAGTTTTTAAATTTTGAATTTTAGGGTGTGATTTTTCATTGAAAAATTGCACCTTTGCAAACTAAATAAAAGATCGGCCTTTTTGAGGCTGATTTTTAAACGGTCCCGTAGTTCAACGGATAGAATAGGAGTTTCCTAAACTCTAGATATGAGTTCGATTCTCGTCGGGACCACATCCTAAGACAAAAGCCTTTAGACGGAAGTCTCAAGGCTTTTGTCGTTATTGGAACGTTAAAGTAGTTCGGTGATAACACCGAAAGCGAGAAAAAATAATATGAGAAGCTTTAGATGAAAGTTCAAAAGCTTTCGTAATTCTTACTGAATAAATTAACTTTAGTATCATGAAACCGATTCTTATCATTGGATTATTGACACTTGCTTTATTGTTTTCAGGCGTCACTAATACTTCTTTTAAAACAAGCTTCACCGAAAAAGAAATACTTACTCAGTTGGATCTTGCCTTTAAAGGTATTCCGAGCGAATATTACCCGGCTGGGAAGAAAGATGATATTAAATACAATTTCTTTTTTGACCTTGAACATGGCTATTTTGCTACAGCGGGTAATCGTATCCATCTTTATGCGGATGCAAGTCGTTGGGCAATTGTTTTTGAAAAAAACGGTTACGCAAACCGTGGTGGTGATGCCGAGATCGAATTGGACTATATAGGAAACTGCATTAATTATCCTATAGATAAGTACCCTGAACGGAATTATATTACCAATGCAAGTCGTATAATATTAATTACTGGAGAAGAATACGAGCGAATACAAAACAAAAGCGGGTCGGAAATGGAACAGTTCGAGTTAGTTGATCCAAACGCTAACTATGTTATTGTGAGAGGTCATAAAGTTAAGATTGAACACATTGAAAAAAAACATACTCATTTTGGGATTAAGCCAAGGGCCTTCGATAACCCGAAGCGCCTAATAAATTTTGAGGGGTTAGTACGATACCTCAGCGAAACTCACCCCTTAATTATGAATGCAACCGAAGACGATATCAAAGCACATTTGCCAAGTGACCTGCCTGAAATATCGATTATAGATAAGTTTCATTTTGAGAGTGTTTATCAAAAACACATTTTGCCAAGTAACCAGGAAACCTATCAGTTGATTGCAAAAGTGCTTGTAACTGGAAATCCTGGTTTTTGGAAACCGAAAAACAAACCAAACAACCATTGGTCAAACTGGGAGTCGGGGAATTTATGATGGCTCCCTCACACTGCTTTTAAAACTTTCGTTAAGTATTCAACTCACGTATCGACTACTCAAAACAATATTGTAAAAGGAAAGCCTGCAAATAATTGCAGGCTTTCCTTTTACAGCAAAAATGCACTAATTTTTACCCCTGCTCAATCTGCTTCAAACTATCCATCTTCTTATACGCTAAAAACCCTTTGATGTCCTCAAAATGTTCACGAACGCGTTTATTGCCAAACTCAAATACTTTTTGTACCAGTCCGTCAAGGAAATCCCTGTCGTGAGATACAAGGATAAGCGTTCCGTCAAAATCTCTTAGGGCATCTTTGATGATATCTTTGGTTTTCATATCCAGGTGGTTGGTTGGCTCATCCAGGATCAGTACGTTTACAGGTTCCAGCAGTAGCTTGATCATGGCCAAACGCGTCTTCTCTCCGCCCGAAAGTACCTTTACCTTTTTGGTGGTGTCATCACCGCTAAACATAAATGCACCCAAAAGGTCTTTAATCTTTACCGTGCCATCACTTAACGGAATCTGGTCGATGGTTTCAAATACCGTTAAATTCTCATCTAACAAAGCTGCCTGGTTTTGGGCAAAGTACCCGATCTTGGCGTTGTGACCTACTTTTAAACTACCTTCAAAATCAATCTCGCCCATAATAGCTTTGATCATGGTCGATTTGCCTTCACCGTTTTTACCAACAAAAGCTACTTTTTCGCCCCGCTCAATCACCATGGCTGCCTTCTGGAACACCACATGATCGCCATAGGTTTTTGTCAGGTCTTCAACCATTACCGGGTACTGACCAGAACGTGGCGACGGCGGAAATTTCAAGCGCAATGCCGAAGTATCCACTTCGTCGATCTCGATAACCTCAAGCTTTTCGAGCATTTTCACGCGGGATTGTACCTGTAAAGTTTTAGAATATGTACCTCTGAACCGATCTATAAATTCCTGGTTATCGGCAATAAAACGCTGTTGTTCTTCGTAGGCTTTCAATTGATGTACCCGGCGGTCAGCCCGCAGCTGAAGATAATGGGTGTATTTGGCTTTATAATCGTAGATCCTGCCCATGGTAACCTCGATGGTACGGTTGGTGATGTTATCAACAAATGTACGGTCGTGTGAGATAACCATAACTGCCTTAGCCGAGTTAACCAGGAAGTCTTCCAGCCATTGTATACTTTCAATATCCATGTGGTTGGTAGGCTCATCCAGTAATATCAAATCCGGTTTCTTTAACAGAATTTTTGCCAGCTCGATACGCATACGCCAACCGCCCGAAAACTCGGAGGTTTGGCGGGTAAAATCTTTGCGTTCAAAGCCTAAGCCTTTCAGTACCTTTTCTACCTCTGCATCATAATTCACCTCCTCCTGCGAATAAACTTTTTCGCTCAGTTCAGATACCCGTTCAATCAGCTTCATGTAGTCGTCACTGTCGTAATCGGTACGAATATTAAGCTGCTCATTCACTTCGTCCAGCTCTTTCTGCATCTGATTGGCCTCGTCAAAAGCTTTCATCGTTTCTTCAAAAACGGTAACGTTATCCTTTGTAAGCAAATGCTGCGGCAAATAGGCTATTACCGCGTCCTTTGGTCCGGTTACGTTCCCTGTAGTAGGTTTGGCAGCGCCGGCGATGATCTTGAGGATGGTCGACTTGCCTGCGCCATTCTTACCCATCAGGGCTATCTTATCATTCTCGTTGATAGAGAAGGTTACATCGCTAAATAAGGTGGTTCCGCCAAATGAAACGGAAATGTTGTTTACATTAATCACTGTATCCTAATATTGAATTTTGCGCAAAGATAAGTGAAAGACATAGAATTATGGCAGGAAGTATGAAGAGGCTATCGGACCGCGGTTGACTATACCGATGTTGAAGATTTGCAGTCCACCTATATCAAAAAATGAATAGCAAATAGCCCAATTTAGGAAACACTAAAACACTGCAAGCTATGAGCTTAGAAATATCCTCACTGAGGCCGAATTATCAGTAAAAAGCCTTTAATCTGAAGATCAAAGGCTTTTTACAAGATATAGGTTAACGGTGCAGAGATCATCTAACCATCTGCTGAATCTCCGCTGTTTCCTTTTAATGATAGAGCAGGGTTACTGGGTAATATTCACCGTTCCCATATCAGTGACGGTGCCGTTTGTTACCGAAATGTTAGTTACTGTTTTGATGGCATAGGGGCTAACCGGCACAAATTTCACCTGGTAACTGCCCGCTGCCAGGCCAGGGAAATAATATTTACCGGTGGCATCTGTAGTTGAGCCAATGGTGTCGGCACCCGTAATAGCATATACCTTCGGTGAGGATGCGGCAGGACTAACTACACCGGTCAGCGCACCCGAAGCGGCAGTGGCAATTGCGCGGATCACCGGTTTGAGGATATACTTGCCGTTACCGGTAAGTACAACGGATTGCGCGGCGTCAAAGTCCAAACGCATAGTATAGGCAATACCGGCGGTAAGCTTATCATGAACGTTCAGCTTCACACCTGAGGTCTGACCGCTTGGCGTGGTCAGGTCATATGACACACCGGCTACAATCACGCGGTTACCACTGTCGTTCAACACCAGGCGCACCTGCTGGATGGTCCCTGCTGGAATATCCTGGTCGGCCAGTACAGTATCACGGCCCGAACGGAACCGCAGGATATCAACGGCGCCTCCATCCACATTGAGCGTTTGTTCACCCTTATCGGTTACAATGATCACACTTTTGATATTCAGGATCACGGCATCAAAAGCGCCGGGTGCATCAGTCATTTTCACGGTCACGTGGGCGGTCCCCCCGTTATTGGTGCTATCCTTTTTACAGGAAAAGAGCATAAGGCTTAGGGCTGCGGTAAATAAAAATAGCTTTTTCATAATTTAAAAAGTTTGTTTATTGAGGGAACAAATCCGCGTATTTTTTGTGCCAATGTGACGATGAATGATGTGATTGTGTCGACGAATAGGCTCATAGCAGCTTGCAGCAATGCTTTACCTCCCTTTCCCGGAAGCACAGCTCATTCTTTTCGCAAGAAATTATCATGCCATGTCCCCCTTTACCAAAGCCGATCGTCAATAGCACAAACAATAAACTATGAAAAGTGCATTACATATTATTTCAAGCGCGCGCGGCGCGTTGTCGTACAGCCGGTGTCTCAGCACAGCAATCATTAATAAGCTCATCGATAAAGGTGAAATCGACAAGGTAGTAGAAAGGGATTTGGCCAAAGCATCTCCGCCGTTTTTGGATGAGGCATTGATCTGGGAGTTCTATAAATTTCCGGAGATGATTGACGAGAGAGGGGAAAGATTGCTTAGCTATGCCAATGCTATTTTCAACGAGATGAACGAGGCTGAAATCATTGTCATAAGTACGCCTATGCATAACCTGGGAATATCTTCTCTTTTAAAAGCCTGGCTCGACCAGTTGGTACGTGTGGGTATCAGCTATAGGTTTAACGCGGATGGCACAAAAACAGGCTGCCTAACCAGCAAAAAGGTATATTTGGCTATAGCATCCGGCGGAAGACTGGCATATTGGCCCAGGGAGTATGAGTTTATCGAATCATATATAAAAGCAGTATTTAGTGCCTATGCCGGAATTACCGACGTTTGCACCTACAGAGTTGAGGGTACTGCCGAGCCAAATTTCAGAGTAGATTACGAAGGCATTATACAAAACCTTTAGTTACAGATATGAAAGAGTTTATGCTGATTTTCAGAATGAAAGACGTTGAGGATTTTAAGCCGACACCCGAACAGATACAGGAACGCCTGAACTGGCTGGCCGGTATTGCCGCTCAAAATAAGTTGGTAGACCATGGCAATTCTCTATTACCGTTTTCGGGAAGCGCGGCAACTATACGGGCTGGTGGCGTAGTGACAGATGGGCCATATACTGAAATTAAGGAGTTTATAGTAGGCTATGTTATTATAAGAGCCGAAACAATTGATGAGGCTATTGAATTGGCTAAAGATAGTCCAATCTTCAAACTTGGAGGAAACGTTGAAATCAGGGAAGTTTTAAAACGTTAGCGATATCGGAGGCTACGCAATTGAACAATAATACTTTATTGACTAAGCTTTACAGGCAGGAATACCTTAAGATGACTGCTGTGTTGTGCCGCTATTTTGGATTGAAGCATATTGAAATTGCAGAAGATATCATTGGCGAAACGTTCCTTAAAGCATCTGAAAGCTGGACCATCGCCGGTGTTCCTGAAAACCCCGTGGCCTGGCTTTATACTGTTGCTCAAAACAAGGCGAAAGATCATTTTAAACGTGCCACGCTTTTTGATACGAAGATTGCAGCCAACATTAAACAGAACACAGTAGAACCGGAACCAGATATTGAATTCGGGAGTGAGCCTATTGGAGACAGCCAGTTGGCTATGATCTTTGCAGTTTGTGACCCGGGTAATTCTGCCGGGAGCCAGATCTGCCTGGCGCTACGGATCCTTTGCGGTTTTACCATAGAAGAAATCGCCAATGCTTTTTTGACCAGGACAGAGACTATAAAAAAACGCTTGCACCGGGCCAAAACCAGCCTTCGCAACAGCCATTTCCAGATCGGGGTATTAACCGAATCCAATATTAAGTTTCGCTTAAATAACGTACTTAAAACATTATACCTGTTATTTAATGAAGGTTATTTTTCAAAAACAAATGATCAACTGATCAGGAATGAACTCTGTGCGGAAGCCATAAGACTGACACTTATCCTGACAGCAAACCCGTTAACCGATGCAACACAAACCAAAGCGCTCCTGGCTCTGATGTGTTACCAAAGCTCGCGGCTTGAAGCACGTACCAACAATAGTGGCGAAATTATTCTTTATGACGAACAGGATCAAAATCTATGGAATAAAGATCTTATTGAAAAAGGTAATTACTATTTTGTACAATCCTGTAGGGGTAATCAAACCTCAAAATATCACCTCGAAGCGGGTATCGCCTATTGGCATACCAAACCTGCAGATCGCGATAAGTGGCAGCATATTTTGCAACTTTATAATCAGCTTATTTTAATAGAATACTCACCTGTAACCGCATTGAACAGAGCATTTGCCATTGCCAGGGTTTACGGACATGAAAAAGCTATACGGGAGACAGAGAAACTAAAACTGATTGATAGCGATCACTATCACAAGCTATTAGGCTACTTGTATGAAACGGTAGATGTTGATAAAGCGGTTGAACAATACAGCCTGGCGGCTCAAATAACCAGGGCTAAAACAGTAAAACAAGCTTTGAACAAAAAAATAGAACAATTAAGACGCTGAAGCTGACATAAGAAAGAAGCCCTTTAAACGATTAACGAACAAATACATTCTTCACAATTATCAATCCCCCTTTTCTTTTTAAATTAAATACCTGTATTTTAGATAATTAATTTCTCCCGCCCGGGTAGAATTCGCCGAAAGGCATTACCAGTTTTAAACCGATATTTAATAATAACAAAAATGGAACAGCAACCTAACCAGCCATCACCCGAAAACATTATGAAAATTGGCACAGGATTTTGGGCCTCAAAAATCCTTTTAACCGCCGTCAGTTTTCAATTGTTCACCCGGCTTGCCGAAAAGAAAACCATGAAAGCCAACGATATCAAAAACATTTTAGGGCTTAAATGTACCGACAGGAATGTTTATGATTTTTTAGATGCGTTAACCATTTTTGGTTTTTTAAAGCGTGAAGGTATTTTGGATACGGCTATTTATTCAAATTCTCTCGACACAGACACATTTTTAGATAAAAACAAGCCATCATACATTGGCGGCATTCTCGAAATGATGAACAATCGTTTATATACATTTTGGGGTAGCCTGGGCGAAGGGCTGCTTACCGGGCTTCCGCAAAATGAAATAAAAAAGAGCGAGGATTTTTTTGGCCTAATATATTCAGATCCTGAAAAATTGAAAGGGTTTATTAATGCAATGAGTGGCATTCAAATGGGGAACTTTATGGCCTTTGCTCAAAAATTTGATTTTACCAAATATAAAACGCTGATTGATGTAGGCGGTTCGGCCGGGCTGCTTTCATTGATGGTTGCCAGGCATAATGCCCATATGCGTTGCACCAGTTTTGACCTGCCGCCGGTTGAGCCAGTTGCAATCGCAACTATACAGCAATTCGGGCTATCCGAACAGGTAAAAGCAGCAAGCGGCGACTTCTTCACTATGCCGATACCCAATGCTGATGTGGTTGTAATGGGAAATATCCTGCATGATTGGGACGAGGAAAATAAAATATCATTAATGAAAAAAGCTTATGACGCGCTCCCCGCCAACGGAGCATTTGTAGCTATCGAAAACATAATAGATAGCGAGCGAAAACAAAATGTTTTTGGAATGATGATGAGTTTGAATATGCTTATTGAAACAGGCACCGGGTTTGATTACACATTTGCCGACTTTAACAGATGGGCAAATATTGCCGGGTTTAAATCAACTTCAATCATTCCATTAACCGGGCCATCAAGCGCGGCAATTGCATACAAGTAGATGAGTGGTTCGATATTACATACAGGCAATAAGTTCGAGCTTTATTAAAAAATAGCGCGGCTGGCACCTCCGTCTACCTGCATGGTTGTCCCGCTGATGTATGCCGCCTGTGCAGACGAAAGGAATGCCACCAGTGCCGCAAACTCTTCCGGCTTGCCAATGCGTTTGAGTGGAATGCTTTTAGCTTTTTCCTTAATTGCCTCTTCGGGGTCCACGTCCTGGGGCAGTGTGTGCCTGATCCGATCTGTCAGAATAAGGCCCGGTGCGATATTATTGACAGTAATTCCATAAACGCCTAATTCCTCGGCAAGCATTTTGGCCGTACCAACTACGCCCATACGCATCGCGGTAGACAGCACCGAGTTGGTCAATACAGACTTGACCGAGCCACTAACGATATTGATAATACGGCCGCTGCCTGCCGTTTTCATGAACGGCAATACCAACCGGGATGTGCGAACGAAACTGAGCATGTTTTGTTCATAGGCCTGCTGCCATTGCGTGTCGTCAAAGCTCTCAAATTTTCCGAAAGGTGGCCCTCCGGCGTTATTAACCAATATATCTATCCGTCCGTATATGCTGCCCGCCCGATTTATAAACGAAGCCAATTGCCCGCTATCGCTGACGTCTACCGGAAAGCAGGACACTTCATTGCCCGTTTTTGAACTAATGTCGTCTGCGGCCTCGTTAAGCTCTGCCGCGTTCCGCGAACCGATGATGACTTTCGCGCCTTCTGCTGATAAAGCCATTGCCGAGGCTTTTCCTAATCCTTTACTCGCAGCCAGCACTACAGCCACCTTTTGATCTAATCCGAGGTTCATAAGCAAATCTTTTAAGAAGCAAATCTCTTGAATTTTTAGCTATAAGACCTGCTGTTCCAAAAAATTGACGATTAGCCCACAGTCAAACGATTATTCAGCTTTTTTGCGAAAGATTACAAATACTCTATGTGGTTATTACTTTGATTTTGGGCTGATTTTTCTTTCACCTGTTTGCCCTGCTCAGTTTCCTTCTAAACCTTGAAGCCAGGGATTCCAAATCACGTTTCTCAATGTCTTCGGGCTTATGGAACTGGGATAAAACAAGGGCCCTTGAAAGTTGAATAGTACCGTTGGTGGTTTTTACAAGAACGTTGTCTCCGCGTTCTGAATGATTTTTATAATTTCCGATTTGAGGATCGATACCGGCAAGGCGCATCAATAATTCAACTATAGCATAGAGCGGCAGTTTGTTCTTCGACATACATTTTGCTTATGTTGTTTAATACTAAGTTAAGTATATTTTAACAATTAATAAATAATACCCCTTCTCTGGCCTTACAAGGCGTGGTGTGATAAGGCCGGCCAAACAAAAATTTATAGCCTAAAACTATCTTCATTCTTTATTATCATATATCATAAATTTACCTCTATGAAAAAACTAACCTTTTTAACCTTATTTGCCCTGCTCAGCAAATTTGGTTTCGCACAAAATTTAAACAGTATGCAATGGTACAGTAAACCTCAAAAATCATTAATAGAAGGTAGTACGCTGCGCATGACCGTTGACCCCGCAACCGACTACTGGCGGGTAACACATTATGGATTTATAAGGGATAACGGTCCATTTTATTTTACCGAACAGGAAGGCGATTTTGAAGCCAGCGTAAAAATTACCGGGGCCTACAAAGAGCTGTTTCACCAGGCCGGGTTAATGGTAAGGATAGATAACAAAAACTGGATAAAAACCGGAATTGAATATGTTGACGGCGTGCAAAACGTAAGTGCTGTAGTTACCCGCGAAGTTTCGGACTGGTCGGTAGTGCCGAGGCATGACAGTCCCAAATCGGTTTGGCTGAAACTGCTGCGCAAAGGCGATTTCGTAGAGATCAAATATTCGTTCGATGGTGAAAAATATGATATGCTCCGCCTGGCTTATTTTCCGCCCAATGTAAAAGCGATGATAGGAATGGTAGCGGCAGCACCCGGTAAACAAAGCTTTGATGTAAAGTTTGAAGATTTTAAAGTACAGAAGATCAGCAAGTAATTTTGCCGGAAGATGGATAGAACTAAGCCTTTGAACTGGAGTTTGAAGGCTTTTTTATTTTAAAAGTATTATGGTAAAAAGAGGAATGAATATCGCGTTCATTACATTTCAACCATTTTTATTATTTTTGCCCCGGTAACCAACCATTCCCTTTATGTGATAAATAATTTCTTTCAGGACAGATAAACAGCGCCGTTACCACAACGCCCCTGCAATTATTCACCTTTTTAAAGAAAGAAATTATGCTTATTCTGCACGATATCACTTATATACACCCTAACCGTGATCTTTTATTTGCCGGTATAGATCTCGTAGTCAATAAAAACGATAAAATAGCCCTCATAGGCAACAACGGCACGGGGAAATCAACCCTGCTTAAAATATTGGCCGGAAACTTACAGCCCGCAAGCGGCGTGGTAAAAACCGGTTCGAAACCATATTATGTGCCCCAGATTTTTGGACAGTACAATGCATTTAGCGTTGCCGAAGCCCTGCAAATAGACGATAAACTAAACGCCTTAAAGCAGATTCTTGAAGGCAATGTTACCGACGAAAATATGACCCTGCTCAATGACGACTGGGCTATTGAGGAACGCTGCCAGGAAGCGTTTATACATTGGCAGCTTAAGGATATTGATTTGTCGCAAAAAATGGACACGCTTAGCGGCGGGCAAAAAACAAAAGTATTTTTAGCAGGCATCGCCATTCATCGCCCCGAAATAGTTTTGTTGGATGAGCCGAGCAACCATTTGGATAATTCAAGCAGGGAACTATTGTATAATTATATCCAATCAACCAATAATACGCTGGTGGTGGTTAGTCACGACCGTACCTTACTCAACTTACTTACTACGGTTTGCGAACTTAGCAAGCGGGGCATAACCGTTTACGGCGGAGATTACGATTTTTATGCCGAACAAAAAATGATGGAGAGCGATGCCCTGAACCAGGATGTAAGAAGCAGGGAGAAAGCGCTCCGCAAGGCTAAGGAAACAGAAAGGGAATCAGTTGAACGGCAGCAAAAGCTGGATGCCCGCGGTAAAAAGAAACAGGAAAAAGCCGGTGTGCCCACTATCATGATGAAAACGCTTAAAAACAGCGCCGAAAAAAGCACCTCGAAGATGAAGGGTGTCCATGCCGAAAAAACTGATGCTATCGCACAGGAACTAAGCCAGCTGCGTACACGGTTGCCGGATATTGATAAAATGAAGATGGGTTTTGACAATTCGGCACTTCATAAAGGGAAGGTACTGATTACCGCTAAGGACCTCAACTTTGGATACGGAGATCAAGAGCTTTGGACCTCGCCGTTAAGTTTTCAAATCACCAGCGGCGAAAGGCTGGCGATCAAAGGGGCAAACGGCTCAGGCAAAACAACGCTGATAAAGATGCTGCTGGGCTCACTAAAACCACAATCCGGCACAATAGAACGCGCGGCGGTTAAAGCCATTTATATCGACCAGGATTATTCACTCATCAATAACAAGCTCAGTGTTTATGAACAGGCGGAAGAATATAATTCGGGCGTATTGCAGGAACATGACATCAAAATTCGCCTCAACAGGTTTTTGTTTACTAAGGAGTATTGGGATAAACCATGCAGCGCCCTGAGCGGCGGCGAAAAAATGCGGCTGATGCTCTGTTCATTAACCATCAGCAACCAGGCACCAGATATAATCATCCTGGATGAGCCCACCAATAACCTCGATATTCAAAACATCGAAATTTTAACCGCAGCTATTAACGATTACCGGGGAACGCTCATCGTTGTATCGCACGATGAATATTTTTTAAAGGTGATCAACGTAGAACAGGAGATTTTGATAGGGTAAAAAGATAGAAAAAAAAGGGTCCACCGTTTGCTTTGCATACAGCTGGCCTCTTTTGTTTTTCATTTATTTAAAAACCCTTCTTCCTTGTGATCCCCGGCTTTCTGCTTTTCCGCTCTGCAGGTTCAGGAACACCTTCGGCGCCGTAGCTGCGGGCCATTTTGGCTATGCGCTCTTCCATGGTCTCGGTAGTTAGTCTTTCCCGGCCGAGGCTGTCAACCATGATCGGGAAGGCGAAAGGTGTTGGTCGCTCAATCACTTTCAAAATGATATTTTGTGTTTGGATCCGTTGCAAAGCAGCCCTTAGCCTGAACTCTTCTAATTGAAAGGCTAAAGCCTCGTTATAGGCCTGGCGTACCAGTAAGTTATCCGGCTCATACTCGCTGAAAACTTCAAACAGCAATGAGGTTGATGCCTGCAAATGCTTGTTCTTAACCTGCTGACCGGGATAACCCGTAAACACTAAACCTCCAATATGTGCTATATCCCTGAAACGGCGGCGGGCCATTTCATTAGCATTTAAGCTGTGCTGGATATCATCTATCAGGTTATCTATCGAAAAAAAACCGGCATCTTCCAGGGCTTCTTCAATAGGGATATCTTCGTCAGTAAGCAATTCAAAGCCGTAATCATTCATAGCGATAGAAAAACTTGCAGGCCTTATTTTACTGATGCGATAAGCCAGCAGCGATGCCATGCCTTCGTGAACCAACCGCCCTTCAAAAGGATAAAACAACAAATGGTGCCCTTCTCTCGATTTAAATGACTCGATCAAAAATTCATGGCTTTGCGGTAAGTGCGATAATTGCTGCTGCAAATCAAAAAGCGGTTTCAAAGCCTTAACCTCTACATCTTTTTCGATGCCATGCGCCACCTCATCCAGCTTAAGCCTGAATACAGCCGCCAGTTGTGATGACAGCGGCATCCGCCCCCCGTTCCAGCTTGGGATTATCCCTTTGGTTGAGTTGGATTTTTTAACGTAGGCTGTCATTTCCTTCACACGTACAAACTCCAAACTCCGGCCTGCAAACCAAAAGGTATTACCGGGTTTTAACTTCGATACAAAGGACTCTTCAATAGTACCCAAACTACCGCCGCTTAACCATTTAACACGGATACTCAATTCGCTGGTAATGGTACCGATACTCAGCCGGTGGCGCATGGCTACTCTGCGGCTATTTACTTTATACAATCCGTTTTCAACCTCAACTTTTAAAAATTCATCATACTGGGCAAGTGTTTTACCGCCGCTGGTAATAAAATCAAGTAATTGTCCAAATTCGTTCCTGCTCAGATCAGCAAAGGCATAAGTGGTTTTAACCTCCTTAAAAAGTTCGTCGGCGTAAAAACCATCAGACACGGCCAGTGTCACCATGTACTGAATCAGCACATCCATGGTAAGCAGCATCGGATCGCGGCTTTCAAAAATCTTATCCTTAATAGCTTCCTTCAGCGCCGCGCCCTCCAATAACTCAAGCGAGTGCGTGGGTACAAAATAAGCCAGAGATGTCGCTCCCGGATGGTGCCCGCTTCGCCCGGCACGCTGCATAAAACGGGCAACACCTTTGGGACTGCCAACCTGTACAACGGTATCTACAGGGCGAAAATCAACCCCCAGGTCCAAACTTGAGGTGCACACCACCAGTTTTAGGGCTTCGGCATGCAGAGCGGCTTCTACCCAGTTGCGCAGCTCGTTATCCAATGAGCCATGGTGCATAGCCATGATGCCCGCATACTCGGGGTAATTATCCAAAATGGCATGGTACCAGATCTCCGATTGAGAGCGCGTATTAGTAAATATCAGTGTGGTTTTACTTTTGGCAACTATCTCCATCACCTCGGGCAGCAGCTTTAAACCGATATGCCCCGCCCAGGAGTAATTCTCAATATTCTGTGGAATAATAGACCGGATATCCAGCTTTTTCTCCAGGTTAGCGCGTACCATTTTAACCTGTTCCGGCGGAAAATCATTTCCTAATAAAACTTCGGCAGCCTGTTCAAGATTGCCAATAGTTGCGGAGATACCCCAGATTTTGAGTTGGCGGTTTTGAGTTGGCAGTTGGCAGTTTTTGGTTCCGTTCACACTCTCGTTTGGCACCTTATTCCCCGCAAACGGCAAACTGTCCACTGCAAACTGATTATTACTGCCTACTGCAAATTGCCCACTGCAAACTGTAGCGAGGGCCTTAAGGCGGGATAGACCCAGCTCCACCTGCACTCCCCTTTTTGTACCTAACAACTCATGCCATTCATCGATCACAACTACCTGCAGCTGACTGAATAACTTAGGATATTCCTTTTGGGCAAGCATGAGGTGCAAGCTTTCCGGCGTGGTAAGCAGTACTTCGGGCAGCTTTTTTTTGAGGGCTTGCTTTTCGGCAGCAGGGGTATCCCCTGTGCGGGTAGCTATGCGCCATGGTAAGCCGATCTCATCGCAGGCTTCCTGCATGGCTTTACGGATATCGTTGGTAAGCGCCCGCAATGGGGTTATCCAAAGCATCAGCAAGCCATTATTTTGTTTGGTTTTATAGGTATCGGGATGTGTGTTGATAAACCCTGCCAGAAAAGGCAGGAACAGGGCAAAAGTTTTACCGCTGCCCGTGGGAGCATTCAACAAGCCTGAATAGCCGCCAAGGTACGCCTCCATCATTTCGGCCTGGAAAGGGAACTGCTCCCAGTTTTTTTCCATGTACCATTGCTGTATAACCTGTTGGCCTTTGCTTGTCATTATTCTGTTAACAAAATTTTTGTTGTTTGGTTATTGCACGAATAATCGAGCCAACAAAATAACTATTAAATTGGTTATGGTAATATGACGATCAGAAATAGCTTAATAATCATTTCGATAGCCATCTGCCTTTTGGCCTGCGGCAACAATTCAAAAAAAGAAACAACTTTGGCCGATACCAATCACGTACCCAGGGATACCACAGGCCAATATCCTTTCGATAAAAACGATACAACTACCCACCATATCATGGCATCGGATGCTAATACGGCCAACACCGTTCAGTCCGACTGGCTGATAACTCCCGGCAAAAGCATCGGGCATATTATTTTAAATGATGATGTGCAAAATGTGATAAAGCGATTGGGCAAGCCTGATAGCTCCGACGCGGCCATGGGCAGTTCATTGATGGTCTGGTTTGCCAAACATGATATTACCCGTTACCGTACCGCGATTTTTTCGCACCGCAACATGGGCAGTAAGGATGAATCAATAAGTCATATACAAAAGATCCTCGTAACATCGCCGCGGTTTAGAACCGGTGAGGGCGTAGGTATAGGTTCAACCAAACAGGATATTCAAAAATATTATTCATTAAAGCCAACCTCTACCTATACCAACAATGGCGGCAAGGTGCAGATTTACACCGATCCGGGTAAAGGGATTTCTTTTGAAATAGATAGCAGCGGCCGTTGCGTTGGCGTGGTAGTACATAAAGCCAATGATACTGCAGTGGCTTATTTGAATATGCATTGATTGTTTTCGACATAGAAACACATAATTGCGTCCTGGGCATACAAATCACGATAATTAAGCAAAGCCGCTTGTCCTGCCGAAGACGCATGTGATGGGTCTTTACAAATAAAGAAGGCCTTCCCGAAACGGAAAGACCTTCTTTATTATGATATCTACTATCCTTATTTCTTTTCGGGCATCAATATCAATTTAATCAAATTTTTACCGCTTAGATATTTATTAGCTGCATCTTTAGTGCTTTGAGGGGTTATTTGTTCAAGGCTGCTTACATGCCCCAGGATTTGGTCCGGGTTTTCGCCGTTTTGCGATGTAGAGGCAAGATATCCTGCCCAGAAAACATTTTGCTTTAGCTGCTGCTGGGTTGAACGGGCTTCTTCGGCAACAAATTTCTGGATATCTGCCGGTAAGGCGCCGTTCTGTTTAATTTTGGCTATCTCCTCCATGGTAGCGTTGATCAGCTTATCCACATTTTCGGGTGCGCAACCAAAAGATATGGTAAAAGTGTAACGCCCCCCCGGAATTTTATGGTAGCCGGCCCTTACCCCGGGAGCATATACACCGCTTTCCTGCTCACGTAACCGTTCAATCAGTTTAATGTTCAGTACTTCTTCCAGCGCATCTACCTGTATATTGTTAGCTTCATTGTAATCATAATCGCCGCTAAAAACCAATTGTACAGTGCTTTTATCACCTACCCCTTTATTCACCGTTTTGGTGATCAAACCCGCAGGCGGCTCAATATTCATGTTTTTGTAAGTTTCCTTGCTGTTGGTTGAGGGCAAACCGCCAAGGTAATGCTCAAGGTATGGCTTAATTGTTTCTATGTTAAAATTACCCACCAGTGTAAAGGTAAAACCACTGGCGTCGGCAAAGCGTTTTTTGTAAAAATCGTAAGCTTTATCAAGTGTTGCCGCATTTAACCTTGGTAAGGTAGTTACCATACCACGGAAATTATAGTTACTTAATACAGCCGATACCGTATCCTGGTAAACACTTCCGGGATCAAGCCCGCGGGTACTCAATATCGACCTGGTTTGATCGATGTTGGCATCCCAGATGTCTTTGTCTTTACGCGGCTGGGTAAAGTACAGGTAAATCAACTGAAGGGCTGTTTCAAAATCGGCTGGTGAGGTATTTCCCGAAATACCCTGTGCAAACTCACTGATATACGGCGAAATACTCAGGTTTTTGCCAGCCAGCTTTTTATCAAGCATGCCCTGGTTAAACTGCGCTATACCGCTTCCGCTGATAATAGATGAGGCCAGGTTTGCCGACGTAAATTCATCATCACTTGCCAGTGATGTACCGCCAAAAGCATAACCGTTTATCAGGATCTGATCGTTACGGTATTCAGTAGGTTTTAAGATCACTTTTAAACCATTGCCTAAAGTAAGCGTGGTTGTACCAAGGGCCTCATCTGTTTCTTCTTTAGCAACTTTAGTACCTTCAGGAACTTTGGCCAGCAGCGGGTCACTTGATACGTTATCAATATAGGCAGTTACATTTTGGCCGCCTGTGGCAATCCAGTTCAGCAAGGTTTTTTCGTCGGGCAAATTAGCTTTTTCTTTATCCGGGGCTTGTACTACCACCACACGGTTTTGATCGCTGATAAATTTACCGGCCATGGCATTCATATCGGCCAGGCTTACTTTATAGATATTGCCTATATAAAAATTATACTCATAGCTGATGCCGGGGATAGCCTCGCCGGTTAAAAAGTTGGCCTGGTATTCACGTACAAAATTTGCCGAAGGGGTTTTATCCCTCTCCCGGTAAGCATTCCCAATACCAACCAGCGCATCCTGCTTGGCGCGTTCCAGCTCGGTAAGGGTAAAACCAAATTTGCGGGCGCGTTCAGATTCGGCCACCACGGCTTTAACCGCTTTTTCAAGTTCGCCGGGTTTGGCGACAACCAGTGAAGTGTAAGCATCCTGGTCGCCAATAAAATTACCATAGCTGGTACGGCCATATAAAAACGGCGGATTAGGTTTTTGCAGCAACTCGTTTATGCGCGAATTAAGCATCTGGTTAAACAACTGTATCCTTACCTGCTGCATGTAATCGCCGGTAGTTTTAGTAACCGTGCCAGGATGTTTTACAATGATCTGTGCAACAGTGTATGGATACTCGGGATCCGTAACAATTTTTACCGCGGTACCCGGTGTTGCAGGTACGGAATATTTTGTCCTCGGCTTTTCGGCGGCCGGGTTTTTAAGCTGTGAAAAGTTTTGTTTAATGAGCGCCTCAACACGTTTTGGGTCAAAATCACCCACGGCAACAACAGCCTGCAAATCGGGGCGATACCAATCCTGGTAAAAAGCTTTGATAGTTTCGGGCTTAAAGTTTTTCAGGATATCTTCCTTTCCTATCGGCAAGCGGAGCGCATACCTTGAGTTGTTAAGCAGTACGGGCAATGTTTGTTGTTGCAGGCGTTCCTGGGCATTTTTGCCGCGAAGGCGCTCTTCTTCCAAAACAACGCCGCGTTCTTTATCAATTTCGGCAGGATCAAAACTTACATACCCGGCCCAATTAGCCAGTATATTAAAGCCTTTTTCAAACACACTGACGGTATCGGTTGGCAGAGGTAATTGATATACGGTTTCGTTAAACGAAGTGTAAGCGTTTAAATCGGCGCCAAATTTTACGCCTGCTTTTTGCAGGTAGTCAACCATCTGATTTTTTGGAAAATCGCGTGTACCGTTAAAAGCCATGTGCTCGGTAAAGTGGGCCAGGCCCTGCTGATCGTCATTTTCCAAAACCGAACCGGCTTTATTAACCAGGTAAAGTTCGGCCCTGCTTTTAGGTTCAACATTGGCACGGATATAATAAGTTAAGCCATTGGGTAATTTACCAATGATCACATCCTTGTCAACCGGTAATATATCGCTCTTGGCAGCAATGGCCTGGGTGCCGGGTTTATTTTTAGGCGACGGAACAGGTTTCTTTTTTACTTGTGCAAAAGCACTTCCGCCCGAAAGTGTTAAAGCCAATAGGGCCAGCGGAACGTATTTGTTCAGGTTCATTATAAAGTTTAATAGTCAGGGTACTAAGATGCAAAACGAAAATCTTAGTTACAAAGTATTGTTATGAAAATTAATGTTTTGTAGCTGATTTTGAGGCTGGCTTTTTAGCGGGAGGCTGATTAGCCGGAGCCTGGTTAGAAGAACCAAAAGCATCCTGCATCATTTGCGTCAGTTCGTCTTTATGTTCTGCAACCGCATTCTGGCCAACCATCATCCCCCTTTGCATTAACGCAGGCAATTTTGAGCTTACTTTTTGCCCTATCGGTGAGCTATAAAACACAGAAATCTGATTAAGCTCATCTTCAGTAAATTCTTCAGCATAAATAGCCGCCATTTTATCTTTGAGCAAATCCCAGGTAAAGTATTTGTTCATAAAGGTTTTCATCACATCAATGAATTTGGCACGCTGCTCTGCAGGCATTTGACTACTTGTGGAGTTAATAATATTATCCATCATTCCGCCAAACTGTTTATCTATACCAATAGAAATTAACAATTGCTCAGCGGCCTTTAAATGAGATTGGGTAATAGTTTGAGTGGTTGTTTGCGCTTTTAAGCTTGAAAAAGAAAACAGGATGATTCCTGTTAATGCGATAAGTTTAAGTTTTAGGTTCATATTAAATTTTGATAAAGATCTTTTTGATGTAGAACACCCACATCACTACCCATAAAATGAGCACCGTAAATATAGCACTTATCAATGAAGCATTTACAGGTGAAAAATAAGGCGCAAAAAAAGTTTGATAAATAGACGAGCCGTTTATTTTAATCATCCCTATATAATGCGGAATAAAGCCCGACAGCACATAAGCTGTTATAGCATTGGTGCCAAATACCACAAAGGGATAAGTAAAGCGTTTGTACCCTTGTATGTCAATAAGCCAGTAGCATAAAGCCAGCCCAATGGTTGCCAGGCCGCCGGTATAAAGCACAAAGGAGCTTGTCCACAAGGCTTTGTTAATAGGAAAAAACAAATCCCAGAACAAGCCTGCTATAACCGCGATTATTCCGTAAACAAACATCCAATTAGTTTTGATATTGTCATCGCGGTCTTTACGTTTTAGCCAGCTGCCCACCCTAATGCCAAACAAGGCTGTGGCAACGGCGGGAATAGTCCCCAGCAAACCTTCCGGGTCCCAGGTATGCGATTCGCGCCAGAGGTGATCGGGCGTAAATACCAGCCTGTCTATCCATGCCCCCATATTGGTTTCAGGCTCAAGATTGGCATAGCCTACACCCGGTACAGGGATAAAGGTCATGATGATAAAATAACCTATAAGCGCTCCGGCAAAAATCCAGTCGCGCGTTTTTTGTGATGTTTTGAGATAAAGTACTGTGCTGATGAAATACACCAGGGCTATGCGCGGCAACACACCCGGCAAACGTAAATGAGCCAGCCCTGTATCGGGGTGCAAGGTCAGTTGAGTTATCCAGGGGATCAGCAGCAGGATCACGGTACGGCGCAGCGCCTTGAGGATGAGTTTACTATGCGATACCGTAGCCTTTTTACTTTCCATGGCATATATAACCGATACGCCAACCATAAACAAAAAGAAAGGAAAAACCAGGTCGGTAGGTGTACAACCGTTCCATTTAGAATGTTCGAGCGGTGCATAGATATGCCCCCAATCACCGGGATCATTAACGAGGATCATCATGGCGATGGTAATGCCCCGGAATACATCAAGGGAAAGAAGCCGCTTTGGTTTTTCGGTTATGGTTGAGGTCATAGGCTACATTAAAGAAATTCCCTCCCAAGGGAGGGGTACGTTTGGAATGTGCATTGGCAGGGAGGGGTTTATACACCCTGTCAAAAACAAGGCTAATCGATGAAACCCCTCCCTACACCCTCCCAAGGGAGGGAATCGCACATGGCCTTCAATTATTACCCCATTGCCTGCTTCCACAAGGCAATGAGGTTCTATAAATCCTTAAAACATATATCGTTTAAACGCCTCCATAGCCTCATATTCAGCAAGGCCAAGGCGGTCGTAGCGATGGGCGGTGTCACGGGTGCGGTCTTCTGCACGTACCCAGAACTCCCTTGCATCATCACCCGGGAATACAGGCCTGTCCTTTTGCGACTGGTGTTTGAAGATCGCATTTCGTTTGCGGATCACCTCCTGTGGCGACAATGGTACTGCCATCTCTATCTCATGTGTTTCAAACTCATGCCATGCACCACGGTACATCCACAGCCAGCAGTCTTCAACCCAGGCTTCTTTTCCTTTTAATCTTTCCAGTGCAGCTAAGATGATTTTGAAGCATACCAGGTGGGTTCCGTTAGGATCTGCAAAGTCACCTGCCGCGAAGATCTGCTGTGGTTTTACTTTTTGAAGCAGGTCGATAGTCAATTGAATATCTTCCTCACCTACCGAATTCTTTTTGGTTTTACCGGTTTCGTAAAACGGCAATGCCATAAAGTGGATATGATCATCCTGTAAGCCCG
>NZ_FMTV01000008.1:0-238658 GCF_900100445.1 Mucilaginibacter sp. NFR10 | reverse complement strand
AAGGGAGCTTAGCTCAGCTGGTTCAGAGCATCTGCCTTACAAGCAGAGGGTCACTGGTTCGAACCCAGTAGTTCCCACTAATAAAAAAACCTTTCAGAAATCTGAAAGGTTTTTTTTATGTTCTGCTGATGTTGATCAATAGTTTTGTATTTTATCGGGTCATGAGGAAAAGTTGTGGGATTAAAAGGTTAAGCATAGATTTTAGCTAATCTGAATAAGAAGAAAGTAGTATCCCTAACACCTCTTGAAGTAGCTCTGAAAGCTTTTATTTTCGCATTAAAAGATTCGGCAGAGGCATTTGTGCTCCTGTTATCAAAGAAATTCAGGATAGATTCATAATGTTGATGAACAGATCTTGCGACGGTCTTAAATGCATCAATTGCGGCATCCTCCACATGATTATACCATAGCGCTAATCTTTTAAAGGCGATTTGCTTGCTTTTGCAGATGGTGAATATATTACCCAATCCTATAGCCAGTTTATAAGCTTTGAGCAGTTCCGGGTATCGTGGAAAAAGCAGATCGGCTCTTTCTTTTTGTGCGGCAGTCCACCTGGACTGATGCTTAAACAACAGGTAGCGGCTTCTGGCAAGCAATTGTTTTAGTGTATCGCCATTGCTGAATAGCTCAGGCTGATAAGATTGCTTGTTTTGCCTGGCTTGTTCAATTGCCCTGCTTTCTGCATCCAGCGCTTCCCACCGATATTTTATACGAGCTTCCTGTAGTGCATCATATGCTAATTTTTGCACATGGAACCTGTCGATCACACGGCTCGCATTGCTAAAACACCTGCGGATAGCTTGATCATGTTTGCCGCCATATCCATCGTCACTTCTTTTACCTTATTCCTTTTACGCAGCGGTATGCGTTCGATAACTTTTATGATCTGCTCCGTTTGTGTGCCCCTTAGCATAGCTACAATTGCCTTCTTGCCACCTTTAGCTTCCTTATTGGTGATAATGGTATAGAGTTCACCATTGCTCAATGCTGTTTCGTCTATGCTTAGCGATGGCCCTATGTTTTGTTCAAACAGCATCCATTCATCTGCATGTTCTTTTTGATCCCAGCTATGAAAATCGCTCAGAAAGTCTTTGTATTGCTGCTGTAGCTGTTTGCCATCAACTGTATAAAGCCGCCCTAACAAATGACAGCTGATCGGGTTATTATCCAAATATACCTTTTAAAAAAGTGCCGAATTCCGTTGTCATTCGCGCTCCTTTTCTAACTAAGTTCCAGTCCCTTGTGATGATCTCACCACTTGCTTTAACTTCCCATCTGCGCCTTTTAATGCAAAGAGCTACTTTGTGGCCCCGGATAGGAAAATCCTGAATAGCCGTCTCCGGTAAGAAGCCTTTTGACTCAAGTTGTTGCTTGCCATAACCTGCTGGCGGAAGATTCTTTTCCTCAAGGTAAATGTTCAATTGTCCGTTCTCAGAGGAAAGGACATCAGTAAGTTCAAAGTATTCCAAAAGCCCTTCGGGCAAGATAAGACGGACAAGGGTTTCGTATGCAGCTGACAAGTGTGGACGTTTTTATTTCTGCCTGCAAAGCAAACACTTTTTTTATTCCCCCACAACTTTTCTGCTTGATCCATTTTATCTCCCCGCAACTCGCTCCTATTGCTGAATAAATGATAACAATTTCGTTTCGGTGACATTATCATCAAATAAAAAAACGGGCATAGTTGTCAGGTAATATATCTTTTGCCCAAATTCAGTTGGATGATGGATATAATCAGCTAAGATATCAGTGTACAGTTTTGTTTGAGGAAGACCTCCAAAAGCCTTATAAATATCTGCAAAAAAACACCCATTTCTTTTGGCTATCTCGTTAAGCTGTAAATTAAAATAAACGGATCGCGGATAGCTTTCATTATTCCATTTAGGGTTTTGCTGTAAAAAACCGACAATAACACAATCAATACCGCTGGCTTTTATGGATTTAACATCAACTTCAATATTATCTAAGTACTCATCCATGTTTTTGCTCCGATCGTGCTCGTTCATTCCAAATTCAATAAAAACCAAATCTGGCTTGTCGGCTTTTATTTTAGTGACGTTGGCAGTTAAAAGTTCACTTGTGGCCCCGCCAACTGCTAAATTTGTGACTGTTACTAAGTTTCCATATAGCTTATTAAGTGCCCTGCCCACAAAATTTGGGTATATTTCGGTTGCCACCTGACCATACCATGTAACTGCGGTATTTGCCCCTGCTGTTATCGATGTACCTATTGAATAAATAGATAAGTCTTTTTTTGACAATATTTTACTTTTCAAGGTATCAGATAAATACAAACTTTGGGAGTGTATTGTGGAATCAGTCTCGATTGTATAGTCAATCATAACTTGCCAAAAAAAAGGGAAGGGTGGATTTTGGGGAGTATAAGAAAACATACCGTTAGAGTCAAAAATTACATTATAGGTAGAGAAATCGGGTATGGCTGAATTAACAGTCCTTTGTATGCCTCCATCCTTAGTCAGTAAATAGTCACTACCTGATTTATAAGTTTTAACAGAGCCCCCGGCACCAATTTTATATACCGATGTTATTTTTGCATCTTTTTTAAGCGGGTAAGAGGTTAGTTGCGATGATAAGGTTATGGTTTCTCCTTTTACAAAAAACATAGGCTTTTCCGGAATCACACTTGCGGTATTTTTACTGCAGCCTTGTAATATTAAAAAAATGAAACTTAGTACATAGACTGTGCTAAACAAGCCCTGGGCTTTCATTGTGATGGTTTGGGTTTAAGATAAAAAGTGCCGGTAATTTGGGCGCAAATATATAAATATTTCTCAGGCCCGGCTGGCGCTTATCCAGCGTATGTGAATACGAGGAAATAATAAAAAGTATTACTCGATTTTATTTTTAAGCTTGAACAGAAAAGCCAGATTTCAGACTAACAATCCAAACAGCTATCAAAAGCCATTTCAATTATTGATCGTATAGTCGTAGTTAATTATCCTTTGAAGAATAAAGAAAAGCTTTAACAGCATTGGCCGTGGTTTGAAAAAATGCCGGCCCGGCAAGTAATGTTATTTGAGTTAAAGGCTTAGCCGAACTCAGCAAGTGATCTTTCAAAAAAGCCTCGGTTTCATAGGCGCTTATAGCGCCTTTAATAATGTTGACAGCAACAACGCCTGTAGGCGAATCAATACCAGCATCCTTTAAATCGCTGGCATGCGAGTAACTGCTTACCCCCAGCCTTAAAGCTTCGCGCATTTCCACGCGGCCAACGCTGATCATTAGTTCGGGATTAAAGGACTTTCGGTCGCCAAGCCCTATGATCAGCAACTTTCCGGCAGGCAAGCTGCCTACTGACGGTGTAATGAGCATTGTTTCCAGGGCCCTGCCTTCAAACCGGCCGCTTTTACGCAATTCGGTGAGTATACCTTTTAAGGCCTCATCTACATGTACAAGGCCGTTAAGATTACGTGGCAATGCGGGCGGCGAATTAAAAATATCGCCCTCCGTGTATTCAAAAACACAAATTACCTGAAGTGGTGTTTGCTGGTTAGAGGGTGATTGAACGGCAGTTGATATTGTTATACCGTCTATTTGGCCAATTGTTGCCGATGTACCGGGAGCGGGTAAAGTTGACGCTTGCGTTTGTGCCCACCCTTTTGTAAAACTTACTAAGCTAATGATTGCCATTGCAAACATCAGCTTTAACAAACCTGTATGCGATTTTATAGCTACTTTCTTGATTATTGTAATATTGTGTTGCATGGATGGCGATGTTTAAATTGATATTATTTATCTCTCTTACTAATACATCAAAAGTGGAGGAAATTGAAAAACAAAAAGATGACGTAGATTAAGAAATAAAAAATCATCTTAAAAGCTAAATCTAAACGCGATCCCACCATATCATATATGAGGCACAACCAAAATGTTAAGCATTTTTTGTTCTTTTGCTTTAGCCTATGCAAACGTTAAAACAGTTACAAAACGGAGAATTAAAAGGAGCAGTATCGCTTAAACTATCAGAAAATCTTTCCCACTTTCCTATTGAAATTTTTGAACTGGCAGATACGCTGGAATATCTTGATCTTTCATTCAATAAACTGGACGCATTACCGTCAGATTTTGGTCGCCTCCAAAAGCTGAAAACCTTTTTCTGTTCAGAAAACTGTTTTACGGTTTTGCCCGAAGTACTTGCCGATTGCCCCTTTTTGGATATCGCAGGGTTTAAATCAAACCGGATAGAAAAGGTACCGCCGGCATCGCTTAATTCAAATCTCCGCTGGCTCATCCTCACCAACAACAGAATTACTGAGTTACCCACTCATATAGGCAACTGCAGCAGGATGCAGAAACTAATGCTTGCGGGTAACAGACTAACAAAACTGCCGGCTACACTCGCTGGCTGTCGTAACCTGGAGCTGCTCAGGATTTCCGCCAATCAGCTAAGTGAATTTCCCGAATGGCTCTTATCTATGCCCAAACTATCATGGCTGGCGTTTTCGGGCAATCCTTTCAGCTATAAACCAACAGTACATTCACTTACAGCGATTGATAGCAGCGAATTGGAAATCAACCAATTGCTTGGCGAAGGCGCATCCGGTGTTATCTCCAAAGCTACCTGGCGGCATGCCGGTGAAACCACTGAGGTTGCGGTTAAAATATTCAAAGGAGCAATTACCAGCGATGGCCTGCCCGAAGATGAGATGAACGCCTGCATTACCGCAGGCAACCATGAGGGATTGGTAGAATTAATAGGCCAAATCGCCAATCATCCCGAAAATAAAAAAGGGCTGGTGATGAAGCTCATACCAGGGAGTTTTTACAATCTCGGCCTGCCTCCCAGCCTTGTTAGCTGCACGCGTGATGTTTTTAAGCCTGATCTGACTCTGACACCCGAACAAGTATTAAAAATTGCAGGTACCATTGCATCCGTGGCGGAGCACCTGCACTGCAAGGGGATTATGCACAGCGACCTGTATGCACACAATATTTTGATTGATGATGAAGCCAACACACTGTTCAGCGATTTTGGGGCCGCATGTTTTTATGATACAGCCAATACAACAGTAGCCGACAAACTTGAACGGCTTGAAGTAAGGGCTTTTGGCTATTTATTAGACGACCTGGCAAGGCTATGCAATGATACAGAACATCCTGATCTTAAAAAGTTATTAGTTTTGAAAGAAAGCTGCCTTAGCGAACAATTAATGAACAGACCCACATTTCAATATTTAAACGCAAAATTTTCCGGATTAAAATAACCAGCCAAACCTGCCGTATTCATCCGAAACGCTACAGCGAATTTCATTTCCCTGACGACCTGTTTTATTTTGGAAAAACAAGCACACGCCCGCAATATTTTTATTTTTTTAGAAAAATTTAAACAAAAAACGATAGTTTTTAATAATCCGTCGATTCATTTAATCTATTCGTCGGTTTTTTTTTGATTTTAGCAATCCATGTATTAGATTTGTAGCTATTTCAATACAAGGTTACCACCTTGATTTGTGATAAGGTTTAGGTTTAAAGCCTCCAAGCAGCGAGTGCAAGGAGGCTTTTATTGTTTAGTCTTATCCATAACGCATCAACTAAAGTTTTAGTATATGAAAAAGTCTAAGTTGAAAGTATTTAGTCGAAAGTATTTATTTGTAACTGCCACCCTTGAGATCAGTGATTTATGATTTAAAATACTGTGGTGGCTCCGGCTGAGCAATGTTGCAATACCTATCCGGGTTTGAACTTACGACTAACAACTCAGGACTTAAGGCTTACTTATTTTCCTTCACCACATCAATAAGCCAGGTTACCAGGCCTATAAAGCCGGCAATAAATAACCCTGCTCCTGCACCGCGCGCGTAATCGTCCCATTTTTCGCCGGGGCCACTGGGAATGGCCATCCCTGCCGAAAACAGAATAATACCTATTAATAAAAGATAAACAGAGCGTTTTGCTTTATTTTTCATCGGCGTAAATTAAAAAAATCATTTTTAATTTCTGTATTTTTGCAACCTCCTAAAAAAGAGGTGAAATTATAGATGTACAAGGAATATAAGCAGTTAAACTTATCGCAAACCGGCAAAGAGATACTGGACTTCTGGAAACAGAAAAATATTTTCGAGAAAAGCATTACCAGCCGTCCGGCAGGTAACCCTTATACTTTTTATGAAGGGCCGCCGAGCGCTAACGGTATGCCCGGTATTCACCACGTAATGGCGCGCTCAATTAAAGATATTTTTTGTCGCTACAAAACCCTTAAAGGCTACCAGGTAAAACGTAAAGGTGGCTGGGATACCCACGGTTTGCCTATTGAGCTTGCCGTTGAAAAAGCCCTGGGCATCACCAAAGATGATATCGGCAAAAAAATTAGCGTTAAAGATTATAACGATGCCTGCCGCAAGGAAGTTATGCGTTATACCGATGTTTGGAACGACCTGACCGAAAAAATGGGCTACTGGGTTGACCTGAACGATCCGTACATCACTTACAAAAACGAATACATTGAAAGCCTTTGGTGGATCCTTAAACAGCTGCACAACAAAGATCTGCTGTATAAAGGTTACACCGTACAGCCATACTCTCCAAAATCAGGTACCGGCCTAAGCTCACATGAGCTTAACCAGCCTGGCACCTACAAAATGGTGAAGGATACCACCATCACCGCGCAGTTTAAAGTTAAACGCGACGGCGATTCGGAGTTTTTGTTCAACGGAATAGATACGGAAGTATTTATCCTTGCCTGGACAACTACCCCATGGACTTTACCATCAAACTGCGCCCTCGCAGTTGGCGAAGCCATTACCTACGTTAAGATCAGCACCTTTAACCCTTACACCTACCTACCGGTTTGTGTAGTTTTGGCTAAAGACCTGATTAAGAAATACTTTAAAGCTGAAGGTGAGAATGCTTCGTTCGCTGATTACAAAGGCGGGGACAAGATCATCCCATGGAAAATTGAGGCAGAAGTAAAAGGCAGTCAACTGGTGGGCATCCACTACGAGCAGTTGATGCCTTATGTAACCAACGAGGATCTGGAGAAAAATGCGTTCCGCGTTATTCCTGCCGACTTTGTTACCACGGAAGACGGTACCGGTATAGTACACACCGCATCTGTTTTTGGTGCGGATGACTTCAGGGCATGTAAGGAAAACAATGTACCATCGGTAATGGTGAAAGACGAGACCGGCAAAGATGTTCCGTTGGTGAACAAACAAGGCCGTTTTGTGGATGAAGTTACCGATTACGCCGGCCGTTACGTTAAGGAAGAATATTATACCGACGCCGAGCGTGCCGAAGAAGGTTTTAAACCGACCGACGTACTCATCTCTATCAAATTAAAAACAGAGAACCGCGCGTTCGACGTTAAAAAATACGAGCACAGCTACCCGCACTCATGGCGCAGCGATGAGCCGATATTATACTATCCGCTCGATAGCTGGTTTATCCGTACCACTGCTGTGAAGGATAAAATGGTGGAGCTTAACAAAACCATCAACTGGAAACCTGAATCAACAGGTACCGGTCGTTTTGGTAACTGGCTGGAAAACCTGGTTGACTGGAACCTATCGCGTTCACGCTACTGGGGCACCCCGCTGCCCATCTGGCGCGAAGAAAATGGAACGGAAGAGATCTGCATTGGTTCAATTGCCGAATTAAATGAAGAGATTGCAAAATCGATCAAAGCAGGTTTCATGCCTGAGGGTTTTAAGTTGGAAGACATGCACCGCCCTTATGTTGATGATGTTGTTTTAGTATCATCAACCGGCAATAAAATGCTGCGCGAGCCTGACCTGATCGACGTTTGGTTTGACTCGGGCGCTATGCCTTACGCACAATGGCATTTCCCGTTTGAAGGTCAGGAAGAATTTAAGAATGCGTACCCGGCAGATTTCATTGCCGAGGGCGTTGACCAAACCCGCGGCTGGTTCTTCACCCTGCACGCTATAGCCGTAATGTTGAGCGAAGCAAGTGACGAGGTGAAAGCTATCAATGAACAGGTTGGCAATAAAGGTATCGCGTTCAAAAACGTAGTATCAAACGGCCTGGTGCTTGATAAAAACGGCAATAAAATGTCTAAACGATTAGGCAATGCCGTTGATCCGTTCGAGACCATCGAAAAATATGGAGCTGATGCCGCCCGCTGGTACATGATCAGCAATGCATCGCCATGGGATAACCTTAAATTTAACGAAGAGGGTATAGATGAAGTTAGGCGTAAGTTTTTTGGTACACTGTATAACACCTATTCATTCTTCACCCTGTACGCTAACATTGATAAGTTCACTTACAGCGAAGCCGAAATTGAAATCAGCAAACGCCCTGAAATTGACCGCTGGATCATATCACTGTTAAACACCCTGAGCAAAGAGGTTGACGGTTACTATGCCGATTTTGAGCCAACCAAGGCGGCCCGTGCTATCCAGGAATTTGTTGATGTGCATTTCAGCAACTGGTTTATCCGTTTAAGCCGCCGCCGCTTCTGGAAATCTGATAATACAGAAGATAAACTTTCCGCTTACCAAACATTATATACCTGTCTCATCGCTATCAGCAAACTAATGTCCCCAATTGCACCATTCTTTGCCGATAGATTATATTGCGATCTGAATGCTGTTACGGGTAAAGAGGAGTTTGAATCGGTACACCTGGCTTACTTTCCTGAGTATGACAGCGCTTTGGTTGATGCCGAGCTTGAAGAGCGCATGCAGCTGGCACAGGATGTTTCGTCATTAACCTTGTCACTTCGTAAAAAGGTGAATATCAATGTGCGCCAGCCATTGAGCAAAATTTTATTGCCAATACTGGATAAAAGCTTTAAATTACACGTTGAGCAGGTAAAAGACCTCATTTTGTCTGAAACTAACATCAAGGATATCGAGTATATTACCGATACCGCAGGGTTCATCAAAAAGAAAATAAAGCCAAACTTTAAGGCCTTAGGCCAAAAAGTAGGTAAGGATATGAAAGTTGTAGCCGAAGCCATCACAAATTTCAGCCAGGAAGATATTGCCGCTTTAGAAACTAACGGTAACATCCCGGTTCTTGATGGCAAATACGAAGTATTAGCTACCGACGTTGAGATCATAGCCGAAGATGTTCCCGGATGGCAGGTGGCAAATTTGGGAAAACTAACCGTGGCTTTAGATGTTACCATAACCAACGAATTAAAACAGGAGGGTATCTCGCGCGAGTTTATCAACCGTGTGCAGAATATACGTAAGACCAAAGGATTTGAAGTAACTGACAGGATAAACGTGCAGGTAAGTAGCACCCCGGCGATCAGAGAGGCCGTGGAAAACAATCTATCCTACATTTGCGCCGAAATTTTGGCCGACAGCATTACGTTTGTGGATAACCTTACCGGGGGCGAACCTGTTACAATTGACGAACAAGAAATATTGATTGCTATTAGTAAAGTATAATGAAACAAGAACAAGAAAAAACCAGATATTCTGAAGCTGACCTGCAGGAATTTAAAGGGATTATCCTGGATAAAATGCGCATAGCCCGCGAAGAATTAAATTCATTGGCTACGTCATTGAGTTCGCCTAATGCCAACGGCACCGATGATACCGCCGGTACTTACAAAACATTAGAAGATGGCTCGGCCACGCTTGAAAAAGAGCAGATAAACCAGTTGGCTGCACGTCAGAAAAAATTTATTGAGCAGCTTGAAGCCGCGCTTGTACGTATTGAAAATAAAACTTACGGTGTTTGCCGCGAAACAGGCAAGCTGATCCCGAAAGAGCGTTTACGTGCTGTTCCGCACACAACCCTCTCTATGGAAGCTAAATTAAAGCAATAAATGAAGGCTGCTTATACCAAACCTTTTTTAACTGCTGCCTTTATTATCCTTGCCGACCAGATCATCAAGACCTGGGTCCGCGCGCACATGCAACTCCAGGACGAAATTCGTTTCCTGGGAAGCAGGGGGATGCTGCACTATACCGAAAACAACGGTATGGCATTTGGTATGGAGTGGGGCGGCGATGCAGGCAAACTGGCTTTAACGCTGTTCCGCATAGTTGCGGTTTGCGGTATAATTTACACCCTTATTTATTTAATTAAACACAAATACCACCGCGGGCTCATCATGAACGTAGCGCTCATTTTAGCCGGTGCCATGGGCAATATTATCGATTCAACCTTTTATGGTATAATGTATAAATATGCCCCTTTATTTCATGGCCGTGTGGTTGATATGTTTTACTTTCCGCTATTGCGTGGCACCTATCCGTCTTGGTTCCCGTTTTGGGCAGGCGAGTCGTTCGAGTTTTTCAGGCCGGTTTTTAACCTGGCCGATGCCTCTATCTGTGTAGGCGTAATTATGATTCTCCTGTACCAGAAGCGCTATTTTAAACACGAAAAACCAGAAGTAGCCAGCCCCAACAGCGAAATGGTTGAAGAATAAAATTATTAAATACTTAATATATTAAAGCCGCGATAAGCGGCTTTTTTGCTTTAACCCAATAATCAGAAGTCATGCTGGACTTGTTTCAGCACCCCACTCGCTAAGCACCAGCATGCTTAACGTCGACTAATTACATGGGGTCCCGAAACAAGTTCGGGATGACGGTAGGTGTTCGTTCCTCAAAAATCCACGTAAACCAACCTGCAAACCTGCTTACTACTCCTGTTGGCATCGGTAACAATCAATGCCCCCTTCTTAAACAGGGCTATACCTTCCCAGTTATTTTTGACACCATCAAATGAACGTACATATTTCCACTGCTTACTTTTACGGGTGTCCAACATCACAATCGCTGCGTAAGGGTTATTATGCAAGTAGTTAGGATCAGTACTCAGTTTATTCCCAAGTTCAGGAATCAGTTTACCCATAGCTGCCTCGGGCTTCTTAACCCAACTGTTATTTAAATAGGCATCATAATCACCATTCCAAAAATAGTTGACACCATAGATCTTCCCATCACCGGCTGCTGCTATGTCCGTGATCCTGAAATACAGGAATGGTGTTGTAATTTGCTGAGGCATCTTACTAAACGAAGTATCTATCAAGTAGCCGCAGCCACCTTTAGACATTGCATTAAACTCATAATAAGCCAGCAATTTGTTTTCTTTAGGGAGATAGGTAACACTTTCAAACCCGGCATTGCTGATGGATGGATATCTTCGCAGGGAAATAAAATGCTCCGGGTCAATTATCACTGCTCCTTTAAAGGTATCTAATTTGCCCTTCAGCACAAAACAGTATGGGTATTTATCGTCCGTTTCGATAGAAAGGAAAACCGTATTATTAGCGATGCTGATAGCTTCAAAGCCTTCATAGTTTGCTTTTACAGAATCGGGGAGCAAGTTCAAATTTTTTACGCTGATGGTTTTAAAGGCTGATAATGCTGTATCCTGTCCGTCAATAACCCTGTTAATACTATCTGCAAGGATACTATACAGGTTAAATGTGCCATCCAATTTTGTTTCTTTATGATCGCCGTATTGCGGTTCGAGGTAAAGGCGACCGCCATAAATGGTCATACCCGAAAATTCTTCGTTTACACCGTTGATGGCTTTTGGCAGAGGGATATTTTTATACCTATTTTGCGCCCTCGCAGCCATTGCCGAAAGGACGGTTATAACCAGCATAAATAACAATCTTCTCTTTTTCATGTCGCCCGGATTATGTTGATTAAAAATAGATAATAAAGTCCGGAAAACTTTAACCTATGCCAATCAATAAAACCCACTTTAACACGTTATATATCACCACAAGCAACTAAATAGTGTATATTGGGACTTAACACGGCCGGATTTAACAATTATTACCAAACATTGTGAGTGTTAAACAGATATATCCGCCGCGATATATAACGATTTAACACTTTTTAACATTTAAGCATGGATTTTAGTTGGCGAAAAATTGAGCGGGTGTTTAAGTTTGCCTACCGAAACAAAAAAAATTAATGGAAGAACAAAATAGTTACACAGGAAATGTTTCATCAGCAGCTCCGGCAGCTCCAACATCGTATTCAACCGATATCAGGGCACTGAATGAAATGATACAAAGGGAAAGCGCGTTTATCGACCTGCTGCTTATGGAGATGGATAAAGTGATCGTTGGTCAGCGTTATATGGTTGAGCGTTTGCTGATCGGTTTACTGGCTAATGGGCACATTCTATTGGAAGGTGTACCGGGACTGGCAAAAACCCTGGCCATCAATACCCTGTCAAGAGCTATTCAGGCTGATTTTAGCCGGATCCAGTTTACTCCGGATTTGCTCCCTGCCGACGTATTGGGTACCATGATCTACAACCAAAAGAAAGAAGAGTTCATTGTGCGCAAAGGACCAATCTTCTCCAACTTTGTTTTGGCCGATGAGATTAACCGTGCGCCTGCCAAAGTGCAAAGCGCGCTGCTTGAGGCCATGCAGGAACGCCAGGTAACTATCGGCGATACCACCTATAAACTGCCCGATCCGTTCCTGGTACTGGCAACCCAAAACCCTATTGAGCAGGAAGGCACTTATCCCCTGCCCGAGGCACAGGTTGACCGTTTTATGCTAAAAGTAGTGATCAAATATCCTAACAAAGAGGATGAGAAAAAGATCATGCGCGCCAATATCTCGCCTTCGGGCATGAATAAGCCAAACGCCATCATCAAGCCAGATGAAATCATCAAGGCTCGCAAAATTGTGCGCGAGGTTTATATGGACGAAAAAATAGAGCAATACATCATCGATATTGTTTTCGCTACCCGTTTCCCCGATCAGTTTAAGCTTGCCAAATACAAAACACTGATCACCTTTGGCGCATCGCCAAGGGCAAGTATCAGTTTGGCGCTGGCAGCAAAAGCATATGCCTTTATTAAACGTCGCGGTTATGTGATCCCCGAGGATGTACGCGCAGTTTGTCATGATGTGTTAAGGCACCGTGTTGGCTTAAGCTACGAGGCAGAGGCCGAAAACATCACCAGTGAGGATATCATTACCGGCATCCTGAACGTGGTTGAGGTACCGTAACCCCACCCAAACCCTCCCCGGAAGGGAGGGCTTTAGAAGCAGGGTATTATTAATTAACTAAAACATTCAAAAGTCTCCCCTACCGGGGGAGATTTAGAGGGGGCCTATGGAAACCAAGGATCTGCTAAAAAAGGTAAGGAAGATAGAGATCAAGACCCGTGGCTTAAGTAACCACTTATTTTCGGGCGAGTATCACTCGGCTTTTAAGGGGCGTGGTATGGCCTTTAGCGAGGTGCGCGAATACCAGATCGGCGACGAGATCCGTACTATCGACTGGAACGTAACCGCCCGCTTCAATGCGCCATACGTAAAAGTATTTGAAGAGGAGCGCGAGCTTACCGTGATGTTATTGATGGATGTGAGCGGTTCTGAAAACTTCGGCACACAAAACCAGCAAAAGCAGGACCTGGCAACTGAACTCTGCGCGGTACTGGCATTTTCGGCCATACAGAACAATGATAAGGTGGGCGTGATATTTTTCAGCGATAAGATCGAGAAGTTTATCCCGCCCCAAAAAGGCCGCAGCCATATCCTGATGATCATCCGTGAGCTGATAGCTTTTCAGCCCGAAAATAAAGGTACCAATGTAGCCGAGGCTTTAAAATACTTCACAAGCGTTATCAAAAAGAAATGTACTGCTTTCGTGATATCTGATTTTATTACGCCCGAATTTGAAAGTGAGCTCAAGATCGCCAATAAAAAACACGATATCATCGCTTTAAAACTGTACGATAAACACGAGGAAGAGTTCCCTAACCTGGGCCTCATTCCGGTTAAGGACGAAGAAAGCGGCCATATCATGTGGGTAAATACCGGTGATAAGGCCGTTCGCGATGCCTTTAAATGGGATGCTGTGAAACGCAACGCCGCCCTGCAGGACGCTTTTCGTCGCTCGGGGGTTGATTATACTACCATTGGCACACATGAATCATACGTTAAACCATTAATGACATTATTTAAAAAGCGGGAAGGCCGGCGGTAAAATATATGAACAGGTACATTAAATACACCCTGGCTATGTTGGTATTGCTTGCAGGCTTTTATCAAACAGGCAGGGCGCAAAACTTTGGGGCTAAAGCTACACTGGATAAAAAATCTATCCTGATAGGCGAGCAAACACAGCTCAACTTAAGCATCCGTTTTCACGCTAAAGACAGCATCGGCTTTCCTAAACTGGCCGACAGTATAGGCAAAATCCAGGTGGTAAAATTTAAAGCTGATACTGCTTTTGACCCGGGCGATAAATCCATCAAAACTGTAACCCGGCATTATACTATTACTGCTTTTGACAGCGGTACTTATGTTATACCGTCATACGTGTTCAAATCGCCGGTAGGTGATTTACCAACGGATACATTAAACCTTGATGTTAAAACAGTTGCGGTTGATACAACTAAAGCATTTTATGATATTAAACAGCCGCTTACCATTAAATATACTTTTTGGGATTGGCTGCGTGATAACTGGAAGCTGATTGCAGGTATACTGGCAGGTTTGATTGTTGGCGGAGGTTCGATATTTTATCTGCTCAAAAAGCCTAAAAAAGAAGTTGTTGTTGAAGAGGTTAAACCCGACATTCCGCTGCATATCCAGGCACTTCAAAAGCTTGAGGAGATCAAAAGCAAGCAGCTCTGGCAGCACGATCAGGTTAAGCAATATTATATTGAACTGAGCGACGTGGTGCGCGAGTACCTCGAAAAAAGGTACACGATACAGGCCCTCGAGCAAACATCCGAAGAAATTTTTGCCAGCTTAAGGCATATGGACATCGCCAGCGAAGACAGGAACCTGCTAAGGCAATTGCTTGTGCTATCGGACATGGTGAAATTTGCCAAAGAGAAACCTGCGGCCCATGAAAATGAAAAGAGCATGGAAAACGCTGTCACCTTTATTAAGGACACACAGCCTCATGCCCAGCCAACCGATGTAAATGTGAAGGGAGATGAGGCAAAATGATTTGGTTTAAAGGAATAGAATTCGCTCATCCAAGCTTTTTCTGGCTGTTCATCAGCATTCCGCTTATGGTGGGCTGGTACATCTGGAAACAAAAGCAGCTGCAGGGTAACCTGGCTATGCCAACTATCAGGGGCTTTGCCATGATCACCAAAAGCATGCTGCCCCGTTTCAGGCATTTGAGCATCATATTACGTTCGCTGGCTATGGCGGCGCTTATTGTTGCGCTGGCAAGGCCGCAATCGTCGTTAAGCTGGCAGGATACTACGACCGAAGGTATTGATATCGTTATTGCATCAGATATCTCGGGCAGTATGCTTGCCGAAGATTTTAAGCCCAACAGGCTTGAGGCCGGCAAAAACATCGCCATCGATTTTATCCAGAACCGCCCTAATGACAGGATCGGCCTGGTAGTTTTCAGTGGTGAAAGCTTTACGCAATGTCCGCTCACCATCGATCACTCGGTATTGGTAAATCTTTATGCCGACATCAAAAACGGGATGATTGAAGATGGAACCGCCATTGGCATGGGTTTGGCAACAGCCGTAAACCGTTTAAAGGATAGCGAGGCCAAAAGTAAAGTAGTGATCCTGCTTACGGATGGTTCAAACAATTCGGGCTCTATCCCTCCGGTTACCGCTGCCGAAATTGCCAAACAGTTTGGTGTAAGGGTTTATACAGTTGGTATAGGTACCAACGGCTATGCCCCCTATCCTGTTCAAACGCCAATGGGTGTACAATACCAGCGCATGAAGGTTGATATTGACGAAGGTACGCTGAACAAAATTGCCACCATTACCGGCGGCAAATACTTCAGGGCTACCAACAACAGCGCATTGAAGGATATTTACGAACAGATTGACAAACTGGAAAAAGCCAAGATTGATGTTACCCAGTACCGCAAAAAAACAGAGCGCTTTTTACCGTTCGCAATTATCGCACTGGCGCTTTTATCGTTGGAATTTTTAACAAGACACACCCTGCTTAAGGGAGCTATAACATAACAGCATGCTACGTTTTGCAAATACAGAATTTTTATGGGGATTGCTTGCTATTCCGCTGCTGCTCTTTATTTTTTTGAGGGTAAACTGGTGGAAACGTAAAGCAATTGCCTCGCTGGGTAATAAGGAGGTGGTGATGCAGCTGATGCCACAGGTATCCTTTTCACGCCCCTGGATCAAGTTCATCTTTTTTATTTTAGCCTATGCGCTTGTTGTTATCGGCATAGCTGACCCTCAGCTTGGTTCAAAAACCGAAGAGGTAAAACGCAAAGGCGCTGACCTGATGATCCTGCTCGACGTTTCAAACAGTATGCTGGCGCAGGATTTGGCCCCTAACCGGCTGGAAAATGCCAAACGTGCACTATCTCAACTGATTGATAAACTGCACGACGACCGTATCGGCATCGTTGTATTTGCGGGCCAAGCCTATGTACAACTCCCGGTAACTACCGATTACGCAGCGGCCAAACTGTTCCTCAATACCATTAACACCGAAATGGTGCCAACGCAGGGTACTGCCATTGGTGCGGCAATTAACCTGGGGATGCAGTCGTTTGATTTTAAGAACGGCACCGGTAAATCCATGATCATTATTACCGATGGTGAAAATCATGAGGATGATGCCGTATCGGCAGCCAAAGCCGCTTTAGCCAGAAATGTTACTGTGAATGTGGTTGGTGTAGGTTCGGAAGAGGGTGCGCCGGTTCCAATTTACCAGGGTGGTAAACAAGTTGGGTTTCACAATGACAGCACCGGACACCCTGTAGTTAGTAAACTTGATGAGGCTATGGGCAAGGAGATTGCCGAAGCCGGTAACGGCGTTTATGTACGTGCCAACAATGCCAACAGCGGCCTTAACATTGTGATGGACCAGATTGCCAAGGTGCAACGCAAAATGACGGATACCAAACAGTTTAAGGATTTTGAAGACAGGTTCCAGTTTTTCCTGGGCATTGCCTTTGTGCTGTTACTGGTTGAGTTCTTCATCTCCATTCGCAAAAACATGCGCTTGAGCAAGATCAAATTATTTGAAGTAAAAAACACATGAAGCAATATATCATAGCCATTTTATTAGTGCTGCAGGCTTCATTTCTTTTTGCCCAGCAGGAAAGAAAATACCTGAGGCAGGGTGACCAACTCTATCAGCAAAAAAAGTATAAAGAAGCCGAAGCCGCGTACCGCCAGGCCATGAGCAAAAAGGCCAAAACCCTGGAGGGTAATTTTAACCTTGGCGACGCCATGTTTAAGCAAAAAAAATATGATGATGCCGCCGCACAGTTCAATAAACTGGCAACTGCATCTATTGATAAAAATGTAAAAGCAGGCGCCTATCACAACATTGGCAACTCCTTTTTAACACAAAAAAAATACCAGGAAAGTATCGACGCCTATAAAAAAGCGCTGGTTAATAACCCTAAAGATGAGGAAACCCGGTATAACCTTGCCTATGCCCAAAAAATGCTGAAAAACCAGCAGAATAAAAATAAAGGCGGCGGGGGCAACAATAATAATAAGGACAAGGACAAAAACAAGGATAAGAATAAAGATAACAAAGACAATAAGGACAAGGATAAAGACAAAAAAGACCAGGATAAAAATAAGCAGGACCAAGACAAGAAGGATCAGGATAAGCAAAACCAGGATCAGAAAGATCAGCAGGGACAGCAGCCAAACCAACTGTCAAAAGATGATGCGCAGCGGATGCTTGATGCCCTCAACAATGATGAAAAGCAAACCCAGGATAAGCTGAAGAATAAAAAATTAAAAGGTGCTAAGGTGCCTATTTCAAAAGATTGGTAAATCTTTGTTGTTTTGTAAATACTAATGAAAATTAAACTTTCCATATTAACGCTGCTGCTGTGTTGCTCAAGCCTGGTTTTTGCACAGGTAAAATTCACTGCGTCGGTAAATAAAACCACTATAGGCACAGGCGAGGTCCTCGAGGTCACCTTCTCCATCAACGCCAATGGCGAGCGTTTTGCGCCGCCTGCTTTTGGCGGCTTCCAGGTAGTTGGCGGCCCCAATGTATCCAACAGCATATCCATGATCAATGGGGTTACTTCGGCAAGCATAGCATATGGGTATGATCTTGTACCAACAAAAGAAGGTGAAATAACCATTGGCCCCGCTACTATTGTAGCAGGCGGAAGGCCTTACAGCACTGCCCCGATTAAAATTAAAGTAGTAAAAGGCCAGGGCGGGCAGGCCAATCAGCAGGCCCAGCAGCAAAGCAGCAACGGGCCCGATAGCCGCAACATTCAAAAAGGGCGTGTAAGCGATATATCCAAATCATTGTTTTTACGTGCCGAGGTTGATAAAACAACCGCCTACATGGGTCAGCAGATCATGATGAACCTGCGCCTATACACCCGGGTTAACATCGCCAACGGCGAACCGGAAAAAATCCCCGATCTTAATGGTTTTTACAGCCAGGAGATCAAAAACACCAATCCAAATGCCCAATGGCGCACCGAAATTTTAAATGGTGTACGGTACAACGTAACCGATATTAAACAAACCGTTCTGTTTCCCGAGCATGAGGGCAATATCACTATTGAGCCTTCTGTCATGAACTTTATAGTACGGCAGCAGGCCGCTTCATCATCAGGCGACCCCTTCGATGCATTCTTTGGCGGATATGAGGATGTGAAGTACAAGATTAAAAGTGCGCCCGTTGTCATTCACGTGAAACCACTGCCATTAGCAGGCAAGCCTGCCGAATTTACAGGCGCTGTGGGCAAGTTTAATATTGAGGCTTCGCTTGATAAAAATGATGTTAAAGCTAATGATGCCATTAATTACACCATAAAGGTAAGCGGCGCAGGCAACCTGAAGTTGTTGAAACCGATAACGCCAACTTTCCCAGCCGACTTTGAGAAGTATGAGCCCAAGATCACCGATACCATTACCATAAATGCCAGCGGGGCATCAGGTAGCAGAAAATACACTTATCTGCTGATCCCGAGGCACCAGGGCGATTTTACTATCGACCCGGTTAAATTCGCTTATTTTAACCCAGCCACCGGCCGGTACGTTTCATTAAGCACCCCGGCATTTCATGTTAAGGTTGCCAAAGGCAGCAGCGATGGCAGTAACGTTACCGCCTTTTCAAACGCCGGCAAACAGGATGTTAAGGTGCTGAGCAATGATATCCGCTATATAAAAACCGGCACTGAATTAAACGAAGTCGGCAGCGATTTTTATGGCTCTGGATTATATTATTTCCTGCTGATCTTGGGTCCGGCAGGTTTCTTAGGCGCTTTGGTTTACGGTAAATGGCGAGATAAAAATAATGCCGACGTGGTTGGTTTAAAAAGTCGCAAAGCAGGTAAAGTGGCAGCCAAACACCTGGCCAGCGCCAAACAGCAACTAAACGATAAAAAGGCTTTTTATGAAAACCTCTTCCGCGGTTTATATGGCTATTTGAGTGATAAACTTAATATTCCTTACGCAGATCTTAACCGTGAAAAGATAGCTTCGGAACTAAAAGCCCGCTCGCTTGATGAAAGCCTCATTAACGAGATGTTGGGCACACTCGATCTTTGCGAAATGGCCCGCTATGCCCCTGTATCAGGCATTACCGAGCAACAGGTATTTGATAAGGCCCAGAACATGATCAATAACATTGAAAATAAAATATAACATGATGAAGCGCATTATATACTTACTGCTCATCATCGTTATGCCGATATCTGCATTAGCTAACGATGAAGCTAACATCCTGTTAAAAAAAGGGAACAACCAATACGCCAAAGGTCAGTATAAGGAAGCCATAACCACCTACCAGAAAATTGTGGACGATGGGCACCAGTCGGCATTGGTTTACTATAATTTGGGCAATGCTTATTTTAAAAATGAGGATGTGCCATCGGCGTTGCTTTACTATGAAAAGGCCCATAAACTTTCGCCGGGCGATGAGGATATCAATTTCAATATCCAGTTTGCCAATCAAAAAACAACCGATAAGGTAGAGGCCGGTACCGAGTTTTTCATTACCAAATGGTGGCACTCGTTTATTCTCCGCTTTTCATTAACAACTTTGGCGGTGATGACGATTCTGTTCTTTATAGCGGGATGTGCATTGCTGATCGTGTACAGGTTTACTAATTCGGTAAGCATTAAAAAATGGTCGTTTTATTCGGCTTTGGTAATCTTACTTTTCGGTTTCGCGAGCATGTTTGTTGCAAGTCGCCAGGATCAATACTTTGATGCCCATCACGGCGCTATCATATTCAGCACGTCTGTTAATGTAAAAAGCGCGCCAACGCCCAACGCTAAAAATCTGTTCCTGATCCATGACGGTACAAAGGTTGAGATACTGGAAAACAACAACGACTGGATGAAGATCAGGCTGGCCAGCGGCAACGAGGGCTGGATCAATGCTTCGGACGCTAAGGAAATATAGTTTTTGAGGAGGTGAAAGGATAAAGGTAAAAGGCGAAAGGTTGCTTTTTAAACTCAATTCTTTCTTTCACTGGTCGAAGTTTAGTGATATCGCAACTTCGTCCTAAAACTGTGGAAGCATTCTGCTTCCGCGGATTATCTATTGCAGATGTTCAGTTAAGCTGAATGGTTACCCATTTTGGGTCCAAGGTTCGCTATCGCTAAACTTAAACCAGGTGTGGCTTGGGCAGCAATTAAACTACGGACATCAAGGAAAATCCAAAAGAATTTTAATATTAAATCAAAATTGATCCCAAAAGTCAGGACTTTGTTGATCCATATCCAAGTCATCATTATAATGCGACCATGATTCATCATTGCTTAAGTCGTTATAATCATAACTAAGAGCTTCACGTTTTCCGTCTTGAATGTCTTCGAAACGATATTTGCCATATAGCACTAATGTTTTTTCAACTTCACGATAGTAACTTAATGAGCCATTCTTTAGTTTATAATTATACTTTAAATTATTAAGAGCCGCTTGACTATTTTCCTGCGAATAATCAAAATCAGGATAAAGATCGCCGATAAAGGCGTCTCCAAAAGTGTCATCCAGAGCTTGATAAGTTTTTATTTCAGAAACCCACTTGTCCCAAAAGTCGATTTCTTCTCTTGAAAAATTTCTAACATCTGGACGATATATATCGACTTTGTTTAAAAAGTAAGCAAACCAATGGCTTAATTCAGGTAATTGATTTTCTTTAAACAAGTCCTGATAGGAGCCTACGTACCCCCGGTCTGTTTCCGGAAGATTGAAAATGCTATCTATCTGTTCAAAAATAAAGCTATCATATTTATTAAAAATGGTTATCATGCTTTAGCCAATTTTTTTTGCTATAAAATCATCTTTAAAGGTATTAAACATGTGCGAGAATAGCTCCATTTGAACATGTTTTCAAACCTTATACTAAAAAATTTAAATAATTGTCTAAAGGAAGCAACACATAAAACCCGCCGTCCGCTGCGTCTAAGGATGACTATTCTATGGCTGTCCGTAGATCTGTCTACGGATTCATAATGCCTGTAGTTTGCAACTACAAGCCATCAATGGGTTGAAGTTCACACTATCGCTAACTTTAGCCAAAGATTTATTTGGTGAATATCGATTCGTTTACTTTTCCTGTACCGGGGTCAATTGTAAATCTAAATCCGCACCAATTAAATGAAACCAATTTCAGATTTTGGATTTCAATACTTATAAAAGGGCAATATCCGATAATGTCAAGATTTTCGCTTCTTTCAATTTGCCATAAAATCTCACCGTTAAAATCTATGGCATACACATTCTGATTAAATTTAGTATCCCCCGAAATATCTAAAAGAACAACAATTTTGCTGTCGAATACCAACGTATCCTGTATCGAAAAATCAAACTCTATGAATTTTCCTGTTTCAAAAATTATCTTCTTTTGGTCTACACGATAGCTTCCTACATTCATAATTTAATATAATTAATGTTAGTAGAATATGGGTGGTCTATTAGTAAGCTCGGTGTTGCCTAAAATAGTTGCAATATCCTATTTTCACGGACTGTGTCAATTGCAGGTATTCAGTTAAGCTTTCAGTTTAATCTATTTTGGGTCCAAGTTACGCTATCGCTAAACTTGAACCAGTATTTGTGTATTTGCTTTGGGCTTAAAGCCTTAAGCTTTCGGCTTTATGCTGTGTTTCGCTAACAGCTCCAGTACATCTTCTTCGGTACCGGTAAAAGGGCCTGATGATTCTATTTTAAAACTGGCCATAGCAGCAGCAAACTCGCCGGCCTCCTGGAAACTCTTCCCTTTGGCGCGTTGGTATAAATAGCCTGCCATGTAAGTATCACCGCAACCAGTGGCATCAACTACTTCAACCGGTTTATACGCCGGGATCTGGTAATAAACACCATCTGTATAAATAACCGAGCCCATACTGCCTAATGTAACCACTACCTCTTTAACGCCCCAGTCATTCAAAACTTTGGCACCTTCATGAATGTCAGTTATACCAGTAAGTACTTCCATTTCATGTTCGTTCACTTTCAGGATGTGGATGTGCTGCAGGGCTTCACGCTTTTCGGGCCAGTCGATGGCTATTACGTTTTTATCTTCTACCTTACGCAGGTAGCCCTGTGCGTCAAGAGAAAGTTTGCCGCGTTGTGCCAAGTTCTTTATAAATTCTACGGAGATATCATCGGCCAGTAAAGGGCCTAAATGATAAACGTCGGCCTGGATCTCGTCAAGCTGTTCAATAGTGAAGGGATCCGCTTTTTGTAACACGCGCTGGGTACGGTGATCCTGGTTAACAGAGTAAATATTTTCAAAGTAAACCGTTTCGCCGCCTGTAGTAGCATGTACTTCGATACCTTTGTTACGGAGTTTTTCAACAACCGGCATTTCGCTCAAAGCAAGCGAGGTAACCAGGGTATAATTCACATCCATGTTACGGATGGCGTTTGAAAAGTAAAAAGAAGTACCGCCAGCCATGTGTTTAACCGCTTGCGGTGTTACCACTTTATCTAACGTAATATGCCCTACACAACAAATATCGTACATGAAATTTCCCTATTATGATTTGATACTCAACCCCTATTATTAAAACAAACGGCAAATGTAAGAAATAGGAAAGGGAGTACAAGAATTGTAGCATATTATAACATCCCCGTTATAATCATTTACTCGCTGTTGAAAGTTGTTGAAGTGTTTTAGCACCCAGCATACCATCCGGAATAAGCTTACAATGTGCCTGAAAAGCCATCACCGCTTTTCTGAATATATCAGATTCTTGCCCGTCTATCGGTCCGGCATAATATCCAAGTGATTTTAACTGCTTTTGCGTTTCGGTTAATAAATCAATCTTTCGATCAGCAGACAGATCGCCCAGCGAGGGTACTTCTCCCGGGTGTTTAATTATTTTGGAAAGCTTAACTCTTAAGCTATCATCATTAACGAGGCCGGTTTGCACTAAAAAGTTCAGGTTTTGCGCAGCTGCCTGTTGATCGCCGTTGGTTTCTATCATTTTTAAAACCAGGTCTGCTTCAAATTTTTGTTTTTCCAGATTTCGATTTGCAACACCCTGTATCCATGCGCCTACTCCGGTACCGAGTAAGGCAAATATCGCTGAGAGGATTATCGGTGCATACTGTGATTTAAGCCACTTATTTTCACTCCTTTTCGACTGATCTTCCTGGTAGTACTTAAAAACTTCAAAGTCAAGCTCTGTTTTTATCTGTGATTTAAACTTGTTAAAACTTTCATCCGGTTGTGTGTCGGCCATAGGTTATTTATTAGCTGTATGATTATAAAATTAGATAATAAAATCTATTTTTTAAACAATCAACTCAGTCGCAAATCTAATAACAAGTTTTTATACTACCCCGCTAAACACATCTACACCTGCCATTTCGGCCAGGTCATCAAAATATACCGATGCCAGATGTTCCCAGCTTAAGCGGCTGCTATATTGGAGGGCCACTTCAATAAACTGTTCCCGCAGGCTTTTACTCTTCAGCAATAATTCAATCCGCTCAACATAGCAGCCGGCATTGTATGGCTCACATTTAAAACCATTAATGCCTTGCTCAATAAAATCTTTTGAACCGCCGCCATTGGCAATAACGCACGGCAATCCGGATGCCATAGCCTCAAGTACAACGTTACCGTAAGCCTCAGATACAGAAGGAAAAAGGAACAGTGTTGACGATGCATACAATACCGAAAGCGTTTTATGATCTACCTTACCGGTAAATACTGCGTTTGGCATTTTTGTCTCACAGGCCTTCCGCGCAACACCATCGCCGGCAATTATGAAGTTAACTTCGGGATTTCTATCCTGCATAATGGTATAGATCTCAAACAGGGTTTCCAGGTTTTTCTCCCAAACCAGGCGGCTCGCAAATAAAATAGTTGGATTATCATTTCCTGTTATCGAGTGCAAACTTTTTTTATGCCTTGGCGAAAACAGCCGGGTATCTATTCCCCTTTGCCATAGTTTCATGCGATAGGTATCAACTCCCATATCAATCAGCTCATCCTTCATAGTAATTGAAGGCACGTATACCTGATCACATTGATTATAGAAAACCTTATGACTCTCGGCCATCATCTGCTTAACCTTATTGATGAGGAAGGGGGTATGTTTCAGGTAATAATCGATGTAGGAAATAAAATGAGTATGGTATATGCTCATAACAGGCAAGCCTTGCTGGGTAGCATATTTTAACGCAAAATTGCCCAAAAGCGATGGCGTGGCGATGTGTACAACATCTGGCGAAAAATTATCAATCTCTTGCTTCAATTCGCCCATCACCAGGGCAGGTATCGCCATAGTGTAACCGGTATTGATCGGCAAGGTCAAAGCCGGCACTTTTAATGATTCAAAACCGGCTATGCTATCCGGCCCGGCACCGTAAACAAACAGAAACTCAAAAATATTACGGTCAATCCGTTTAATGAGCTGATACATGGTACGTACGGCACCATCGAAATCTTCAATAAGTATCTCGGCGAAAAATGCTACTCTAATCTTTTTCATCTTATTGAGTGATTAGTGGTTATTACCTGGTGTTCACCTTCGCGTATCTTACAGGCTCCGGCCCCGTCATCAGGAATTCCCTCAATTCGGCTAATTTATCCGTGTTGATCAGGTCTACCTCACACTCAAGCAGGGCTTTCCATACTTCTTTATTTTCGGGAGAAGCCCACAGGCGCACCCGTTTTTTGTAGTGATGTGCCGTGGCTACATAATCACGAAGCAACTGTCTCTGATCTTCAGGCATCGGACCCTTACCTGTCCAACTGATCAGGCGCGAATATTTGCAGCTGGCAGTTTTATAAACAGTGTTTGAAAGTGTATCGGTATGCACCTGCATCAGGTCTTCATCAATAAAAGCATAGCGTTGCCTTTGTGCCTGAAGCATTTTATAAGGTTTATTGCCGGTTATAACAATTGTTACTTTTCCCTCTATTATTTCGCCATCATTATAACTCGACAGCATAGGCGCATAGCGTTTTAATACTTCCGACAGCTTTGCATAAGTTTTTTCGGCGTCTGATTTAATATCGATCATCAGCGTAACCGGAGAAAGTGGGTATACCACCTCCCTGTTTTTACCCTCGTAACAGTTAAACAATGGCTTTAAATAAAGCTGCTCCAGGGTACGTCTTTTTTGAAAAGCGGGCAGCATATGTGCCACCAGCAATTCGTCATCGCGCAGGTAAATGTCAGCTTCTACGTTTTGAAAACCGTTATCCAGGGCATCGTACAGGGGCCGGTTGTGCCAGTAATCATTATGGGCGAAACCTTTGGAGAGGGGGCTGTTTTGAGCCTGGCAGGTAATGGCTCTGAAGGTAAGAATAACAAAAAACAGAAATTTCAGGTGCTTGTGGCAAAATGCTGCTTGCATCGTAATTTGTATTTGTTGCCACAAATTTATCCTTCAGATATGTACAGGCAGTTATGTCATGGTAAAGTAAAAGCACCAAATGCTTTAATTTATTGTAAATGACTTAACATTTTCATCACATTAAAATATACAAATTGACACCGTTCGATTAAGCTGGAGTCACATTAAATACGCATTTTATAAAGAAGTGTTAATATGCTATGACAAATGGCGAAGAATTGATGCACCGAGCTCCTGCCAGTTACCAGCTTTTTCGGGAAGTGAACAAAGATCTGAGATAAGCATAAATACATCTTCCGCACTTTTGCCTTCCTGCCTTAGATATCTAATCGACGTTGAGCCGGCCGATTTGGATAGCTTTTTACCGTCTTTTTCAAGCAACAGCGGATGATGATAAAATACGATATCATTAAAATCCTGCTTATCCAACACAGCCGCCAACTGGATCTGAGCCAATGTTGACGCCCACAGATCTTCACCCCTCACAATCAGGTCAATGCCATAAAACAGATCGTCAATAACAGAAGTAAGTTGATAAGCCGGGAAACTGTCTTTTTTTTTGACCACAAAATTTTCCATTTCGGCAAGTAGCTGAGTTTGGATAATTTTGCCGGTATAACTTTTCACGAGCAATGTAGCAACGTTATCTGTACGTAAGCGCCAACTCGCTCCAAGGGTATTTAAAGGAATCTGCTTATCTGAGCAGGTACAGCTTCCAATTTCACTCATTTGCTTGCGCGAGCAGGCACAGGCAAATACAAAACCACCTGCGGCTAATTGCTCGAGGGCTTCGTTATACAGATGCATCCGGTGAATTTGTGAAAACCTGGCTTCAAAATCGTCGGCATCCTGCGGTCCTTCATCCCAGGGGATCTCCAAAAATCGTAGCGTATCAAAAATATCAGTCAGGTATTCCCGATTAACCCTTGCCCGGTCGAGGTCATCAATCCTCAATAAAACTTTAGCGCCATGCTTACGCGCCAATGTCGCGGTGATAGAAAAAGACAGCACATTGCCCACATGCAAAAACCCGCTTGGTGTTGGAGCAATGCGGGTTTTATTAAAATGTATCGGGGCACTTGTCAATAGCTTTTAGGATTGATGAATGCTAAGATACAAAAGCTGAAGATTACAGCGATAGTGTGATGAAGATACTTTTTGAGCGACGGCCTGTGCGATTCCCTCACTTGGAAGGGTGTAGGAAGGGGTTTCGTCGACATGCATATACGCTTTAATGACGAACAAACCCCTCCCAGCCACTACGCATTCCCACTACCCCCCTCCCCGGGGGAGGGGGGTAGTGGGAATGCGGAACTCCTCCTATAAACCGTTACGCCAACAAAGTGCCACCGTCGACAACTAAATTGAGGCCCGTTCCAAAGCTCTGTTTCATAAGGTAAACAAAGGCAAGGGCAATATCATCCGCATGGCCAACACGACCAAGCAGTAATGTATCTTTCGCCCAGTTGTAAAGTCCTTCTTTATCTTCGGCAGACATACTGTCCCACAGGTTGGTGTCAATTACCCCGGGTACTACCGCGTTTACACGTATTGGAGCAAGCTCAACGGCAAGTGCCCTCACCAGGCCTTCCATGGCGCCGCAAATACTGCTTGCTATCGACCAGCCGGCAGCTGGTCTTGTTCCCGCCGTGCCACCGGTTAGGTTTACAGAGCCGCCTTTGTTGATGAACGGCACGCCATATTTAACAGCAGCATAAGCTCCCCAGTAGCGCAGATTAAAAAACTTACGCGCAGCCTCGATATCTGTTTGATCGATATTATTCAAATTAAGATTTTCAGCAGCGGTGTAAACCAGGTGATCAAAATTACCGGTCTGCTCAAAAAACGATTTTATATTTTCTTCGTGTGATAGGTCTACCGCGTAGCCCTCAGCATCTTCAGGTAACTGGCTTAAAGCGTTGTTGATCTTGCTTTGATTACCTGAAACTATTATCACTTTAGCACCTTCGTCAGCAGCTGCTTTTGCTGTCGCGAAGCCTATACCTGTACTGCCACCCAATATAATTACCCGTTTGCCCTTTAATGACGATTTACTTTCAATTTGATTGTTCATGATGTTATTCTTTTTTAGACACCACAAATTTCCGCCGTAAAAAATCGGTTCCACTTACCATTTGGTAAAAAGCGATTAGCCTTCAAAATTTATAAATACTAAATTTGAGCTATGACACTTGCAGACCGGATTATCCAATTCAATGAGCAGCTAACCTACACCGGCGATCCTTTACCTGAAGGCATCCGCATTATGAACCCTTTTAAGGAACATCCGCAAACCATGCGTATTGTCGATGAGTTTTACCATAAATATTATAATGATAATCAGCAGCGGCATATCATTTTGGGCATTAACCCCGGCAGGTTTGGCGGTGGCTTAACAGGCATCCCTTTTACGGATCCTAAACGACTGATCTCTGAATGCCACATCAATTACGAAGGCAAAATGTCGCATGAGCCTTCTTCTGTGTTTGTTTATGAGGTGATCAACGCCTTTGGCGGCCCGGAAGCTTTTTATAAACAAATCTATATTAATTCGCCCTGTCCGCTTGGTTTTACAAGTGTTGATGCAAACGGAAAGGAAAAGAACTATAACTATTACGACAGTAAGGAACTAACCAAAGCCGTTTATCAGTTTATGATCGAAAATATCCGCAAGCAGATTGACCTGGGCATTAATACCGAAAAATGCTTTTGTTTTGGTACGGGAAAAAATGAAACATTCCTGCGCAAGCTAAACGATGAATACCATTTCTTTGGCGAGATCATAGCACTTGAACATCCGCGTTTTATTATGCAGTATAAAACGGCAAGCAAGCAATTTTATATTGATAAATATCTTGAAGCTTTTGCAAGTATAGCGGGATAAGTTATCGCCTATTAAACAAAACTTATCAATTCCCCTCTTGAGAGGGGGCGCGAACGAAAGCGCGGTAGCAGGGGTGTGTTTCTGCGGTAGACTTATCAAGCAGAAACACACCCCTCCGCCCCTCTCAAGAGGGGAATCGCTCAATCCCGCACCATTTGTCCCTTATATTAACTATGCAATAAACATCCTCTTGTTTCAGGCTAAAACGCTTATATTGTGTGCTGCAACCAATTAACCTTTAAGCTATGACCCAAAGCAAGTTTTTAGCATTCCTGCTGGTGCTTTTTGTTTTTCCTTTTGTTTCAAAAGGGCAATCAGATGCAAACAATAAACTCATCTCGCCCCGCATCAGGGTGATCATGGATAATGATTTTGGCGGTGATCCGGATGGTTTATTTGCGCTTACTCATCTGGTGCTATCGCCATCGGTTGAAGTTAGGGGGATCATCGGTTCGCACCTGAATGCCAACGATGGGTTCGACAGATCTAAAACCCAGGCGGAGAACGCGGCAAAAAAGGCTGCAGACTTGTTAGCTGTTTTAAAGATTAAAGATCAATTCCCGGTAATAGCAGGCTCTAACACCGCGATGGTAAACGACAGTACCCCGGTAAAAAGTAAAGCTGTCGATCTGATCATTAAAGAAGCATCCCGTACAGACACCTCCTTACCTCTTTACATCCTTTGTGGCGCCGGACTTACCGAAATTGCATCGGCTGTATTAACCGATCCAAAAATTGCCGACAAACTCACACTGGTGTGGATTGGCGGCCCGGAGTACAGCGATCTTGCACTACCCCCACCCAATTACAGCAGCCCCGAATATAACCTCAATATCGATATCAATGCGGCGAGAGCTGTGTTTAACCATTCTCAGCTAAAATTATGGCAGATTCCGAGGGATGGATATCGCCAGGCCATACTTTCCTACTCAGAATTACTGCTTAAAGTAAAGCCGCAAGGCGAAACGGGGAAATATCTGGCTGGCGCACTTGAAAACGTCATGAAGCTCATCCAGCAATATCGTCTTAATTTGGGTGAAACCTATATCATAGGTGATAGTCCGCTGGTGTTGCTTACCGCGCTGCAATCATCCTTTGAAGCCGACCCATCATCAAGTGAATATGTGTTAAAGCCCTGCCCGCTTATTAACGCACAAGGCGGATATGATTACAATGCCCATGGCCGAAATATCCGTGTTTATCGCAGGTTAGATATCAACCTCATGTTTAATGATTTTTTTGCCAAGCTGGAGTTGGCTAAATAAATGCTGCATTTGGCACATTTTTAACCATAAACGGTTTATTTAGTATTACCAAAAGTGCTGTTTTGTAATTATTTTGCATGGTCATAAACCTTTGTTATCATGCTTAAAATAATTGGCAAAAAAACTCAAAATACGCTTCTGCTTACATTACTATTATTTGCGGGGGGTAAAACCCTTGCTCAAACCAATGATACATCGTTACCTAAGCTTATTGAAAAAAATGGCAGGCACGCGTTTTTAGTTGATGGCAAACCATTTTTGATGCTGGGAGGCCAGGCGCATAACTCAAGCGCATGGCCCGCTTTAATGCCAGCGGTATGGAAATCGGCCGGGGTAATGCACCTTAACACGCTTGAAGTACCCATTTACTGGGAGCAGGTAGAGCCACAGCCCGGGAGGTTTAACTTTTCATTAGTGGATACCCTGCTTACCCAAGCCCGGCAGCATAACGTGCATTTGGTATTATTATGGTTTGGCACCTGGAAAAACGGCAGCAACCATTACATGCCCGAATGGATGAAACGCGATGCGGAGAAATATCCAAACATTACTGGTAAAACAGGCAAGCCCATTGACTCGCCTTCACCTCATTCAAAAGCCACTTTAGATGCTGATATCAAAGCGTTTTCGGCAGTTATGCGTTACTTAAAGCAGGCTGATGAGCAACATACCGTAATCATGGTGCAGGTTGAAAACGAACCAGGCTCATGGGACACCGTTCGCGACTATTCAGCCAAGGCGCAAAAACTGTTTGAAGGCGATGTCCCCGCCCAACTGTTAAAACCAGCTGTACTAAAAGCCCTGAATGTATCGGAACACTCAAAAGGCTCGTGGACCAAAGTTTTTGGCGACAGGGCTGACGAATATTTCCAAGCCTGGTCAATAGCCCGGTTCATCGAACAGGTGGCCGCAGCCGGTAAAGCTGAGTATCCGCTGCCATTATACGTAAACGTGGCGCTCCGTGATCCGCTTACCAATCCGCCGGCAACCCATTATGAAAGCGGGGGCGCGACAGATAACGTAATCCCGATCTGGAAAGTAGCCGCCCCATCAATTAACCTGCTTGCTCCTGATATTTACCTGTCGGGCAGCGAAAGGGTGTTGAAAGTAATTGACCTGTATACCCGCGCAGATAATCCCCTGTTTATACCCGAAGCTGGTTTAATTGCTGATAATGCCAAATATTTTTATGATGTTTTGGCCCATGGCGGTATTGGTTTTTCGCCTTTCGGGATAGATGACAATGGCGATAGTTCAAACGATGATCATTTGGCCGAGCTACTTTCCCCTTTTGCGGATAAATATGCCATGGCAGCACCAATGATGCGTGAACTGGCACAATGGGCATTTGAAGATAAGATCAAAGCCGTTGTTGAACATGAAGATGGCGCGGAGCAAAGCATTAAACTTGGTGCCTGGGATGCCATTGTAAAATTTGGCAGCGGTCGGGGTGGTGAACTTAAACCTAATAAAGACCATAACGGTAAAGCCATGATTGTTAGCCTTAATGAAAATAAATTTATCGCGACTGGAACAAACTGTCGCATCACCTTCCGCCCGGCCGGCAGCAACACCGGTACGGCATGGCAATACCTTAAGGTTGAAGAAGGCTGGTATGATCAAGGCGTATTTAAATCGCTTCGCATCCTTAATGGTGATGAAACAGACTGGGGAGGGCCTGCAATTGGCGATAAGCCGAGGGTGCTGCAGATCTCGTTGGTGGTGAGGTAAAATTAATTAATGTAGAGACGCAATTATGCGTCTCTACACGTTAAACCCTCCTATTTCACCTCATAAACCACCGCCTCATACGGCATCAGCGTGCCATTTTTTGATGGCTTTTGATAATTGCCGATTAAAACCGTTGCATTACCCAAATTCATTCCTGTTTGAGCCGGAGCTGTTTTACTTGTAAAATTCAGGAGTACCAGCAGCTTCCTGCCGTTCAACTCCCGGGTGTAGGCATAAGTATCGGGGTTTTGTGCATCGAGCAATGTATATTTTCCGTATACCAGTACCGGGTTATCCTTCCGCAGCTTTACTATCCGCCTGAAATAATTCAACGTGCTATTGGCATCTTTTTCCTGCGCAGCAGCGTTGACACTTTTATAATTGGGATTTACCTTTATCCAGGGTGTACCCGTTGTAAAACCGGCATTGGCCGTGCTGTTCCATTGAAATGGAGTGCGCCCGTTATCACGGCTTTCAAAGGCTATTCGTTTTAAATATGTAGGCAAATCGGCACCAATATTTTTTTGCCGCTGATATTCGTTTAACGTTTGCACGTCACGATAGTCATCAATTGTGCTAAAGCCAGCATTGGTCATGCCCAGTTCGTCGCCATTATAATAGTATGGCGTACCGCGCATAGTCATCAAAAATGTAGTGAGCATTTTTGATGATACAGCCCTGAACTCCGGACTATCATTGCCGAACCTGCTTACCAGCCGGGCCTGGTCATGATTGGCTAAGAATATTGATAACCACCCCTTTGATGCAAAGGCACTATCCCATTTGGTAAATACCTGTTTTAAGTGAACTACGCTATAGCCTTCGGGTTTGGCAATATCCACACCTTCAAATGCGTAAGCCATGTTCAATTCATTTCTGTCGGCATCAACTAAATTATGGCCGTCTTCAAAAGTATTGCCTGCACCTTCGGCTACACTCATTACGTTATATTTACTGAGCACTTCTCTGTTCATTTCCTGCAGGTATCCGTGCAAATTGCCCTGTACGCCGTAATATTGGGTAAAGTTTTTTTCAAACCCTTTCGGAAAGGCCGGAAAGGTAGTATCCTTTGCAGCAAATTGGAAGGCATCCAGCCGGAAACCGTCAATCCCCTTATCAGCCCAAAACTTCATTATGCCGTATACTTCATTCCTCAGTTTTGGATTTTCCCAGTTAAGGTCGGGCTGCTTGTGCGAAAAATAATGCAGGTAATAGGCATTGGTAAGCGAATCATAACGCCAGGCATCGTGGTTTACGTCAAATAAACTGTAGCGATAAGCGGGTTTGCCCTTTTCGGCGTTCCACCAGTGATAATATTCCCGGTACGGATTTTTGCGCGAGCTCCTGCTTTGTTTAAACCATTCGTGCTCATCGCTGCTGTGATTTACTACCAGGTCCATCACCAGTTTTATGCCGCGGGAATGCATGCCTTTCAGCAAAACATCAAAATCATCCATGGTTCCAAAATCCTTCATGATGTTGCGGTAATCGCTTACATCATAGCCATTATCGTCATTAGGCGAGCTGTAAATTGGGTTAAGCCAAACAACATCAACACCGAGGCTTTTGATATAATCAAGTTTGGAGATAATGCCTTTCAGGTCACCAATACCGTCTCCATCGTTGTCCTTAAAGCTTCGGGGATAAACCTGGTAAACTACGGCTTCCTTCCACCATTTGCGGTCAATAGTGTCTGCTCTGCCTTGATTGTTTTGCGCGGCCCCTGAAATGGCAACAAACATAAAAACAATGAAGGCCACAAAACGAATGTAAGGTACGTTCATGATTATAATTGGTTAAGCTTAGCAGGACGAAACAGACTTTCTGTGGTTTCTAACAATAGAATATTAAGATAGCAATATTTAAGCGAAACAAAAAATAATGCAACTAAATCCGTCGGCTTAGCGCCCGTACAAATTTGAAGTTCAAACATTATGCACATTTCGGGGTTTAGAAATGAGCTAACACCAATCACAATTAAACAGTCAGTAAATTGAATTTTTAATATTTATATCCGTTAGCGTGCATCACAAACCACCACATAAAATTTCTACCCTGCTTTTAAAAACAGTTTTATTCATACTATTTACAGGCATATCGGTACATGCTTTCGGCCAGGTACCTGTACCTGCCGATTCGGTAAAAGCCGATTCATTGCGCATTAAAGAAAAAGTAGTAAAACCGGCCAAACCGACCGATACTTTATATAAACAATATGACTTTGGCGATCTGGTGCGTAACATACTTCATCCCGGCCGACCGGCTGCACCTTCTAATAAAAAGTCATCGGGAATTACCATCATACCCAATGTGGCATCCAATCCCACTATCGGCTCACAAATTGGGATCAAGGCTGTAGCCGGAAAAAAATTAGGAAACGATCCAAATACCCTGCTTTCGGTTGCTGCCACATCGGCTTCTATTACTACCAAGGGGATCATCTATTTTTATATCAACCATAACATATATACACCGGGTAATAAATGGAATTTTCAGGGCAGTTTGGTTGCAGCCAAAACGGTATCGCCCGATTATGGTTTGGGAATTGGCCAGGCATCAAGCGGCAGCGAAGCCGACCAGGTGTTGGCCAATCCCGGGCGTAAAGGCAGGGCATTGCATTCGCAATTTTATAATATCCGCGAGAAGGTATACAAAGAAATTGATAAGGGGCTATTTTTAGGCGCGGGCGCTTCTTTTGATATCAGGCGAAAAATTGAGGATACCAAATCAGCAACCGACCTTACCCCATACAATATCTATAGCGACCGTCATGGGTTTGCCCGCGACCATTATGCTGCTAACGGCTTGCTTTTTAACTTACAATACACTACCCGAGACAATCAAAACCGGGCCTACAGAGGGATTTACGTTGATGCCGGCTTCCGCGTTAATCAAAGCTGGATGGGAAGCTCCAAAAACGCGGTGCAGTTCACTACAGATTTCAGGAAGTACTTCAGCCTGTCAGAAACTAACCCCGAACATGTTGTTGCCTTCTGGAACTGGGGATCTTACCTGATCAGCGGTGACATCCCCTACCTTGAGCTGCCCGGCACCGGCAAAGATCCGGGCTTCCGGAGCGGCAGGGGGTATGTGGTACAATATTTTAAGGGTACGCAATACAACTACTCAGAAGTGGAATACCGATTCCCGATACTGCGGAATAAATTTTTAAGCGGCGTGGTATTTGCCAACCTGCAAACAACCAATGATGAATCGGGCACCAAAATATTCCAGGTATGGCAACCGGGTTATGGCGGCGGTTTGCGGGTACTATTTAATAAAGCAACCCGTACCAATCTTTGTCTTGACTATGCCTTTGGCCGGTATGGTTCAAAGGGGTTCTTTTTGGGCTTGAATGAAGCATTTTAAAACGGCCTCTATGTTAATCACGAAGGCCGTTTCGTTAAATCGACTACGATAGTTCTATATAGCTTACTTAGTATAAACAGCGAACTTTGTATTTTTAGCATTGAGCGGTGTCATCCATTTAATATCTTTTCTTTTGATCGTGCCGTTTAGTTGATCTGCAATTACCAATTGTTTTTTATTTATCAATATCGAGTCCTTATCGGAAGATATCACGATCCATCCTGTTTCATCCACCATATAAAACTTATTATCAACCTTAACCAACACATCCTGATTGCCAGCTTTTGCTGCAGATAGTTTATTATCAAATGTTCGGGCGATTTTTATCTGATCAAAATGTTCCAGCGTACTGTGATAATCCAGATCGCCAATCGCCTTGTTTACCAATTTTGAAAACGAGTTTGATCCTGATCCTTTATCTAACCCAAAATACATTAGCGCTTTTGTATTGCCCGGCAAACTGCCCCAATGCTCGCTTTGCATAATGTTATTATAGCCTTTTTTAATGATCTTTAACTTAAACCTCATCTCCCCATCGGCCATAAAACTAAGTGAGATCTTAAAATAGCCCCGCACATCCGTTTTTCCAAGCAGTTTTTCATCAGCCCCGAAAATACCAGCTCCTTCAATTGGCAATAAGGTTTTTGAATCAACAACGAGACCGGCGATGTCTATATTTCTTGTCATTCTGTTATATGTGTTGGCCAATAGCAGAGCCGGGATGAAAAACAGAAGTATCGCAACAAAAGACAACTTTGTTATTAAAAATTTATTCATGACAGTATTTAAGTTTAGGTGAAGATAGGAGTTTAACTAAAGAAAAAAAATACAACATAAAATATCTGTGCTGTTAATTATTATTCTTAATTTTATACTGCAAGCACCTGTAAAACAATCATGTAATACAACTACATGATATTCCTAACCATATCAATAACCGGGAAGCATGGCCAAAAAGAAAACAGCCGATAAAGACAGCATATGGAAAAGCCTGCAATTGAAGCTGGGCGTAATTACTGTTATTTTAGGTTTAATAACTACCGGGTATAATCTGATTAAGAAAGATCCGCCACCGCCGGTTAACCCTGATCTGAAGGCCAGCCTCGAAATTTCGTATATCAGCATGGTCAATGATATTTATGCCCTGGCGGGGGGTGATAGTGCTGTAAGGAAAAAGGATGCCTTTTATCTTGATTATCCCATACTCACTAATGAAATTTCGGATAAAAACCTGCAGAAAACCGATCAGCTTTTTAACGACACCACAGCTAACGATTATGACCTGTTTATCACCTGCCTTATGATCCAGAACAAAGGCAAAGGCGATGCATCAGACATTGAACTTGACGTGAGCAAGCTCAATATTAGCCAGCCGCTTACCATAACTGAAGCCCCTCAAAGCAAAAATGATTATGACAGCCAGATCAGGGCCAAAGGCAACGCTGTGAAACAAATTATAAAACTACCTTCAAGGCTTTCAACCGGGCAAGGAATTTTAATCCCCTTATTCGTGACCTATGATAAACCAAACGCTGTTAATAAAAACAGACAATGGAAAATTGAATCGAAAACCATTTTTCTGCCGGATAATATCCACTATACAGAACCGGCGGATACCGCCCGTAAATCATTAATAATACGAAAAATGCTGAGCCCGGTGAGGCTGGCCGAAGGTGTACAGGGGCGCGGATAGTTCGACAATGATCAGATATTCATAAGAATGGAAAATAACGAAAACCCAGTACCGGCCAAACAACCTAAAAACAGCCTCGCCTTTATCCTGATAGTGGTTGGCAGCGTCCTGATCATTGGCAACCTGTATTTTTATATTGCCCGGCAAAAGCGCAATACTATAAAAAGGCAACAATTAGACAGCCTTGCCAAACAATTGGATACCGCCAATGCAAAATTTGAAATTGGCTATGGCGAAATGAGCATAGCCTCATACAATAAGATGAAAGATGCTGCCGGCCAAAAGGATCACAGCCCTTTAGTTTACCCGGTAATGAAGAACGAAATAGATGATCTTATCGCTGCCGGAAGCTATCACCCCGACTATGGAATCTCTTCCACTTACCTGGAGGAATTTACATCCTTATACAAGAAAAAAAAGCTGAAGCCAATGGGTACGGCAGTTGCCTGCTTAATTATTAAACAAGTTGGAAAAGGCAAAGCAGAATCTGTAAAGCTCGACATCAACCGTTTAAAGCTTGGTGAAGTAAGTGAAATGTTTGACCCTACCGATATCAATAAATTTACAGATCCGGAACGTACAGCTAAATCTTTCCATTCTACTTCCCTGCAAATAGATCTTGGCGCAATGGATACCGGAGACGCATGGCTTATGCCCCTTTACATAAGCGACGGCTTCTTGAGATTAACAGAAGGCGGCGATCCGCCGGGATGGTCGGTTACCGCCGGGCCAATACTTCTCCCGGTTAGTTTAAATTATATCAAAAAAGATAAGCGTATTCAAAAGATCCCGCTGCAAGAAGTACTTAACCGGCCGATAGAGATACTGGATTAAGAAACAGTTGAAGTACGATATGAACTATCTGCCATGGCACTGTATGCCGGTTAAACAAATTTTACAAATAAACAGGCCGCTCTAATCACAAGAAAAGCGGCCTGTTATTTTGTTACTACTGGTTATTGTCCGCTTGTGGCGCTCCAGCCATCACCCCAGCCACTGCCGCCTGCTGCTTTGCTGCCTTTCAAAAGCTTATCATATTTTACTGTTTGTTCTTTAGTTAAAACAGCTTTGATCTTTGAGATGGTAGCTTCCCGTAATGGCTTAATATCAATCATCATTTTCGTGTTATCACCTTTATCAGCAGCTTTGATCTTTTCAAACTTATCGGATGATTCCTGGTATATCACCGCAATTTTTTCGGTTTGTTTATCAGTGAGCTTTAATTGCTTTTGCAGGTCTTTTGATTTTTCAACAGGTTTGGCACCGGGCTTGGTTTGCGCGTTGCCTGCTACAGCCAATCCAATGAACATGCAGCATAGTAATAAGAGTTTTCTCATGGTTAAGATTTATTTTAATTGTTGTTGATATAAATGTAACTATTTTGGTATAAAACCAGAGCTAATATTTTCTATTACAGAAACATGATTTAATTTGTTTTGGCTGCCATTTGCATCGGCATACAACCAGGCATGTTTTTGCTGCGGAAAATCAGTTTTGTTAACTGGGTAGTTTTGTATTGTGCATTACCCTCGGTGATATTTAAGAACTGATTGGGCGCCACATTTTTAAAGTATTGCACAGCGCTGCTGCCTGCCCATTTTATCTCAATCTCATCAATCATCTTTGCCTGGCCAATTCCTATCTCCTGCCGCAAAGGCGACGACCCAAAACTCCCGCCCGAATTAACGTCTTTATAAACAGAACGTTTAACCCCATTTTCGGTAAAAGTGAGTTTGATATGGCTTCCGATGGCTGCATTATTGGCTTTTGTGCCACTCAATTTCAGACTGATCCAATTATTATTGCTTATACCGGGGTTCATGTATAATGAACTGGTGTACGAGTCGCCAATATAAGCCCCTCCCATTTCGGCAAAAATATCCTGATGGCCGTTATTCCTCAAATCGGCAAATGCGATGCCGTGCCCCTTTTGCAAATTACCCGTACGCGATGAAGAAGTGATATCAGCAAAACGTTTACCCCCTATATTTCTGAAAAATTTGTTAGGCACAAGCGATTTAAAATCGGGATTGCCCGTACCAAAATACATATCAGGATAGCCATCGTTATCAATGTCGCCAAAATTGGCCCCCATACTGTAAACTACTTTATCCAGTCCCGCCTCTTTGGTAACATTGGTAAAGGTGCCGTTATGGTTGTTTTTATACAGGTAGATATTACCTGCTTCCGGAACGGGTTTACCGAGGGCGGCGGCGGCGCTGTAAAAACCTAAGGTACGCTCAAAATGGTAATTGGCCACCATCAAATCGGGCCAGCCATCATTATTATAATCATAAAACCAGGTAGTAAAAGTCCGTTGTTTGATCTGGTCAAGGCCCGATTGTACGGTCACATCTTCAAAATCAACTCCGTCTTGGGTTTTGCCTTTATTTCTAAGCAGGTATTTGCGCCCGTCCATGGTTGAAATAAATATGTCGGCAAAGCCGTCGTTATCATAATCGGCAGACGCTACCCCTTTTACAAAAGCTTTGATGCCGCAATGGGCAGCCGTGGTTATGTTGCTGAATGTGCCATTACGGTTATTCATATATAACTGGCAGGTTGATTCATCGGCGTAGTATATCGACTCCGAATTTTCGTTACCAACAAACACGTCCAGCCAGCCATCGTTATTAAAATCGGCCCAGGTTGCGGTTTGAGTAGGGTGAAGCATAAACAAACCACTTATGGCGGTTACATCAGTAAAAGTCCCATCGCCATTGTTGCGCAATAAGGAACTTGGTTGGTTGCCGAAGCCCTTGGTGAGCCATGCGCCACGCAAAACAAAAACATCCAGTTTACCATCATTGTTATAATCCGTTTGCTGGATATTAAGCCCCCCGGTAATCCCTTTTAAACCGGCGGCTTCGGTTCGGTCACTAAACGTGCCGTCCTGGTTATTTTGAAAGTAATGCATCGGATCGCTCAGGTCCCAGCCCGATGTCATGATATCAAGATAGCCGTCGTTATTAAAATCATCAACAATGACCCCGCCTGCCCGGCCGTTGATGTTAAGGCCAAGGCTACCGGCCACATCAACAAAGGGTTTAACCTGTGCTGCAGTATCCGGGTCGGCATTAAGGCCGGGGATTAAGGCATTCCTAGGCACTTTTTGCGGATACTCGCCAAGCGTCATATAGGCTATGTTGATTAACCAGCGCGACTCATAATCATCGGGACGAAGCTTTAACAATGCTTTATACACTTCAATTGCTTTTCTTGAGCCGGTTTGGATCTTGTGTACCCCATCATCTTTAATTGGGAAGATGCACGACGAGCCGGTATGGTTAAGCATACAATTGCTCCGTTCACCCAAACGCATGTAAGCTATGGCCTGTTCAGGCAACGTTTCATCAGTCGACATGAAATCGATGTTATCCATCAGGTACTTATAAATATCAACTGATTGCTGCTCTTGTCCTGCTTTTAATAGCAGTGAGGCCTTTGAAAATAACACCTCGGGGCTTTTGCCAAGCTTTTTGGTTTTAAGCAACGAATCGCAATAAGCCAGCTTCATTTCGGGGTTAAACGGGTTTGAAATGGTATTATTCTTTTTATTTATCTGCTTCAGCACCTGGGCCATCTCCTCATTAGATGAGTTCTGGCATGATGCTATTATGGTAAAGCCGCACAGCAGCACAAGCGCGGCGGTAACTTTTTTCTTTATCATAGGATTTTTATATACCCTCGCGGATAAAATGCCAGGGCTTTTACCCGCGAGATGTGGTATTAAATTGTCAATAGAAATTTCGGACAACACGACCATGGGCATTAAAACAAATGCAGGTCGGTAAATAGACTAAATGGAGAAAATCAGCAGGTTGCTTTGGGTGGTTGTTCGGGAATATCCTGATGAGAACTTACTAACGATTGCACAGGTTGTACAACGTTTTCAGGCAATGGCACTACAGGGCAGTAAAATTCAAATTGCACAAATGAAAGGCTTACATTATCCTTTAAAACCATTTTGCCAAAGGGCACATGCTCTTTGGGAGAAACAGGAGCCCCCTTTATTCCTTTTGCATCAAGCACATTGCTATCGGCAAAGCGGGTAGTTTTATAATTAGGAATGCACATCAGGTGAAGGGCAGTCCTCGTCAATCGCATTTTTACGTAATTGTAGGTGGCGTTTCCAAATGTAACATGCCCCGATATATTTTCAAAAGTTCGCCAATCATGAATAGCAGGTAAGTTAACCGGGATAGAGACTTCGGTAAGGTCATTTACATTATATAAGCCTTTCCCAACCTGTTCATTAAAAAACCGGTCCGATTTATAAACCAGGTATTGATGCAAGGCCAGCTGCCCGCCAATGTTAAGCAGGTAAATATTGAGCAATATTAAAGCAATGGTCTTTTTCAAAGGTTTACAATTATCTAAAGATGAGATTTATAAACGATATTTTCAAGACTTATTTATGCCCATTTAATTTATTATTAAAATCATATAATATCAATGCATAAATCGACTTACACGGTCGGCGCTTCGCCGGACCAGCCGCTTTACCCTTCGGGTGAGAAGGAAAAAGAATCCCCTCTTTGCGCTTGCGTAGAGAGGGGCGACGAGCGTAGCAATCCCGGGTTGAGTTAATACCCATCCTACCCTAATATTATTTAGGCCTTTTTCAGCAGAAAACGATTCTTTAACCACTCCCTAACAGGTTCATCATAGAGCTTGAGGCAGGCGTAGGCGATGGCGATACTCGCTACAAAAAGGTCCAAACCTACAAGCAGCCCTTCTGTCATAGGGATCTTATTATTTGTTACCCAGGCTGTATGAAAATAAATGAGAGGATAATGGGTGATATAAAGCGGGTACGACAGATCACCTATAAATTTGCAAACCCTTACTGAACTTTTACTCTTTAACGTTCCACCGGCGCCGATAGCCACAATTAACGGAAAAACGATAATAATACAAAACGACTCATACAAACCATTCATCCATAAATGTTCGGGCCCTCCTATCCGCGGCACGCATAAAACGGCAATGATTAGAGCACTGCAAACCGTAAATGCGCCTTTAACATGAATGAGCTTACCCATGCGGCACAGCAACATCCCCGCAAAAAAGGGATAAAGCAACCGCGTGAAGCCAATATAGAGTTGTGTTTTATTAACCGACCATCCGCCAATTACATCACCCTGCGGTCCCATTACTGTATAATGGATCAGCAAACAGGCAGATGCAAACACCAATATGGCCAGCAGCGTTTTGGAGAACTTGCGGATCACCAGCGCGTAAAGAATATTAGCTATATATTCAAAAAACAGCGACCAAGCCGGGCCATCCAACGGGTGCATTTCCTGCCAGCCGCGGATATCCATAGAAGGCAGTATCGGTATCAGCGTACAACCAACCAGCATTACCAACAACATTTTCCAAACCGGCGTGTCATGAATAAGCGGAAACACTGCACCGCTTTGCGAGTAAAAAAACAAGGCGCCAATAATTGATCCGGCAATAACCATGGGCTGCAGGCGAATGAGACGGCGCTTATAAAAATCCCATGGGGTCATTTTGCCCCAGCGGTCGTCATAGGCGTAAGCGACTACAAAGCCCGAGAGCAGAAAAAAGAAATCGACCGCCAGGTAACCGTGGTTTATTATTTGATTAAAACGGTTGCCGGAATAAGTTTCAAAAACATGAAAAGCCACTACAAAAAGGGATGCCACACCGCGCAATCCGTCAAGAATTTGATAATGACCTTTTGATTCAAGGTACGTAGGGTTTTTACTCATCAGCAGGAAAAAACAAGTATAATAAATTGGTTAACTCAGCTTCAATAATGCGCAATGCGAACCGGGCGCAATACCATGGCTAAATATCCTTTAATTTATCGGCAAGTCAAAACCCGAAGCTGGGAAAAAAGAAAAGCACCCCGGCAGCCTGAACAAGATTTACGACGTAACGCGCTATAAGCGCGGTTTAGCGGCAAGCACTATCGGAACAGTTTCCACAAGCTCAAGCGATTTAACCATATCTTTTGTGGTGCTTTTGTATTTTTTAAAATGAGCCGTTTGCAAATGGGCCTGGTATGCGGCGGCATCGGCATAGATCTCAAAAACCGTGACCCGGGTTGGATTATTCTTTTCAGCCACTGCGTATAGCGTTAAAACTCCCGGCTCAACTCGTACGGCGGTTTCGGCATGCTCTTTAAGCGCAGCCATATAATTCTGCAATTGAGCAGAATCAATTACAAGTTTGGCTATGCGTACCACATTGTTTTTATCCTGGGCGGCGGCACTATCTGGCGAAGATATCGATAACATAAAAATTATTAAAACTGATAACAACCCACTGCCAAAAGCCGGTATCCAGGCTGTGCGGGTATGTTTTCCTGTTGGTTCTGAAATTTCATTTATAGCTTCCATTTTTTACTTTTTATAAATAACTTAACCACCATTTTCCTTTGTTGGCCTGTTTGTAATCATCATAGCGCTTGCATAAAGGATATAAGGCCATTACTATTCCAATCCAAACAAGATACGCAACCGGTAATGAAAACCCGTAGCCCTTCAGGTTTGTTGTAAACCAGATAGGTTGTTTCAGGAACCAGATCTTCCAGTCCTGCCCGGGCGTAAGCGCCGATGCAATAATTGCTATCAGGTGGATTATATAAATATGAATAAGGTAATAAAACATGGGCACCCTGCCATATACCGAAACTACTTTTACAACAGCTCCTTTTGATTTTTCGGTGAATGACAGGAACAGAAAGGCCGCACCCAGCGTCAACAGGAGGTACAACAACGATGGCGGATATTTATTTACCTTAATAAATGACAGGATGGTAAATAATGTATTTTTCTGTACGCTCCATTTCACCGGATCTCCATATAGATTGGTATAACGTAATACAATAAACAAAGCAATACAAGTGGCGCCGGCTATCCATAAGTTTCTTTGCCTTTTGCCAACCTCATAGCCCGCCGTATACCATCCGCCTAAACAATAACCTAATGACATAACCGCCATTAGAGGTACAATGGGATACCCAACCAATAAAATTTCCTTATGCCAGGTAAAAAACTGCTGGTCATGAAGCAGCGACCAGCCAAAAGCCGGCAAAGTGCTGCCCGGCACATGAACGCCGTCTAAAAGATTATGCCCCAATATGATTATAACGCTAATGCCCAGGATCAATTTTTTAGGCAGATGGATCAATGCCGCCAGTATGATCATGCTTAAGCCCAGCGCCCATATAGTAATAAAGAAAAACATGGGAAACGTGATATTGAAGTTCCAGCCGAAGTTAACCACGAACATTTCGAGAAATATAAGCCACAATCCCCGTTTTACCAGGAATATGGATAACTCTCTTTTAGTTTTCTTTTGCCCGATGAGGTATGCCGATGTTCCGGCAAGCAGCATAAATATCGGGGCGCAAAAATGAGTGATCCACCGGGTGAAAAACAATATGCCGCTTGTTTTTGTAAGGTCAAGCGGATCATAAAAAAATGATCCGGAGTATAAATAGTCCCTCACATGATCAAGTGCCATAATAATCATGATAGTACCTCGGAGAAAGTCAATAGAGGTTATCCGGTTTTTTATAATTGCGCTCATTCAGGTTTTTTATGATGAAGTTACTATTTATATAGATAGATTTTAACGAATGCGTATTTCTTGACATTGGCATTAAGAGCACAATCCATTTTCCGATGCATGATGCATCTTTCCAGTTACCATTTTTATGTAACTATTTTAACTAAAATGATGTCTTGTAGTTATGAAACTACTCCAGGCATTCTTTTTGACCTTATTCACATTGTTGCTACCCGCCGTTTCCGATGCGCAAACCGGAGGTGGTAAAATTTCGGGGATAGTTTTAGATGATGCTAAAAAACCGCTCGATGGTGCAACTATAACCTTGCTTATCGCAAAAGATTCTACGGTTGTAAGTACACTGCTTACCCATCCGGACGGCAGTTTTGCCTTTCAAAATTTAAAAGATGATACTTATCTGGTTAAGGCAACCTACATGGGCTATAAAAATTACCGAAGCGCCCCTGTAGTTCTCAACCAGCAACAACCGGTTAATTTACCGGCATTCATTTTACCCTTAGCGGGCAAAACGTTGAATGAAGTAGCTATAACCGGTAAAAAATCTTATGTTCAGCAAAAAATCGACCGCACAATAGTTAATGTAGGCGCATTGATATCCAATACCGGCGCCAATGCTTTGGAAGTGTTGTCAAAAACGCCTGGCGTGCAAATAGATGCCGATGGCAATATTACCTTTAAGGGGAAAAGCGGGGTGCTGGTAATGATTGATGATAAACCAACTTATCTTTCGGCTGCAAACCTGGCCACGTACCTGCGTTCTTTACCATCTTCATCTTTGGACCAGATAGAGCTGATGGATAATCCGCCGGCTAAGTATGATGCGGCAGGTAACGCGGGCGTAATCAATATCAAAACTAAGAAAAACACCACCAGGGGATTTAATGCGGTAGTGTCTGCCGATTACGCGTTGGGTTTTTATTACCGCAATAATGAAAGTATCAACCTTAATTACCGTTTCGACAAAGTTAACCTGTTTGCTAACCTTGCTTATAATAAACAAAGAACCTACCGAAGGCTTGAAATTGACCGCGATTATTTTGATATGAACGGAGACCAAATCTCCTCGCTAAAAGATATTTCCTATTTCAGGCCGACAAGCAACAATACCAATATTAAAACCGGGATGGATTATTATGCCTCGCCGAAAACAACCTGGGGGGTGGTATTTACCGGCACCTTATCGCACGACCATGACAGCAGCCCTGTAAACAGTTTATTATATGGCAAAAATAGTGAATTAGATTCAACCATTAATACCCTCAATACTTCCAGAAACAGCTTTAAAAGCGGAGGCGTCAACTTAAATTACACCCATAAATTTGATAGTGCCGGCAGGGCGCTCACATTCGATCTGGATTATATCCGCGATGTATCGGGCAGTAATCAATTGTTTGTAAATAATGCCTTTTTGCCCGATGGCACTTTAACAAACTCAACCACGCTAAGTGATAATTTACCAGCTACTATCAATATCTACTCTGCAAAAGCTGATTATTCCCATCCACTCAAAGGCAAGGCAAAGCTGGAGGCCGGCGTTAAGAGCAGCTATGTAAATACGGATAATGCCGCCAATTACTTTAATGTAATTAATAACGTAAGCACTATTGATTATAACAACACTAACCGTTTTTTATATAAAGAGAATATAAATGCCGCCTATGTTAATTTCAATAAAAAATTAGGCCGCTTCGCATTACAAACTGGCTTGCGGTTAGAGAACACCAATGGCAAGGGGCATCAATTAGGTAATGTTCAAAGGGCCGACTCGTCTTTTGCTAATCATTATACAAACCTGTTTCCAACCGCGTATTTTTCCTACAACCTCGATACAGCAGGGCATAAAGTATTAGTTATTTCTTACGGTCGCCGGATAGGCCGGCCGAATTATGGGAGTTTAAACCCCTTTACCTTTTTTGTAGACAAGTTTACCTACTTTTCAGGCAACCCTTTCCTGAAACCACAGTTTACCGACAATTATAAGCTGGCCTATAGTTTCAAAAGCCTGTTTACCGTTGCGGTTGCATACAATTATACCACCGATGTTCAAAATGAAACCATTCACAAAAATGGCAACGTATTCATCAGCACCACCGGTAACATAGGGCAACGGAAAACACTGGATTTTTCTGTCAATACCAATCTTCAGCCAACCAAATGGTGGTCGGTTAATTTATATGCCGAGGTATATAATAACACCTACCAGGGCATGTTTTACTCTGGCTACCTCCATCAGTCTCAAAGCACATTTAGCGGCAATGGCAATAACCAATTCACCTTATCAAAAACCTGGAGTGCCGAATTAAGCGGCTTTTATGATAGCGGCGGCACTTACGGCCAGTTTGTTACGATACCCAAAGGCATGCTCAATGCCGCTATTCAGAAAAAAATATTGAATAACAAAGGTTCAATCAAATTAAATGCACGGGATATCTTTCACTCGTTTCGCCCAAGCGGTACCATTACCAATATTGAAGGAGCACATGCAACCTTCCATAATTTTTTAGATACCCGGGTGGTAACCCTTGCCTTTAACTATAGCTTCGGCAAATTAACAAACGTCCCTAAAAAGCGTGATACCGGCGGTGCGGATAGTGAACAAAACAGGGCGCATTAGTTTCAATATTGCCCGGAAATTAACAAGCGCAGCATATTCTGATCCTGTTAAAAATCATGCTTATTTGCAGAGCGTTTTATTTTACCAAAAAGATAATAAAGAGCCAGGGCAAGCATAGTCCAGTAGAATGCGAACCCGATAAGAAAAAACGGGGGCGGCGTATCCGGCTCTTGCCTTAAAAAGTTAATAAAAGGTATCAAGGGGCCTATCAAAATAACTTTAACAGGTAACAAAACTGTGGAGATCACATTCCTCCAGCCTGTTTCTGATCCCGTTCCCAGGAAAGACTCGCCATTCCCGGGAAAGAGCCTCACTTCCGATAAAGAAAGAGCATTAGTGATCAATTGAAAGGCAAACGCAGAAACGAGGAAGAGCATAACAAACTTTGTTCTTGAAGTTTGAGTTTAACGATACTGTAATTTAATTTAGCTCAATGGAGTTGTTAATAGAAAAAATTAAAAGTTATGTCCCGCTCTCTTTCGATGACGAAGGTATAGCGCGCACTTTATTTCACAAGAAAACTCTTAAAAAGGGCGAGCATCTGCTTAAAGCAGGCGATATTTGCCGCTACGTTGTTTTTATCGAAACCGGGCTTGTGAGATATTATATTAACAATGATGGAGTAGAACAAACCAATTACTTTAACAAAGAAAACGAGTTTGTGTGCGACTATATAAGTTTCCTGCCCCAAACTCCCTCGTACGTTAATATACAGGCACTGGAGGATACCACTATCTGGGTGATCAGTTACGTTGGTATGCAGCAATTTTATAATGAGGTAAAAGCAGGCGAAAGATTTGGCCGCCTGGCAATAGAACAGGTATTTGTAAGTGTAATCAGCCAGATAGGTTCTTTATATACCGATTCGCCCGAAACAAGGTATGCGAAGTTCTTAAGTGAGTATGCCGATATTGCGCAGCGTATTCCTCAATACTATATAGCCTCCTATGTAGGTATTAAACCACAATCGTTAAGCCGTATCCGTAAACGGATCTGGGATAAGCATTAATTAACCTGGGTGAATGGATGGAAGATTTCCATTGCCCAATTTTGTACTGTTAAAAATAACAGTACATGAAAACAATACACGAAACACAGCAATGGGGCATCCGGTCGGCATCCTTTTGGATGACCCTGTTCATTGCAGTGGGCATCATTTTTATTGGTGTCCGCTTTATAATAAACCCTGCCGCCGGCGCTATAGGCTACGGTATTCCCATCATTAATAACGATGATTTACCATTTGGAAGAATAAAAGGCATCCGCGACATTTTTTCGGGAGTGGTCCTGCTACCCCTTTTATTGTTGCGTATGCGCAGGGCAACAGCCTGGGTATTTACATCAGCAATAACTGTTCCGGCAGCCGACTTCCTCATTGTGCTTTCAACAAACGGCCCATCGGATATTTCTCACTTAATGATCCATGGGTTAACCGCAGTTTATATGGCTATCACCAGTTTTTTATTATTTAAATCTTAATTAATTTTATGAATTCCTACACGCTTTTACAAATATGCCTCTTTATGCACCTTACCGGTCTCACGCTAATGGCGGGAACCGATATTGTTGAGTTTGTTGCGTTCAGAAGCATTTTAAAAACCTATCAAACTAATAAAGATGCCGCAGTACACCAAATTGGTATACTATCCAGATTTTCCGTTTTACTACTTATCGGCGGTATATTATTAGTACTTTCAGGAATAGGTTTCCTGATTATTACGCATAATGCCTTCGGCAATCAGCTATGGTTTAAAATTAAGATGATATTTGTACTTGGGCTTGTGCTTAACGGCATGCTAATGGGGCAAAAGAGCGGGAACGGGCTTAAACAAAGTTTGACAACAGGCAACAATGTGAAAGCCCAGCAGGTTGAAGATGCTATCCGTACTATGATCAGGTTTCATTTTATACAGCTTTGCATCTTCTTTATTGTGGTGCTAATGGCCGTTTTTAAGTTTAATTAAGTTGGAAAGTTGCGCCTTCATGCAAAAACAAAAGCCTCAAATCTTTCGACTCGAGGCTTTTGACTTTTTTCTGGTAGCGGGAACAGGACTAATGTCGAACCTTGTGAATGATCTCGAAGCAATATTTAGATTCATGTAGAGCGCCTATTATCAGCATGATACAAACACCTTGATTGAGCGTAAAAAAACAGATGGCATTTTTAGGAAGCGACAGGAATAGAATATTTACAAATACCAAAGTAGACCAAAGATGTTCTCCTTTTATACAGTCAAAGCCAGCGGTACAAAAAAACCGCCGTTGTAAAAAAGCCGATTTTCAGAAAGATTTGTAAGTAATGCAGTCCGCCAATGATTAATCCCGAACTGCCGCTGTAATTGGCGTGCGTTCCCTTGAAGGAATTTTTGAGCCGCAACCTCGCCCCCGCTGTTGAAGGAGTCGGCCAAACCAAAAGCAAATGAAGACATATAATCATTAACCGTCTTCGCCAGCCGGCTATTTAGACCCACGCGTTGTGTTTGAAAACTTAATTGGCCATACAGTTCGGCATTTAATTCTGGTATGGCACGTAGTTCAAAATTCACCTCTAAGGCGTTGTTGGTAATTTTGGTAACCGCGAAAAAGAATTGGACATCTTCTGGCACATCGTCATAATAAAAATGAATAAACCGTTCAGCTGGATCATCACCAGTGACGGCACGTTTTTTATTATTGCATTTATGACAATAAGGAACAAGATTGCTGGAATAAACAGCCAAAGCCTTAAAAACAGATTTTGGCAAATGATGATCAAGCTCGTCCGCTGGCAATATGCCGCAACATGGACATAACCCCGCATTAACTAATAGCCGGTTTCGTAAATCCTCTAAACGATTATTCAGCTGCACTTCGCCATAACCTGCTTCAATGGCTTCTGCCAAACCTATGGTTAAACCAGCGCCTAACAACTTATTATTTGAGACACCTTTAAGCGTTTCATAATTGTCGTAAATTTCCTGAACAATGATTTTATCCGCTGCGGATAAAGGAAACTTGGCTTTCCCATTTTTCAGAGTCAGGGCTGTTTCCAGTTCGTCCAGTGCCGCTTTGTTATCAGGTAATTTTAATTTCCACATTACTTAGCGTACAATTTGGTTAAAATATAGGCCCTGGCCTGCATACTTAATTCCTGGTCGAATATTTTCTCTATCTCTATAATCAATTCGTCGGGGTCGGGCTCCAGAACCCACGAAGTTAAGGCTCCAATAACTTTATCCAGCGTTAAATGATAGTCCGTTATTTCAGAGGAAAGGCCGAAAGCAGTAGCGGTGATTAAACCAATATTTTCTCCAAAAGTCTGAATCTCTGGATGACCGCAGACCAAAGCACTACCCTCACGCCTAACGACGAAAACGTGCCGCTTTAAAGTCTCCTGTAAAACCACTGGTGAATGAGTGGCCACTATCATGAAAGAATTCCGTCTTTCCAATACATGGCGGATCGCCTGCATCAAAACCGCTAAAATGGGTGGGTGCAAATGCGTCTCCGGTTCATCAAACAATAGTAAGGAGCGGGGCGTAGTTAATGCCACGATGGAGGAAAGCGCATGAAATACGAATTTATGCCCGGTACTTAGCTCCATAAAAAAAGCAAAGTTTTCATCCCGCCCCTTTGCCAAAAAGTCAATTTCCGCAATCGTGTGCATAGAAGTTTCCCCGGCCAGGATTTCCATTACTTCCGGGAATAATTCGATCTGTTCAGTCGTACTAATAATGTCCAGGTTTTTGCAAAACTCCTCCGCCAATGTTCGGACGGGTTTTAAAAAAGAATTTTCATGCCTATCTTTTATAATATCCTCTGGCAGTAACTTGCCGTTGTGCCGGGTTTTGAGATTGGGCAAAATATCTTCCAATTCCTTGACTATATCTCTGATGCCACAAAATATATAACGGCCCAAACCCTCCTTCAATTCCTGAACGATCAACTCCTTTTCATTAATATAAATGCCTGGTACCTGGAAACTGTCAAACGCACTGTAAGCTAAATTTATAATTCGGGGAAAACCCAAACCTGCCGGCGAGATGACACCAACCTGTTGCAATGATTTATCGCTACGGTCACTGGCGGAAGCAAAAGCGATCCTTGAAATTTTCGCAAGTAAAGTACTTTTTCCGGAACCGTTTCGCCCAATGATAACCGCGATACGGTTTGGCAAGTGTTTACTATTCCAACCATAGGTTGGGGAATTAAAATCAAACGTTATGGGTTCTGCTAAATCGGGGATTTTAAAATCAAATTGCAGATCAAGGCTTAGTAACTTATTAAAGTCCCGCGAGATCAATAACGGTGCAATGGAGAAGATATCGTCTTTCCGGTTTACAAACCGAAGCAAGGATTTTTCAAACCCCGGCTCCTTATTTAACCCCTCTTCCATATCTGGAAATATTACAATGTCCCGCAACGCAATAAATAAATCATTGCGCAAGTCCTTATCCAACTGGGCAATTCTCTCGTAATAATCCAGCGATTGACCTAAGGAACAAAACCCGTCATCCAACTGTTTCAAGCCGCCTAAGGGAATCAGATAACTTTCCCTTTCCTGCTGGCCCTCCTTCAAAATCTTCAGATGGCCGATCAAAGTATTTTTTCCGCTTTCAGAATGCCTGCCAGATAAATGTAAATAATACGAAGTGCGGTAATGATAGTCGTCCCAATCATCCCGTTCTAAATAAAAGGAAGGCTCCTGACTATAGCTATATAATTTATTATTAGCCCATTCAATAACTTCGATAAACATGATAGGAGGTTTAGAAAGCACTGTTCTATTTTAGCAAGGATAAATATTGTTATTCAAATTCACAAAATATTAAAAACTAATCGTAAACCCTATCGCATTAAAACATTATCAGCCAAAGTCGTTTGTCTGCCGGTCAGCCGACAGATATGAGTCTAACGAGCTACCAACACAGATCAATATAGCTTAAAAAAACAAAAGCCTAAAATCTTTCGACTCAAGGCTTTTGACTTTTTTTCTGGTAGCGGGAACAGGACTCGAACCTATGACCTTCGGGTTATGAGCCCGACGAGCTACCAACTGCTCCATCCCGCACTGTTTTGATAGTGCAAATGTACGATAAGTTATCACATCTGTTTGTCACAAATGGTGGTATACTGTTAATAACTACTTAACATGCTATCACCTAACTCATTAATTTCGTTGACATAAGTCAATTTCTTTCTTACTATAAGTCAATGTGTGGCGTTTGGGTACTTTGCACCTTTGTGATACCCCGACCGATGAACGGACAGGATCATAAAATTTCAAAGAAATGAAAACCGCTAAAGAATTATTGCTCAACTATCTTGAGCAGATCAATAACCCCGATGCAGCTATTGAACTTTTTGCCGACGACGCAGTGTTCGAGCTTCCCTACCTTGCAAGTTTAGGTTTACCCTGGCAATGGAAAGGCCGGGAAGTAATATATAATTTCCTTAAAAACCTGCCCAAAACATTCGGCAACTTTAAATTTCAAAACATCAGGATCCATATTGATACACCTGACCAGGCCTTTGGCGAATATGATGTGAACGCTATAGTCAATTCAACCGGTCGGGTTTATCCGCAAACCTATATGGGACGCGTGGTTGCCGAAAATGGTAAGATCAAGCTCATCCGCGAAGCGCTGGATATGGTTGTAGTGGCCAAAGGAATGTTTCCTGACGGGCTGGCACACTTAGCTTAAAGCTACTTACGAGCCTGGGCCCTTTTATAAAAATTACGCTTTAACCATACCTCTCTTTGTTGTTCAAACCCGCTTTTCTTAAGTTATTACAAAAAAAATGTTTTGACCAACGTTAAAAAGGCCTTAACTAAAATTGTTGAGGCCTTTGCAATAATCAGATACGCTATCATCAATTAGCTACGTCATTATTTTCGATCCCTGTTTTGTTTTTATTGATTCTGTCTTTTAAGCCGCCAAAATTGTAGTTTAAGCTGATGCTGAATGACCTGTAATAGTTCATGCTTTGGTAGGTTTGATTAAATTGAGGACCAAATGTTTTGCTTACACTGTTGCGGTATTTGGTAAACGGATTTTTGATCCCCCCAGAGATACTGAACTTATTTTTTACAATATCCTTGTTGAAATTGAACGCGCTGTAAAAAAAGCCGTTGGTGTGTCCCTGTAAACCTGTAGGATTGCGGCTATTTATACCCAAATCGGCATTCAGGCCCCAGCCATGGTTCAGGCGTACTACGTTTGATAGCGTAGCCCCATACATCAGCACGTTATTGTTCACTACTTTCCCACCGGCCTGGCCCTGCAGCCACAAGTACATCATATTACCATTGAGGCTTACGTTGTAAATTTTAGTTACAGGATAACTAAGGTTAAAATTAACGCCCGCACTGCTGGCCTTGCCTGTATTAGCATAGGTAACTCGTGTAACCTGGGTAGCCCGATCAAAATTAACTACCTGCAAATCGAGGTTGTTCATGAACGAATAGTCGAGCCCGATGTTTACTGATAATTTTTTATTGCTGCCATACCCAAGCTGGATATCGTTCAATAAAACAGGTCTCAGGTTGGGGTTACCGGTAACTTCATAATTAGGATTTGAGCGGTCAACATAAGGGTTAAGCCTGTTGATTCCCGGCCTCCTGATCCTTTGTGAAAAACCGAAGTTGATACTGCTTTCGTCTTTAAATCTTTTACTTACCGAAACAGAAGGAACAATGTTAAAATAGTTTTGATCGGCCACAGATGCTGTACTTATGAAATTGGCACGGATCACAGTTTCTTCAACCCGTACACCGGCATTGATATTCCAGCTGTTTAAAGCCAATTGATAGGAGTTATAAGCGCCAAATACATTTTGGGTATTGGTAAATGCGTTTGACTGCGCTGCATCATGCTCATATAAACCGGTTGTTTCATTTAATGAGCTATAGCTAAAATCGCTGCTGTTATTCCTGAATATAGCTTTAATGCCGGCATCAATGGTCATTTTATTTACCGGGGTAACAAAATCAACTTGTACAGTGTGTTCTTTAAATTTTTGTTTATCGCTTTGTTGAAAATTGGGGCCCGGGAAATTTACCCGGTCAAAAAATTGAACATCGCCATTTTTGTTATTTGTGTTGCTGCTGTACATGTATGAAAATGTAAGCAGCCTGTTTTTAACCCCTTTAAAGCCCAATTCATAATTGATCCCTGCATCAATGCCATAGCTGGTGGCCTTATTATTGTTTTGAAAACGGTATTGCTCAGGCTTACTATCGCCGGTTAGCAGAGACGACTGCCCGTTATGATCGGTTACACGGCTGCCGTTATAATTGAACTGGGCGGTTAATAAATTCAGTGTATCTATCTGCAGGCTTAATTCGGTGCCGAAATAAGCGGTTTTATTATTTGAACGCTGATAACCGTTTTGCGCCAGTGTTGTACCGGCAGCATCAACACGTTTGTTGGTATTATAGGTTTGCGGCGAATTGTTGATGCTGCCACCGCCAAAAGCAGAAACACCAAACTTGCCTTTTTTAGCCGTAACAGAACCTCCGATGCCGGGGCCACCCGTAGGCAAGCTTTCATTGATATTTACAGAACCATTGACACCATCGTTGATTTTTTTGCTGGTGATGATGTTAATGATGCCCGCCAAGCCTTCGGCATCATATTTTGATGGCGGTATGGTAATCACCTCAATCCGCTCAATGGTTGATGCCGGAATGCTTTTTAAAACGGCTTTAAGGTTGCTTTCCAAACTGCCGGAGGGCTTACCATTAATAAGCACTTTAAAGCTTGAATTTCCTTTAAGCAGTAAATTATCATCCCCATCTAATGACAGGTAAGGAATTTTCCTCATCATGCTTAGTATATTATTTCCCTTGCTTTCAGGATCCGCCTTCAGGTCGTAAATTATTCTGTCGGCCTTTTGCCTGATAATCGGTCTTTCGGCGGTTATGGCAACCTCTTTCAGATTGGTCATTACATCACTTAAATAAACCGGTTTTAGCACCAGTATTTGCTGCTGATGCGTAAGATCGAGGGGTATTGTTTTTGAACTGTAGCCAATAGCGTTAATAGACAGCGAATAGTTTGACGGTTGTACCGAAGCAAAACTGAAGGAGCCATCCTCTTTAGTAACAGCAACCATAATGGTTTCATTGGCAGCATTCTTTAGCCGTACGGTTATCAATGACAAAGGTGCTTTAGTTACCGAATCAGCAATATCCCCTTTTACCTGCACCGGGGTTTGGCTATAGCTATTGAGGTTATAAATGATTAACACAGCTATCATCATGATTAACCGTATTGCTATTTGTTTAGTTTTCATATTTGTGAGGGTGTTAGATTTTGGTTGATTTTTTAGGCAAAGGATTCCCGGAGAGAAATTTCTCTCTTTAAAATTTGATGGTACAGGCGGCTAAACCGCCCGCTTAGTACAATAAATCAGGCTGATTATTTAATTCTTACGGCGGCGAAGCAGCAGGTAATAGATTAGAAAGCCGGCTGAGATAAAGATCATTTCAACTCCGTAAGGAACGGGCGAATCTTCGGCACTGTAGGGGATGAATTGCATTACTATAAAACCTATACCGGCGCAAAGAAGGATGAGCCCCCATTTTAAGGCTTCGTTGCCTGAGTTTAACTGGGCCAGAAATTTCACGCTGTTCTCATCCAGCGGCCCCGATTTAATAATGCGTTTTTTCAGCATGTAATTATAAAGGGCAAGTATGAATATAGCAATCAGTATAAAGAATATGATGATTACGATGAATGGCATTAACTGTTTCATGATCTTGTTTGTTTAAGTATTTGCTACAGTAGTCAGCAGATGGCTTGCGCAGGTTGCAATTATTTTAAAATATTTTTTATTCTTTTTTGCAACCGCTAAACCTTATATATTGACTACTGTAATATGTTTAATGAACACGAGGTTGTATCCAGAATATTAAATAAAGATCTCCGGGCTTTTGAACTGCTGGTAAAGCAGTACGAAAAGCTGGTTTTCTTTGTGATAAACCGGCTGGTGCAAGACCAGCAAAACAAGGAGGATATATGCCAGGAAGTTTTCATTAAGATTCACCAAAACCTGCACCGGTTTGAGTTTCAGTCGAAACTATCAACCTGGATAGCACGTATAGCCTACTTAACCGCTGTAAACTATTTAAAAAAGAACAAGAACAATCCCCCTGCCGAATATCCAGAAAATATTGATAATTATCATTTTACAGATGAAAACCCCGAACAGGAACTGATAAAAAAAAATACCGCAGCTTATGTTAACCTGCTTATTGAGCAAATGCCGCATCAATATAAAACAGTGTTAACGCTATACCACCTAAATGAGTTTTCATGTGCTGAGATCGAAGAGATCACGGGTATCCCGGAAGGAACAGTGAAAAGCCATCTTTTCAGGGCGCGGAAATTATTGAAAGAGAAAATTGAAAAAGACCTTAAGAAAGAAAATATATGAAAGAGCTGGATGACGACGAATTACAGGAACTATTGAACAGCGGCTTGGTTCCGGATAACAAAACACTTTCGGAAGAAGATAAGAACGACCTGCTCGCTTATCAAAACTTATTTACCGCACTGGGTACCGAGCCAAAAGAAGGCCTGCCTATGAGTTTTGCCGCTAACGTTAGGAGAAAACTGCAGGAGCAAATCAACCGTAAAAACGATCTGCGCTTTAACTTGTTGGCGCTTGGGATATTTGCAGCGGGTTTGGCCTTGGCCTATGGGTTGCTATCGATAATGAGCCCAGAAAGCGGTGATATGTTTTTAAATGCAATTATCAGCTTTAAATGGCTGTTATTAACACTGGTTGCAGGATTTGTGGGCTATCTTTTTATTGATCAGAGATTGGTAAACAGGAGTTATTAAGAACTGGGAAACGTAGAGATCATCATTGCGGATGAGGGTTAACACAAATCCAGAAACAAACTATCAAGCAACTGATAATCAATTAAATAAAACACAACAGGGGTTACACATCTCACAATGCGCAGAGCGGGCTTACATGTTTTGCAACCTGCAAACGGGAGACGCATGTGATGCGTCTCTACATTAAGATTAACGGGCTTCTTCTAACGTATCAGGAACAGCATCTTCGTCCTCTTCCTGTGGTTGAGGCTCTTCCTTAAACACACGGATGGTTTTAATATACCTGCGCTGGTAACGATCATTCATGGCGGTTTCAGTAACGCCATTTTCATCACCCGATGTAGAATGGATAAACACCAATGGTTCACCAGGTTGTGATATCACAATACCAATATGCCCTGCACTGTGGTAATTGTGACTGCGGGTTCCGGTAAACAAAATCAGATCGCCAAATTTGGCGTCTTTAATATCAATCCCCTTAACCGGCGCAAAATCCGATGAACTGCGGGGAATAGAGATGCCGAAATGAGTAAAAACATAATTAACAAAACCCGAGCAATCAAAACCTTTTTCCGGGTTGCTTGAACCATACCGATACCTGATGCCTTTCAGGGTTTGGGCAAATTCAACCAACTCGTCGGGTGTGGTTTCGCCAGTTTCATAATTGGCCACAACTTCGGCATAATGATGCCTCAACCTTGCATGGCTATGCAATTTTACCGTTTTATTTGCTTTATGTTTTTTTGATGCGTGAAATACGGCAGGCTTTGCCGGCTTCATAAGTGATAAACAAGCTACAAGGAGGAGTTTGGAACCAATTACAACATGCATGTTGTAATGATAGGTAAAAATTTCCACGGATAGTAATCAAAATGTAAAAAAGATGGTAGGGTACTAATACTATTATTTCATCAAAAAAGCAAAACGGGTGTTAAATAACAGCTATTAAAAATCACCTACTTTAGTATGGCCGCGCCAGTAGTAAAACATATCCGTTAAATGATGCACCTGTACTGACAACCAACCAGACCAGTCCTGAAAAATACCTGAAACCTGTTGTCGGAAAATCTCAAACCTTCATTGCGCCTGAACTGATCAGTCCGGCTAAGTTTAAAAACCTGGAACTGATCCCTTTTTACAAATCACATGATGCCCGGTATATGATCTATTGGCACCAGGGGGATTTGAAAGATACCCATTAAGTTATCGTGTTAAGAAGGTTTCATTTTACAATTCCAGCAGGACTAAGCTCAACTCGTCTGTATTCTCATTTGCAAAGTAAAGCATCTTAATTAGCGCTCAAAAAAGGCTTTTTAAAACCAGGATTCCATTACTTGTTTAGGATTATGTGGCTTAGCCTCGTTCATGGCTGTACAAAGGATAAAAGAAGTCGGCATCAGGAAAGTGCTTGGTGCCACTGCTGCCAACTTGGGGTTATGAAGGATATCTACTGATAGTTATTGATTTAACAGGGGCGATTACCTAATTTTAAAACCATAATGGAAACAATCTCCTCAGATAAGTTTTTAACCCTATTTAGCAATGGTCTTGAAGTAATTGATAAAACCATATTGGGGAATATATCGTTAGAAAAAATCAATGTCGAGAATTTATTGGCAGTTAAAAACTGTGTTTTCGAAGGTAGTGTTTCAATAAAAGGAGTCACCTTTAACAATAGTGTAATTTTTGAAAATTGCACTTTAAAAAAAGGGCTGTCATCCACTAATACTATTTTCAACGAGCAATTGACCTGGAACGAATGCAACACCACAAGTGAGATCACGTTTTTTAACACATCTTTTCAAAATTTGCAGTTTAACGGAGGAGAATATAAAGAAATAACATTGAATGGGGCTATTAAATCTCCTGAACATACAACAGGTCAAATACGCTTTAAAAAAGGCTCATACAAGCAACTGAAATTTTCAAGCAGTGATCTTGACTGTTCGATTGAATTAAGAGCGGGCTATTATAACACAGTTTTTTTCGAAAAGAATAAATTAAATCAATATTTTACGATCTCCGAAAATGTCGAAATAAACAATTTTTACATAAGCTCTTCCGAATTTTCAGATAGAGTGGCATTTTCAAATGGAACGATTACCGAAATATTCTGGTTGTCTACAGCTCTTTTCAATAGCCAAGTTGTTGTTGATAAAGAATTTAAAGTAAAGTCCTTCTATTTAAATCATGTATTAGCGAGACAAAATTTCGGAATAAAATATGACGGTAACATCGAAAATTTAAGCATCCATAGTTGCGAGTTTGTCAATAGTTTCAACTGTTATTTTTCAACGGCAATAGAAGCAAAAGAAGATATTTCAGGATTAAGTTTTACCATAGATGGCATAATTAAAGGAAATATTATCCTTGATAATATAACTGTGCCCTCAATTTCCATTTCCGGTGTAAATCTTGGCAACATTATTTTCAAGAAAATAGAAACTCATCTTATAACTATAACTGATTTTTATAACCAAAGTAAATTAACATTTGCAGACTTGAAGTTGGTGTATAAAAATCACGCGCTTATAATTTTCGACTCAAACATTAACACAACGGAGTTTGTAAATGTCGATTTTAGGAAATTTGAAGAACTTGTGATAGCGAAAAGTGAAGTTAGTAGCTTGATTCTTTCAAACTCAGTATTCCCCCCTAAAATTCAAATAGGAACAAAAAATCCTAAATTTGGCTATATCATCAAAGCTGATGAAAAAATTAGTGATAACGTCTACTATAAAGAAACCTATCGTCAACTAAAATTAGCAGCCGATAAACAAGGGAATCGAGCCTCTTCACTTGCATTTAGATCCCAGGAAATGCATTATTTTAGAAAAGAACTTCCATGGGGCTGGGATAAAGTTGTATTATATTTAAACTATCTATCCAATAACCATGGCTTAAGTTGGTCGAGAGGCGTGGTTTTCACGGTAATTATATCTTGGATTCTATTTATTTCTTATGAAGCATCTTTAACAAATCCAGCTTTCTCTTGGACATTCAATGGCTCTTTTAAAGATTTATGTAGTGGTTTTTATTGTGGGCTCCTATCATTTAGTAATTTCTGGGCATCATTTCCGTTGTTCAAAAATTTAGAAAGCGAACACATTACATGGAAAACAAATCTGGTGTTTATTTTAAGCAGAATTTTTATGGGTTATGGAATATATCAAACCATACCGGCCTTTAGAAAATTTGTGATTAAATAGTGGCGGCTGCAAGGAAATCATTCCTCTGCTCAAGAAATTCAGGGAGCAAAACTTCGCCAACCAAAACAAAAAGCCCCAAATCTTTCGATTCAAGGCTTTTCATTTTCTTCGTAGCGGGAGCAGGACTCGAACCTACGACCTTCGGGTTATGAGCCCGACGAGCTACCAACTGCTCCATCCCGCACTGTATTTGTGCTATATATTTGAGATCCGGCCATAACCCCGGAAAGGTGCTTCCAATTATCAAAATGCAAATTTGCACTCCGTTTTAATTGGACTGCAAAGATATAATTCGTTTCTTTGCAGTCCAAATATATTTTTAATTATTTTTTTATGGCTCATCAGGCAGGTTTTGTAAGTATAATAGGTAAACCCAACGCAGGGAAATCAACCCTTATGAACGCGCTAGTGGGCGAAAAAATGTCCATCATCACCCCTAAAGCGCAGACTACACGCCACCGCATTTTGGGTATTGTGAATGACGAAAACTACCAGATCGTGTTTTCGGACACCCCTGGTGTTATCAAACCGCACTACGCCCTGCACGAAAGCATGATGCACCAGGTTGACGGCTCTATTGTTGATGCCGACCTTATTTTGCTGGTTACCGACATTTATGAGGAATATGATGAAGCAGACGTTCTTAAAAAATTGGAGCGTTCATCAGCGCCTCTTGCCGTACTCATCAACAAAATTGACCAAAGCGATGAAGAAACCGTAAAAAAGAAAGTTGAATTTTGGCAGGAAAAATTAAACCCTAAAGCCATCTTCGCCATATCGGCACTGCATGGCCACAACATCAAGGCCATTATGGATTTCGTGATCGAAAACCTGCCGGAGCATGCCGCTTATTACGAAAAAGATGCGTTAACTGACCGTAACGACCGCTTCTTCGCTTCAGAAATGATCCGCGAACAGGTGTTTAAGCAATACAAGAAAGAAATTCCGTACAGCACCGAGGTTATTGTAACCGCCTTTATTGAGGGCGAAAAGCTTTACCGCATCAGCGCCGAGATTATTGTGGAACGCGAATCGCAAAAGAACATCATCATAGGCAAGGGCGGCGAAATGTTAAAAATTACCGGCACCTATGCCCGCCGCGCCATGGAAGACTTTTTTCAGCAAAAGGTTTTCCTGGAAATGTTTGTAAAAGTGATCCCCGACTGGCGTACCAAAAAGAATTACCTCAAACAATTCGGGTACGAATAGAAAGAACAGAATCAAGACTTTTAGAATCAAGATGCAGGATAATCCAACATCTTGATCTATCATTAATAAAAATTAAAAATTTCGTAGAAGCATTTGTTAAGTTAGATAGATTTGTATTCCTGAATCTTGATTTCTTGCATCCTGACTCTTAATAAAAAAGCATGAGTAACATAGTAGCCATTGTGGGCAGGCCCAACGTAGGCAAATCAACATTATATAACCGTTTAACCGAAAGCCGCAAGGCCATTGTTGATGACTTTAGCGGTGTCACGCGCGACAGGCATTACGGCGTTGCCGAGTGGCTTAACCACAATTTTACCGTTATTGATACAGGCGGCTATGTAGCCAATTCCGACGATGTTTTTGAAACCGCCATTCGCGAGCAGGTTGATATTGCCATTGAAGAAGCTTCAGTGATCCTTTTTGTTGTTGATGTTACAACTGGTATTACTGATCTGGACGATGAGATTGCCAACCGCCTGCGCAAAAGCAATAAACCTGTTTTTGTGGTAGTGAATAAGCTGGATAATAACAACCAGGTTGCCGATGCCATGGTGTTTTACAGTTTCGGCCTTGGCGAAATCTACAGCATTTCATCAATGACCGGCTCAGGTACCGGCGAACTGCTCGACGAAGTGGTAAAACACTTTGAAGACGAAGTACTTGAAGAAAACACCCGCCCTAGATATGCCATTGTCGGTCGCCCTAATGTGGGTAAATCATCTATCATTAACGCACTTATCGGTAAGGACCGTAACATTGTTACCCCTATTGCCGGTACCACCCGCGACTCTATCCATATCCATTATAACCAGTATGGTCATGATTTTATGCTGATAGATACTGCCGGGATGCGTAAAAAAACCAAGGTTAAAGAAAACATTGAGTTTTACTCGGTAATGCGCACCATCAAAGCGCTGGAAGAAGCCGATGTAATTATCCTGATGATTGATGCTGTTGAAGGCTTTGAATCGCAGGACATCAATATCTTCCACCTGGCCGAAAAGAACAAAAAAGGCGTGATGATTGTGGTAAACAAATGGGATTTGATTGAGAAGAACAATAAAACCGTCAAAGTATTTGAAGAGCAGATCCGCGATAAAATTGCTCCCTTTAGCGATGTGCCTATTGTATTTACTTCTGTTACCGAAAAGCAAAGGGTACTAAAGGTGTTAGACGTAGCCAACCAGGTTTACCAAAACCGCGCACGTAAAATCCCGACTTCCAAACTGAACGAGGTGATGCTGCCTATCATCGAAAACTATCCTCCGCCATCAATAAAAGGTAAATACGTTAAAATAAAATACATTACCCAAATTGCCGGCACTTCGCCAATGTTTGCCTTTTTCTGCAATTTGCCGCAATACGTAAAGGAGCCTTATTATAGGTTTATCGAAAATAAACTCCGCGAAAATTTTGATTTTTCGGGCGCCCCGGTGCAGGTATGGTTCAGGCAGAAGTAAGAACCTTGATTTTTAGGATTTGAGGATTACCTTGAATTTGATCTATCAAATCCAGACTTACAAAGTTTCACCACCGCGTCATTGCGAGGCACGAAGCAATCTCCTATTTGAAGGTACGCCCTGCTTAGTCCGCGATTGCTTCGTTCCTCGCAATGACGTTTTTTACCCCCTGGTTGTTACGTTTCCATCCCCCGCTCCGTAATACTACTAAACCTCAATACTTTACACTTCATGAAAAAGTTTTACTGTTTAGTACTAATAGTACTGGCTGCTTTTACGGCATGCAAAAAAGGTGAGCTATCGTCTGCCGACGGAGAAGATAATGGCTGCATCAGTCGTGTTAAACGTGATTATAGCGACAGCAACAAAGTTGAGCTGGCAGCAGCCATTAAGCTCCTGCAAAAAAACAACATCCCGGTTAACGGCCTGGTGATATATAGAGTTATTTTAAACGATAGCATAAGCAATAATGGCCCGCTTAATATCTACCAGCATGTTATAGCTTATGAAGAAAGCAAAGGTTTGCCCATCTTTAATTCGGGAATAGGCTATCATTTCAGGAACGAAGTTTTCGCAACTACCATTGGTCGGCGCTATGGCACACTTAGCCTGAATACTACAGCAACGGCTCCGCTGCCCCAAATACGTAAAATTTTTATTGATGCTTTTAAAAAAGATGGCTATACCATTGATAACCATGTTAATGAATCATCATGCCTTAATGCGGAGTTCGGGTATTACAACCTAACGCCGGATACGCCTGACCAGCCTCATTTTGCCAAAGTTTGGAAGGTTACTTTTATGAATTACGATTATCCGGTGGCCTACATTCAGGATGATAACCGAAAACTATTATCCTATTTCAACGGATTATTAACACTGAACAAAACCAATAAAAAATAAAATACCGGCGCAATTGGCATTTCTTTAGCCAGCCGGCCATTCTACTTTGTCAGTTTAAAAACACAAAATGCAACATGGTTGCATTTTGTGTTTTTGTCATTTACCTTTATTCATAATTAACCGCAATATCATATGAAGGATTTTGATGTGATCATTATCGGCGGCAGCAGCGCCGGTTTATCTGCAGGCATGGCTTTGGGCCGTGCCATGCGTAAAGTATTAATTATTGATAGTGGCTTGCCCTGCAACCGCCAAACGCCACACTCACACAATTTTTTTACTCGCGATGGTCAAACTCCACACGAGATTTTGACTATTGCCCGCGAACAAACTTTAAAATACCCAACTATCACGCTGCTCCATAGTGAGGCCACTCAATGTACACCAATAACTAAGGGCTTTGAGGTTAGTACAATATCCGGTGAAACATTCAGCGCAAAGAAAATTATCCTTGCTGCCGGTATTAAAGACCAAATGCCCGATATTCCCGGCTTCGCCGAATGCTGGGGAATATCGATTATTCATTGCCCCTATTGCCATGGTTATGAATACGGTTATCAGCCTACAGGCATATTTGCTAACGGCGAAATGGCTTTTGAGCTGACCAAACTTATTTCAAACTGGACAAAAGATCTCATTCTGTTCACTAACGGAAAATCAACTTTGACAGGAGATCAGCAATCCATTATCAGTCATAATAATATACAAATTATTGAGGGGGAAATAGCAGCGTTTGATCATCATGACGGCCAGATAACTACCATCCATTTGCAAAACGGCTCCGAAATAAAACTTAAGGCATTATATGCGAGGCTCCCATTTGTGCAACACAGTGATATTGCATTACAATTAGGCTGCTCATTTACCGATCAGGGCCATATTCAGGTTGATGCACAGCAAAAAACAACGGTACCCGGCGTTTATGCCGCGGGCGACAGCGCTTCGGGCATTCGCTCCATAGCCAATGCAGTTAACAGCGGCGCATTGGCAGGTGTTATGGCAAATTTGGAATTGATTAATGAGGTTTTCCTACCGGGAAAGTAGCATCAATTCAATTGCAGTGCAGACTTACGAAGTTTTCAAAACTTCGTAAGTCTTTTCCATAATCAGGAAATCCTCAAATCAAGAGAATCAGGGTTCGGATCCTTACTGCTCCAACCCTTTTTTAAAGGTTACATCACCCGTGTTGATCACTTTAAAGTAGGCGTTATCACCCCATTTAAAGCGGGCCGCCTGGGCTTTCAGGATTGTTTTTATCGGCTCCCTGGAGATCTGTACTTCGTGCGAATCCATTTCTTTAATGGTTTGCGAGGCATACAGTATAAATTTATCGACCTCGTCATTACTAACAGCATATTGAGTTAAAAACTCAGCTTCAGTCGGGTATTTTTTAAGCAATTGCTGCTGGCGGTCAACAACGTAAGCGGTAAATAATTGCTGCTGGCTCAGGTCCTGGATAAGCGGGGTGAATTTGCTGGTATCCGCCGGTACAAAAACATCGGGCATAATGCCTCCGCCGCTAAAAACTTTGCGGCCGCTTGAAGTATGGAATGATGGGCTACCTTTAAAAACACTATCATTAAGGTTGGTTTGTTCTGAAAAAAGTTCACCTTTTTGCATGCGCTGGGCAAGTTCATTGCGATAACTGTCAACCCCGTTTTTGTATGATTTCTGGATAGAGCGGCCCGAAGGGGTATAGTACCTGGCCACTGTTAAATTAACTGCTGAACCATCGTCAAAAGCAAACTGCTGCTGTACCAGACCTTTACCAAATGATCGCCGACCAACAATAGTAGCCCTGTCAAGGTCCTGCAGGGCCCCTGCTAAAATCTCACTGGCCGAGGCCGAATATTCATCAATAAGCACGGTAAGTTTCCCTTTCTGAAACATGCCCGAATCGGTGGCAAAGTAATCAGTCCGGGGCTCGTGAATCCCTTTGGTATAAACTATCAGCTTTCCATCAGTTAAAAACTCATCGGCTAATGAAGTAGCAGCATTAAGGTACCCACCGCCATTGCCTCTCAGGTCAAGCAGCAATTTATTCATACCGTCAACTTTTAGCGCCGTTAAAGCCTTTCTGAAATCGAGGTCGGTAGTGGCCGAAAACTTGCTGATCTTGATATAGCCGGTGTTAGCATCGGCCATATAGGCAGCATCAACACTGCTCAGGTCAACATGCCCCCGTTTAACCGTAAGTATTTTTAAATCTTTGCTCAGCGGAGGCACAACACTCAGTTTTATTTCAGCATCCTTTTCGCCCCTGAAAACACTATTTATACGGGTGGCTGTTAGCTTGCTGCCCGAAAACTTTTTATCGTCGACATTGATCACCTTACTGCCCACCAGTAAGCCCGCTTTTTCGGCCGGACCGCCGGCATAAACCTGCGTAATGATCAGTGTATCACGAAGTAACTGGTATTCGATACCGATACCGTTAAAACCACCGTCTAACCGTTCATTGATGGATTGCGCCTGCTGCTGCGGTAAATAAAGCGAATGCGGATCAAGGTTTTGAAGCAGGTTATTTACCGACACGCCTTCAATACTATCGATATTAACGCTGTCAACATAGTTGCGGTCAACCAGTTGCAACACCTTTGCTATTTTACTATTGCTCACAAAGGAGAAGCCAAGGTTATGCGCGGCAAAATCCTTGTTAAGCACCTGGCCTATCATCACCCCTACCAGCAGCAGGATTATTGTCCGGAAAATTACACCCGCGGTCCTCTTCATAACTTATTACACACAAAGTTAATAATTGCAGGGTCAATAATTTTTACCCGCACCCTTGCATTTGATGATTTTTACCGAATTTTGTTATAAATTATTTGAAAATAGGCTATGGAAACCACCACCGAAAGGGAATCGCACTATAAAAACCTCGAAAAACAGACCGTAAGGGAAATTTTAGAAAACATTAATAACGAGGATAAAACGGTTCCGCTGGCTGTGGAAAAGGCATTGCCACAGATAGAGGCCCTGGCAACTATCACCGCAGAAAGGATGAAAAACGGCGGGCGTTTATTTTACATAGGCGCCGGTACCAGTGGCCGTTTAGGCGTGGTTGATGCTTCGGAATGCCCGCCAACATTCGGCGTTCCGTTTGATATGGTGGTGGGCTTGATAGCAGGCGGCGATGGCGCGATCCGCAAAGCGGTAGAATTTGCTGAAGACGATGCTGTACAGGCCTGGAAAGATCTGGAAGCTTTCGACATTAATGATAAAGACGTGGTTATTGGCATAGCCGCTTCGGGCACTACACCGTATGTGATCGGCGGCTTAAAAACAGCTAATGAGCATAATTTAGTTACCGGCTGTATTGTTTGTAACAGCGGCAGTCCGGTAGCGGCTGTGGCACAGTACCCGGTTGAAGTAGTAACAGGCCCTGAGTTTTTAACAGGGTCAACCCGCATGAAAGCAGGCACGGCGCAAAAATTAGTTTTAAATATGCTGAGCACAAGCGTAATGATCCAGCTTGGCCGCGTAAAAGGGAACAGGATGGTTGATATGCAATTGAGCAACCACAAATTGGTGAACAGGGGCACCCGCATGGTAATGGACGAAACCGGGCTGAACGAAGAAGAAGCAGCCGGGTTACTGAAACAATACGGCAGCGTACGAGGCGCTGTTGATCATTATTTAAAAAAATAAACTGAATTTGAAGATGTGTTGATTTGGAAATTTGAAGATGCTTGTATTCGATAAATTCTCAAATTCAAAAAATTCGGGTTCAGACAATTTGAAATCAAAAACATGCACGATATTGAACCATATTACCGCTGGAGAGACGATTACGTGGCATCAGAAGATGAGTTTTCGCCTTTCTACGCGACAGAATACAGCGAGTTTGAATTTGACAAGCAGGTATACAATTACCTGCTGCACCCGCAATGGGACTCATTCGGCTCCAATACCCTTTATTTAAAAGTGCTTTTTGCCGATTATGATAAAGGCTACACTATTATTGAGCTGATAGGTGAATGGAATGACGCCATAAACAACGACATTATGATGCTGAAGCGTGAGCTGCTCGACCTGATGATAGATAATGGCATCAGCCATTTTATCCTGATCGGCGAAAACGTACTCAACTTTCATTCAAGCGATGATTGCTATTACGAAGAGTGGTTCCAGGACGTGGAAGACGGCTGGATAGCAGGCATCAACTTCCGCGAACACGTGATAGACGAATTTAAACACAGCAATATCGACTATTACATCAATTTTGGCGGCGAACTCGATAGCCTTGGCTGGCGTACCCTGAAACCCATACAGGTTTTCAAAAAGGTTGAAGAGCAGTTGATGAGGAGATTGAATTAGGGGTACAGAGTCAAGAAGCAGGAAGAACAGAAATCAAGACTGCAAGAATCAAGAGACAAGACATTTCGGAAAACTTTCCTGTTTCTTGACTCTTGATTCTTGCAGTCTTGCTTCTTCATGCTGTATTCACCTTTTATTTATATATTCGTACTATAATTTTTAACACAAAATGGAATTTAAAGAATCTAAATACAACTTCGATAATGTAATCGAAGTTAGGGATCAATCAGAAGTTGATTCACGCAGGTTTATGGCCGGCGTTTTCAGCTGGATGTTCGTTGCGCTTGGCGTATCAGCAATAACAGTTTATCTATTTTTAAATATGGGCCTGATCAGTCTGATCGTTGCACCAACAGGCGGCCTTACGGGTTTTGGCTATTTTGCGCTGTTTTCGCCACTGGCGTTTTCATTGGTAATGCAATTTGGCTATAACCGAATCTCTTATCCGGTATTGGTGCTGCTTTTCGTAGCTTATGCAACACTTATTGGCATCAGCTTAAGTTTGATATTTCTGATCTACACATCTGCATCAATATTGGGTGTTTTCATTACCGCATCAGTAACTTTCGGTATTATGGGCATTGCCGGTTATACTACTCAGATGGATTTAACCAAATTTGGTTCAATCATGTACATTCTGTTCATTGGGATTTTTGTAGCTTCATTAGCTAATTTCTTTATGCACAGCGAACAAATGAGTTATATTATCAGCTATATTGGCATAGCTGTATTTACCGGATTAACCGCATACTATATGCAAATGTTAAAACGTATTGGCGCTGGTACTGAATATGGCGATGCAAGCTCGAAAAAACTGGCCCTGATGGGTGCGCTAACATTGTACATCACACTAATCAACCTGTTTTTCATGCTCCTCCGTTTATTCGGCAGAAGAAGATAATTTCATTAAGAAATTCAATCAGAAAGCTGCCTCCGCAAAAGGCAGCTTTTTTTGTTTAACAATGTGGCTTAGCTATGATATTTAGCGTACGTTATACACTTGCAAATGATAACTTTATTGCGCAACTTTGCACTGCTTATGGAGAAAGACGGAGGGATTAGACCCTGCGATGTCTTAGCAACCTGTGCTTCACAAGGTGCTACATTCTACCAGGCAGCAATTACGCGCCCGGACAGATAAGCGAAAGTCATAACAACACCCGACTTTTCGAGATAAGCCGTATTTAGATTTAAGATATTAGATTTGAGATTTGAGATAGCCTCGGCTTTTTCCAATTGCTTGTTTAGTATCTTTTTATCAGATATATGGGATTAAAGATTTGAGGATCTGGCAAAGACTTTTTGCCAAGGTCTCACATCTTATATCTCATATCTCACATCTCAAAAAATGGACATTAGAAAAGAATTACAGAAACGCATCCTGGTGATTGACGGAGCAATGGGTACCATGATTCAAAGGTACCAGCTTACCGAGAAGGATTTTCGTGGCGAGCGTTTTCGCGATCATCATAGCGACCTGCAGGGCAATAACGACCTGCTCAATATCACGCGCCCTGATATTATCAAAGCCATTCATGCCGAATATCTTGATGCCGGTGCGGATATCATTGAAACTAACACTTTCAGCACACAGGTAATTTCCCTTGCCGATTATCACCTGGAAGAACTGGCCTATGAACTAAGCTACGAAGGTGCACGCATTGCCCGCGAGGTAGCCGACGAATATACCCGGCGCAACCCTGCAAAGCCGCGTTTTGTTGCCGGTGCCATCGGCCCAACCAACCGTACTGCTTCCTTATCGCCAGACGTTAACGACCCCGGATATCGCGCCGTTACCTTTGATGACCTGGCCGAGGCCTACTATGACCAGGTACGCGGTTTGGTTGACGGAGGATCGCACCTGTTGTTGGTTGAAACTATCTTTGATACACTGAATGCAAAAGCAGCCCTCTTCGCCATAAAACGTTATGAGCTGGAATGTAAAGCTGCAGGTAAGGATTTTCCTGCTTTCAGGGATTCGGGCGGTATCATGATCTCAGGTACTATTACCGATGCTTCAGGCCGTACCCTTTCCGGGCAAACTGTCGAAGCTTTCTGGAACTCGATAAGCCATGCCAACCTGCTATCGGTAGGCCTAAACTGCGCTTTGGGTGCCCGGGAAATGCGCCCGCACCTTGCCGAACTTTCTGAAAAAGCAGGCGTATTTATTTCGGCCTATCCAAACGCCGGCTTACCCAACGAGTTTGGCCAGTACGACGAAACTCCGCATGAAACCGCTCACCAGGTTGATGATTTTATCAAAGCCGGCCTGGTTAATATTGTTGGTGGCTGCTGCGGTACCACACCCGAGCATATTAAGTGCATTGCCGATAAGGCTGCCAAATATCCGCCCCGCCCTATCCCTCAAATTGAGCCGGATATGCGCCTGAGCGGCCTGGAAGCGGTCACCATTAAACCCGAAAGCATTTTTGTAAACGTGGGCGAACGCACCAACATTACCGGTTCCCCTAAGTTTTCCAAATTGATCCTTGCCGAAGATTATGAGGCAGCTCTAAGTGTTGCCCTGCAACAGGTGGAAGGCGGCGCGCAGGTCATCGATATTAACATGGATGAGGGCATGATTGATTCGGAGGCTGTGATGGTAAAATTCCTGAACCTGGTTGCTTCTGAACCGGATATAGCCAAACTGCCTATTATGATCGACTCATCCAAATGGACAGTGATCGAGGCCGGTTTGAAATGCGTACAGGGTAAAGGTATCGTGAACTCCATCTCCCTGAAAGAGGGTGAAGAAAAGTTTAAAGAGCATGCCCGGAAAATCTTAAGCTATGGTGCTGCCACCGTAGTAATGGCCTTTGACGAAACCGGTCAGGCTGATTCATTGGAACGTCGTATCGAGATCTGCAAACGATCATATGAGATCCTGGTGAACGAAGTAGGTTTTCCGCCGCAGGATATCATTTTCGATCCGAACATCCTAACAGTTGCTACCGGCCTGGAAGAACATAATAACTACGCGGTAGATTTTATTGAGGCCACCCGCTGGATCAAGCAAAACCTGCCGCACGCTAAAGTGAGCGGCGGTGTAAGTAACATTTCGTTCTCGTTCAGGGGTAATAATACCGTGCGCGAGGCCATGCACTCGGCATTCCTGTACCATGCCATTAAAGCCGGTATGGATATGGGGATTGTAAACGCCGGCATGCTGGAGGTTTACGAGGAGATTCCGAAAAACCTTTTGGAACTTGTAGAAGATGTACTCCTTAACCGCCGCCCGGATGCTACCGAGCGCCTGGTGGAATTTGCCGACACCATCAAAAGCAAAGGAAAAGAAGTTGTACGCGACGAAGAATGGCGCAAAGGCACCGTTCAGGAGCGCCTCTCCCACTCGCTGGTAAAAGGCATTGTTGAATACCTTGACGACGATGTGGAGGAAGCCCGCCAGGCCTACAGCAAACCACTTGAGGTTATTGAAGGTCCGTTGATGGATGGTATGAACATCGTAGGCGACTTGTTCGGTGCCGGCAAGATGTTTTTACCACAAGTGGTAAAATCAGCCCGTGTGATGAAAAAGGCGGTGGCTTACCTGCTGCCTTTTATTGAGGAAGAAAAAAAGAACAACGTAAATGCCGATCAGCGTGCCAACGCCGGTAAGGTGTTAATGGCCACCGTAAAAGGCGACGTACATGATATTGGTAAAAATATAGTTGGTGTGGTATTAGCCTGTAATAACTTCGAGGTGATAGACCTTGGGGTGATGGTGCCCGCGCAACGCATTATTGAAGAGGCTAAAAAGCAAAACGTTGATATCATTGGCTTAAGCGGATTGATCACCCCATCGCTTGATGAAATGGTGCATTTTGCCAAAGAAATGGAGCGCGAAGGATTTACCATCCCGCTAATCATTGGTGGTGCTACAACGTCGCGCATTCACGCAGCCGTAAAAGTGGCGCCGCAATACTCCGGGGCTGCCATTCACGTTTTGGACGCTTCGCGCAGCGTTACCGTTTGCAGCAATCTAATGAGCAAGGACAACCGGGATGCCTATATCCAGGGCATTAAGGATGAATATGCCAAAGCCCGTGAGGCACATGCCAACAAAAAATCGGACAAGCGTTTTGTAACTATCGAAGAAGCCCGTGCTGGTAAATTCCAGATTAGCCTGGATGGCGATGTGGCGCCGAAACCCGCATTTACAGGCACCAAAGTATTTGAGAATTTCCCGCTGGAAGAGTTGCTGCCTTATATCGACTGGACGCCATTTTTCCATACCTGGGAACTTCGCGGCAGCTATCCGAAGATCTTTGATGATAAGTTTGTAGGCGTTGAAGCCAAAAAACTATTTAACGATGCGCAGGTATTGATGAAACGTATTGTTGACGAGAAACTGTTCACTGCGAAAGGCGTGATAGGTTTCTGGCCTGCCAACGCTGTAGGTGATGATATTGAATTATATACCGATGAAAGTCGCACAACAGTTTTAAATCACATCCATACCTTACGCCAGCAGGCCGAAAAGGTGAAGAATGATCCGTATTATGCCTTGTCAGATTTTATCGCGCCAAAAGAAAGCGGTGTGCCCGATTATTTCGGCGGCTTTGCGGTAACAGCCGGTTTAGGTTGTGATGAATTGGTTGCTGAGTTTGAGGCCGATCATGACGACTATAACAGCATCATGGCCAAAGCCCTTGCCGACCGCCTTGCCGAAGCCTTCGCCGAAAAAATGCACGAGTTGGTACGTAAGGAATACTGGGGCTATGCCAAAGGCGAACAGCTAAGCAATGCCGACCTTATTAAGGAAGAATACCAGGGCATCCGTCCGGCACCGGGTTATCCGGCCTGCCCGGACCATACCGAAAAAACCACCTTGTTTGAATTACTAAAAGCAGAAGACAACGCAAACATGCACCTAACCGAAAGCCTGGCCATGCTGCCGGCCGCATCGGTAAGCGGTTTCTACTTCGCACATCCGCAGACAAGATATTTCGGCTTGGGTAAAATCAGTAAGGATCAGGTTGAGGATTATGCTATCCGTAAACAAATGCCATTGGAGGATGTGGAAAGATGGCTAGGGCCGAATATTAATTATTAGCCCCCCTGCCCCCTAAAGGGGGAGTAAGGGAAGAAACGACAAAGCGAGGGCTTGTGCGGTTCCCCTCTTGAGAGGGGTGGAGGGTGTGTTAACAAAGCGATAATAAACGCCGCATAACACACCCCTGCCAACACACAAATCCACCGCGCCCCCTCTCGAGAGGGGAACTTGAATTGTAATTATAAAACTTAAATAAAAATTCCCCCTTTAGGGGGGGTAGGGGGCAAATGAAAATACCTGAACATATAGCAAACGCCAACGGCAAAACACTTTTTTCTTTTGAACTGATCCCGCCTTTAAAAGGGCAGAGCATCCAGGGCATTTATAATGCTATTGATCCGCTGATGGAGTTTAAACCTCCGTTTATTGATGTTACTACCCTGCGCGAGGACTTTATTTACAAGCAGCACCCAAACGGTTTGCTCGAGAAATTATCGTACCGCAAACGCCCAGGCACTATTGCCATCTGCGCGGCTATCATGAACAGGTATAAGGTTGATACCGTGCCCCACCTGCTTTGTGGCGGCTTTACCAAAGACGAAACCGAGAACGCCCTTATAGAATTAGAGTTTTTAGGTATCGAAAATGTACTTGTGTTGCGTGGCGATGCGCGCCTTGGCGATTCATCATTTGTACCTACGCCTAATGGCCATTGTTATGCTACCGATTTGCTGCAGCAGGTAGTAAACCTTAACAACGGTATTTATTTGCATGAGGACCATGGCAATACAGCCAAAACAAACTTTTGTATTGGCGTAGCCGGTTATCCCGAAAAGCATTTTGAAGCCCCGAACCTTAAAACCGACTTTAAATACCTGAAGCAAAAGGTAGAAATGGGTGCACAGTTCATTGTAACCCAGATGTTTTTTGATATTGGTAAATACAAGGAGTTTGTAAACGGCTGCCGGGCCAATGGTATCAATGTGCCTATTATTCCGGGGCTGAAACCGATCACATCATCAAAACAATTGGTTACGCTGTCAAAGACATTCCATATTGATATCCCGGAAGATTTGAGTGATGCCATCCATGCCTGCGCCACCGAAAAGGATGTTAAAGAAGTAGGTATTGAATGGATGATCAATCAATGTAAAGAGTTGATTGCCTTTGGCGCGCCAGTGCTGCATTTTTATACCATGAGCAACGCCGGGCCTACTAAACGTATTGCTGAAGCGATATTTTAATCGCCGTTAAGGTCGCACACAACCTTCTCAAAGCGTCATTGCGAGGCACGAAGCAACCCCCGACTGTACAGGGCGAACTTGTATCGCTACTCTGTATATTGGGGATTGCTTCGTACCTCGCAATGACGAGAATGATTGGGTAACTGATATTTATAAAAGCAGTATTACTAAAAATAAAACGCTATTTTTATTTTAGTAATAAACTGCCTATGGATACCTTTAGTCACATCAAGGCTGTTATCAGCATTACATTGGGGCTTAGCATTACCCACCTGCTTAAAGGGGCGGCCAAGCAAATTCAGCACCCCGGCCGGGATAAACCTTATTGGGTGCATAACCTGTGGGCGCTTTACGTGTTTATATTGCTGCTGCACTTTTGGTGGTGGGAGATTAGCCTGCACGAAATAAAGCACTGGCTTTTTGCCGAGTACTTTTTCATCATTATCTACATTGTTACTTATTACAGCGTCTGTGCATTGCTCTATCCTGATGATTTAAAAGACTATCAGGACTACAAAGACTACTTTTACTCACGCCGGAAATGGATCTTCAGCATTTTGGGGGCCAGCTATCTGCTTGATATCATAGATACCGAAATAAAGGGGCCAAGCTATGTACATCACTATAACATCGAGTACCCAATCCGCAATATCAGTCATTTTATATTATGTATGATAGCCATTAAAGTAGAGAACCGCAACTTTCACGCGGCATTGGTGATCGTGTTCCTTTTGTACGAGGCCTCGTACATCCTGAGATTATTTTAACGGTTAAAATGAGAGGGCGCCGACATGCAACGGCACCCTCTTCCCCCGTTCACATGCAGGTTACTTGCAAAAGATAACCTGGTTCGTTTTTCCCCAGTCGTTACTTTCGCCGGTGGTTAATTTGCGATAGGTTGTCAGGGTTAGGCTATAGGCGCATGAGGGCCATGCGCTAAAAGGAGGAGTTAAAACAAATGGTGACGGCGAGGCCATGTCAAATTTCTTAGCGTCTCCGCGCGGGGTTGTGCCGCTGGGCAAACCGCTCACAGTACCCGTAGCGTTTGACCATACACCCAGCGACCAGCTGGCAATCAGCTCATGGTCAACTGTGTAATCGGCATGGGCGGTTCCGCTTACCGGAGTGCAGCCACTGCCCCCGCCGGCAAAAAGTTCTTCCAGCTTCAGCAGGTTTACTTCGTTCCAGTTGTTAACATAGATCTTGCCGATAAGCGATTGCGTATTCAGGTTTGGCGAAGCGGCATTAGCCGGATCGTCAGTAGTTTGAAATTGGATGTATAACATTCTGCCGTTTTTCTGATCTGCCACAGGCACAGCTAAACCAGGCGTTAACCCGGCGCTGGCATCGCCGCCTCCAATAATGGTAGTAGTGTTTAAATAAAACAGCGATCCATAAAAACCATTATCCAATGCAGGCTGATCAACACGTACCCAGCCATTGGCGTCAGGGTGCAGCACATGATCCGGGATCGGATTAGGATAATTATCTGCAGGAACGCTATCGGGCACAGAAGCAGGTTTATTGATATCGATCACTACATCCTGAAAGGCAGTTGTACCATTCCAGGTGATTTGCCGGGTGGCAACTTTTAAGGCTGTAGCTTCCATCTGGGCGGTAGTTACCGGGCTGAAGTTCAAGTTATCGGTAGAAAACAAAAAGCGGTAATAAAGTGGGCTGGCCGGCGCGGTGGGCACTTTCTTGGTGGCGTAGCCCCCCAGCTTAACCGAACCAAAGAAACCGTATCCTGTGCCGCCCGCTCCAAATTTGCTCATAAGGGTTTTACCGCTGCCATCAATATCAGATGTAATGCTGAAATTCCCAACCGCGGTAAACCATGGTATATCGCTGGTAATGATGCCGCCGCCTTTAATGCACAGTTTTACGCAGAAACAGTTGTTGGCATTATGCCTGTCGTTCTGGCGGCCCCGGGTACGGTCTTCGGCCAGCAGTACAGTGCCAGATGAACTTTCAACCCTGAAATAATAGTCCGGACCGGCAGGCCATTCTACATTGAGCCATGGCAATAAGGTTTTCCTAAAATTGTCACCGGGATATACGATAGTGAACTTGCCGTTGTTATCGGTATAGGCGTTGCCCAAATAGTCGTCTTGCAGCAGGTCGACATCATAAGCAAAAACCTTAACACCGGGAATTGGCTTTTGGGTTTCACAATCGTTTACATAACCGCAAACTACCCAAATGTCCAATAAGGTAAGGATGCGGCAAAACCATTTGGAATCTATTTTATAATCAAATCTCGCATATTGAGCATTTTCCTGGCTGCTTTTATACAGGGGTTGCAGTGTAGTAATGTGGAACTGTAATAGCGGTTCATTTTTAGGCAGCGGGATTTTGAAAGGTACGTTGCCGCAATACCAGTCTACATCAATACTGCCGCCTTCATAGCCGGATTTGCCGCCATCGATTTCGATAGTAAAATCGCCGTTTCCCTGTACATCGGCCTGTGTAATAAACAACCGCTCTTTCGCTTTCAGTTCATCATCATTTACCTGGTGAAAGGTTTGTTTGGGATCGGCGACAGCAAGCCGGGTTTCATTTTGCTGATCGGAAGGGCGATAAACTTTTACCGATGTGCCTGCAACAGGCAGTTCGCAGTCTGAACATAATAAACCGCGCAGGTTCCCTTTAATAATGTAGTTCATAAGTTTTTGATTAGTATTTGTACCGGCTTACTCTTTAAACTGGATTTTCAGCATACTCCACCGCAAACAAGCTGATGTGCGGCTCATTTGCTGAGTCAAAGTTTGGGCAAAACGGCTGCGCAATCAACGTTGCCAGTACGCTATTATAGCCTGTAGTGGTACGCGATATTAAAACGTATCATCAACATGAACCAAACGTAGAATTACGTTTTAAGGGAAATTTCGGTATAAAAAAGAAAGCGCCTTTCCGGGCAGGAAAGACGCTTTGCAATCACATTTTAGGTTGTTATTGATACAGATATGTTTCGGCGAGATGCTGCATAGCTTCCTGGAACAAGGCAAAAGCAGTTTCCTCATCATTTTGGTTTATCGCGTTAAGCGAAGTAGCAATATATTTATCGTACAGGCCTTTAAATATTGCCCCTTGGTTTGGTGTTTTGTCAATAGCTTCCAGCAGCGATGCAGAAATGGTGTAATATTTCTCAACTTCCACACCACTCAACTTATCGGTTAGTATTTTATCGCGGAACGCGCGCAGTGTATTTAACTGGCCTTCGGCTTCTGTGCCTAACATCGTGGTTGTTATGCGGGTAAGTGCGCATGGATCTTTGCCTGTAGTTGGGCAACCTGTTGAACCTGGACACGGATATGATTGATCTCCGATTAAAAACATATTGCTTTCAGGGTGTATAATTGCTTTATAAGAGTAGTCAGCATCAATACTGTGTCCGAAGTGATAGACCAAGTTATTTACTTTTGTGCTACATACGAGTTCGGTTAATATTTCTCTTCCCATGAACGATCCGCGGTTAATTTGTGTATAAGCCATAGTCGGATCAAGCTTTTTAAAATTCAATACATGATTAAATAATACCTGCCATGTTCTTTCTAATGAAATAACTTCACCAGTGTTAGTCATAAAACCGTGTTGATTAATGATGGAGTTAGGTAAACTGGCAGTTACGGTGTAATTACAAGGAATCAGCACCAACATTCTTGATGAAGGATCATTAGCATCTTCAAGGCCGTTCATAAACTTGATACCGGATACGTTTTCAGCGTTCAAAACAGTTTCAACAACTTTGCGACTAAGCATTACCGATTTAACTTCTGTAGGGAATTTTTGCTGAAAATTTTCGGTTAACTCTTGATAAAAGCTTTCGCTGATGAACTCGCCTACCCGATCAGGGCTGATCTGTGTAATTAGCATTTCTTGTTTCATAAAATTTGGTTTTAGGTTTTTGTAATATTATTATCAAAAGCAATTTAATAAACAATATCCATATTTAGATATTATATTAAAAACTTTTTTTGCATCCTGAAAAACAGGATTATTTAAGCACAAAAGACCTATATAACCAGCAATTTCATGCCACGTAAGATTACAGTTTCTGATACGTAAAAATACGTATAATACAAGCGTGATAAAACGGATTAAATTCACAATCAATTAATAATCAAACAGATAAAAACGAACCGGCAATATATTGTAAGATATATGGCCGGGGCATCTCATTGAAAGAGATACTTATTAGTATTAGTTTTATACAAAACTAAATCCCTACACGCTATTATTTTTTATGGAAACACAAGAAAGAAGACCATCATCACCTATTACCGGAAAAGAAGGCGCACCGATTGATATCAACCTGGCGGCCGAATGGACAAAGAATCACAGGCACCGTAATCCAAAAGATATCATATCACAATTTTTCGGACAGGAAATATTAAACACCATATTAAAGCAGGATGGCTGTATGGGCATCCGTATTTATTATGCCAACGATCAAAAGCTTAATAACTGGCAAAAGTTTTGGGTTTCTGTAAGCAATTTCCTTTTATCTGTTATCGCCGATGTTAGCGGGCAGCAGCATTTTATAATCACTGGGGTAACGGCTGATGGAGAGGATCAACTTCCAGGCAATAAATCAGCAGCGGCTAAAGAGTCTGCCAAAGGTGTTCAAACCTTCGCACTTATGACAGCCGAAAATGACAATATTGTTGGTGAACAGGCCGTGCCATGTCCTGGTACTGCTGGCTGTCCGCAAAATATTTTGACTAAAGACTAATATTAATTATTCTAATCACATGCTTGTAAGCGTTTTATTAATGAATATATCGGTCATGTCCGGTCTATTCCCGTTGCTGGCAGCGGCGCATAACTACAAGCATCTTGACAGCTTAATGAAATTGTTAGCTTTGTTTTTATTGATATCAGCCTTATTTGACTGGTCGATGTGGTTGTCATATCAATTCAAGCCACATACCGGACATCCCTTAAACACTAATCCATTACTCCACGTATATGTTATCCTAACAATAGGATTCTTTGGCTTGATGTATTATAAACTGCTTTCAAAGTCTTTTCTAAAGAAGATAGTTATATTACTCGCAGCTATAACAGTGGCAGTAGTATTATATAACGCCAAAAATTTGTTTGATTATCCATCGGTTTCAAATACAGCATCAAGTCTTTTACTAATAGTATTATCGCTTATATACTTCTATCAACTTTTAAATCCACAAACCTTTATTCATATTGAAAAACAAGGTTTATTTTGGTTTAATTCAGGCGTGCTATTTTACTCAGCAGTCAATATCTTTTTATTTATGCTTTTTAGCAAGATACCTGATAAGGATAAAGCAGATTATTATGTTATCTTTAGCATAACTAATATTATTACGAATCTAATATACTCTGTTGCATTACTTTGCAAGCCACAAAAAAAGGCATAGCAGGTTTGCATATTATGATCATGTATAACAGCCCTATTTTAGAGATAACCCAAAATGGCTTAATCCCGGTACTCATCATCGGGACACTCGTGGTTGTTATATTGATCGGCTTTTTATTCTTCTTCGTGATTATTTACCAGCGGAGGATGCTAAAAAACCAGGCAGAGTTACGCGCCATGCATGATGCACGGCAAACCGACCTCATGAACGCCGTCTTTGAAACCCAGGAAAGTGAACGCAGACGCCTGGCCGAAGACCTGCACGATAGTGTTGGCCAGGTACTTTCAGCTATAAAGCTTAACCTGCACCGGCTGGACAAAAATTGCGTGAGTGAGGTAAGTCAGCCCCTACTGATAGACACCCGTAAACTGGCCGATGAGTGCATCCAGGAGATCAGGAACATTATACAAAATGTGCTGCCTCCTATACTTACCGACTATGGACTACTGATTGCCGTCGAGGCGCTGTGTACCAAGGTGGAAAACAACACCCATATCAAAGTTAATTTCGCTAAAAATTTTGCCGATAAGCGCTTCTCTAATGAAATTGAACTGGCACTGTACCGCATAGCCCAGGAGTTGTTTGGTAATGCTATCAAACACTCGGAAGCTACGATCATAAACCTTAATATGGCCTTACAAGCCGGCTACCTCATTATGGAATTTAAGGATAACGGCAAAGGCTTTAATATGGGCGATGTTAAGCAGGGTTTCGGGCTTAAAAATTTACAAAGCCGCGTGCAACTCATTAATGGCGAAATAAATACGTACAGCAAACCGCTTAGCGGGGCAATCACTATCATTAAATTAAAAGTAGCATAGTTAAAATCAATAGTTTATATTTATTGATAATTTCAATCTTGTTAACAACCTATGGGGCCAATTAAATTAGGTATAGTAGACGACCATAAAATTTTCAGAAATGGTTTAAAAGCTACCCTCGAAGATTGCGGAGGTTTTGAGCTGGTACTCGAGGCTTCGAACGGCAAAGAGCTGATAGGCTTATTGACCGACAAAACCCCCGATGTTATATTGATGGATATTAAAATGCCCGAAATGGACGGCATCCAAACCGCCACCTATGTCCATCAGCATTTTAAGGATATTAAGATCCTTGCGTTATCCATGTTTAATGAAGACAAATACATTGTGGATATGATGAAGGCCGGAGCATCGGGCTACCTGCTTAAAAATGCCGAACCGGAAGAGATCATCGAAGCTGTATCAACCGTTTATAACAAAGGTTTTTATTTTAATGAACATCTCTCTATAACGCTCATCAAACAGCTAGTAGGCAACGATCATGCCGATAATATTCCCAATAACAAAACCGACCTTAACGAGCGCGAAATTGAAGTGCTTAAACTGGTTTGCCAGGAATGCTCCAATCAGGAAATAGCAGATAAAATTTTTCTGAGTGTACGTACTGTTGAAGGGTATCGTGCAAGGCTGTTTGAAAAAACCGGGTCGAAAAATTTAGTGGGATTGGTTATTTATGCCATTAAACGCGGCATTATTAGTGTAAATTAGCCGTAAGCCCTAAGTTGTAAGTCTTAAGCCATTAATTATAAGTAAGAAGTACAAGACCTGACCGACTTCTGACTAAAGACTTCCGACTTAATACTTAATTACGCTGATAACTTTTTATCGCCGGCCAGGTTACGCATAAATCTTTTGCGGTAGTTAAGCGGACTCAGGTTCATTTTGGCTTTAAACATTTTATAAAAGTGCGATACATCGCCAAAGCCGCTCTCATAGGAGATCTCTGAAATAGGCTTATCTGTTTGCACCAGTTGCTGTATGGCATAATTAAGGCGATACTCAATTATAGTTTCCATGAATGTTTTGCGGGTAACTTTTTTAAAGTATTTGCAAAAAGCATTCGGGGTCATATTGGCAATACCGGCCGCTTTATCTAATGATACATGTTTTCTGAAATTTTCAACCAGGTAAGCAAATACCGGGTTAATACGCTCACGCTCGGTATTTGAGCGCTCGCCAATAATGCGGTTCTGATCGAGCAGCACGTACTCTTCTGATGAAGCCATACGGTGCAGGATCTCGAGCAAACCTATCAGCATCCTGAAATTGCTTTTCTCTTCAACCAGGCTAAGCAGCAGTTTGTTAACCTCGGCACGCGTTTCGCCATAAAATGACACCCCGCAACCGCTTTGCTGAAAAAGTTTTTTGATGAGCTGAAGCTCAAATTTGTTAAAAAACTCTTCGCCCAAAAAAGCATCATTAAATTGGATCACCACCGCGCTTGCCTCGCGAAGCACTGTTTCATTGGGTTCAAGTTTCCAGCAATGCGGCAGGTTAGAACCAAGCAACACGAGATCGCCGGACGCAAAATCTTCCATGTGGCTGCCAACATAGCGTTTGCCGGTGCCGCTGATGATACACGTTAATTCATATTCTTCATGAAAATGATAAGGGGCATCAAATGCCAGCTTATCAAATTTCCGTACCAGAAATGACTGCGTATTTGTAGGTTGAAGAACTTCGTACGACGCTTTTATCATTGCATATTTTAACGTAAATAAAATTCTAATTCAAATTACGGATAAAATCATCCATAAATGTACCATTCATTTCATTTTTTTTCAACTAAAGTTAACCTTACTTTGAAATATAAACCTAAAAACTATGGATACACAGATCGCTCATTTACCGTCACTTGATAATTTTATAAAACTATCCAACCACAATATTAATGAATTTCGTGAAAAAGGCCATACCCTTGTACACGAAGTGCTTACAAAAGATGAAATTGCTGCCTATCGCCCCGTAATTGTTGGCGCGGCCGACAGGTACAACACCGAAAAGCGCAAACTGGAAGAGCGCGACACTTATGGTAAAGCCTTTTTGCAGATCATGAACCTTTGGCAGGTTGATGAAGATGTTAAAACCTTTGTAATGGCCAAACGCCTGGCCAAAATTGCCGCCGACCTCATGGGGGTTGAAAATGTACGTATCTATCACGACCAGGCACTCTTTAAAGAGCCCGGCGGCGGCCCTACCCCATGGCACCAGGACCAGTATTACTGGCCCATCGATACCAACAATACGGTAACCCTTTGGATGCCCCTGGTTGATATTGATGTAAACATGGGTATGCTGACTTTTGCCTCGGGTTCATACGTTAATGGCGCTGTATTTAACCATGAAATTTCTGACGAATCGGAATCGGCGTTTGACGATTATGTGAAAGAGAAAGGATTTGAAATAACCCGCGCCCAAACCATGAAGGCCGGCGATGCAACCTGGCACCGGGGCTTCACTATTCACAATGCTCCCGGCAATAACTCAGACAAAATGCGCGAGATCATGACCATCATCTATGTAGCCGATGGTGCACGCGTTACCCCTTACAAAAACGAATGGCAAAAAAATGATCACCATAAATGGCTGATGGGTAAACCAATCGGGGATCTGATTGATTCGGAGTTGAACCCGAAGGTGCTCTGACCTCCTCTAAATCTCCCCCAAAGGGGGAGACTTTAAAATAGCTGTAAAAGCCCCCTCCTTTGGAGAGGGTTGGGTGAGGTCACGCCGCTACCCAAACCGCATCGATAAACCATTTTTTGGTATCAAAAAACTGGCCTACCGGTTGAAAGCCTGTGTTTATGGCTATCTGATCGGTTTGCATAAGGGTGAACTTTTGGGAGATCTCCATGTAGATGTATTCATCCTTCTTGAAATCTATTTTTTCGTTGCCGACGCTTACCTGCTGATCTTGCAAACTGATGAGGTAGCTTTTGCACGCCCCGGTTTCAGGATCGTAGGTTGGATAATGTTCAAACTTGCTTATATCAAAATTAGCATGCAGCTCGCGGTTAATGCGGCGTAACAGGTTGAGATTAAACTCGCGGGTAATACCATCTTTGTCATTATAAGCAGCAAGGATAACTCGCGGGTCCTTCTTCAGGTCCATGCCAATTAACACCATATCCCCTTCTGATAGGTTATTCCTTAGCTCACGGCAAAACTCTATGGCCCCATCAAGTGGCATATTGCCAATGTTTGAACCTAAAAACAGCACCACTTTACGCCTTGGCGAAATAGCGGCGGCCTTTTTCAGCATCTCAAAATATTCGCCATTTAGTCCGGTGATCTTTAAGCCGGGCAAAGTTACGGGCAGGGTTATATTGAGATATGATATTACATTATCTGAGATATCAATAGGCAAATAAGTAAAATCAGCTTTTTTATCCAGCAGATATTTAAGCAGGTAAGAGGATTTTGTGGCATCACCAGCACCAAGTTCTATCAGGTCAAAAGCATCTCCATCGGCAATCAGCGCATCGCAGATTTCAGCGGTTTTTTCTGAAAATATCTCCAGTTCGCAGTTAGTCGGATAGTATTCAGGGCAGTTCATGAGCTCCTGGAACAGCTTATCGCCATTTGCATCATAAAAATACTTTGAATTGAGGTGCTTTGGCTCCGCCTGCAGCCCTGCTACAACGTCGGCATAAAACTGCCTGTTTTCGGCACTTATGTCACAATTTACGGCTGTGGGTGTAAAGGCTTGGTTCATAGATGTGGTGGTGTTTTGTGTCAATTTACCTCGCAAGTCTTATGCCAGTAAATTGCCATCGTAAATTTGTCTGAAAAAAATTGCGATAAGTTGCACGACTATGACCCGGAGGTGTAACTTCTGACGCGCCGCGCAAAACTTTCTGGTTAACCATAAACTTGCCATTGTATTCGCCTATGGCACCCGGTGCTTTGGCAAAACCCGGATAAGGAAGGTAGGAACTTTCTGTCCACTCCCAGCGGCGACCCCAGTTAAATTTCGAGGATACCGCTTCCCATTCAAACTCCGTTGGCAATCTCAATCCTTTCCACGATGCATAAGCGTAAGCTTCAAAATAGCTGATATGTGTAACAGGATCTTTTAAATGCAGTGGTTCCAATCCGTGAAACGTATAGTTATGCCATTCATTATCTATCAAATGCCAATACAAAGGCGCTTCTACTTTATTGGTTTTCACCCAATCCCAGCCTTCGGCATGCCAGTGCCGGAAATCATGGTAACCGCCGCTGTTAATAAATTCCAGGTATTCGGCATTGGTTACCAGTTTGGGACTTATTTCATAGGCATTGAGGTATACTTTATGCCGGTTGAGTTCATTATCAAAACAAAATCCATCGCCGTTAAAGCCTATTTCATAAATGCCTTCATCCATGCTGATAAAAGCATCATCCTCCCCTTCATCAATACGAGGCGCTGTATAATTTTTATTATAGGCAGGAAACAACGGATTATGGCCCAGTATGAATTTAATATCGGTCATTAAAAGCTCCTGGTGCTGCTCTTCGTGGTTAAAACCGAGAATAAGGAGTTCTTTAACATAGTCACTTACTTCGCCGCATAAAAAGCCCTCCATGGCCTCGTCAACATATTTACGGTAACTGTAAATTTCAATAACCGTTGGGCGGCTCAGGTTGCCACGATCTGTACGGATAACGCGTGTGCCAACAGTTTCATAATAGCTGTTAAAAACGTAATTGTAATCGGGATTGTACTCCTGATAGCCCATAAAGTAAGGCTTAAGAATAAAAGTTTCAAAAAACCAGGTAACATGCCCGATATGCCATTTAGGCGGACTAACATCTACCACGGGTTGCACCACATAGTCTTCCGTTTGCAAATACGAACAAATTTTCTCTGTACGTTGGCGTACCTCTTTGTACCGGGCTATTAAATCCATCGATGTTATTTCTTATCCAAAAACTGTTTTAAGTTTGAAATTGTTTTAATCCCCAATTGCCTGGCCTGCTGCTGCCTCATCATTAAAGCGTAAGCATTGTTAAAACCAATGGGTTTAAGCCATTTAATTTGATACCTGCTTTCAAACTGGCGTTGTACATAATTGTATGTGCTATCCCTGTTTACTGTTACCTCATTAACCGTTTTTGGCGATGCCTGTAAAATTGCCAGCAAACCCGTACCTGTGTATTCGGGGTAAAAATCTATCTGGTTATTGGTTAGGGCGTCAAAACAAATCTTGGTGCCTCCCAAACCTGTTTTTGTTGATACATCATGGCCTGTATAACCCTTTATCAGCATGCTGTACATATTAGCCAGGATGTATTGTTCACCAAATATCTTTGAACCTATCCGCACTATACCATCGTTCCCGCCCCGTTCCGGTCGCCATAATTTATTGGCAACCAAAAAATCCTTTGCAACACGTTCGGGGCTTTGGTGAAGATAGTCGGTACGGTAATTTAAAACCGTCATGACTGAATCATTTATTTTGCCCGAAAGCAGATTTAATGTCGGCTCAAGGTCAGGAAATTTTTTCAGGGCATCATCGCGAACAATTGGCGCCGCATAGTATGGCGGAAAAATGTGCTTATCATCATCCAGCACAACCAAATCGTAAGCTTTTAGCCTGCCATCGGTTGAATAGCCACTAATTACATCCAGGTGCTTTTCAAATGCAGCCTTATACATTACAGCATCGCTGATCACGATGGTATGGATCTTTAAGCCGTATTTGCTCCGGAGGCCGAGGTCGCCGTCCTGCCTGCCCATAAATTCGGGCGTAAAACCCGCGGTAAGCTTTCCTTTTGATTTGGCCGGGATGATATAGAACAGGCAGAATACTACCAGCAATACCGGAAAAACATATACCACCCGTTTAAGCTTTTTAAAGCTGACCTTCTGCACCATCGACAGTAATAAATCAAAAACAACAGCAAGCAAAGCCGAAGGGATTGCTCCCGCCAGGATCATGTTGGTATTATTAAGTGAGATCCCACCGAAAATAAACTCGCCCAAACCACCGGCTGCAATGAGCGAAGCCAGTGTTGCCACGCCAACGTTAATCACCGTAGCCGTGCGGATGCCGGCAAATATTACCGGCATAGCCAGGGGCAACTCTACCTTAAACAAGATTTGCCATTTGCTCATCCCCATAGCAACAGCAGCTTCTTTAACCGACGCATCAACCCCTAAAATGCCCGTGTAGGTGTTGCGGATAATGGGTAGAAGTGCGTATAGCAATAATGCAACAATGGCTGGCTTAGGGCCAATCCCCAAAAGGGGGATCATGAAACCAAGCAACGCGATGCTGGGGATTGTTTGTAATACCCCTGCAATCCCTAAAACCGCACCGGCCAATTGCTTTTTCCGAACAATAAGGATCCCCAGCGGCAAGCCCATCAATACAGCAATGCAGAGGGAAATAAAAGTAAGCCCAATATGCTGCAGGGTTTGCTCCTGCAGTTTACCCGCTTGCTGCTGCATAAACTCCCACAAGGTTTGTTGCTGCTCATTCATGGGCCTGATGGTTTTTATATTGATAAAAGGCCGTCATCAGTTGTTCAAAGCTTGCAGTTTTAACCTGGTTTTGATCTTTGCTGATATTAATGGTTTCGCCGTTATTAAATTTAAAACTCTCCAGGGCCTCCCACAGGTTAGTACCAGCATCAAATGACGAGGCTTTTGCTTCTTTGTTCAATTCAGGCAGCAGCTCCCAGAGATCAATCAGTTTAATGGCCTTAAATTCCAGTTGCAGGCGCTGATGTTTTAGAAAATCCTTTACAAAATCGTTAACAGGGTTAAAAAGTAACTGAGCAGGTGTGCCCGACTGTACAATTTTCCCTTTATCCATCAGGCAGATCCTGTCGCCCAATTCAAAAGCTTCCTGTACATCGTGCGTTACCATGATGATGGTTTTACGCTTAAGCTCATCAAGTGCCTTAAATTCGGCGTGGATTTTTGATCGGGTAACATTGTCCAACGCCCCGAAGGGCTCATCCATCAACAGCACCGGCGGGTCCGAAACCAATGCTCTGGCCAGGCCAATGCGCTGCTGCTGGCCACCGCTCAGTTCGTTAGGGTAAATATTCAGATACGAAGCATCGAGATGGAGTTTTTCCATTAGTTCGGCCGTGCGCTTTTCAGTTTTCTGCTTATCCCATTTTAACAGGGTAGGAACAACCGCTATATTTTGAGCAACCGTATAATGCGGAAACAAGCCATTATTTTGCAATACATAGCCAATTCCGCGGCGCAGGATTTCAGGCTGCTGCTCCATGATATTTTTATCATCAATGTAAATGCTACCGGTTGTTGGCTCAATAAGGCGGTTGATCATTTTTAGCGTGGTAGTTTTACCGCAGCCGCTGGTGCCTAACAGGATCAGGTTTTCCTGATCTTTTACCTCAAACGATACGCCATCAACCGCTTTAACTTCGCCAAAATGCTTGCTTACCTTATCAACTTTGATCATGCGCGCCGGTTTAATCCCCAAGGGTCATAAAAAGGTTGTTCAGTGATTCGGAATACAGCGGGTGGGCAAAAACACAATAGCGGATCCTGTCGTAAGTGATCCCACCTTCCATAGCCATTTGCAGCACAGTCATGATTTCTCCGCCCTCGGGGCCAAGTACGGTAGCACCTAAGATCTTTTTTGTATCCGGATCAACAATGGCTTTCATAAAACCACGTGTATCGCCGGTTTCAATAGCACGCGCCACATGGGCCATGGGCAGTTTTGCTACTTTATATTTAATACCCAGCTTTTTTGCCCCCGTTTCATCCAAACCGATCCTGCCCAGTTGCGGATCGGTAAACATGCAATAAGGCACCGGACGATCCTGGATGTTATAATCCGTTTTTTCAAAAAGGTTACGGTAAACAATGGTATAATCGTTGTAGGAAATGTGTGTAAACGCCGGGCCGCCCTTTGCGTCACCAAGTGCATAAACACCAGCGGCTGAGGTTTCCAGCTTATCGTTCACCCTGATATTACCATGCTCATCCGTTTCAATCCCTGCGATGGGCAAATTCAAAGCCCCCGTTTGCGGTTTGCGGCCGATGGCCACCAATACATGGGTGCATTTAATTTTTCGCTCCTCTCCTTTTTGAGCTATCGTCGCTGTTATTTTGCCGCCGGCTTTTTGTTTAAACTTAACAGCCTGAGCATTATTAAGTACCTCGATTTTCTCCAGTTCGAGGATCTTTTGCATCTCTGCCGAAATATCCTCATCCTCATGCGAAACTATCCGCTCCGATTTTTCTAAAATGGTAACCTTGCTGCCAAACCGCCGAAACATTTGCCCAAACTCCAGTCCAATGTAATTTCCGCCAAGCACAAGCAGATGCTCTGGTACTTCTTCCAAATCAAGTATGGTGGTTGAGTTGAGATATTTTATCTCATTCAATCCTTCAATTTGGGGAATCAAAGGCAGCGCGCCGGGATTTAAAAAGATAAGATCGGCAGTAATCGTTTGCTTTTTGCCGCTGTTAAGCTTAACCTCAACCATTTTTTTGCCGGTAAAAGTTGCCTCACCCAACACCACATCGAGGTTCTGTGTTTTTTCGGCAGATTTTAGTCCGCCATTACGCGAGCGTAATACGATATCGTCCTTACGCTTTTTTATGGCAGCAAGATCAACCGAAAACTTTTTTACAGGCACGCCCAATTCATGACTTTTACCGGCCATGTAGGCTGCCTTCGCCGAAGCAACCATGGTTTTAGTAGGCGTACAGCCATCGTTAACGCAAGTACCGCCATAAAATCGTTTCTCAATTATAACGGTCTTTTTCCCGGCATTAGCCAATTTTTTGGCTAATGGGGCGCCGGCCTGACCGGCGCCTATAACAATGGCATCGTATGTTTTCATAGCTTTATTCGGTAATTTTCACGCCCTTCCAAAACGCCACATAGTTGGTAATGTTTTTTGCGGCATCCTTTGGTTCGGGATAAAACCAGGCGGCATCCTGGTTTTCTTTGCCGTCAACTTCGAGGGAATAATATGATGCCAGCCCCTTCCACGGGCATGTTGTATGCACATCGGACGGTTTAAGGTACTCGGCCTTAACACTTTCTTTAGGGAAATAATGATTATTTTCAACAACAATAGTGTCATTGCTTTCGGCAATGACCTGGTTATTCCAGATAGCTTTCATAAAAAGATGATTGATTTATGGAATAAAGATAGCTTTAACCCGGCAAAGTTTGCAAGTTTGAAATCGCAATTTTATTTTATTTAATTGACACACAATCCATTTCGCAGTACTTTTAATTTTTTTTAAAAATTTATTTTTATTTTATCACTTAAACTCTATCTTTGCAATCCCAAAACAAGGGAAACAAAATTAAAAAAGACGGCCCGTTCGTCTAGGGGTTAGGACAGGAGATTTTCATTCTTCAAACAGGGGTTCGATTCCCCTACGGGCTACCAAGCCGCTTTGCGAATGCAGAGCGGCTTTTTTGTTTTTTAATCAAGACACGCAGCACAGTTTATCAGCAAAGCCATTTTTTGTAATACAGAACTATAGACAACCATTAAAATTTTATTCTGTTATTATTATTAATATTAGACCTCGATACCTGTAATAAAATAAAGCTTGTTGTTTTCATTTTAAAGCTTACGTCTATTTTACTATAAGTTATTTTTTATTAATCAATGGATTACTAGCAATCATGACCGATATTCATTCCAAAGATGTAAGAAGTTACAACATGTCGAAGATTAGGAGCAAAAACACAAAGCCAGAACTATTAGTGCGTAGATTTTTGTTTTCAAGAGGCTTTCGATACAGACTTCACGACAGGAGACTTCCCAGAAAGCCGGATATTGTGCTGCCCAAATACAAGACCGTTATTTTTGTCAATGGCTGCTTTTGGCATGGTCACGAAAACTGTCGTTATGCTCCTGTATCGAAAACGCGAATCGAATTTTGGGACGCTAAAATCAAAAGAAACCAAATGAAGGATATTGAAGCAACAAACGAGCTTCAGGTTCTGGGCTGGAACATTATAACTATTTGGGAATGTGAGCTAAAACCTAAGTGTGCAAACCAAACATTAAACAGTTTACTCAAAACACTGAAAAATATACTGCCAACAAACAGTCATGAACTATAAGGCCCTAGAAATTTGCCGCCATTGAAATGAACCAGGTGATCAGGGTTATCAGCTGTCCACACTTCGGTTTCCCATCCTATATCTGCGATGTTTTTCCGAAAATCGCTTTTCGACGTAAAAGCGGTAACGAAAATTAGGTCTGCAACACAATTTTTCAATGCTTTTTTGAGCTCAAGAATACGCTCCTCACTCATGGGGCCCGATGTATAAAAGGCCTCGATAAGAAATATCCAATTCTTCTCAAAATTATATGCGACCACATCTGGCAACGAATCATGCGTAAGCTCAAAGAAGCCGAGTGACCGCAATTTATCATCCTCGCGTAAGAGATATTTATCAGTTGCATCACCGACATACAAAACTTCACACTGACCTGCAAATCGCGGTAAAAATTCCTCTATAATTTCACGCTGAAGTTGATTATGTCCACCTCTTGAGAAATCCAAAATATGCCCTGTCGATAGAGTTACCCGAACTTTTGGCATATCTCTTTTTCGCTGAAGAATCTCGCTTAAACTAGGTCTGTTTTTAGTAAAAAGTTTCAGTTTAATTGCCCAATCTTCCGTTCCGTAATAGGTAACCAGATCTTTAAATTCACTGCTCAACGTATACCCGCGCGTAGGATCATTAGGAGCAGCACTTGGGTTGTTTGCACTGTTAAGTACTAAATCTGCCAGTACTAATAATTTAAGATGTTTACGCCTAACGTCATCATAAGAGCCAGGTGATATATTTTCTTCAAAGTGTTCATTTTCAAATTTGATAATGTCTCTGGTTTTGATGTGTCTATGTTCGTTCTGTCCTTGAGCTTCCTTCCAGGATCGCTTTATACCTGCAACAGCAAGAAAAGCCAGCGCCATACTCTCTAGGCCACGAGGCCCTTTTCCTGAAAAAGGAATACCCACATTATACAAGATATCGAGCGCCTCATTCGTTAGGTCTTTTATACGCTCCGATTTTTTCGATTTAGGCAAATAGTCAATCATATCCTACAGACAAAGTACGGCTAGGCAGCAAATTGAGACGGTTTTTCTTTACAATAGCACTCTTTTACAGCCTGAGCCATTTTATAAGCAAGCATTGGAGGTACTGCATTTCCAATCTGGTTGAATTGGCTAGTTTCAGCACCAGTGAAAATAAAATGATCAGGAAAGCTCTGAAGCCTCGCAGCTTCTCTAAGGAGCAAACGACGGCGCCTGCCATCCGGTAGCCTGACTCTATGCATATCACCGGTAGCCCCGGATAAGTTTCTACAAGTCAAAGTACGTGAAGGCCTATCTGCATATATATCTCGTGGATTTATACACTTAGAGGCTTTCTCATATTTTGCTATATAAATATCTTGAGCTTCCGTCAAAAATTTACTTTCTTGAGGCACTGTATTCATTAAATCAAAAATCGCATCACCGGCTGTGTATTTTTTTAATTCAGGTGCAGGAAAACTAAATTCCGAATTATGTCCCACCAAAAACAGTCTTTCTCGATTCTGCGGAACGCCATAATGAACGGCATTAAGCAGTCTACAGTTTGTTTTATAGCCGAGACTTTCTAATTCCTCAATAATTAATTCAAGATACCATTTATTCGAATACAGCAGGCCCCTTACATTCTCAAATAGAAACATTTTAGGTTTTACTTTGCGAATTGCATCAACAAAAAAGGGAAAACCATTTCTTGAATCATGGATACCGTTTTGATTGCCCCCAACGCTGAATGGCTGACATGGCGGTCCGCCAATCACGATATCCGCAGCAGGATATTCGGTATCCAATGTAAGTTTTTCGGTTCTACAATCCCCTTTTAAATTTGCACGGTAAGTATTTGCTGCGTCAGGATTCATTTCAAAGCCAAGCGTTTCAAATCCCGCGGCTTCGAAGCCCAAGGCCAAACCACCGCAACCTGCAAATAAATCAAGCACCAGCGTTTTTTCTGTAATTTTAGGCGTAAGCAACTGGTTAATTAAATCCAAATAGGCCATGACTGAAGTAATTGCGCAAAAGTAATATAAATACTAATAATAATAGCACCAAGAACATCGCATTTTCTAAGTTATGCATTTAAAATAAAAGGTCCGGTTTATTTTTTTAACCGATTAATTTAAATTAAAAGCAGACTAAAAAGATATAGTGTTTTTGCAATCGTAATTTACTTTCCAAGAGAGTCTTAGAAAAACCAAAGAGAATAACGTCGTATGAGATTTACATCTGACATTAGTAATACCGATAAAAAATTTGTTTAATCATCTAAATAATAGATCAACAATACTGCATAATAACGAATCTATTTATGATCCTATTGTTTGTACCACTAATGCAGATTAACTTGGTCAAAGTTCGCGAACTTTCTGGTTAGTTGTCTTCACCCTTGTAAAAAAAGCTTATATAATTGCCAGTCGGAGCTACGAACAAAGCCGGTTAGCTCTCACTAAACGGCTTTCTTGTTGAAAATCGGGACACTTGATTAAGTAACCCGGTGTACTTTTAAATTTACCCGTTATGATTGGGGATCAAATTCCACAATCCATTCTATACCATACTTATCCCTGAACATACCGGCGTATGTACCCCAGGGGCTATCACCAATCGGCCCTTCAACTTCGCCGCCTGCTGATAATCCGTTAAATATTTTGTCGGCTTCTTCACGGCTTTCGGCGCCCGCATATATTTTAGACCTGTTTTCGTTTTCACTTACCTTCCCTATAAAATCGGGAACATCATTGGCTATCAATACATTGTTTTTACCGAGGGGTAAACCGATGTACATTATTTTGCTTTCTTCACTTTCCGCCACCTGGAATTCAGGGCCAGCTAACTCTTTGAAGCGAATGATCCTGGTGAACTCTCCGCCAAAAACTGATTTGTAAAAATTGAATGCTTCCTGGGCGTTGCCATTGAAGTTGATCCAGGGATTAATTGCTCTCATAATTTTTAGTTTTTAAATTGTTATGTTTTTTGTTTATCTCTTCGGTTATTAATATTCATTTCACCTTATGATTTTTGCGACAAGGTTGAAAACAGATCGTCCAGGTTTTTCAACATCAGCATCATTCCTTTAGTGAAGCCTTCGGTTAAGCGTTCCATTCGTTCAAGCGATTCATTATAAATGGAAATATTCACCGTTGTTATGCCGTCTTGTTCGCTGAAATTGTAATCCCATTCCGAGCCCGGTAATTCGGGGTTTTCATCTTTGTCGGCAAAAGAATTATATAATTGAAAATTGGTTTTGGGGGTAATAGAAGTATATTTCTGCAGCAGCCAGCGTTCTTGTCCGTCGGGGCTTACCATGGCGTAAAATCTTCGTCCTCCAACTTCAAAATTCATGTATTTGGTTTTGGAGCGCATTGGTGCGGGTGCAGCCCATTGGTCAAGTATTTCCTGTTTGGTAAAAGCATCCCATACCAGGTCAAGCCCGGCATCAAACTCGCGGGTTATAAATACCTTTTGCGCTGCTTTATCAACGGTAAAATCAAATAGCAAATCGTTGTTCATATTTTCTGTTGTTTAATTGTTGATAATACTTTATCGAGCTGATTAAACTGCGTTTCCCAGCTTTGCCTGAATTGGGCTAACCAGTTGTCGAGCTCCTGCATTTTCTTTGCATTAAAGTGATAATAAATTTCCCTGCCCGAATGCTCTGGTTTAATCAATTCGCATTCATGCAGTACTTTAATATGTTTAGATACTGCCTGCCGGGTCATATCAAATTTTTCGGCCATTGCATTCGGCGTCAAAGCCTTAATAGCAATTAAAGTTAAAATAGCTCTGCGTGTCGGATCGGCTATGGCCTGGAATAGATCTTGTTTCATTTTAAAACGCGCAACTTTTAAGTTGCGTAAATATATATGCAACTTTTGAGTTGCGCAAATTTATTTGCGATTATCTTTTGGGTGGGGACGAAAGCTTAAAGGTTTGGATATTAGTTAAGGCAAGAAGGTTTCATCACTGAAACAAGGGGATTGATTTTACCGGGGATCGTCGAATGTTGAACAACAATTTAATATTCAAGATATTATAAACAGCTTAAAGCTCCTTCTTCTCGCTGGCATGGGGATGCGACACAAAAGCGAGTGGGCGTACCCGTGACTTATCAAAACTAAGAAGCCACGGGCACTCTACGCTGCATCCCAGCGCTGCATACTCAGGCCGGATAGGATCTATTTCAAGCCCCTCTCGGTCACCAATCTCTCTATTTCCTTATTCCTGACCCTATTCCGCGCCGCTATCGGAATATAAACCAATGGAAGAAAGGTCAACAATCCAAACCCATTTCTGGCAACGCTATAAACGGACACTCCAATTAAAAAACCAAAGATCACGGCATCCATAAGCTTACCAGACTTGATCTTCCTTGCTTCCTGTAATAATTCGTCGTTTGTTAATTCGGCTAATTCTTTTTGTTTCATTGATGTGATATCTGTTAACGGTTAAATTTTAGTAGTTGAAATTGCAGGCTACTATTTCGATTACAAGTTACTAAATAAAGGAAACTACCTGAGAAGTCACGAGTATTTTACTTCGCATCCCTGCGCCGCATACTCACTGCCACACAATAGGTTCGAGATAGTTCCCTACAACCAGGAAAAGACTTTACGAAAGTGAAAAGTAAAGTGGTTTTAATTGGATCTTAGCGCCGCGGCATTCGGTCGCTATCGGCTTAAATATAAAGAAAACTCACCGGCAATATCTTTGTGTCGCGATCCACCCCGCAATTTGTCGTTTTCACACAGCACACAAGCCTAAAATAACTGCCATCTTTGTATTGTCAATCAAAATCGAAACAATTAAACTAACATTCCATGAAAAGAGTATTCAAAGGATCTAATGTCATCCAACCGGTATTAATAATAGCTATGCTTCTTTTTACAATATTTCAATGTAAAGGGCAACAGCTTAAGCCTGCCGCCAGTGGCTATGCACCGGTTAATGGCATCAAAGTTTATTACGAAGTTTACGGCGAGGGAAAACCTATCGTTTTGCTGCATGGCGCTTTTTATACCATTGAGCTGAACTGGGCGCAGTTAATCCCTGAACTGTCAAAAACAAGAAAGGTAATTGCCCTTGAAATGCAGGGGCATGGGCACACGCCATATTCGGACAGAAAATTAGACATTGCTACCCTGGCAAGTGATGTGGAAGGAGTAATGAATTACTTAAAAATTGATAGTGCCGATGTTGCAGGATATAGCATGGGAGGTTCCATAGCTTACCAGTTTGCAGTAAAAAGCCCTAAACGGGTAAGAAAATTAGTGATCATTTCATCTACGTACAAAACTAACGGCTGGCTGCCTGTGGTAAATGGTGGTTTTAAAGGTTTTAAGCCTGAATTTTTTGACAATACTCCGTTAAAAACTGCATATGATGCAGTAGCACCCGACAAAACGAAATGGAGAAAGTTTGTTGAACAAATGATTGTTTTTGCCGGGGTACCCTTTGACGTGGGTGATGCCAATATTGCAAAAATCACCTCGCCGGTGCTGCTTATTTCTGGCGATAATGACGGGCTGGACAAAGTGGAGTTGGCAAAAACATACCAATTACTGGGCGGTGGCGTATCTGCCGATTTGGCACCAATGCCAAAATCACATTTGGCCATTGTTCCTGCACAGGGACATGTAAGCTTAATGCAGCAAACAAAAACGATATCAGATCTTCTGAATGGCTTTTTACAATAATAAAGTGGCAATAATGCAATCTGAAGATACCACCGCAGGAAAAAGAAATTTTATTTACCTATAAACTATTTATAAACAAATGAGAAAAATCAGAATTTTTGAACATATCTCGCTGGATGGCGTGATAGAACATGACGGAGACTATACCTATGGCGCTTGGACAACACCCTATCGCAGTCCTGCCGGGGCGGCAACCCTGCTGGAGGCATACGGACCAAACTTCGACCTGCTGCTGGCCCGCCACACTTACGATATATTTAGCGGCTTTTGGCCTACTGCCGGAGATTTCCCAATGGCAAATGCTATAAATGCCGCAACAAAATACATAGTAACCCACAGGCCCGACAGCCTGGAATGGGGACCAGTAAAGGGTTTGGGCGAGGATATTATCGCGTCTATTCGCGATCTCAAATCAACCGATGGCCCCGACCTGATCGTCGTTGGAAGTTCAACGCTAACTTCTGTGTTGCTTGACCAGGGACTGGCTGACGAGGTTGTGCTCATCACCTACCCGGTGTTGCTTGGCCGGGGTAAACGCTTATTGTCGGACACTATTGACGCCCGTGAACTTGCTTTTGTCGACTCGAAGAGTACGCCCACAGGTTTGCTCATCAACACTTACCGGCACGTCGGCCCGTTGAAAAAATAACTTTTCGCCCTTGGAGGGAAGAATTTCCCAAACACACTACAAAGCCACTTTACAAAAGTAGAGCGGCTTTTTTAATTACTACCGGGAACACAGCACCTACCCTTACAAACTGACATTTGGTAAACCCTGCCAACCGCATTAATTGTTAATTTTGCAACAAATAAAAGTTTAAGAATGTCGATAACTACCGAAGATGAAAAAATTGGAATGCAGCAGGCAAGTGATGCTGTAGCCATTACGCTCAGGAGGATGCGGGAGTACGCCAAACCGGGTATCTCTACAAAAGAACTTGACGAATACGGCGGCGAATTGCTGGCACAGCTGGGAGCAAGATCTGCGCCTTTGTTAACCTACAATTTCCCGGGACATACTTGTATAAGCGTGAATGAGGAAGCAGCGCACGGTATACCTTCGGCCGATAAGATCCTTAAGGAAGGCGACCTGGTAAATATTGATGTATCGGCGGAGCTGAATGGTTACTGGGCTGATAACGGCGGCTCCTTCGTTTTAGGGCAGGATATCCATGGCTATGGCAAACTGGTGGAGGCCTCGAAAGAGATCTTAAAAAAAGCGATCAAAAACATTAAAGGAGGTGTCAGGATCTCGGAGATCGGCAGGTTAATTGAAACTGAAGCTAAAAAAGCCGGCTACACGGTAATAAAAAATCTGACCGGGCATGGTGTTGGCCGCAGCTTGCATGAAGAGCCGCATGAAGTTGCCAACTACTGCGACAGGTATAACACTGCGCGTTTTAAAAAGAATTCGGTGGTGGCGATAGAGACATTCATTTCAACACGGTCGACAATTGCCGATACTCAAGCCGATGGCTGGACATTAATTGGCAATAAAGGAGGTTTTGTTGCACAGCACGAGCACACCATTATGGTAACCGGCGGTGAGCCGGTAATATTTACAGCGCAGAACGGTATTTGGGATTAATTCTTTTGGGGACAGATCAGGCAACACCCCTGAAGTATTTATATTAGATAGCTACTAAGCCGCTTTACGAAACCGAGCGGCTTTTTTGTGCGTGCAATAACAAGCCGAAGGCATACATATCCATTTAAAAACCCCATAAGGCAGAACCGCGTATTTTGGATTTAATTTATCCGTTAACCTGTTATCCATTAGTATTTTATTAATTTGGAGTAGTTATTAACCTCATTCATTCACTTGAAGCCGTATACATTCCATATTACCCTTTATGACGCTGCGTTTTTTGGGATGCTGTTTATCGGCCTCACTTTTATCTTGCTTTTATGGTTCGCCAGGAAAACAAACCAGTCGGCAAACCGGTTTTTGGCGATGGCATTGGCAATTGCCGTTTTGTGGATAGTCCGGATCCTGGGCACCGATATCGGGCTGTCAACCTATATTCATAACTGGGGCCGGCTGCCGCTGCAGTTTTCGCTGGCAATTGGCCCGCTCATTTTCTTTTATGTACTTAAAATAACCCGGCCGGAATATAAATTCACCCGCAGGGACCTGCTGCATTTCAGCCCCTTGTTAGTCGAACTAAGCGCCCAGGCTTTAGAGGTGCTGGAAAGTATAAAAACAGGCCGGGAAACTTACGATACGCTGATCTTTCAGCAATTAAACCCTGTATTACAGCTATTAGCATTTATCTCGGTCATTATTTATCTATACCTGTGCCGCACGCTGATCGAAAACTTTTACCAGGAGCTAAAATTTAACGGAGGCGACCGGTACCGGCACGAGTTGAAATGGATACATAACCTACTAACAGTCTTCGGGTTGTTATGGCTGTTGTGGATCCCTTTTATAGCTGCTGACTATTTATATTATGATTACCAATTAGGCATACAGGCCTACTACCCTTTGTATCTCCTGCTAATGTCTACGCTTATCTGGATGGCGGCAAGAGCATTTTTAAGGCCGGAAGTTACCGTACAGGCAGATAACTTACCGGTTTTAAAACCATTACTACCAGCGGAGCTGAAGCAAAAAGGCGCCTGGTTAAAGCGGGTTGTTAAAGAAAATAATTACTACCAAGATCCTGAATTGAGTTTAAGCTCCCTCGCCGAAAAGCTCGGTATGCATCCCCATGAGTTATCACGAATCATCAATACGGTACTCAAAAAAAGCTTCAATGATTTTATTAACGAATACCGGGTACAGGCAGCTGCGCGGAAAATGCAGGATCCCGCTAATGATCATATCACCCTTTTAGGGATAGCGTTTGAATCGGGATTTAACTCCCAAAGTACCTTTAGCCGCATTTTCAAGCAGGTGACCGGGAAAAGCCCGCAGGAATATAAAAACAACTTAAAAAAAGAGTACCCATCTTATAAGTTGAGAAGCGATACCCAATTTGCGCCGGTAGTTTTGAATCATGAAACCGCTCCTAAATGGTCTCATGATAAAACAAACCGCAACTTTATGTTTAAAAATTATTTCAAAATCGCCTGGCGTAATTTAACACGCAATAAAAGCTATGCCGCTATTAACATTACCGGCCTGGCCGTAGGCATTGCTGTTTGTATGGTAATCTTTATCATTATACAGTTTCAAACAAGCTTTGATAGTTTTCACCCAAAGAAAGACCGTGCCTATCGTGTGCTAACCGAATACCATCACGCAGAAACCGGTGATATTACCTATGGCAAAGATATCCCCTTTCCGTTGCCTTTAGGATTAAAAACGGCTTTCCCCCAAATAGAACAGGTTGCCCCAATTTTTGCAAGCCAGAATGACCAGTTGATTATTCCTGACGAAAATGGGGCCACGATAAAAATGTTTAAGGAACAAAGGGGCCTGTTTTACACCAATCCATCATTCTTTAAAATTTTCAACTTCCCGCTGCTTGCCGGCTCGTACGCTTCATTAAAAGACCCTGACAACGTACTGCTTACCAAAGAGGTTGCTGAAAAGTATTTTGGCGACTGGAAATCGGCAATAGGTAAAACCATTAAATTGCAAATGGGCGGCTTTATGTTTGAGCATGGCACGGACGTATTAAGAGTGTCGGGGGTCCTGGCTACCATTCCTCCAAATTCTGACTTTCAGCTCAAACTTGTTGTTAGCTTTGGGACTGGGTTTACCGGAGACTATTTAGCAAAATCTACAGATTGGAACAGAACGGTAACTGATTTTGGCTGCTATATTTTGTTACCCAAGAACCTTACTGCCGACAATTTTAATCAGCAACTGAGGGCTTATTCACAAAAGGTACAATCTTCTGATAACAAGGACAGTCATATTATACAAGCACTAAATGCCGTTCATTATGATTCCCAAACAGGCAACTACAGCAACCAAACAGCCAGCCATCAGTTGCTCAATGTATTGTGGTTAATTGCCGCGTTCATCCTGCTCATTGCCTGTGTAAACTTTATCAACCTCTCTACCGCGCAGGCTGTTAACCGGGCAAAAGAGGTTGGTGTCAGAAAGGTTTTGGGGAGCAATAAATCGCAATTACAACTCCAGTTCATTGTCGAAACATTTTTGATCGTAGCAAGCGCTGTATTACTTGCAGTTGCTATTACCATGCTTGCATTACCTTATATAAGCCGGCTTTTAGAGTTGTCGCTTTCATTTAACATATTAAGCAATCCTTCAATTATTTTATTCCTTCTGGCTGTAGCAGTTGTTGTAACCGCATTAGCGGGTTTGTATCCTTCTATTGTTTTATCGCGTTTCAATCCTGTTAATGCTTTAAAAAGTAAACTCACAACAGATCCCGCAAAGGGAATTTCATTAAGAAGGGGCCTGGTGGTGTTTCAATTCATCATTGCGCAGGCATTGATCATCGGAACGCTCGTCATTGTAAAGCAAATGGACTATTTTATGGATCAGCCTTTAGGCTTTGATAAAGAAACAATTGTTAATATTCCGTTCCGGGTAGATAGTCTTCGAATGAGCAGGCTGAACTATCTGCGCAACCAGCTATTATCCATAAACGGAGTACAAGCGGTATGCTATAGTTCGAACACCCCGATTGAAAACGGTAATGATACATGGAGCGCAGTCAGGTTTGACCACGCAACAAAAGAAACAGGTTTCAAGGCGATTACCAAATTTGCCGACGAAGGCTATGTACCGACCTACAAGTTAAAGTTGATAGCCGGACGAAACCTTCAGCCATCCCCCTTTACCAGGGAGTTTTTGGTAAACGAATCGCTTGTAAAAAGCTTAGGGATTAAAAACCCCGGGGATATATTGAACAAGGAAATCAGCATATGGGATGGTGTAATAAAATGCCCGGTTGTTGGCGTATTAAAAGATTTTAATGACAGGTCTTTCCGGCACGGCCTTGCACCATTACTTATCGCCACAAACATCACCATGTATAATCAGGCCGGCATAAAGCTTAAAACCACGAATGTTTTTTCGACGATGCAATCCGTTAAACAAGTATTTGAAAAAACATTTCCCAATTTTGTTTATGAATACCGGTTTTTAGATGATAAGATTGCAAGTTTTTACAAACAGGAAAATCAGTTAGCCCAGTTGTATAAAATTTTTGCAGCTATCGCGATACTTCTAAGCTGCCTGGGTTTGTATGGCTTAGCCTCGTTCATGGCTGTACAACGGATAAAAGAAGTCGGCATTCGCAAAGTACTTGGCGCTACGTCAGGCAGCATCGTTTATTTGTTTTCGAAAGAGTTTATTATACTCATTGCTATCGCCTTTGCCATCGCCACCCCCATTGCATGGTATTACATGCACCAGTGGCTGCAAGCTTATGTTTACCGCATTAATATCAGTTGGTGGCTATTTGCGGCGGGTGGAATGGCAGCAATTGTTATTGCACTTGCAACCATAAGTTTCCAGGCAATAAAAGCGGCGAAAGCTAATCCGGTGAAGAGTTTGAGGAGTGAATGATTAAGTGGTTCAGGCAAACAAAGATATTAAATGGATTTGGTTCAATACAATATGTTGAATTATTTACTTTTAACAAATTGAATTCTTTAAATTGATCGCATAAAGAATCTAATTAAACCCTATGCGAAACGCAGCCGCTAAACCTTAACATCAACCTCACATATCAATACAGCCATGATCAAAAACTATTTTAAAGCAGCGCTTCGCAATTTCCGGGCGCACCGTTTTTTTACTTTCGTAAATATAGTGGGATTGGCTATTGGTGTCAGTGCGGCCCTGGCTATTTATGTTATCGTAAGTTTTGATCTCAGTTTCGATAGGTTTCATAACGATAGTGACAGGATTTACAGGGTCGTAACAGACTTTTCATACATGGATAAGGTAGTAGCCAAATTGGGCATGGTAAATGGCCCGCTTCCCGCAATAGTAAAAGCAGAAGCAACTGGTATAAAAACTGCCACCCGCTTTTTAGAAATGAAAAACACTGATGTACAGGTCCCCGATGAAACATCAAGTCCGGTTAAATTCAGAGGTGAAAGTAGTATTGTGCTGGCTGATGATGAATATTTTAATCTGTTTAATTATAAATGGCTGGCAGGTTCGCCAGCTACAGCACTTCGAGAGCCATACCAGGTGGTACTTACCTCTGATCAGGCCAGGAAATATTTCCCCAATGCCCCTTACAACCAATTATTGGGCAAAACGGTTATATATGACAGCATCAAAACAACCGTTTCGGGTATAGTTCAAACTCCCGCTCAAAATACCGATTTTTATTTTAAGGATTTTATATCCTATCCAACCTGCCTGCATAATGCCAATTTGAAAAACATGACCCGTTTAACCGAGTGGCCGGGTGTGGTGTGGCAATTATTCATTAAGATTGATAAACATGCGAATGCCGCTGACATAGAAGAGCGGATCAACGGGTTGCTGAAAAAATACAATAAGGAACTAAGGCCCGGAGACGGCCAGACTGAACATTTACAATCATTCCGCGACCTGCATTTCGACCTGGTATATCCCAATCTTGAAAAAGGGAGGCGGGCGAGCAAGACTACGCTATATAGTTTACTCATTGTTGCCGGATTTCTGTTATTGCTCGGATCCATCAATTTTATTAATCTTTCAACAGCGCAGGCTGCACAGCGGGCCCGGGAAATTGGGATCCGTAAAACTATGGGCAGCAGCAGATGGCAGCTAATTGTACAGTTTTTGAGCGAAACTTTGGTTATCACACTTGTTGCCATCTGCATAGCCATGGTACTGACACCGGTGATACTGAAATTCTTTGCAGATTTTATCCCCCCGGGCGTATCTGTTAATTATTTTGATAGCAACCTGTTGCTGTTTTTATTCACACTCCTAATAACAGTAACCCTACTGGCCGGATTGTACCCCGCAATTATCCTTTCCGGGTACCGGCCGGTATCTGTATTACATAACCTGCCGAACAAAGATACAGGCAACAGCGGCGGAACGTTGCTTAGAAAATCGCTGTCAGTTACGCAGTTTATAATCGCCCAATTTTTCATCATGACAACGCTGTTGGTTAATAAACAGGTTTTTTATGCGCTGCATAAAGATATGGGCTTCAGTAAAGATGGGATCATCAACATAAGTACTCCTCTTAATACGATAAATACTAACAAACAACAGTTATTTAAAGACAAAATAAGTCAGATCCCCCAGATCGATTTAATGAGTATCGGAAGCGAGCCGCCTGCTGATGAAAAGATCGGAGTATGGGAAGTAACTTATAACGACGGAAAAAAAGAAGTTAAAGCAACCCTGCAACAACGAAACGGCGACGAGAATTACCTTAAAGTTTACCGTATAAAATTATTAGCCGGCCGTAACCTGCAACCGGCAGATTCACTGACTGCCGTACTGGTAAATGAAAAGTATACCCATATGATAGGTTTTCAGAACCCCGCGGATGCTGTTGGGGCATCTTTTGATTATGAAGGCAATAAGAGAATGATAGTTGGCGTAGTTGCTGATTTTTATCAGAAATCACTCCGGGACCCAATCATGCCCATGTCTATACAAACCCCGCATTACCGGTTTAATGATCGGTTTTTCCATATCTTGCTAAAGCCTCAAACTACCGGAAATAATGATTGGAGCAATGCCATCGGCAGAATGAGAAAAGCCTGGACGGAGGTTTATCCAGATATTGAATTTGATTATCATTTTTTTGATGAAGAGGTAGCCCGTTTTTATGATAGCGAACAGCGCACATCGAAATTACTTGGCTGGGCAACAGGACTTTCTATATTAATCAGTTGTTTGGGCTTACTCGGGCTAACCATTTTCAATACCAACAGGCGCACACGGGAAATTGGTATCCGAAAGGTACTTGGCGCGTCGGTAACACAAATAGTAAAGTTATTGTCGTCAGAGATAGCCGGATTAATTATTTTATCTTTTGTATTGGTTATGCCATTTGCCTGGTTTGCAATGACCAAATGGTTGCAAAGCTATGCGGACCGCACGGCAATAAGCTGGTGGATATTTGTTCTTAGTGGAATTGGAATGTTGTTTGCCGCATTTTTAACATCAGCTTTTCAAACAATCAAGACAGCCTCCTCAAATCCGGTAAAAAGTTTAAGAAACGATTAAAATGCCGTTTGTAAAAACATTCTTTATTATTCTTTCAAAAAACCAGTTTGTATTTAGTGGTGTCAAGCCACCACTAAAGTCAGAAATTTCTAAGCATTAAACCTTATATACCCTGAAGTAAATGCCGTCGTATTTTACATGGGGGACATTATTTTAACCCCAGCCTGCTGCGCAGAAGATCCCGGTAAGTGCTTCCTATCGGGATTTTTTCGCCGTTAATAATAAGTTGATGCACTTCGATCATGGTAATATGTTTGATGGCCACCACGTATGATTTATGCACCCGTAAAAAATCCGCTGCTGGCACGAGGTCAAAAATATCGCCCATATTCTCACGCACCAGGATATTTCTGTCTTTAAGGTGAATGGTGATATAATTACCGTCTTTTTCCAGATACAAGATCTCATCTACTTTAACCTGGTAAGTTTGCGGACCGCTTTTGATAAAAACGGTGGGCTCATCCTCTTTGCTTACCCCATTTCTTGAAGATAGTGCCGCTGCGGCTTTATTTATAGCTGCAAGAAAGCGCTCAAAAGTAATAGGTTTCAACAGGTAATCGAGGGCGTTCAAGTCGTAGCTCTCTACCGCATAGTGACTATAAGCGGTAGTAAAAATGATCATTGGCCTGGGCGACAAGGTTTGCACCAACTGCATTCCGCTGATATCAGGCATATTAATATCCAGAAAAATAAGGTCTACCTTTTCGCGGTTCAGGAATTCGATGGCCTTCACCGGTTCGCGAAAGGTGGCTTTCAAATCAACCAGGCTGGTTTTAAGACAATAGCGCTCTATCACTTCAAGCGCCTTAGGCTCATCATCAATGGCAATGCAGGTTATCATTCCAGGTCAATTTCGAGTTTAACAATATATTTCCCCCGGTCTTCATTGATCTGCAGGTCATGTTTGCCAGGATACAAAAGATCGAGCCGTCGCTTTACATTCTCGAGCCCGATGCCGCTTTTCTCGTCTTCCATTTTTTTGATGGCGCTATATTTAGTGTTGATACAGGTAAAGGTCAGCTTATGATCTGAAAGAACAATGGCAATATCTATCCCGGATGTTTGCCCAATAGAAACGCCGTGCTTAAAGGCATTTTCAACAAAAGGGATAAATAGCATCGGAGCGACGACGACAGTTCCCGTCTGCGCAGGGTGATCAAATATCACTTTTACCTCATCATCTGCATAACGCAGCTTATTCAGGGTAATACAGTCTTCCAGGTATGCTATTTCTTTATTTAGCGGTACACCACCGGCATTGCTGTCATAGATCATGTAGCGCATCATGCCCGAAAGTTTGGAGATGCCGTCGGCAAGCTCATCATTCCCCTTTTCCTGTGCCATCGAAAACAGGTTATTGAGGGTATTAAACAGGAAATGCGGATTGATCTGCGATTTAAGGAATTTGATCTCGGTACTCAGTTGATAAGCCTCCAGCTGATTGCGTACCAGTTCAGTTCGGGCCCATTCTTTCAAAAAGAAATAGGCTATTGAAAGCCCGGCTGCGGTTAAAAAAATAAGCAGCATGGTGAGCTGCATGTGCACCCAGTTCCCTATTGCAAAAAATGCGCTATGATTTGGTATCAGGTGATTAAGGCCGTCCTTGCCTGCTGCAAAACCAGGGGGCGGAGGCCCAATGGGCAGGCTACTGTTCAATTTAGAACCAACCAAAATATAATTGGCCAGAAAGACCAATATAAACCAGCCTGCCGCGGTAGCGATGCCCGCAAATAAGCTTTTATACCGAAGCGCTTTTTTAAAGATCCAAAATATATTGCCGTAAAACAGCAGGGCCAGAAAAGCGAGTGTAAAGCGGGAATACGGAAAAATGGTGTCCACCTCACTCCTTTCCATGATTTTTCCGTTGTGGTTTACCCGAATCTTGACCGTTGAGCTGGTTAGCGAATTCAGGGTGTAATACACCCCTACCCAGAACGCCAGGTGGATCAGTATCTCGATGATATGTTTGACCTTGATACGGTGCATTCTTCAAAAGTATATTAAGCCCGGCTTATTCATAAATTATTGATGTTAATATAGCGATTTGCCGGCTAAACGGGCAATTTTTGAAATCCGGGCTTAGGGCCACCGGCAGTTTGTTTTCGGCAGAAGCTCAAATAACAAATATCCATTTTACGCCGAAATGAAGACGCTGTTCATACCAAAGTTTTTGGTGGATTTAAAGGGCAAGGTACTATTGTTTAAAAATATCCAAATTATGAAAAAGCGATTTTTATTGTGCACAGCCCTTTTATCATGCACCATTATGGCCCGGGCACAAAAACCGGATACCGCACAAGTGCTGGTACACTACAAGTTTTCCCACATCAGGGATACCGCCAACCGGGAGCACCCCTACACCGAGAACATGGTTTTGATTGTAGGAAAAAATGCCGGGGTTTACAAAAGTTATGACAAGCAGCTGCAGGATGCGCTATTTAAAAAGCAGGTGCAGGAACAGGTAGCCAACTCACCCGATGGGCATGTAAATATCCAGCGGAGATCATCGGGCTCAGGTACAGACTATTACCAGTTCCCGAATGGTAAAAAACTGGCAAGGAAAGAACCGCTCCTGTTCAATAGCTATCTCATAACAGATGCCCTGCCCGCCATAGAATGGGAAATAGGCAGCGATACAGCAACGTTTGGAGGCTTGCATTGCCAAAAAGCAACAGGTCATTTCAAGGGAAGGGATTATACGGCCTGGTTCAGTCCTGATCTGCCGCTGCATATAGGCCCCTGGAAACTCAATGGACTACCGGGGGTGATTGTAGAGGCTTATGATACCAAAAAAGAAGTTTATTTTAAGTTTGACGGGATTGAAAAAGCGGTCATCTCTCCGCAAAAAAGTGATCAGCCGGCCAGCCCGGCCCCGGATAACCAGGGACGGATGGCCGTGATGATAGGCATGGACGACCCGGTTGGCGATCCAAATATCATCCAGCTCCCCACCAATGCCATTAAAACTACCGAAAAGGAGTTTTCCAAATTGCAGGAGGCCATGCGAAAAGACCCGAATGCCTTTGCCCAGTCAATGGTGGCTGCACAGGCGGCAAGTCAGGGCAGGCCAGCCCCAAAAATCGATATCAGGATCGGGCCGCAGCCGGTGATCAATAACCCGATAGAATTGCCTGAAAAGAAATGAGCCGGATTATAAAGTCAGTATGGTTGCTGGTTATAGGGTTACTATTTTCGGCTCCCGGCTTTGGTCAAAGTATTAAGGGCACAGTGAAAGACAGCAGCGGGAAACCGGTGCCTTATGCCACCATTAACCTCAAAAACGCGGCCACTAATAACATTATAAACTATACCATTACCGATACGAAAGGCGCTTACATTTTGCCGGTCCCGGCAGATACACCCGTGAGCGGCCTGCTGGTCGAGGTGCGTTGTATAGGCTATAAAAATCAGAGCAGGGGCATTACGGATTTGCAAGCTCCCGTTGATTTCACTTTGTCTGTTTCCATCAACCAGTTACAGGCCGTAGTGATTAAAAGCAGCCGGCCGGTGTTGCGGACAAACGGTGATACCCTAAGCTATAAAGTATCTGATTTCAGCAGTGTGCAGGACAGGGTTATTGGCGATGTGATCAAAAAACTGCCGGGTATAACGGTTGCCGCTGATGGCAGGATCAGCTATAACAATAAGCCGATCTCCAACCTGTACATCGGTGGTGATAACCTGCTGGACGATAAATATAATATCGCTACCACTACCATTCCCCAAGGGGTGGTAGACCAGGTGCAGGTGATCCAGAACCACCAGCCCGTTAAAGTGCTCCAAAATAAAGTAGTGAGCGACGATGTGGCGCTCAACCTCAGCTTCAAAAAAGGCGCTAAATTACAGATGGTGGGGCAAGAGAGCATCGGCGCGGGCTTACCGGGCAATTATGATATAGATTTGAACGCCATGATGTTTAAGGATAAGTACAAAGCCATTAATTACCTTAAAGGCAATAACACAGGTAACGACCTGCAGCAGGACCTGGTATCGCACAATTTTGCCGATTATATGCAGCGGATCGATAACGATGTGCCGGCCACCATGTTATCGCTTGGTTCGGTGAATGACCCGGCTTTATCACGTAACCGGTATTTATTCAATCGCTCGGGGATCCTCAATCTCAATAACCTGGTCAATTTTAAAAAGAATGTGCAGATGAAGATCAATGCTTACTATTTGCGCGATACCCGGCGGCAGGACTACAGCCAGCACACCACCATCTTTTTACCCGGCGATACGGTACGCTATAATGAAACGCAACGTAACCGCTTCCGCCCCGACATATTGCATACCCAGTTTACGCTGAACATTAACCAGGATAAATATTACCTGAACGATGTGTTGCTGATGGACAACAACCGGTCCACCAATTACTCAAACCTGAATACAAACGGCAGCATGGTAAACCAGGTATTTAAAGATAACGCGCTGAATTTTTCTAATGAATTTAACCTGATCAAATCCTTAAGATCCAACAACATTATCCAGGCTTACTCCTATATCAGTCATTCGACTGAGCCCGAGAGCAGGACAATTGGGCCTGACTATAACAATTCAATATTTAACAATAATGTCCCTTATGCGCAGTTGGTGCAAAATGTAAATGTACCTGCGTGGTATACCAATAACTATATCTCTTTCAAAATACCGTCGAACCTTATCACGCAAAGTTTCAGAACAGGGTTCAGCGTTCAATCACAAAAGTTAAACTCAGATCTAAAAGTTGTACAGACAGATAACACGGTTAACCTTGAATCAGACAGTTCCATCAACCATTTAAACTGGACAAGAAAAAAACTGTACGCCGAAGCGGCTTATGATCTGCCGGGCAGTATCCTCAAAGTGAACCTCACCTTGCCGTTAAGTCTGCAGCAGATCAATTATTCGGATAGCCTGTACGCGCTGCGCAAGGGTTTAACAAGGTTATATTTCAACCCGCAATTAAAGGTAAAATATCAAACCGGTATGGAGAACTACCTGAATTTGCTTTACAGCTACCGCAACGAGTCGGGTACTATAGAAGATATGTACCAGGGCTATATCCTGAAGGATTACCGGACACTTTATGCCAATAATGCCGGCCTTACCGAACGGCAGAACCAGTTGGCCGCCCTTGGATTTAACTACCGCAAAGCGCTAACCCTTTTGTTCGCCAGCCTGAACATTGTTTATAACCATATCGCTTCCAATAATATCGCTTCAGAAGTAATTACCAACACCCTGCGGCAGCGTGTAGTACTGCCATATTCCAACAGTACCGATTCGTGGACGGTGAACGGCACTGTCAGCAAATATTCCTTTGCATTAAAAACCACTTTCAGCGGAGGGGTACAATGGCAAAGTAATAAGTCGGTGCAGATCCAGAATAATGCGCTGCTGCCTTTCAATACCATTTCCAGAACTATAAATGCCGGCGCGGATACCAAAGTGAATGAGCAGGTAAACTTTAGCTATAAAGCTGCATTTACCCAAATCCTAAGTCATTCAGCAGCTGAGGCATCGGCTTATCATATTAACCAGTTGCTTCAGCAAGCATCGTTAAACTATAACCCTGTAACCTATTTGCAGTTCAAATTATCAGGCGAGCATTACTTTACCCGCCAGCAGGGCAATCCTGACCTTAAATATTTTTTTGCAGATGCTTCTGCAAAATTCAGGGTCGAAAAATGGAAGACCGACCTGGAGCTGAGCGCTGCTAATTTTCTGAACGTAAAAACTTATAACACGCTTTATTTATCGGCCAATACATTAACCGCCAGTTCGTATACCCTCCCGGGAAGGGTTACACTGCTCAAAATAATGTTTCATATTTGAGTGGTATCAGGTTTTTTCAGGCAGCCTATCCGGCCTGCTGCTCCTCTTCCGTCAGTTTCAGCAATGTGGTTTCATTTTTTATGCGGATGCTTTTGCCCGATATTTCGATGATCTCCTCGTCGATAAAATCATTTATGGTGCGGAACAGCGACTCATATGCTGCCCCTGTAAATGAGGCCAGATCCTGCCGGGTAAGTTCAATATTGATAAAACCATCTTCGTTAAGTCCGAATTTGTTTTTAAGCGAAATAAAAGCCTGGGCTACGCGGCCCTTAACGGGCATATGCGCCAGATTACGCATCCGTTTTTCGGATTCCTGCAATTCGTTGGCAAAGAAGCGCATCAGCTTAATAACAAAGTTATTGTTAACCTGCAGGGTACTTTCAAAAAAGGGCATTTCGATATAGCAAATTATACCCGCCTCAATGGCTGTGGCCGAAACCGGATAAAACTCAGTACTGCCTAAACCAAGATGCCCAACAATATCGCCTTCGCGGGCAAAACGGAGAATAAGCTCTTTTTCCTTATCCCACTTTTTATGAACCTTTACCGTTCCCGAATAAACAAAGTAAATGCCAGTAACGGGATCACCTTCTTTAAAGATCTGCTGCCCCTTTTTTACAATGATATTTTTCCTGGCGGCACTGATTGCCGGGATCCAATCGGGCAGGCAGTGTGTGCATAAAAAGCAAGTCCCCAAATCGCATTTATCTTTGTTTTTCGCCATTTATTGATTTGTATTTAAGCCGGTACTGTTATAAAAACATGCTAATTTATTAAAAGCGGCGGCCTTTTGGCTGTTCCCAGGTAGCCATGTTAAAAATAACTCCCAAACTTAACAATACCGCACCGCCAAAAACAGGCCATGGAAATGAGCGGATGCCATTGATGTTAATGCTCCACGGATGGGAATCGAAAGGATTAACGGTATTCAGGTTCCTGAATAGCAACAATCCGGCAATGATGCTTGCGGCACCTAAAACAGAAAGAATAATGCTGGTAATTTTCATAATTATTGTTTGTGCAATGATTTTTATTAAAAACTAAGCAAATGTTGAATAAAAACATTGCATGTGCAATATAAAATTGAAAATAAATTTATTTATGCTGCTTTAAGTATTACCTTTGCAAGAAAAATAGCACAGTCCCCTAAAACGGAACGGGACTAATCAAAACATGGAAACAAAACAGAACGCCATCCCGGTTTCACCCTCATTAAATGATCTTTACAATTTTAAATCCGGCTTAAAAGGCACCAGGCAAATGAAAACAAGGCTGATCTTTATATCGGCACTTTGTATTCTTATTGCCGGCCTTATCAGCGTAATAGCCAAAGGCCTTATCTATCTTATTAATATTGTTACCAATATCTCATTTTACGGAACGCTGGATGCCGGCTTTCACAGCCCGGCCAATAACCATTTGGGTTTATGGGTAATTGTTATACCGGCTATAGGCGGCATTATAGTAGGCATTATGGCCCTGTATGGCTCCAAGGCGATCAGGGGGCATGGCATACCAGAAGCAATGGAGCAGATCCTGGTAAATAAAAGCAAAATAAAACCGATTATAACTTTTCTGAAACCCGTATCATCGGCCATAGCCATAGGTACCGGCGGGCCATTTGGCGCCGAGGGACCTATTATTGCAACCGGCGGGGCACTTGGTTCAACCTTTGGCCAGTTATTCAAAATATCGCCCAACGAGCGTAAAATTATTTTGGCAGCAGGAGCAACAGCGGGCATGTCGGCCATATTTGGCACACCCATAGCAGCGGTGTTTTTAGCTATTGAGCTGTTGCTGTTCGAGTTTTCGCCCCGGGCCATATTACCGGTGGCATTAGCTTGTATCACCGGAGCAGCCGGGCACCATCTGTTATTTGAAGCCGGACCTGTATTCCCGATGCCTGATGTAGATACACCTTCAAATACCGCCCTGGCTATTTATAGCATCATTGGCCTGGTCATTGGCTTTATATCATTGGGGCTTACCAAAATAGTTTATTTTATTGAAGATAGCTTTGAAAAACTGCCCATCCACTGGATGTGGTGGCCTGCAATTGGTGGCCTGGCGGTAGGCCTGATAGGTTATTTTGCACCGCACACCCTCGGCGTAGGATATGATAATATTATTACTATTCTTTCGGGCACATTATCATTGATGCTAATTGTGCGTTTGTGTTTATTCAAATTTCTTTCATGGGCTATAGCCCTGGGCAGCGGCACGTCGGGTGGTACGCTTGCTCCCTTGTTAACCATTGGCGGCGCGGCTGGTGCGGCTTTTGGCGCATTGGTACACCTGGTATTTCCTGATGCGGGCATAAGTGTTCCAATAGCTGCGCTTATTGGTATGGCCGCTATGTTTGCAGGCGCTTCAAGGGCTTATTTAACCAGTATCACCTTCGCGCTGGAGGCTACCATGCAATCGCATGCATTACTGCCTTTGCTTGGTGCCTGCACAGCATCGTACCTGGTTTCATTCTTCCTGATGGAAAATACCATCATGACCGAAAAAATTGCCCGCCGTGGGGTATACACCCCTGATTCATACGAACCTGATCTGTTACAGGTATTGACTGTTGCCGACGTTAATAATGAAGTTGGTGAAACCTTAAAAAGCAATAGTACCATAGCCGAAACAAGGGCCTGGCTTACCGGAAATAATATTACCCAAAGTTTTTTTATAGTGATTAAAAATGATGGCAGCTATGCAGGCATGGTTAGCCTGACCGACATTTATAACCATAGTATTTCTGCCGAACTCACCATAAGTAATATAACCAAGGCAAGTAAACAGGCCGTGAGGAGCAATGATCCCCTGAAACGTGTTGTGGAGATCATGGCTGAAGAATCGGCAGAGGTGCTTCCCGTTATTGCCGCCGGAAATACCATAGCCGGGCAAATCTCCTATAAAGAGATCTTAAACACCTACTATCAGTATGTTGCCGAAAACCGGAAGCAAAACACGCAGATCTCCCTTAAACGGCGTAGACTTAAAATTGCCGCCCGTGGCCGCAGCAGGGCTAAATCTTAAAAACAAAAGGCGTTTGAATTAAAAAAGAAACCCCGCGTGACGTAAGATCAGGCGGGGTTTCTTTTTTTCTGAACGTTCCTGTCTCGTAAAAAATTAAATACGCCGAAACTGGGTTATTGCTTATTTATTCTATAGCTTTGATTTATAAAATGTTGCCGCTTGTTTAGCAACGTTTTATCCTCCATTTCTGCCAATTACACCTGTTTGATTTAACGTTGCTGTTGAAAGTAATATTTAACCATTAAATCATATTTTATGAAAAAATTTGTAATTGAAAGGGAGCTGCCCGGCGCCGGTAACCTATCGCCCGAAGAATTACAGGCGATTTCACAGGCATCGTGTTCGGTTGTGAATGAATTGGGTAAGCCCTACCATTGGATCCAATCGTTTGTTACTGCCGATAAGATCTATTGCATCCACATTGCCGAAAGTGAAGATGTTATTCGCGAACATGCCATGAAAGGCGGCTTCCCGGTAAGCAGTATTGCCGAAGTTAAGGCCATCATTGACCCAACAACAAGCACCGCGACAGTTTAATATGATTGTTGTTAAAAGAAGAAAGGCCCATAATTTTATTACAGGCCCTTCTTCTTTTTAATTTGGTATTGGTTAATTCCCGACCGAACCTTGTGAGCCGGTTTTAAACAACGGATCTTCTTTAAAATAAGCACCACCGTTAAAACTAATCACATAATCAGATTTGAAATGCGTACTTTTTTTATAATAATCGGTGCTAATGATCTGTGCACCTGATTTTTGCGCTGCTATAAACGAGCTCATATCATTTGCGCGGGCTTCTTCTGTATCCGAGTCGGCACGGGTACGGATAATGTAACCTTTCTTAACCAGTTTTTGAATGGCTGCCAGGTCCTTTTTAGCATCATTCATAATGTGAATGGCGGCTTCAGGTGTGCCCGGCAATGCATCGGCAAACAATACACGGCCTTTTAACGATGGGTGACCGGCGATATAGGCAGCTCTTTTTTCGCCTTTTTCATCAAGAATAAAAATGAACTTCCCTTTGGCCGCTTTCAACGTCGGCCAGTTGTTATGCAATACGGCAGCTTCAAGGGTTTTGTATGTGCCGCGCACATCATCCGGGGTAATTAAATATTGTTTGCCCAGGTTGTTTAAAATTTCTTTATCCAGATTGTCAAAGGTTTTAGCTGTAAATTTTTCCGGAACAGTGAACCCTGGTTTTTTTGACGGCTCGTCTTTAGCATTCATGGTAATGTAAATGGGATTATGATCAGGATGTTCATCACTCCATTTCTTCAACTCCTGCAGGCAAAGCTTAAAAGTTGCGCAGTTGCTGCGGTAGTCGATATCTTCAATATGAAAAACCTTAAAACCAGGTTCTTTCATTACGCCCCGGGTATCAAACGCCGGCTGTCCCGGCACCCAGTCCAACCCTTTGGGGTGGGCATATCTGCCACCTTTGGTATCAGCATAAACGTCAATTTCCAAAGCGTTTAATCCTAAATTAAGCTGGTCGGTAAGACTGATGTGCTCATAATCTATCTTACTCATACCAACCGAATCGCGCTTTTGCAAAAAACGGAATAGTTTGGGATCAATTGCCTGCTTATAGCTGTTGTGCGATCCTATTACCTGGAAATGGTTCATTTTCTGGTCGCCTGGGTTGCTCAATAGCGCTGATGCTGAAAGAATAATGCCCCCGATTAATCCGCCTGTAAGTTTCATTTTGGTAAATATATTATTGGTTTAACAAAACAAGCGCAAAAGGCCTGGCTTTTGCGCTTGTATAAAAAATGTTACTAATTAATAACCCGGGTTCTGTTTCAGGTTAGGGTTGGTTTTTAATTCGGTTGATGGAATCGGATATAACCTACGGGTTGGATCGGTGTTCATTTTCAGGTCGTCCGTTTTGCCGCCCATAACCGGTAGTGGATATTCTTTCTCAAACAAACCATAGCGGATCAGGTCATTACGGCGCCATGCTTCCCATGAAAGCTCACGTGCGCGCTCATCCAGCAAAGCATCCAGGTCAATTGATGTAGCAAGCTCCGCGTGGGCACGGCTGCGTAGTTTGTTTACCAAAGTAAGCGGAGTTTGTGCGTCACCGTTTATGGTAGTAGGGGCAGCACCACGTAATATAGCTTCAGCTTTCATCAGGTAAATATCGGCCAAACGGAATACCGGTACATCGTTACTGTTTAAACGGGTAGCCTGGATGATGTTAACGTCAGGATAGTATTTAATTGAACGTACCCCTTCCGATTGCGAAGTTGTCACATCATTACCCAAATCCATTGGTTTTAAACCGGTAAGGGTTAGTGTTGGGATAATGTTAATTTGCTTGGTTGCGTTCGGGGCCGGGTAATAAACCGGTTGATTGGTGAAGCCGCCATTGCCATCAGGATAATATTGCGGACCGGCCAGCCATGTTTTGCTACGGTCATCGCCGGGAATATTAAAGCGGTTATAAAACTCGGGGGTGGTGCTCATGGCTATACTTAAGCCTACGTTAAAACCGTATGCCTGGGCCAGGTAATAAAAAAAGCCGAAACGGGTAAACTGGTTGCCCGGGATCTGCTGATCGTAAGGGACCGCGAAGATGGTTTCATTAATTGCAGGGCCGTTTGTTGGCAAAAATATATCCCTGTATTTAGCATCCAGGAAATAATTGGTGTTAGCCTGTACGCTATCACACATGGTAACGGTTTCCTGGTAACGGGTGGTGCCTGTATATATACCAGAGTTCAGGTACATTTTTGCAAGCAGGGCAAACACCATGCCTTTTGTCGGGCGGCCGTACTGGCCTACGTTTGTTGCTGCGTTGCTGGTTTTAGCGGGCAATAACGGCAAAACGCTTTTAAGCTCGCTTTCAATAAACTCATACACTTTTGCGCGTGGCTGATTGGTAGGTTGCGTAGTTACCGGAAAGTCGGTGATGATAGGAACGTTTCCATACAGGTCCATCATGAAGTAAAGGTACAAAGCGCGCATTGCTTTAACCTCGGCAATTGATGACGCTTTTTTTTCCGCTGTTGATGATGAGGCATTGATAACGGTGATAATACGGTTACAAGTGTTGATACCGCCGAAACCCCACTGCCATACGCCGATAACGTTAGGATGGTCAAAGGTCCAGGTGTGGTAGTGTAACTGGCGGTACTGGCCACCGTCGTCGAAGTTACCGTCGCGGGCAGGCAAAATAGCCTCATCGGTCGACATATCCTGCATGCGCCAGTATGGTACTGCGTAACTTGACGACAGGTTTGAATAAATGGTACCCAGTAATGCCGTATAATCGGCATCAGTAACCGGGAAGTTTGATTTTACATATTGTGATTCAACAGGTACATCTAATTTTGTACATGAATATGTGCCAATCATGGTAGCGAAAGCGGCACATGCTAAAAATATCTTTTTCATCTTTTGTCTTTCTGGGTTTATTAGAATTGTGCAGTTATACCTAAGCTGAACGTGCGTGTTTTAGGATAGAAATCGCGGTTATCGATACCCGGGGTTAAACCGCCGATATTAACTTCGGGATCAACACCACGGTATTTTGTGATGATAAAAATGTTGTTACCCGATGCATAAAAACGCAGGCTTTTTATAGCCTGGATGTGTGGCTTAACGGTATAGCCCAAAGTAGCATTATCCAAACGCAGGTATGAACCACTTTCAAGGAAACGATCAGAGATTAGGTAGGCGTTGATATCCTTAAATGATTCGCCCAAAGTGAACCTTGGGATGTTCTGCAGTCTCGCGTCGGCCGGGTTGTTCAATGAGGCAAGCGTTGCATTCAGTATCTTGTTGCCATATACGCCGCGAACCAGGAAATTAAGATCAAAGTTTTTATAGAAGAAGCTGTTGCTCCAGCCATAAACCAATTTGGGCTGGGCATCATATTTTATAAACTGATCAGAAGTTAAGGGCTGGGTTGCCACTACCGATCCATCTGCTTTTTGGTAGGTACTTACACCATTGGCGTTTTTACCCATATAGTGCCACAGGTCAAAAGTACCAATAGCATAACCAGGCTGTATGATCTGGCTGTAATTGCCTGATTGGCCTTTACCGCCCAACTGGGCCGTTTGAATAAAAGGAAGCGTGAACCGGCTGTTTGATAAACTTTCAACAACGTTTTTGTTATGCGAAACGTTGAATGAAGTGCGCCATGTAAAGCTTTGCGATTTTACCGGTATCGCGTTTATGACAACCTCAATACCGTTGTTTTTAATTTTACCTACGTTGGCTGTATAAAACGGATAGAAATATAAAGTAGATGAAACCGGATAGGTAGCGATCAGATCGGATGTTTTTTTAACATAGTAATCAACCGAACCGGTAATGCGGTTATTCAATATACCAAAATCCAAACCGATATTGGTTGTACCGGTACTTTCCCATTTCAAATCGGGGTTATCATTACGTACCGGGCCGATAGGATTAACAATGTTACCATTGCTTAAAAATTTACCACCACCAGGAGGCACACCATAAATCAGGCGGGCAGTAAAGGCATCGAAGCCTAAGCTGTTACCCGAAACACCATAACCTGCTCTTAATTTCAGGTCGCTGATAACCGGGATCGATTTCATAAAATCCTCGCTGATAATCTTCCATCCGACAGATACAGCAGGGAAGTAACCGTGACGGGTATTTAAACCAAATGCAGATGAACCGTCTTCCCTGATTGAAGCCTGCAGCAAGTATTTATCAGAAAACTGATATTGCGCACGGGCATAAAACGATATCAACCTTAAAGTTGAGATATAGGTAATAGCCGGAGCATTAGAGTTTATAGCATAATTAGGATTAAAAATTATTTGCGAAAGCTGGGTAGGATTAGAGAACGGCAAATAATTGTAGGTTAGGGCATCGTTTGAAAAGTTTTGGGTTTGTACGCCAAAACCATCATTGTTACGATCTTGCTGATAAGAGTAACCGCCCAATAATTTCAATGAGTGCTGGCCAAATACCCGGTCGTAGTTAAAATAAGCTTCTACTACGTTACTGGTATTAGTGTAAGCACTGCGGCTGGCCACGCCATGAGCGTTAACAAAGATGCCCGATTGGCTTGTTGAGTAAATGTTAACGTTGTTCTGCTCTTTTTGGGTTGACCCGGTTAAGGTGAATTTCAAGCCTTTTAAAATGTCAACCTGTGCCGACCCGTTTATTAACGTTTTGTTGTTTTCTGTTCTTATAAAGTTATTATCAATTAATGATAAAGGGTTTAACGGGCCACTGCCTGTACGGGTGTAATTTTCTTTATAAGTACCATCGGGGTTAAACGGGCTTACTGTTGGCAGATAAAATAAAATGCCCGATAACACCTGGCTTTGATATATGTCATTGTTTTTAGTAGCGCTATTGGTTAAATTAATGCTCAGTTTTAAACGGTCATTAAAAAAACGCTGATTGATATAACCTTTGTAAATGGTACGCTCAAGGCTGGTATTTTTTAATATACCATTGTTTTTTAAATAATTGACACTTGCCCCATATTCCGAATTGGTACCCGCACCACCGTATGAAAGGTTATGGTTTTGCGAATAACTGGTTTTTTCGGCTAATTTTTGCCAGTTGGTGTTTGAGCCATCGTCGTCTGTTGGCTTTGAAAGCGCGGCTACACCATTGTCGGCGAGGTATTTGCGAAGTTCGTCGGCGGTAAGTACGTCAATGTTTTTTGATACTTTTTCAACAGCGCCATAGCCGCTGTATGTTAACCTGGTTTGGCCGGTTTTAGCTTTACGGGTAGTAACAATGATTACACCATTTGACGCGCGTGAACCGTATATAGCGGTTGATGACGCGTCCTTTAATACATCAATGCTTTCGATATCGGCAGGAGCCAAAAGATCTATTGACGCGCCGGGTACGCCGTCAATCACATAAAATGGTTGCTGTGCAGCACCTTCACGAAACGTTGACGGCCCCCTTAAAATGGTGGCAGGCTGTTTGTTAGGGTCACCGCTTTTGGTAATGTTTAAACCGGCAACTTTACCCTGCAATAGTTCGGCAGGAGTAGTTAAAACGCCGTTGTTAAATTCTTCGGCTTTTACCGAGGTAATAGCGCCTGTTACATCTTTACGGCTGGCTGTGCCGTAACCAATTACCACAACATCTTTAAGCTGTTTGGTATCGGTAACCATCGTAACATTTACCGTGTTCTTTTCGCCAACAGTAACCTCCTTTGGTACCGAACCTAAAAAGGTAAATTTAAGTACATCGCCGGCGCCGCTTGTTTTTACGGTATAGGCACCGTTAGCGTTGGTTGAGGTTGATCGCCCCGAACTTTTTACGGTCACCACTACGCCGGGTAAAGGAAGATTACTTTCATCGGTAACGGTACCCTTTATAGTGCCGTCCTGTGCAAAAACCGCTGACGAGGCCATAAGCATCAGCATAAAAAGACAAATCGTTTTACCCGATCTGTGCCATAATCTAAGAATAGATCTGTAGTTTTTTTCCATAGTTTTTAATTAAAGATAAACTCCTGTTTTAATAGTTGCCCAAGTTGAGATAGTAGGGCGATAATTGGTGCAAAGCAACGGTAGTTTTATTATCAGGAAATAAATATAGGGTTAACTTATCTATTAATTAAAATCAATATTGTTTTTCTTATTTATGCTGTTTTTGGCTGGTTTTCAGCTTTTTACTATTGATTAATAATCGGGCTTTGTTAACCCGGGATTAACAATGTTTAAATTTTGGCGTTTTGTAAAAAGGGTGTTATGAAGCGCCTGCTAAAAAATTTGACTTTTTTAAAATTGATGGAAAAAGACACGTTTAGAGCAACGGCCCAATTTACCGGTTGGCCAGCGAGATCATTGTGTAGGCTCCATTGGTTTGAATAGTAAACATAAACTCGCTGTTTTGGTAAATCTTGCTTCCGGGTTTTCCATAAATTATGTCCCTGAAGTCGTGACTTTCAAGATAGTCCTGGAATGAATGATCGTGCAACACAGGACACATGTACAGGAGTTGTTCCATCCTGATGGCGAGGGCCGTTTTTCGTTTTTTATTTTCCCATCTGTCTTTATCCTGGTTAAAAGTCCATCCGCTGCTGATTTTATTGAGTTCGGTAGTATAAACGCCCGGCCCGGCTTTCATAAGCCGGATCATATCGGCAGGGGTAATTTCTCTTTCTGCTGTGTTTGATTTGCGCCATGGATGAAAAGCAAGCAATAATATCAATAACGTAGCCGTTAGAAGGCCGATCCAAAGGTAATTTCGGCTTTTTGAAGGTTCGGGGGGCAGCGGATATTCGTGTGGGAACAATTCATTTTTGACCACAGAAAGTGTATACTTTGCTTCAGTCCGGGCAACGCCTTCTGCAACCAGTAAAGCTTCAATTTCATGATCCGAATTACCATCGGTTATCATCCATTTTATCTGCTCAATAATTTGTTGCTTCTCCATTGGTAATGATAACAGGGTTAGGTTTAGTTTTGAAACTCAAGATACATATTTTTATAAAGGCAACATAACGGGAATTAAAAATGCAGGTGGCGTTTCCTGAACGGGATACGCAAGGTAAAAGCGGTACTATTTTTTTAGCGTACAGTTTATAATTATTATTGCACCGCTATAGTTCTTCAAAACCAAATGAAACGTATCCTCCCGGTAATCGTACTCTCCCAGTTTTTTTGCACTTCACTGTGGTTTGCAGGCAATGCGGTTATGGGCGATATAGCCAAACAATTACAGCTTGAACCATCTTATCTGGCTTACTTAACAAGCGCGGTTCAGCTTGGCTTTATTACCGGCACCCTTGTTTTTGCCATCCTTGGTATTGCCGACAGGTTTTCGCCAGTAAGGGTGTTTTTTACCTGTGCGCTTATTGCCGCAGCTGTCAATGCGTTGGCATGTTTACCCGGAACAGATGCTGCGATAATATTAATGCTAAGGTTTACCATAGGTTTTTTCCTGGCAGGGATTTACCCGGTGGGCATGAAGATAGCCTCAGACCATTATCCGCAGGGATTGGGAAAAGCTCTCGGTTTTTTGGTTGGAGCATTGGTTTTGGGCACAGCGTTGCCGCACCTGCTTAAAAACCTGATGGCCACGTTGCCATGGCGGTACGTTATCTTGTCGACATCGATATTAGCCGTTTTGGGCGGATGTACGATGATATTATTGGTACCCGACGGTCCGGAAAGGAAGCAGGGAGTGGCGCTTAATCCGGCTGCGTTTTTACAAAGTTTTCGAAACAGGCAATTCAGGGCAGCAGCCTTTGGTTATTTTGGCCACATGTGGGAGCTTTATGCTTTTTGGGCTTTTGTCCCCATGATGCTAACCGCCTACAATAATCGGTTCTCAAATGCAGTTTTGAATGTCCCCTTATTGTCTTTTCTCATTATTGGGATGGGCGCTTTGGCCTGTGCAGCCAGCGGTATCATATCGAAATATCTGGGTGTGAAAAAAGTAGCTACCATCGCGTTGACAATTTCTTGCACCTGTTGCCTGGTATCGCCGCTATTTTTATTTACCGGCTCGACATGGATATTGATTTCATTTTTATTGATATGGGCTATTGCAGTCATTGCCGATTCGCCGTTGTTTTCAACATTGGTTGCGCAAAATGCCTATCAGCAATCAAGAGGAACCGCGCTAACCATTGTCAATTGCTTCGGTTTTGCTGTTACCATTGTAAGTATTCAACTGATCTCGGCTTTACGAACGGCCGAAAACGCGCGATATATTTACATGCTACTGGCCATAGGGCCGGTTTGGGGATTAATGGCACTGATAACAGGGCGGAACACTCACCAAGGATAGAAAAGAGAAAAGCTCCGGATCATAAACCCGGAGCTTTTCTCTTTATTGCTTAATTATTAAATGCTTACCTGAATTTAATATTAACACTTCCGCCCGATGCTTCGGCTTTAACCGGGATGCCGCCGCCATTGTATTTACCGTTAACCCGTTCCTTTTCCCATTGTCCGTTAAATTTAGCAACAGATGATGGCGACACGCCTTCACCTCGCAGGTCGAGGTCGTAGCCCTGGTTTTGCGGAAGTTCGATATCAACGTTACCGGCGCTTGATTCCAGTTTAAGATATTTGCCAACTTTTAGCATTTGAGCGTACAGACCACCGCCGCTGGTTTGCGCGCTAATACTCCCTGCCATGCGTTTAAGATCAATGCTGCCTCCTGATGTGCTGGTGATGAGCTCACCACTGATATTATTGCCGTTAACACCGCCACCACTGGTTTCGGCGTTAATATTACCCTTTAAATTTTCTAAAGTTATACCACCGCCACTGGTTTCAAGCCTGATCCTGCCGTTACAGTTTTTAGCCTCAATACCGCCTCCGCTGGTTTCAAGCGAAATATCATCGCCCGAATTGGAAACATGAATGCCGCCGCCCGAGGTGTTACCGCGGATGGTACCGTAAAGCCTGTCGATAGTTAAACCGCCGCCGCTGGTGCTAAATTTTTCGTTGCCTTTTAAGTTATCAAGACCAATACCGCCGCCGCTGGTTTCCAGGTCGGTTGCGCATTGCTGCGGTACATAAATACGAAACGAGATGCTCAATGAGCTTCTCCAGTTAAAAAAGTTTTGACGCTTGCTTTTTGCAATGGCCCTAACTTCATGTCCGCTAACAGATATATCAAGTGTATAATCCTTATCAAGGCGTTTTTTGATCTCTTCCTTTGAAAGATCATTCCCGTTGTTGCCTTTAATATAAACTTCCACCCGCGGAGCTTGCCCGGCCTGCCCGCTAACTACGATACCTCCGGCCGATGTACGTACCACGGCGCTGGTAATAGCATCGTTAGCCAATGATTTGGTAAGATATAACGAACGGCTGTCGCCATCTTGCGCTGCCGCCACTGCGGTTTGCCCGGCAAGCAGAAGAAGTAAAATATAATTTTTCATAAAAGGGGTTTTAATCGTGATACAACTATGACCACACTTTACCCCCATACGTTACAGGTGTTTTAATTTTTATTTAGGCAGTTCAACCCAGCAAATCCCATAAATTACCAAAGGGGTCTTTAAAAACTGCAACTGTACCATATGATTCAACCTGGGGCTCACGAACGAATTCTATGTTCTCGTTCTTCATCGCATGGTAGTCGCGCCAAAAATCATCGGTCCTTAAAAAAAGGAATACACGGCCACCCGTTTGCTGTCCTATCCGACTTTTTTGTTCATCACCTACGGCCTTTGCTAACAGCAAGCTACACTCAAATGCTCCCCTGGGTCTTACCAACACCCATCTTTTATTTTCGTTGATCAGGGTATCTTCAATTAAGTCGAAATTCAATTTCTCCGTGTAAAATTGAATTGCTTCATCGTAGTTATCTACAACTACAGTAATATGTGCTATAAATTGTTTCATGAATCAGATTATAACCGCCATTTAAACGCCATGCTGTCGATAGCCCGCATCGTACATAAAATTCCGTTTAAATGATCGTGCTCATGCTGCATCAGTTCAGATAGGGCATCCGTCATTACCCACTGCTGTTGCTGCCAGTTTTCGTCAAGGTAATTTACGGTGATGGTTTTATGCCTTTTAACTTTCACCAGCAGGTTAGGAAAGCTCATGCAATCGTCCCAAAGTTCAAAAAGTTCATCGCTGGCGTCCTGTATTTCGGGGTTAATGAAAACTACAGGCTTGTCAATATTCATGTAAACGAGGCGTTTCATAATGCTCAGTTGGGGAGCAGCGATAGCCCGGCCAAAGTTGTATTTTTGCCTGATCTCCTGCATTACATGGTGCATATCTTCAACCCAACCGCTTACCAGCGGCAATTCGTTTCGTAATACCGGCGGGCAAACCTGGTAAAGACGCTCATCGCCAAGCAGCAAAATATCGTTCAATTTTTTCATTCCATAGTAAAACGTAAATTTATCACTTACGGAATCACATTAATCCCTCATGAATTGCTTTAACTTTATATCAAGACCCAAATAAGCGGAAATGCCGGAAAGTTAAACATTGACTTTCTTATCCAAATAAAGTTTTTTTGTAGTTATTTTTATCACATGCAGCCAAAAGAAATTTTAAAAGAACACGTAAGCAAAACCGCCTCCCTAACCGACGAGCAGTTCGATTATTTCTTTTCGCATTTTACCTACAAAACATTCAAAAAAGGGCAAACTATAATCGGGGAGGGTGATAAAGTAGACTGTGAGTATTTCGTACTTTCGGGCTATCTGAAGTCGTTTTTTATTAACGACGACATGAAAATGTTCATCCTGCAGTTTGCTATGCCTACCTGGTGGGCTTCAGATTATAACGCGCTTTACAGCGGCGAGCGCGCTACAATTAGCCTGGATTGTATTACGGATGCCGAAGTACTTTGCCTCACCGGTCACGATCGCGAAAAGCTTTGTAATGAAATTCACGCAAGCGAGCACTTTTTTCGCTGGCGTACCAACAGGGGCTATGTAGCTGCTCAAAAAAGGCTGCTGTCATTTATGAATAACAACGCCAGGCATCGTTATGAAGAGCTGCTGGCGCAGTACCCTACCTTGTACAATGTGGTTCCTAAACAATTAATAGCCTCATACTTAGGCGTTTCAAGGGAAACATTGAGCCGTTTATACCATTCTTAAAATGTGACGTACATCACATAAATAAAGCGGTGTTTCAATTGTGATGTAGGTCACATAGTTTCCAGGCCATTAGTCCCCAACTTTGTATCGTCATTAAAGACATAACAAAATGGAAACTCAAAAATTTGAAATCATCAGCGCAAAAAGTAACATCGACTGGATTGGTCGTAAGGTTACAGGCGCACACAATGGTACCATCGCTATAAAAGAAGGTTCTTTAACTTTTGCAGATGGACAATTAACCGGCGGTAAATTCGATATCGACACCACCTCTATTAAAATTCTTGACATAACTGACCCGGCTACCAACGCCCAGTTTGCTGGCCACCTTGCTTCCGACGACTTCTTTAATTCAGAAAATTATCCCGAAGCCCAATTTGTGGTTACTGCGATCAACAAAGGTAGCAACGGCACTTATCGGATCACCGGCGACCTGACCATAAAAGGCATCACTCATTCCGTAAGTTTTGACGCGCAGGTTGCTACCGCAGCCGATACGGTAAGCGCAACCGGTAAAGTTGTGGTCGACCGTACCAAATATGGTATGAGGTTTCGTTCCGGAAACTTTTTTAAAGACCTGGGCGATACACTTATCTACAATGATTTTGACCTGAATGTAAACATAACCGCAAAAGCTGTTTAAAACAGCTTTTGCTTAAAAACTAAAGCCATGCCATACGTAAAAATTGAACTGACCCGCGAAGGTGTTACCCGCGAGCAGAAACAAATCCTGATAAAGGGTGTAACCGATTTAATTACCGATACCCTGAACAAAGACCCGCATTTAACCCATGTAGTGATCAGCGAAATTGAGCTGGATGATTGGGGATATGCCGGCGAACAGACATCAGTATTAAGAGAAAGAGGCATCACTGCCGACAAGAAGTAAAACAATGAAAAAGCAAACAATAATCGTTACCGGAGCATCATCCGGTATCGGTAAAGAAATAGCCCGTTATTTTTTAGAAAAGGGCGATAACGTAGTCATTAACTCAACAACTGCCGATAAACTGGAAGCTGTTTACCAGGAGTTGGGGGCTGGCGATAACCTGGCCATGGTTGTCGGAAACGTAAGCGATAAAGCCACAGGCGAAAAGCTGGCCCAAACAGCTCTTGATAAATTTGGAAGCGTAGATGTGCTGATTAACAACGCCGGTATTTTTGAAACCAGGCCGTTCCTTGAAGTTGATGAAGCCTACCTCGACCGTTTTTTAAACACCAACCTTAAAGGTACTTACTTCACCACCCAGGCCGCGATTCCGCAAATGCTTAAACAGCATGATGGTGTGGTGATCAATATAGGTACGCCATTGGTTAACCATGCCCTTGGAGGTGTGCCCATTACAGCACAAATGGCATCAAAAGGCGCTATACACGCGCTTACTATACAACTGGCCGGTGAGTTTGGTAAAGATAATATCCGGGTAAATACTATTGCGCCCGGTACTATCCGTACCCCAATGCACGGTGATGATGCCGACCAAAGCGCAGGATTACACCTGCTGAACCGGGTGGGCGAAGTTGAGGACGTAGCCCAAATGGTGTACGCCGTTGCCAAAAACAATTTCATCAGCGGGGCCATTATCAATGTTGATGGAGGCATGGCGGCAGGCCATAATTTAAATTGAGTGTAAAATTCTTTTAGCAATTGCATTATGCCTTGCTTAGCGGCAGGCATAATGTTTAATTTATCAATAAAAATGGAAACTAACGATCAAAGCAAAGCTGCCATTGAACAGGCGCTTGAAAATTACTACTTCAAAGGGATTTATGAAGGTAATTTAGATTTGTTAAACCAGGTAATGAATACCGGCACCTTGCTTTTTGGCGATGCAAAAGGACAGCCTTATGCCAAAACATTGGATGTTTATTTGGATGGGGTAAAAAACAGGGTAAGCCCTAAGGATTCGGGCAAACCATTTAACGGGAAAATCATTTCTGTTAAAGTGGTAAATTCAATTGCCGTTGCCGAAGTACAGGTAAAAATGTATGATTTTAATTACCATGAGTTTTTGTCATTCCATAAACTCGGCGGCAAGTGGCTCATTGTAAATAAAATGATCAGCGATACGAATTAATTTCGTTTCAGTGATAAATTGACCTATGGTCTTCCGTCAGAAGTTGTAAGCTCTAAGTGCAGAAAAAGAAAATCAGACTTGTGACTTCAGACTTAGTACTATCCACTTAATACTAAAATCATGTGGTATAACACAAAAGCATCGGAAATGCTGGGTATTGATTACCCGATTTTACAAGGGCCTTTTGGCGGTAATTTATCGTCGGTTGAATTGGTAGCCGCGGTATCAAATGCAGGCGGACTGGGCGGTTATGGGGCTTATACCCTAAATGCCCCCGAAATCGCGGCGGTTGATAAACAGATCAGGGCCGCAACCAACAAGCCATATAATATCAACCTGTGGGTTTCGGAAACAGACGCGCCGAACGGTGAAGCTACTGATGAGCAGTTTGAACAGGCAGCACAATTGTTTAAACCTTATTTTGACGAAGCCGGGATCCCGTTGCCCGCTAAACCGGCTCCGTTTAAATTACGATTTGAAAACCAGTTGCAGGTGATCTTTGATCTGCGACCAAAAGTATTCAGCTTTATGTTTGGCACCCTACCTGCGGATGTTTTGGAGCAATGCCGCAGACTGGGTATTGTTACTGTTGGTGCTGCTACCACATTGGATGAAGCTATAGCTTTAGAAGCCACCGGGGTAGATATGATAATTGCGTCGGGCTTTGAGGCGGGCGGCCACAGACCATCATTTCTCGCCCCTGCCGAAGCTTCAACTACAGGCACTTTTGTGTTACTTCAGCTGATAAAAGATAAAGTTAAAACACCTGTTATTGCCGCCGGTGGCATTGCCAGCGGCAGAGGAGTAGCAGCAGCTTTAACATTAGGTGCCGATGCTGCACAGATAGGGACTGCTTTTTTGGCCGTTGATGAATCGGGTGCACTTCCCGTCCACAGGCAAATGCTGTTCTCAGATGCAGCGAAATATACTACCTTGTCCCGCGCGTTTACAGGCAGGCTTGGCCGGGGTATTACCAGCAGGATTGCTAAAGACCTGGCCGGAAAGGAAGCCGGATTTTTACCCTTCCCCCTCCAAACAACTTTTATGTCGCCGTTAAGGAAAGCCGCGCTTGAGCAGCAAAAATGGGATATGATTTTGTTTTGGGGCGGACAGATAGCGCCAATATTAAAACACACCAAAGCAGCCGCGTTGATGCAATCATTAATTGAAGACACTACTAAAATTATGAACCCATGAAAAGCGAAGTTAATGTAACCTACCTGGGTGGACCAACCATCATTTTGGAGATCGGCGGCTTAAGGCTTATGACCGACCCTACGCTTGACCCCGCGGGTGAGCAGTTCATGATCAACGATAAGCCTGCTTACCATAAAACCGAAGGCCCGGCTACTACCGACATCGGTAAAATAGATGTGGTTTTACTAAGCCATGACCAGCACGGCGATAATCTTGACCATGCCGGCCGGGAACTGCTGAAACAGGTTGATAAAACATTAACCACCCAAATAGGAGCCGAAAGATTAGGCGGCAATGCCCTTGGCCTGGCTCCATGGGAAAGTATTGCGCTTAACGATGAAGTAGTTATAACCGGCACCCCTGCAAGACACGGCCCGGCAGGCAGCGAAAAACTTACCGGTGATGTAACGGGTTTTATTATAACTATTGCCGGGCTCCAGATCTATATTACCGGGGATACCGTGTTTTATGATGGCGTAAAGGAGGTTGCAGAAAAATTTAAACCTCAATATGTATTCATTTTTGCCGGGGCAGCCAAACCCCGCGGCCCGTTCAACGTAACTATGGGTACTAATGATGCTATTGATACCGCCTTTGCCTTTCCTGATGCTACAATCATTCCGGTGCATTTTGAGGGCTGGTCGCATTATACCGAAACGGGCGAGATGCTGCAGCAATCATTTAACGCGCTGGGCATTGGCGGTCAGCTCAGGATTTTACAGCCGGGCGTAAAAACAAATTTATAAGCAATTACTGGTATCATTCCCGCTCGTGGCCGGTAATTTGGGGTTCTGATAAAATTTCGGGTTCTTCAATTGATGCAACCACCTTTTTAGCGGCGCGCTCTGTAGCAAATGATGCAACCACGCAGGTAACCAGTATCAATATAATGGTGCCGTTCAGGATATTGTCGTCAATAATCTGCGCCTTGTATCCCACTAAAATAATGGCAAGGGTAGCCGCGGCATGTGCACTGCTTAAACCAAAAATGAGGTTACGCTGTATGCCCGAATATTTGAATATTTTTTGGGTAGATAATGCCGCCAGCCATTTACCCAGCAAGGCTCCAAGCGTTAAGCTTACTGCCACAATGGTAGCCTGCGGTCCGCGGCCCAGCACACGCAAATCAACCAGCATACCTACACTAATCAGGAAGAATGGAATAAATATGGTATTACCCACAAAATCGATCCTGCTCATTAAGGTTGATGACTGCTGTACCGCTTTATTTAAAGCAAGCCCCGCCACAAAGGCCCCAATAATGGGTTCAACCCCAGCCAGCTGGGATAAAAAGGCCGACACAAACACAATAAAAAGCACAAACACATATGGCAGTGTTTTACTATCGCGATAGCGGTTAAAAAACCAGTTTGCCAGCGGCGGGATCAGCACAAACATGATGAACGCGAATATCGAAAGCGAAATCATCAGCTGCAGCCAGAAGCCGAACCCCAGTCCCCCATCCTTAGCGCCCATAATTACAGGCAGCAAAATCAGTACGGCGGTATCGGTCAATATAGTGCCCCCTACACTTATGGCGACGGCCTCATTTTTTGCGACGCCATATTTGCTCACTATGGGATAGGCCACCAGTGTATGCGTGGCAAACATACTGGCCGTTAAGGCCGATGTTATTAACGAATAACCGAGCGCATAATAACAAATAGGAAAACCGATGAGTATGGGAATACAGAAAGTAAAGAAGCCAAACACAAAGCTTTTATGTTTCTTCTGCTTAAACTCGTTCAGATCAAGCTCGATGCCGGCAATGAACATAATATAGAGCAGCCCGATGGTAGAGAACAGCTCAACCGCCGAGTTTTTGGTGAGCAGGTTTAACCCATGCGGACCAACCGCTATGCCAGCCATAATAAAACCCACAATACCCGGAATTTTGAACTTGCCCATGATGATTGGAGCAAGTAATATGATCAACAATATCAGCGAAAAAACAAGTACCGGGTTACTAAACGGCAGCTCAAGCTGTTGTGTTAACCGGCCCAGGATATCGGCATTATGCATGCCGCAAATTTAACACATAATAGCTTATTTTCTTCGGTCGATAAATTTAACCGGCTTGCGTACCGCTTCAGGGAATTGTAGTTTCTGCATTTCGTCGGCTTTAAGATAAGTGATATGCGGGCTTACCCTTAAGCGGGCCTGCAAATTAGCGCGGATCTTACGGTCACATTCATCAGTGTAATTGACGGGTAGCAGATGCAGCAGCACTTCGTCCATACCTATCTCATTCGAGTACACTTCGGCTACAAAATCTTTGATCTCTTCCATGCCATTCAGCAAATCAAACAACGCCGGAGGGTAAAGTGTAGTACCTTTAAACTTGATCATCTGCTTTTTACGGCCAACGATAGATGACAGCCTGATACTGGTACGCCCGCAGGCACAGAGCTCATCAAAATAATGGCAGATATCTCCTGTTTTATAGCGCAGCAGCGGCATCCCTTCAACGCCAAGCGTGGTAATGGTCACCTCCCCCGATTCACCCGGAGCAACGGGGTTGTTGTGCTCATCCAATACCTCAACAATCAATAGCTCCGGTTGATGATGGCCGCCCCTGCCCTCGCCGCATTCTGTAAAGGCAGTTTGCATTTCCGTAGAGGCATAGGTTGAATACAGTTTGATATCCCAGGCTTCGGTGATCTTTTGACCTAAAATATTCAGGCTGAAATCAGTATTGCGGATATTCTCACCAATACAAACCGCCTTTTTAACTGACGATGCATTGATATCGATGTGATGCTCCTGTGCAAACTGGATCAGCTTTAAAATGAACGATGGTACGGCTACGATTGCTGTAGGTTTTAACCTCAAAATAGTTTCCCATTGTAACGATGGCACACCCGGTCCTAAACGGATAATGCCCGCCCCTATTTTGCGGATGCCCGAATAATAGGCCATTCCGGCCATAAACTGCCTGTCGAGCGTGAGCATGAGTTGGTACAGGTCAGCCGCCGAGCCATCGGCACAGGTAAAAGAATTGTACTCGTTATAAGCTAAACGCTCAAGATCATTTTCAGTAAGGGCAATAGTTACCGGGCTGCCTAAAGTGCCGGAGGTGGAACTGTACTCAATGATCTTGCCCCTATCCACACATAAAAAATCGTCGTTGCGTTTTTGCAGGTCTTCTTTGGTGGTGGTGGGGATCAAACGCAGGTCATCGAGCGTTTTGACCTGGTTGATATCAATATGATGCTGTGCAAACAGGTCTTTATAAAAAGGCGAATTTTGGCTGAGGTAAGTCAGCAACTCTTGCAGCTTTTGCTCCTGGTATTTTACAACCTCATGTTTGGGTTGGAGTGCTAATGGTTCAAGGTGTTGTGTTATCACTGTTCAATAATTACCACGGCCGATGCCATTGTTTTTAAATGGGTTAATGATACGGAAATTTTTAACGGCCCGTTACGGTTAATCACTCCCGCGCTTTCGCCGGTAGGTTCTAAAATGGGCTTGCCGTTTTCATCATTGCTGATCTCAATTTCGCTAAAAGCGGTATCTTTTAGCCAGCCCGTACCTAATGCTTTAAAAAAAGCCTCTTTAGCGGCGAAGCGGGCGGCATAATGCTGATACTTATTGGTCTTGCTCTCACAATAGGCTATCTCCTTTGCCGAAAAAACCAGCTCACGAAAACCTTGTTCTTTAGCAATACTGCTTTGCACACGCTCCACCTCTATCATATCAATACCTACACCTAAAACTGTCATGAGCTTAACTTTTTAGTACATTTTTCAACCTGCTTTTTGATATAGTTTTCCTCGTTTACGGTGGCAATTACTTTGGTTAAAGCCGTTTTGTAATACCCGAGGGCTTTTTTATACTCGTTATGTTTAAACGAATAATCACCGGCAATCACATACGCGTGGTAAAATTGCGGATTGCTGGCCACCACGCTATCGGGGTTAATCTCTTCACCGTCAAAAGCTTTTTGCTTCAGCGTACGATAGGTTATAAAATTACGATAAGCCCGGGTGTTCAAAAACGTATCGGGCTTAATGGTAAGCGCGGTATCCATAATTTCATGATCGGTTTGCATGCCTTTCATGGCGAAGATTTTTTTTAAATCATAAGCAACAAACTCACCCAGCTGCCATGGCGAAGTGGAAACCCAAACCAGCAGCTTTTGCGGCTCGAACACTACCGAATGGTGCGCTATCAATTGGTTCAGCGCTTTCTCGTTGCCCATACCAATATCTTCACCGTGCAGGCCCTGGCGGTCGCGCAAAATATCAACTGTTTTTTGCACGGTGTTCTTGCCTTCGGCATTCAGCAGTTCCATTAAACGCTGGTAACGATAGGGCGAAGCGCTATTGCTTAGTTGTACCAGGTTTTCTTTAGAGTGTGCCAGTCCTTTGCTTTGAAAGTGGTTGGCGCAAACAATATAGTTTTGGCGAGGATCATACACATCCAGCGTATTCGGTGTTTTCTCGATCACTACGGCCTTGTTATCTTCGGCCGAAGCTACCAGGAAAGATTCGGACACAAACATTTTGCGTTTTTTGGCGATCGCGATGGCCTCTTTAATGTTTTGGGCGTATTGCAAGATCTCACGGGCTACTAAAGATACCGGTGTGGCCGAACCCGATGGGATATTGGTCTTGTCGGCATTGATGGTAACGCTCAGGCCTTTTTCGTTCATGCCGGATACCGCGCCTACGAAGCCGCCCCAGGTTATGGTCATGAATTTATGCCCTTCAGATGGATTGAAGAATGCCACTATTTTATCATGCGCAAAATTATCGCCTACATAAAAATCAAAGTTCCGACCTACGATCATGGTACCATCGGCCGAGCGATCGTTCCAGGTACCAAACGAGGTACATCCCACCAAGGCCATGCTTTGCAGCGCGTGACCGATATCATGCGCGGCGTGGTAATTCAGGATGCGCTGATAATTGGAGCCGATATACTGGTATTTATCTGATGCTGATTTGGAGATGCCGTAGATCTCCTCTTTATATTCTTCGCTTACGTTCTTAGCCAAATCGCGGTTAAACCAGGCTATAAAATATTTCAGGAATGACAGGTAGGACTGTGAGGGGATGATCTTATTGATCTGATCGGTAAAATAAACCTCCTGGTTTACCACCAGCTCTTTGCTCAGTTTGCCATTAATTACCCCGCGCTCAAAAGGCTTACCCTCTACATACATCTCAAACAAACCACTCTTACTTTTCCGGAACCAGTTGTTATTAATGGTATAAAACGCCGGCGAAGGTTCCTTTCGTTGTAATTGCAGGCTGCTCAAGTCGGCAGGTTTGGGCGGGTAATCGATAGCTACGCAGTACAGGTAAATAAAGCCGATCAGCAGCAAGCCCACAAACACAAGGCCTGTATACAACACCCTTTTCCCAAACCGCTTCCAGCTAAATTTACTGTTACGCATTTCTTATTTTATCTATCAGATCATCATTACCTAATAAGGCGCAACAGGTTACTATCCCGCTCATGGCAGCACCCAAAATGCCATGTAAATTAAGGTTTTGCCCCGTGAAGTACAAATTAGGCAATTTTGTACGAGGCGAAATGAACGTTTTCAGCGGGTGTTTATAATCCTTGGCAATACCATAAAGCGAACCATCATCATTGCCAATATAATCACGATATGAAAGTGGCGTGGCGGTGTAGTACGAATAGATCTTTTCCCGTAAACCCGGAAATTTCAGTTCCACATCATCCAGTAAAACTTCGACTTTGCGCTTTTTAAATTGCTCGTAAGTTTCTCCCCGATAGGCTTCGTCAGATACCGTATTAAAGGTATCCTCCCAAGGCTTCACTTCCTCATAACGCATATAAGCCAGGATGGTCATGCCATCGGCGTATTCCTTATTTTTTGATGATGGCGTCATGAACACGGCATAGCCCAGCGGCCAGTTTTGCTCCGTGTAATCGGCCATGTGCCATACCTGCCCGTCCTTAAAACTATAAACGTTATGGCTAAAGTATTTGAATGTATCTTTCTTAAACACAATATTGATAGTGAACGATGACACCGAGTTTTCCAGGCTTTTTAACCGGTTCCTGTATACGTTCTTGATCACTGATGAGTCCGTCATTTCCAATGTTTTCACCGGGTGAATGTTGGATATAAAATGACCGGCATACAGCTTTTCGCCATGCTGCAGTTCAACATACGCTATTTTACCATCCTGTTCTACCAGTTTTTTCACGGCTTTATTCCGGATAATAACGCCGCCCCTGTTGCGGATATTGCGGGCAATCAGTTTAGCAATCTGCGAACCGCCGTCAACACATTTCCAGGAGCTTTCAATGTAGCTGTTAAGGATAAGCGCATGAACGTAGAGCGGTGTTTTATCGGCCTGCCCGGCATATAAAGAATTGTTACCGGCCAGTACCTGCTGCAATTTTTTATTGTTGGTGATAGATGCCAGAAAAGCCTCCGTGTCCACCTCCAACACATCGGCCTTTTCATAAAAATCATCCGACGAACGCAAATTATACAACGGAAACTTATCGCAAACCTCTTTCAGTTTATCGCAATAGGCCCGTAACGCTGGTTCTTCATCCGGGAAATAAACCAACAGCTGTTTGATGAAATTATCATAGCCCTGAGCCTGGGGATATTCAACCGGATCGTTATCAATCATGATCTTATCAAAGGCATCGAGGCTTTGTTTTTCCAGTTTCAGGTTATCGATAATATCTATATACTTAAAGATCTGGTATAGATTTTGGCCCTTATCGAGCCCACCAAGATAATGAACACCTGAGTCAAAGATCACCCTATCGCGTACGTAGGTTTGCAGCGAGCCGCCAAGCTGCTTGTTTTTTTCAACAACACAAACCCGGTAACCTTCACGACCGAGCATATCGGCGCAAACCAAACCGCCCATACCGCTGCCAATGATCAGTACATCAAATTTATCGTTCATTTAAACCGGCTGCCCTTCTTTTTTAAGCACAAAAATAATATTTGAAGTGTATTTCGTGTTGTCAATCTCGGCGACTGAAAGATCATTCACTGCCGCTATATCCCGCAGCATTTTCCCCGAAAGGAACGAAAGACCATTTGCTCCTGTTTTATTAAAACCAAGCAACTTGGTCGAAAAAGTTTCGGTGAGCTCCGTTCCCTTATGCCTTTCCTCCATATCCTTATTGCCATCCCTGATGATGAGCTTGCCGCTGGGATTTAAATTGGCAATACATTTTTCAATCAATTGCTTTTGCTCCCCGGGCGGCAAATAGTGCAGCATATCGGCCATGATAATGGCATCATACCGCTGCATTTCAAATTGCAGGGCATCGGCATAAACAAAATTGATATTCTCCGTTTTTCCAAAGCAATTGGCTGCCACCTCTATCTTTTCCTCATCATAATCAACCCCGGTAAACTTGCGCCCCGGCGCTGCAAAATGCAGCATGTAGGGCATAAAGCCATAACCGCAACCCAAGTCAAGCATTTTTCCCTGGTTAGGCAGCAGCTCATGAAATACCTGGTAATTTTTTTCCAACCGTACTTTAATGCGCATATACCATTCCAGCACCGGGCCTTTATACAGGTAGTTATAAAACAGTTGTTCTTTATGATAGGCAGGCTGTTCAATTTCAGCACTTAGATTTTGGTATTCATCCTTAAAATAACGGCTGATGTTTTTGGTACGCTCCGCATAGCCTGTACCGAATGAAGCATCACCGGCAGCAATACGAGGCAGGTATTTTATGGTTATTGTGCCATTCTTCAGCAGGAAATCACCTTTGGTCATATTGTAGCCTATTCCGTGCAGTATAATGGGCAATATGTCCATACCCAGTTGCTCGGCCAAAAAGAAAGCCCCTTTATGAAAACGCTTCATTTTGCCATCAGGCGAACGGCTGCCTTCCGGGAAAATCACCATCGAGTATCCTTGTTTAACTTTTTCGGCCAGTTCTTCGATATTCTGCTCCACTCCTTCGGCCACTGGGAAGTAGCCCGCCATCCGCACCACTGCGCCAAATACCGGCGAATTCCATACCCAGTGATTGGTAAACAAGATCAGTTTAGGGTGCTGCATGATCAGTACCAGGATATCTAAAAACGATTGGTGATTACTGATCACCACAGCAGGTTTCTCAAAACTGTCTTTATCCACTACACGCTTACGCAGGTTAGGCATAATGTACATCATCGACCAGCAAAACTTTGACAGGATAGCATGATAAACATATTTGCTCCTTGGCCCTTTAAACGGGTTGAGCTTGATAAGCAGCAGACCAATAAGACTTGATAACAGGCAGCCGCTCACAAAATAAGTGAACGCGAAAACAGAGATCACAAAGCCGCTTAATGTCCATGGAAAGTGTTTTTTCTGCACCCTGTTTCTGATCAGCAAATTGAATAAAAATGGGATTAAAATCTGCGCCATCACCCCCACGCAAACTATCCCAATGATGGAGATCAACGCGATGGATCGCAAGGCTGGGTGTTTGGCAAAGATCAGCACGCCCAAACCCACAACTGTTGTAATGGCCGATAGAAAGATGGATGACTTGTATGACGATAAATTCTTTTTGCCCGTTTTATATTCCTGCAGCAACCCATCCATAATAAACAGGCTATAGTCATCTCCCAAACCAAATATCAGTGCCGATATAATAATGTTGACGATGTTAAACTGAATGCCCAGCAACCCCATCAAGCCCAAAATCCAGATCCAGGAAATAAACATCGGAATAAAAGAAACCAACGTAAGTTCGATACGCCCGTAAGTAAGCAGCAACACCGAAAACACCAGTAAAGATGACATGACAGCGATACTGGTAAAATCATTATTAATGATACCAACAAAACGGTTTGTTAAGTATTGCTTATCAACAACAGTAACATTTGGCGAATTTTCGAACAGGTTGTACAATTTGGCTTTATCAGCTTGTGAGATCTTAACCAATGTAATTACACCGGCCCTGCCCGGTCGCTCGGTTATGTAATCATCCAACAAACTTTTGCGGATGCCGGCCATTTCATCCTGGCCAACTGGTTTAAAGTTTTTATTGATGAGTTCGTAAAAATGATCAAAAGCAGATAGTTTAAAACCTAAGGCAGCGCCTTCATTAACCAATACAGCCATTAACTGCTGTTTTTTTGCAGGTGTCCAGTAGTTATTCCAACGGGCAATTCGGGCTTTTTGCAGCGAATCGGAAATAATTAGCGATGATACGCCGGAGTGTTTTTTGACGATGTTTTTTTCTTTCAATAATTCTATCTGTGCCGAGAGCTTTTCGTTAGTCCGGAGAGCATCATCCAATGTTTTGCCTTCGGCCAGGAAATAAACCGATTGCAGGGCGTATTTATTAATAGCGTTCAGTTTGGCTTCGGATGCTTTGAGTTTATCGGTCATGAAATTCATGCGGTTCATATCCGTTTCAAAGCTTACGTTCCGGGCTGTATGGCTGAATACTGCCGTAAGGATTATGATAGCGGAAATAATAAACTTATTATACTCGGGGTTATAGGCCGATAGCCTATCAATCCACGAAAGCTGGGCCGTATGTTGATCCTGTTCTTTTTTTGAGGCGATAAAATGCGGCAGGAACACCAGTGAGCAAAACGAAGCACCTATCAAGCTAAAAGCCGCAAACAGACCAAGATCTTTCAGCATTTCCGACTTTACAAACTCAAGGCACAAGAAACCGCCAATGGTTGTAAAACTGCCCACAGTAAGCGGCATAGCCAAATCGCGGATCACCTGCTCAATACTGCGGGTATGCCTGTAATGGTTAAACACGTGCAGCGAATAGTTAACCGCAATCCCCAACACCACCGAACCCGTACCCAAGGCTATTACAGAAATACTGCCCTTCACAAAGTAAACCACAGCGAGCGAAAACAATGCACCAAACAAAACCGGCACTAGTATCACCGCAGGAGCCCGCTTTTTCTTAAAATAAAATCCCAGGAACACGATCAGGAAAACAACGGTAATACCCTGCGTAAACATGGAATCCCTTCGCAATTGCAGGGCGTTACCTACCGATACAGCTGTGGTGCCGAAATAGCTGCAATCAACCGTTTTAAAGTTTTTAGTTTGTAAACTATCGATAACCTTGTCGATGCCTTTAAGCATTATCGCGTTCTCGCCGGTGTTATTGGGCGAATATTTTGGCGTAATAAACAGCAGCAGGTTTTTGTGATCTTTGGTCATCACATAGCTATCGTACAGTTCAAAATTTTCGTCGTATTGCAGCTGTTGTAATTTTTTGAGACCGAGATACGAGATCCCAACCGGATCGCTGCTGATCATGCTTTTCAGCGCCAATCCAGCAGGCGAGGTTAATGTGCGCAAATCGCGGGCAAGGGTTTCTTTTACCTGATCGGGGCGGATAAGTGTGTCAATATTTAAATAGTCACGCTCGGTAAGATAAATAGGCAGGTTTTTATTAATAGTGCCGAAAAGCGCCAGCACCAACCCCTCATCAACCTTTGCATTGATCTTACTTACATACCGTGGAAGTTTTTGCTGAACGGTTTCGGTAAAATTATCGGCAAAGGCGATAAGGCTATCGGGCTGCTGTTGTGTGGAATCTTTTAACGATACCATCACCACCAGCTTATCAACAAACTTGGAGTTTTGAAAAATATAGTTGAGTTTCTCTATCTTTTTATCCTTCGGCAGTATTTTGGAAATATCCTCCTCAAACCTTATCCGCGAAGCAAAAAAACCGATAAGCACAAAACTTAATGCAAACACAGTATAAAACAGTGGCTTGCGGATATTGAAATAATTATAGATGCCTACCAGGATTTTTTCCATGAATTACAGCGCGGGGACAGGCCTCCGCTTAAACAGCTTTAGTAACGCAAAAGTGAGCAATCCTGCTATAATACCTGCAAAAATTGCCAGCGAAATGCTGCCGTAAAGATATTGTTCCAAATGTTCGCCAATGGATTTAAGCGAAATTTTATCCAAAGGAATATCCACATCCCTGCCGCCCATCCAAAGACTGCCGGTTTTATAACTCAGAAAAATGATAACCGGGATCATGGGCGCAACGCTGATGTGGGCAGCCGTAACCACGATGGCCTTGTTGAGCCTGAACAGGAAGGCCAGCGAAATAGCCACCAACAACTGGAAGCCCCAGATAGGCACAATCCCCATAAAAACGCCAAAAGCTACAGATTTAGCTTTTAACTGATGCGAGTGTTCAGGGTTAAAGAACAGATTTTTGAGCATCTGCTTCGCTTTTTTTTTATCAAAAAGCGTTCTGAAAAAATCGCGGGGTTTGATGTATGCGAAAGTTATGATAACCAGTACAGTGTTGAGTACACTAATGCGCGAAAAATCCTGAAAAGGGCGAAAATGCGATACCCGTATTTCTTTCGGGGCATAATAAACCTTTACCGGAACCCAATCTATCTTGATACCTTTCCAGGCGGCACGAACTATTACCTCTATTTCAAATTCGTATTTCCGGGTGATGAATTTACTGGTTTTTAGCAGGTGGATAGGATACAGCCTATAACCCGATTGCGTATCCGGGCATTTAATGCCTGTCTCCACCCAAAACCAAAAGTTAGAAAACTTATGCCCGAAACTGCTTTTACCCGGCACCGACGATTGCTCCATATTACGCGAACCAATAATCAGCGAATCCGGTTCCTGTTCCAGTTTTTCAATAAAAGCAGGCAGGTCGGTAGCAAAATGTTGCCCGTCTGAATCGATAGTGATAGCATGTTGATAACCCTGTTCGGTTGCAAATTCAAAAGCTTTGCGTAAGGCCCAGCCCTTGCCTACATTCTGGGTATAGCTAACTGATTTTATTTGCGGGAATGATTGGATAATGGCAGGAGTACTATCGGTCGAGCCATCATTTACCACAATAACCTGATCGGTAAAAGCTAACACATCGGTAATAACAGCGGCCAGCGTACCCTGGTTATTATAGGTGGGTATAATAACGCATACCTTTAATTGTTTAAACTTTGCCTGTATAATTTGTAAGTTATCCGTCATATATCAATCGCACGTACCGGCTTCAGTCCAGGTTTTTATCAATGGGTTTTGTGGGTTTACGTTTAATGCTTTACAAAGTTATTGTTTCGGCTTAAATTAAACGTTAAATTTTTGTTGGGAGTATTTAATAAACTATGTATTAAATGTTGAAGTATTACCTCCTACGCATCAAGTAACTATTACGATTGCACAAAATGTATAAACATGTTTAATAACACACTGAGAGGAAGGTAAATCCACATAATGAAGCAATATAAAGTACGAAAAGTACATAATCAGTAGTCGTGTTCTCGATGAAATCGGAAACTCCACCTTTAGCAGGAGCAACAAAATCCCTATCCTGACACTTTCTGCTAAGAAATCTTAAAAATTGAAAAAGCAATAGTAAAGGGATCGTGTTTAGAAGAAGCCTGGAGGCGTTTCCATTTGGCAATTCCAAATCATAATCCCCCTTAAAATATAGGTAGAGAATAACATGTATTGCACCAAAACATAACCAGATCAAATATGATCTAAAATTTCTTAATGACACATATAGAAAAATGTATAAAAACAACTGTGTTAGCATGGCGTAGAAAATGACTGCTACTTGCCTGCTTTCTGTTCCTAAAATAAACCGCGACAGCGCAATACATAAAGTTATTACTGCATAAATCATTATTAAAACTATTTCCCAAGGCTTTAGTGGTTCATAATGAATGAATGGTTTTTGCACTTTGGCTTTTCTCATTTTGCAATAAGGTAAGAGATCAAAGTTATTAATTCTCTCCTCTTATTCACACACCGTATATCATTGCCAGGGGGAACGACGAAACGATCGCATGCGATACAGGGCGGCCCTGCTTCCGTGCGATTGCCGCGCTGCGCTCGCAATGACATGATTTTGGCATATCGTTCCACACAATACCCCCCACCCAGAAACCGTTTAATACTCGTTCCTAAATCCGAACATTTACCTTATTTTCGCCCTGATTTTGTGGAAAAGAGTGATCAAACCTTATTAAATAAAACTACTGTGCCCATACTACAGGTTGGAGGAAAAGCCCTTACACTGGATGATTTTTACCAGGTAATTTTCAATAACGCCATGATTGCCCCTGACGAGCAGGCGCTGCAAAAGGTAGAAGCCAGCTTTACTTTTCTTGGCAATTTTTCATCCAACAAGCTCATTTACGGCATTAACACCGGCTTTGGCCCAATGGCGCAATATAAGGTAAGTGATGAAAACCGTTTGCAATTACAGTATAATCTCATCCGCAGCCATGCTTCGGGCGGTGGCAGTTTGATGCGGCCCCAGTTGGTAAAAGCCCTGATGCTTGCCCGGCTTAACAGTTTTATGCAAGCCCATTCCGGTGTACACCCCGAACTGGTGAACCTGCTTGCCGAACTCATTAATAAAAACGTTACTCCCTGTATATTTGAACATGGCGGCGTAGGTGCCAGCGGCGATCTGGTACAGTTAGCCCACCTTGCACTGGTTTTAATTGGCGAAGGCGAGGTGATTTATAACGACGAAGTACAACCAACAGCTTCTGTTTTTGAAAAACTGAATATTAAACCACTGCAAATCCATATCCGTGAGGGACTGGCCATTATCAACGGTACTTCGGCCATGACGGGGATCGGTTTGCTGAATATTATCCGTGCTAAAAAATTGCTAAACTGGTCGGTGATGTTATCGGCCATGATCAACGAGGTTGTAGCGGCTTTTGATGACCATTATTCGCACGAGCTAAACAGGGTTAAACATCACACAGGGCAAAATGCTATTGCCGCGCAATTGAGGGAAATCCTGAAGGATAGCCAAATGACCCGCAGCCGCTCAGAGCATTTATACAATCCCGAAAATATCGATCAGGAGGTTTTTGAGGATAAAGTTCAGGAATACTACTCGCTTCGTTGTGTAACGCAAATTCTCGGTCCGGTGTATGATACCATTGCCCAGGCAGAGCATGTGGTTGTTGATGAGCTTAACTCGGTAAACGACAACCCGGTTATCGATCATGAAAGTCACAATATTTTCCACGGCGGTAATTTTCATGGTGATTATGTATCGCTGGAAATGGACAAACTCAAGATAGCTGTTACCCGTTTATCGATGCTATCAGAAAGGCAGTTGAATTATTTACTGAATGATAAGCTGAACCAGAAGTTTCCGCCGTTTTTGAATTTAGGTGTATTAGGCTTCAACTTCGGAATGCAGGGAATGCAGTTCACGGCTACCTCAACCGTTGCCGAAAACCAAACCCTTTCGTACCCCATGTACGTACACAGTATCCCAAACAATAATGATAACCAGGATATTGTAAGCATGGGTTGTAATGCGGCATTGTTAACAAAAAAAGTGATCGATAACAGTTTCGAGGTACTGGCTATCCAGGCTATGACGCTGCTGCAGGCTGTCGATTACCTTGATTGCGCAAACAAGCTATCTACCCAAACCAACAAAGTTTATACCGGCTTGAGGGCTATATTCCCTACATTTATTGAGGACAAACCCAAATACCAGGATCTGCAGCAAGTAAAAGCTTATTTTGAAACGGCCGAAATATTTCCTGAATTTATTAAACCTTTTAACACCAAAAATATCATATGAAATGTGCATTAGTAACCGGCGGCTCAAGAGGAATTGGCAGGGCCATTTGCTACAAAATGGCCGCTATGGGTTATTATGTGCTGGTAAACTACAAAGGCAACATCGACGAAGCCAACAATACCCTCGCCCAGATCAGGGAGAACGGCGGCGATGGTGAACTGTTACAATTTAATGTAGCCGATAAGAACGATATCCAACAAAAATTAGGCGGTTGGATAGAAACCAATACCGAAAAGTACATTGAAGTTTTAATAAACAACGCCGGCGTTAAAGACGATGGCCTGATGATGTGGATGACAGACCAGCAATGGGATGGCGTAATAAATACGAGCCTAAGTGGCTTCTTTTACGTTACGCGTTTAGTCCTTAACGGAATGCTGGTTAAAAAATACGGCCGGATTGTGAACGTGGTTTCGCTTTCGGGGTTGAAGGGCTTGCCAGGACAGGTAAATTATTCGGCAGCCAAAGCAGGTGTCATCGGTGCAACTAAGGCATTAGCGCAGGAGGTTGGTCGCAGGGGGATTACGGTAAATGCTGTAGCACCGGGGTTCATTGCTACCGATATGACTGCCGGGCTTGATGAAAAGGAACTTAAAGCGATGGTGCCATTAAAAAGATTTGGCACACCGGAAGAGGTTGCCCATGCGGTAGGATTTCTGGCTTCGCCGGAAGCCGCTTATATTACAGCTGAAGTGCTTTCGATAAATGGTGGGCTGTATTCATAAAAAAGAAAGCAACCTAACCTTGCGCTCGTTTGCAACGAGCGTTTAACATGGTTTGGCGATTGCATCGCCAATATCGCGTTACAAACGCTATCCCTGTTCTTGCGCTCGTTTGCAACGAGCGCAAGAACAGCAGTAACAAACACAAGAGTAATTAACTCTTAATATAAACTTAATTATAAGCTATTAAGATACAGGTATTTTGATAGCCGAAATTTGGAACATTAAACGAGCGCTATACATACAAAAACCAGATTAAGTTCTATTTTTTTGTATTTTTATCACATTTTGTTGACTATGTACTATCAGTTTTTGCTCAAATATGAATAGGGTTGTGATAACAGGGATGGGTATCTATTCGTGTATTGGGAAAAATCTTGATGAAGTTAAGGAATCCCTTTATACCGGCAGGTCGGGCATTGTATATGATGCTATCCGTAAAGATTTTGGCTACCGCTCGGGCCTTACCGGCGCGGTTGAAAAGCCCAACCTTAAAGGTACGCTTGATCGCCGGGCGCGTATCATGTTGCCCGAGCAAGGCGAATATGCATATATAGCTACCACCGAAGCATTACAGCAGGCAGGTATCGATGCTGATTACATCGCCAAAATTGATGTAGGCATTTTATACGGTAATGATAGTACTGCTAAGGCTGTTATTGAAACTACCGATATTATCCGCGAAAAAAAAGACACTATGCTCATTGGTTCGGGGGCAGTTTTTCAAACCATGAACTCCACCGTTACCATGAACCTGGCAACTATATTTAAACTTCGCGGGGTTAACTTTACCATCAGCGCGGCTTGTGCCAGCGGCTCGCATTCGATCGGCATGGGCTATCACCTAATCAAAAGCGGGATGCAGGATTGTATTATCTGCGGCGGCGCACAGGAACTCAGTCATTATTCGATGGGCAGTTTTGACGCGCTTTCGGCATTTTCAGTACACGAGGCCGACCCGGCAAAAGCATCCCGCCCGTTTGATCGTGACCGCGACGGCCTGGTTCCAAGCGGCGGTGCAGCTACCGTGATTTTGGAAAGCCTGGAATCGGCCCTGAAACGAGGCGCTACCATTTTGGGCGAGGTTATTGGTTATGGCTTTTCATCAAACGGCGGGCATATTTCAAACCCAACGGTTGAAGGGCCGGTACGCTCGTTGAATATGGCATTAAAAGATGCCGGCATACAGGCTTCTGAAATTGACTATATCAATGCTCATGCCACCTCTACCCCTGCCGGTGATGCCAGCGAGGCTAAAGCCATTGATGAGGTTTTTGGCGATTATAAGCCCCTGGTAAGTTCAACCAAATCCATGACCGGTCATGAGTGCTGGATGGCGGGTGCAAGTGAGATCGTTTATTCCATGCTCATGATGCAAAACTCGTTCGTGGCGCCTAACATTAACTTTGAAAACCCCGACGAGGATTCGGCGAAACTTAACATCGCTACCGAAACCGTCGAAAAAAATATAGATACATTCCTGTCAAACTCGTTTGGGTTTGGCGGCACCAATTCGTCCCTGATTATTAAAAAATATATTTAAACTAAGCCATTATGCAAATTGAAGAGATCATAGAAAAAATCAACAGCTTCCTTGCCGAAGAATTTGAGGTTGATGCAGATAAAATGGTGCCCACAGCAAATCTGAAAGAAACCCTCGACCTTGACAGTCTTGATTATATCGACCTTGTTGTAGTAATTGAAAGCAACTTTGGGTTCAAAGTAAAACCCGAAGATTTTACGGGCATTGTTACCTTCCAGGATTTTTACGATTACGTACTATCGCGCGTACAACCTGAGGAGCTTGCATAATGCCCGCCTGGCAGGGAAAATCAAAAGGCAATACCCTTGGCTATCGCATTTTTGTAAGCGTTTTAAAAACAGCCGGTGTAATGCCGGCCTATTTTATGCTGAGGTTTGTGGCGCTTTATTACTTCCTGTTTTCGTGGCAAACATCAAAAGGAACATATTACTATTTCCACAAGCGGCTCGGTTTCGGCAAAGTAAAATCAATATTCAAGCTTTACCGCAACTATTACCTGTTTGGGCAAAGCATTATTGACAAAGTGGTGATCATGTCGGGTATTCCCAACAAATTCACTTTCAACTTTGACGGGATCGACAACCTACGGCAGATTGCCGCCATGAACAAGGGCGGATTACTGCTTAGCTCGCACATTGGCAGCTGGGAAATAGCAGGCGAACTGCTTGATCATATAAACACCCGCATTAACATTGTAATGTTTGATGGCGAAGACAGGCAGATCAAGCAATACATGGATTCGGTAACCGGCGAGCGGAAAATAAACATCATTGTCATCAAAAACGACCTGTCGCACATATTTAAAATAAACGCGGCATTTCAGAACAATGAGCTGGTTTGCATGCATGCCGACAGGTATATCGAGGGCAATAAAACCATAACAAGGGAGTTTTTAGGTGAGGATGCGAAATTCCCGGCAGGGCCGTTTGTAATGGCCGAAAAATTTAAAGCGCCGGTAACGTTTGTTTACGCACTAAAAGAAAGCGCGTTGCATTACCACTTTTTCGCCAGTCCGGTAAAGGATTATTCGGATTGGGGCAGAGGCAAAGGCATGGAACAACTGGCAAATGATTTTATAACCAGCTTTGAAAACAAGGTAAAAACGTACCCTGAGCAGTGGTACAACTATTATAATTTTTGGCAATGATCTTACCAACACAGGATATTTTACCGTTGATACCACAGCGGTCGCCATTTGTAATGATTGACAAGCTGTTGTCATCAACTGATGACAACACGGTAACCTCGCTTCAGGTAAAGGCTGATAACGTTTTGGTAAGCGATGGCGAATTAAGCGAAGCCGGACTGACCGAAAACATAGCCCAAACCGCCGCCGCTGGTGCCGGATATGCCGCTCAGCAATTAGGCAAACCTGTACAGCCGGGCTTTATCGGTGCGGTAAAAAACCTGGAAGTATTTGCTTTACCAAAAGTTGGCGATACCATAGAAACCGAAGTAAAAATTGAAAACCAGGTTTTCGATGTTACCATCATCAAAGGAAAAATTACTTGCAAAGGCATAACGATAGCCCAATGCGAAATGAAAATATTTATTCAACCACAATAATATCAACCATGAAAAAAAACGCAATTAAACTGAGTTTACTGATACTTTTATTAACCGCGTTCTTAAAACCGGCATCTGCCCAAACCAAAGCAGAGGTATTCGATAAAAAAACCCCGATAACCTGGTTAGGTATGGATTTTTCACAAATGAAATTCATTGGTTCGGAAGAAGCTTACAGACGGGAGGTGATCAATGCCGAATTTGTTGGCAAATACATCCCCCTATGGGAAAATTTCTTTCTAAAAGAACCTAAAAAATATAACCCAGCCAGGGCGGTTCACCGCGATACCGTTCATTTTGCAATGAATGTTACCGAAAAAGTTAACAACGCGCTTACCAAAAACTTCTTTGATACTGATCCCGGTCATTTCAAAACGCTGACCGAAAAAGATATTGATGCATTGATTAAAAACTATGATTTTTTAGGTAATAAAGGCATCGGTATGTTGCTGATTGTTGAAGGCATGGATAAAGGGCGGGCGCAAGGGGGCGCCTGGGTAACTTTTGTTGATATGGATAAGAAAACGGTTTTATATACCGTTTTCCGCACCGGCAACAGCCGTGGATTTGGTTTCAGAAATTACTGGGCACACCCATGGCCGGTAATCCTGGACGATTTTGGCGCTGATTTCGATCTTTTCAAAAAATACTAAGCCCCTAAGGTTTTGCAGCAATCGCTAATAAATACTATTGAGATTGAAGTCAAATTCAGTGACGTGGATATGCTGGGCGTGGTTTGGCATGGCAACTATATTCGATATTTTGAAGATGGCCGCGAGGCGTTTGGCAAGCAATATGGCCTGGGTTATATGGATGTATATAACGCGGGCTACGTTGTGCCTATAGTTAACGTAAATTGTGATTATAAGCGCTTTTTGCGGTACGAGGATAAGGTGATCGTCGAAACCACCTACACCCCTACCGAGTCGGCAAAGATCAATTTTACTTACAGGTTACTCAACGCCCAAACCGGCGAACTTATCGTTAAAGGATCGACAACACAGGTTTTTGTTCGCCGTGATAATTTTGAACTGCAACTTACCAACCCGGATTTTTTTCTGGATTGGAAACAACAACAAGGTTTGATATAACAGAACGCCGTGATGAAGAAGGTTTACCTTGTTGCCGATAATGTTTACTCGCCGTTAGGGGCTACCACCACTCAAAACTTTGAGCACCTGGTTAACGGCGTTTCAGGCGTGAGGCAACACGACGACAAAGCCCTGTCTGACGATCTTTTTTTCGCATCGCTATTTGAAAAAGTATATTTTCAAACCGATGAATACTGCACCAAATTCGAGCACCTTCTCATCGCTTCGTTAACCGAAACCTTACATGGAGTCGATAAAAATATATCCGATAAAAAAACTGTTCTGATTATTTCCAGTACCAAAGGCAACATCAGTCTGCTGGAAACGGAACAAGCGGGCCCTGAACTGGATGAGCGCATTGCCCTGCATTCATCAGCAAAAAAAATAGCCCGACATTTTGGTTTTGTAAACGAGCCAATAATAGTTTCACATGCCTGTATTTCCGGACTTGTTGCTATGATCACCGGGATGCGATTGATCCAATCAGGGCAGTACGACCATGCGGTTATAGCCGGAGCAGATGTGATTTCAAAATTTGTGCTTTCGGGCTTCCAATCTTTTCAGGCCGTCAGTCAGGGATTATGCAAACCATTTGATGCAGATCGTGACGGTATCAATTTGGGCGAGGGCGCGGCTACGGTTATTCTATCGACAGACAAACCAACCGGAGAAGCTATTGAATTAGTTTCGGGTGCAATAAGCAATGATGCCAACCATATTTCAGGCCCTTCACGCACCGGCGAAGAATTATATTACGCCATCAATAAAGCGATGGATGCTGCCGGTTTAAAGCCTGAGGATATTGATTTTATATCTGCCCATGGTACAGCGACCGTTTATAACGACGAAATGGAAGCAAAAGCTGTAACGCTGGCCGGTTTGCAGCATGTTCCACTCAATAGTCTGAAAGGGTTTTACGGGCATACTTTGGGCGCTTCGGGATTGATAGAGGCCATCGTTTCTGCTCAATCATTAAAGCAAAATACCATCATTCCTACCAAAGGCTTTAGCAAACAGGGCGGTGCTAACCCGGTAAACGTTTGCAGCCAATTGATATCAACGCCACTTAACCGTTGCCTCAAAATAGCCTCTGGCTTTGGGGGATGTAATGCAGCCATAATTTTAACCAAATCACAACAGGATATTTGATAATATGAATACAGAACAGGTAGATGTATTGGTAATAGGCGCCGGTCCGGCGGGCACGGTGGCCGCTTCTATCGTACACCAGGCAGGCTTTAAGGTAAAAATTGTAGAGAAACAGCTTTTCCCGCGGTTTGTGATTGGCGAAAGCTTGCTGCCACGATGCATGGAAGCGCTAACCGAAGCCGGCTTTGTAGATGCCATAAGCGAAAAAGGCTTTCAGCAAAAAAATGGGGCTAAATTTGTGAAAGATGGCAAGATCTGCGATTATCAATTTGCCGACCAATTCACTCCCGGCTGGAACCGGACCTGGCAGGTACCCCGTGCCGATTTTGATAAAACCTTAGCCGATACTGTTGAGAAAATGGGCGTTCCTGTTCATTACGAAACTACCGTTACTAATATTGTTTTCAACGGCCAAAACTCGGTAACTACTTTGGAGGATAAAGATGGAAATCAAACAGAGATTTCGGCTCGTTTTATCATCGATGGCAGCGGTTATGGCAGGGTGATCCCCAAACTATTTAACCTCGACAGGCCATCGACCCAAGTTCCGCGTAAGGCGCTTTTTGTGCATACGGTGGATAAAAAACGCTCTATGGCCGATGAGCCAAACCGCATTACCATCGTAGTGCATCAGCCTGGCGTTTGGATCTGGATCATTCCTTTCGCCAACGGTATTACCTCCTTAGGTTTTGTGGGCAATCCTGAGTTTTTTAAGCAACATGAAGGCTCCGACGAAGAGATTTTGCGTGGATTGATAGCGTCGCAACCATATTTCAGCGAGCGTTTTGAGGATGTGGAATTTACTTTCGCACCGAGAGTTTTGGAATCATGGTCGGCCACTACAGATAAGTTTTATGGTAATGGCTTTGTACTTACCGGTAACGTAACAGAGTTCCTTGATCCGATATTTTCATCGGGCGTAACGCTGGCTACGGTATCGAGCCAAACAGCAGCCAAACTGGTGATCCGCAAGCTTAACGGCGAAACTGTGGATTGGGATAAAGAATACATGCAGCACATGATGCAGGGTGTAAATACCTTCCGCTCCTACGTTACCGCATGGTATGAGGGCGTGCTCGACACGATATTTTTTGCCAATAACCAGGACCCGCTTGTTAAAAGTCAGATCTGCTCGGTATTGGCCGGTTATGTTTGGGACCTCGATAATCCGTATGTTAAAAATCACGAAACAGCTTTGCATAAACTGGCACGTACTATTACCCTAAGAGATTTAGTAGCAGCCGATAAAAGCTAAAGGCAGGATCATTTAACCATGTACGAATTGAAAAACAATAAATGAAAATTTTTCACACTAATTTTTACGTATTAATCGAATTACACGAATTGAATCAATTTAAGATTCGTGTAATTCGATTAATTGTGGAGCGCTTGCAAAGCATTTGTGTAGAAATTTTTCAGTATGAGATTAGTAAAACTATAAATTGAAGAACCAATATTACATATCAGCTCACTGCAGTATCAGCGATAACATTGTTCGTTATAATAACGAAGTCGTATTTGCGGGTACAGAGAATGATATTCCCGGTTTTTTTCTGTCGGTTTACCAGCATCTTGGGGTAAAATACCCTAAGTTTTATAAGATGGATAACCTGGCAAAACTGGGTTGGCTTACTGCTGAAGTTTTGCTGAAAGATTTCGACAAGGCGAAATATCAGCCGACTGACATCGGCGTGGTGTTAACCAACGCAAACTCCAGTCTTGATGCTGATAAGCGGTATTATGATTCGATGCAGGAGATAGCAAGCCCTGCATTATTTGTTTATACGCTACCCAACATTGTTATCGGCGAGATCTGCATCCGTCATCATTTTAAAGGCGAAAACGCTTTTTATATTTTTGACCGGTTTAATGCAGATTTCATAGCAAGTTACGTTTACAACTTGCTCGATATCAGGCAATTGAATGTTTGTATTTGCGGATGGGTGGAGCTGCTTGGCGATGAATATAAAGCAGTTTTGTTTTTGATAGAAAAGGACGGTGTAATGCCCTTCAAAACAGAAAATATTAATAAAATTTACAACCCCACCCAAACCCTCTCCGAAAAGGAGGGCTTTTAAAAATGTGTTTTTTTAAGTCTCCCCTACCGGGGGAGATTTAGAGGGGGTAATTATAAAACTTACAATATGGATAAATTAATGGCCGATCTGAAAGAGCAGATCATTGAGCAGTTGAACTTACAGGATGTAAAGCCGGAAGATATCGGTGATGACCAGCCGCTTTTTGGTGATGGCCTTGGTCTGGATTCGATAGATGCCCTGGAACTTATTGTACTGCTGCAGCAAAAGTATAAAGTAAAACTTTCTAACGCTGAAGACGGCCCTAAAATCTTCCGCTCAGTGCGTACCATCGCCGAATTTATTGAAAGCACCAGGATCCCGAACGCCTAAACAATGGAGCAACCTGTTTTTATAGCCGGCCTTGGGGTAATTTCGGCCATAGGTAATACTGTGGCTCAAAACCTGCTGTCGCTTGAGCAGGAAAAAACGGGCATTGCCCCTATCCAATACCTTGATACTGACCACCGGGATGAGTTTCCGGTTGGTGAGGTTAAACTGAGCAATGCTGAACTTGCGGAATTATCGGGATTTAAACATGGTATCAGTCGCACGGCTATGCTAAGCTTAATTGCCGCTAAAGAAGCTTTAGCCGACACCGAACTTGCTAACCTTGCAGGACTAAGAACAGGTTTTGTCTCAGCCAATACCGTCGGCGGCATGGATAAAACAGAAGATTTCTTTCGGGATTTCTTAGCCGATAACACCAAAGGGTGTTTACGCAATGTGGTAAATCACGAGTGCGGCGCGGTTACCAATTTAGTTGCCGATCAGCTGGGCATAAGGCATTATGTAAGTACTATTAGTACGGCTTGTTCTTCATCAGCCAATGCCATCATGTATGGCGCAAGGCTCATCAAAAATAATATGCTCGATGTGGTTATCGCCGGCGGTACCGATGCCCTTACCCGCTTTACCCTCAACGGTTTTAACACCCTCATGATATTGGATAAACAGCCCTGCCAGCCTTTTGATGCCAACCGCCGTGGCCTTAATCTTGGTGAGGGTGCAGGGTATGTGGTGCTGGTATCTGCGCGAATAGCATCATCGCTTAAAAAAGAGATGTATTGCACCTTCAGCAGCTATCATAACGCCAATGATGCCTATCATCAAACGGCTTCATCGCCCGAAGGAACCGGATCATTATTGGCCATGGAAGGCGCGCTTAAAAAAAGTGGCTTACAGCCTGCCGATATCGGTTATATTAACCTGCATGGTACAGGCACACAAAATAATGATAGTTCAGAAGGCACAGCCATCAGCAAGCTATTTGCAGGACATTCTCCAAAAATGAGCTCTACTAAAGCATTCACGGGGCACACGCTCGGAGCAAGCGGCGGCATTGAAGCCGTGTTTTCAGCATTGGCGGTGCGGCGCGGTTTGATATACCCTAATCTGAGGTTTGAAACGCAAATGGACGGCTTTCCTTTTACACCGGAGACCCATTTTTCAACGCAGCCGGACGTCAAACACGTATTATCTAACTCTTTTGGGTTTGGCGGAAATTGTTCATCATTAATATTTTCAAAACTATAGGCGATGTACATCAGGGCAGCAAGCAATATATCGCCACAAAATACCTTCGGTAATCAGCGGTTCCTTTCAGAACTGGCAGGATATACCGGCGACGGGCTGACATGCATCGAACCGGAATACAAAACCCTGATCGATCCCAAACTTATTCGCCGCATGAGCCGCATCATTAAAATGGGAGTGGCCGCCGGAATGGATTGTTTGCACCAGGCCGGAATCAATGCCCCCGATGCCATCATCACCGGAACCGCTTACGGCTGTTTAGAGGATACCAACACTTTTCTCACCAAAATGGTGCAGCAAAACGAAGACGCGCTATCCCCCACGGCTTTTATTCAATCTACACATAATACCATCAGCGCGCAGATAGCCCTTTTGCTGCAATGCCATCAATACAACAACACCTTTGTAAATGGCGGCGCTTCGTTTGAAAACGCCCTGCTTGATGCTATGATGCTTTTGTATGAGGGCGAAGCGGCCAATGTACTGGTTGGCGGTATCGATGAAATCACCACTAATAGTCATGCTATTTTAAAGCGCATAGGCTTATATCGCCGGGAACCGGTATCAAACTTTGATCTGCTTAATACTCCCGGCAAGGGGACAATGGCTGGCGAAGGATCCGCGTTTTTCATGTTGAGCAGGGAAGCCTCGGATAATGACTGGGCTAAAATTGATGGCGTATCCAGCTTTTATAAACCGCGCAACACGGCCGAAATAAAACAACAGATCGGCATTTTTTTGCAAAGCCAAAACGCCAATATTCATGAGATTGACCTTATATTAACAGGTAACAACGGTGATTTAAAAAATGATGCCGTTTATGAGCAATTGCTAAAATATGATTTTGCTAATGCGCCTGTTATCAATTACAAAGCCCTCTGCGGCGAATATCCAACCTCATCGGCATTTGCAACGTGGCTGGCGGCGCATGAAATCAAAGCTGGGGGCTGTTCATTTGTACCTGAAAGCGACCAAACTTCGTTAAAAAAGGTATTGATCTATAATCATTACCAAAATATCCACCACTCCTTAATCCTGCTTTCGGCATGTTAAATTTCAGGAATACCAATATCCTTTTTGCCGGGCTGCTGGGGTTGATAATCTGGCAGGATATTACAGAAGGGGTATCCTGGTGGAGTTATCCAGTGTTGATCTTTATTTACTCGCTGATATTATTTTACGGGTGCTATTACATCGGCTCTAACTTTTTTATGCGGGTGATGTGCTCACTCAAAACCAACAAAAAGATCATCGCTATAACTTTCGATGACGGACCTGACGCTATCGCCACGCCACAGATTTTGGAGATCTTAAAACAACAAAACATCCCGGCAGCATTCTTTTGTATTGGCAATAGAATCTCGGAGAATGAAACCATCATAAAACGGATCCACGAAGAGGGCCACATCATCGGCAACCACAGTTTCTCGCATTATTTTTGGTTCGATCTGTTTTCTTCAGCCAAAATGCTGGATGATATACTTCAAGCGAACCAGCAGGTAAGACACGTGATTAATTTAAGTCCGCTGTTGTTCAGGCCTCCTTACGGGGTGATCAACCCCAACGTCAAAAAAGCCATTTTAAAAAGCAGGATGGAGCCCATAGGCTGGAGCGTGCGCTCGATGGACACGGTAATCAACAATCCTCAAAAACTATTAAATAAGATAACGCGCCGCTTAAACCCCGGCGCTATTTTCCTGTTTCATGATACAGGAGTCGCAACAATTTCAGTATTGCCTCGGTTTATTGAACAAGCCAAAGCACAGGGATACGAAATAGTACGACTGGATAAAATGCTAAATTTACAGGCTTATGCGTAGATTGATTGAAAATAAAATATTAAAAGCTGAAGCAGGGGCTGTGCGATTCCCTCCCTCGGGAGGGTTTAGGGAGGGGTTTCATCAGCGTTTAACCCCTACCTCCTCCTTCCCCAAGGAAGGAATCGCGCGGGCCGCCACACTTTTATCATGTACTAAGTCTCTGTTGATTCTTTTGATAATCACCTGCGCGGCCATCTCTGCCCAAGCCCAGCACGCAGGTTATACCCAACTATCTGATCTTACCAAATTCAAACAGCAGTTTGCCGAAGTTGCTGCAAAAACAAACAGCATTAAAAGCGATTTTACCCAGGATAAAAATCTGAGCATGCTTTCAGAAAAGATCACCTCTAAAGGCAAATTCTGGTACCGCAAGCCCAATATGCTGCGGATGGAGTATACCCAGCCATTCAGCTATCTCATGATCCTGAACAAGGACAATGTGTACATTAAAGATGGACAAAAAGAAAACAAGGTATCCACCCGCTCCAACAAAGTATTTAAGCAGATCAACAAAATCGTTGTCGATTGTATACAGGGAACGGCACTCAATAGCGGCGATTTTAAATCGGCGGTATACGAAAACAAGGGCACCTATTTAGTTTCTCTATCCCCTGTCAATAAACAACTGAGTGACTTTTTCAAAACCATCGAGATCACTGTTGATAAAAAAGATTATTCGGTAAACACCATCGAAATGCTGGAAGGTACGGGCGATAGCACTACCCTGCATTTCACCAATAAAGAGATCAATGCCAATATCCCGGATGCGTTTTTTGCTATTAAGTAGCTGCCTGCTAATGCTGGCTGGCTGCTCATCGGTTTACAAAAACCTGAAGCCGGCCGAAGGCAATGTACGCGGGATCAAAAAATTCGCACCCGATTTTACCAACGTGCTTTATAAAACCGAAGTAGACGTAATTGGCGGTCACCATTTAAGCGGCTTATTGCTTATTAAAACCCTTCCCGATAAAAGCGTGCGTATGGTGTTCAGTAATGAAATGGGGTTTAAATTTTTCGATTTTGAGTTTAAGCCAGATGGCGGCTTCAAGGTGTATTATATCATAAAGCAAATGGATAAACGCCCGGTGATCATCACCCTGCAAAAAGACTTTGAACTGGTGATGATGCGTAAGCAAAACCCCGAAACAGGTTATATGCGCAAAGATGATAACTATCTGTATTATGTTTTCCCGCAGGAAAAAGGCGCCAACTATTACATCACCAATAAAACCGGAACAGAGCTAATCCGCATGGAACGCTCATCCGACAGGAAACCCGTGGTGCAGGCCATTATGCATGGCTTTCACAATGGCATCCCTGATACCATTGGCATCAGCCATAAAAACTTTAAATTTAATATCGGTCTTAAACGTTTGGAAAGATAGATGCTCAACAATACTTTTTTCAGTTTTACCACTCCCACAACTGATGGCGACTTGCTCAAAACAACCATCAGCCTTAACCCTGCGCATGATATTTTTAAAGGGCATTTCCCAGGCAATCCCATTGTGCCGGGGGTGTGCATGATGCAGATGGTCAAAGAGATTCTGGAAAATCAGCTCGGCAAAAAGTTAAGACTTGTTAAGGCTGATAGTATCAAGTTTCTGTCGTTCATCAACCCTAATGAATACCCCCAGGTTGGGTTGGAGATAAAGATGAGTACCGTTGATGAGCAGGTTAAGGCAGATGCGCAACTGGTAAATGAGGGGATTGTGTTTTTGAAGTTTAAGGGAGTATTCTCTTAAAAATAAAATTGTCATTTCGAAACGAGGAACGAGTGAGAAATCTTATACGCCTTGTTTAGCGAATGACCAGTCCGGCCATGCATGGTGTACAAGATTTCTCTTTCGCCCCGGCGCACCATCCCCACAGCTCTATCGAAATGACATTTTTTTTAGATTTTATATCAATTCTGCGCAACAGTCTTCGCGCTTTTTCCTAACCTAATGGCTGCCAATAAATAGTAAAAAGCACCAAAAGCCGAATATCCTGCCAAATTCGCAATCCCCATATTAGGCGAGTGCGCCATTGCTATAAATGATACACCAGCAAGCATAGATTGCCCCCCACTTAATATCATTGGCCATTGGCCGCCAAACTCTTTACGTCTTTTTAAGCCCAATACCAATTGGATCAATCCTGTTAACAAAGCCCATCCACCAAATACAATTAACGCGGCAGGCACTCCTTTGGTTATAGCAAAAGCAACCGATAAAGTTGTAACAATACTAATAGCTGCATTTACATATTGAGGTGTTACCGATGTTCCGTTGCCTTGATTAGCACGGATATCAAGGAATGTACCTACAACATCCCATAACGGATAGATCACAAGCAGTATGGTAGCTGCGGTAAATGAAGTTTTAGCCAATAACGATACCAATATTACCCAGGTAACTGAAAATGCTACCCTTGTAAAATAAAGTTTACGCAACTCGCGGGCTGTATTAGCCGCGGCTGAAGTTTCTATGATCAATGTTTTATTTGCTGACATGACTTTCAATTTTTATTTCGTTTTGTTTGATAAAGCAAAGTTGGGGACAAAACGTGGCGGCAATTTTCACTTAGGTGAAAATCGGGAGGGGCATTTGTCAGCAGAGTTTCGTTTTTAAGGCTTTTGCTGTGATAGTCGCTTCTTGATGCGGGTAAGAGATGGGTTTTTAATGCCCAAATAAGATGAAATATGATATGCGGGAATGCGGCTTACGATATTGGGATGCTGCGTTATCATTTTCAAATAACGCTCTTCGGCTGTATTAAATAAAAACTCTTCGGTACGGGCTTGCGATTGGTTAAAGAATAATTCGGCAACCAGGCGACCGAAGCGTTGCCAGCCGGTTGGCGTGGAGTAAAGATATTGAAGATCATTATAGTTGATGGAGATGATCTCGGCATCCTCCATCGCCTGGATATAATATGCGCAAGGGTATTGATTGATAAAACTGCGGAATGATACCAGGAACTGCCTTTCCGAAAAAAAGTAGATGTTCTTTTCTTCCTGCGTTTCGGGGTGTACGTAGTAGATCCGGAATAGACCTTTGTTAATAAGCGCAAGATCGGTACATACAATGTTCTGCATGTTAAAAAAATCGCCTTTCTCAATTTTACGGGTGCGCCAATACGGCAAGCTAACCGCCACATCGTTTTCAGACATACCGGCAAAATTGCCAAGAAGTTCGTTTAATACCTGTTGCTTATCGGCCATAACTAACAAAGTGCAATAAGGTTAAATATCGGCACAAAAATCATACTAATTTTCACCTGGGTTAAAAACAACTGATTTTATTTTCTTATTTTACAATCAAACTAAATTGAATAAAAAACAATCATTAAATCAATCAACACAATGAAGCATATAAATACATCTCCCCATGTTAGTGAGTTTGATAGAGATCACCCTGTTCCTGACGGTTATTATATTGGCCGTTTCAGGTCCCCGGAAAAGAAAAAAGAAAGACAATAACATCAACCCGGATGCCCTTCTGCGTTCCGAATACCACATTACCGAAAACGGGGGATTAGAACACGTAAAAAGCGAAATCTAATACCAAACCTACCTTCAGAAACATAATGAAAATAAAATGGAACCGTCGCTAAACAATTAGCGGCGGTTTTTTATTTAATTTACGGAATTATAAACCTCATCCCCGTCCCGGCTTGAAACATATCTGCAGCTTTTTATTTTTTAGTTTAATTTATAGCAGCCTGTTTGCACAGATAAAAGTTAGCGGTAAAATTGTCGACAATTCTAAAGTTCCTGTGGCCTTTGCTGTGGTTAACCTGCAACAGCAAAATTCAGAGCAAACAAGGGTAGTGCAAACCGATTCCATCGGGCTATTTAGTTTTACTGACGTTGATAAAGGCACCTATCATTTAACTATCACCTTCACCGGCTATCAAAAAACCAAACTTAAATTAAACTTGCAACAAGATACTTCGGTATCTATTACCCTCGCTGATAATACCACACAGTTGAACGAAGTAACCGTAACAGCAGGCAAAGCCTCTGTTGAAAACAAGGGCGATAAGCTGGTTTACAATGTATCCACCAGTGCCACATCGGCAGGAGCTGATGTACTTACGGTTATTGGTCGCGTGCCGGGTATAAAAGTTGGTGATAATGACCTGAGCATTGTTGGTAAAGGCAGCGTTAAAGTTATGGTGAACGAAAGATTGGTTCAACTGGCTGGAACCGACCTGCTTCGTTACCTGCGCTCATTATCTGCAAGCCAGGTAGGCAGTATTGAGGTAATTAAAAATCCGGGAGCTGCTTATGATGCTGAGGGCAACGCCGGATTGATCAACATCACGCTCAAACATAGCAAAAAACATGGCTATACCGGCAGCGTACAAATTAATGATAAACAATGGATGCATAGCCCGGCCCCGGTTTATGGTACCAGCAATTACTGGTGGTTAAATGCCAGCGGCGATATTAACTACAATTCGGCCAAACTCTCCGCATATGCCAGTGTTAATGTTGATCATGACCACGAACTGGAGGGCTTTGAAACCGATATTTACTATCCTAAGCAAGCCTGGCTGCAAACAGATACCGGCAACTATCGCTATCATAATTTAAACTTCATTGCCGGTGCCGATTATAGGTTTAGTCCAAAAGTAACTGCCGGGGTAAATTACCAGGGAGGTAAGAATACCTATGACGGATCCGACCATGTGAATAACCCCATCATTAACAACACTACCGGTGCTATCGATTCAACATTAAGAACCTATGCCACCTATCACCCGGTGGCTATCAGTAATGCGGTTAACCTGCATAGCACCATCAGCCTGGATACATCAGGTGCTAAACTGGTACTTAATGCCGACTATTTTAACTATTACCGCACCGACAGATCGGACTTTGAGAGCAACACTTACCTTGCTGACAGATCATTGAATGCAGCCAGTCGTAATCGCTACCATGATACCAATAAGCAGGACATCAACATTTATACATTCAAGGCCGATGCGCTTTTGCCAACCAAATATGCCCGCTTTGCTTTTGGCGGCAAACTGAGCTTTATCAATAATTACAGCAACGCTTTTTATTATAAAAAGGCAACCAACAATTCGCTAAAGTATGACCCGAACTTAAGCAATGAATTTACCTATACCGAAAATACCCAATCTGTTTACTGCAGCATAAACCGCGAGGATGGTAAATGGAAGTACCAGGCCGGCTTGCGGGCAGAGCACACCGAAACCAAAGGCTACTCGCACACGCTTAACCAAACTACCATTAATAATTACACAAGGTTGTTTCCATCAGCAACGGTGAGTTACCAGGCAGCTGTTAATCACAGCCTATCACTAAACTTTGACAGGCGGGTTAACCGGCCAACTTTCTGGAATCTTAACCCATTCAAGAGCTTGTTTACAGCTTATAGCTATGGCGAAGGCAACCCCTATCTTCAACCAGAATATAATACCAATTTTGAGCTTTCGCATACCTATAAAAACAGGCTTACTTCGGCTATATTTTTAAACGTTACCAACAATGGTTTTAACAACGTAACCATTGCCCGGCCAGATACTAATTTGGTTTATACCACGCCCCTTAATTTTATTAAAACTTACCGGGTAGGTATTTCCGAAAATTATTCGATGCAATTGCTTAGCTGGCTTGATAATAATAACCAGTTCACTTTTTATCATACCGATGCAAAATCGGCATTGGCTGTAGTAAATGGGAGCAGCGGCTTCGGGGCGTATATTGCTACTAACAACAACATCTATTTTAATGCCGATAAATCATTTTCAGGTGCGGTGAATTTTTGGTACCAGTTCCCGGAGGTAGATCATATAGGCAGAAGTAATACTTACTACAAGCTCGATCTTGGTATTAAAGCTTCGGTTTTAAAAAAGAAGGTTGATGTTTCATTTGTAATGAACGATGTTTTCAGGAGCAGCGCATCGGCAGTTACTACAATTGTTAACGGGGTAAGACAAAAATACACCAACTTCCAGATTAACAGGTATGCTCTTGTTGGCATCAGTTACCGCTTTGGCAATAGCCAAAACAAAACCGAAAAGCAGGATACCGGCAACCAGGAAGAGAAAAGCCGGATCCATTAAAAGCAAAAAGGGGCTTTTACGGCCCCTTTCAAACAATTACAAAACAAAAGCAAGGTTACATTTTACCTGTGCTGTCTTTCCCCATTTTGCCTTTACCCATTTTACTTTTTGACATTTTATCGTGGCTCATTTTATCCGAACCCATTTTGTCTGATGCCATTTTATCATGGCTCATTTTGTCCTTGCTCATTTTATCAGTACTCATTTTGCCTGAAGCCATTTTATCGTGGCTCATTTTGTCTTTGCTCATCTTGTCCTTTTTCATTTTACCGGTGTCGCTTAGCATAACGGTATTATGCGCAGGATTTAATGTTTTAGCCTGTACATTAGCTGTAATGCCGGCAATAGCAAGGGTGGCGATAAAGGCGCCCGAAATAATTGATGTGATTTTCATGTTTGATTTTTTAGTTGGTATTTGCCGCTTAGTCGGGTTGATAAATGAAACCTTACAAAATATTTTCATTTTATTTAGAAAGCCATCCGGTAGGCTATCAATCAAAAAAATTCGTGAAATTCGTGCACACTCAATTCGACCACATTAAAGCTACTTTATGGAGATCAGCCAGGCACAGCAACTTGTAGATAACTGGATAAAAACAACCGGCATCAGGTATTTTAACGAACTTACCAATACCGCTATTTTAATGGAAGAGGTTGGCGAAGTAGCCCGGATTATGGCGAGGCAATACGGCGAGCAATCATTCAAAAAATCAGATACAGAAGTTAACCTGGCCGATGAAATGGCCGACGTTCTTTTTGTACTTATTTGCCTTGCCAATCAAACCGGCATCGACCTAACCGAAGCCCTGGAAAAGAATATGGAAAAGAAAAGCATCCGGGATGCCGAACGTCATAAAAACAATGAAAAACTGAAATAAATAAAATTTAATTTCCCATTAAACACAAATACAAAATTAAATTCTTTGTATATTAAATTAAACACAATTTAATAAGGCAAAAAGCGTTTAATATAAAACAATTAAACAGCCTTATTATGAAAACCTATTTTTTCCTGTCGATAAGCTTTTTGCTTGTATTGACCTCATGCGAACGTCAAAAAGAACAAAAAGCAACAATTGCCGATGTAACGTTAATCCCGCCTGCTCCCGAAGAAAAAGCTGAGAGTATGGCTTTTAAAGCGCCGGTTGTTGTCGAAGACGACCATGGTTCCCGCAAGACAACAATTACCGACACCGCCAAAAAGATCATCAAGGAAGGAGATATCCGTTTTGAAACCGGTAATCCTAAGGCAGCTAGGCAAAACATTGTTTCGTCGCTCAAAAAATTAGGCGGTTACCTTGCCGAAGAAAATGAGACCAACAGCGGCGAAACCAATCAAAAGGAATACAGTCTCAAGATCAGGGTTCCCTCTAAAAACTTTGATGCTTTTTTAAGTAGCTTAACTTCCAGTGCAGATCATATCGACTCCAAAAACATTCACATCAGGGATGTGACAACGCAATTCATCGACGTTAAGGCACAAATCAACAATAACAAGCAGTTAGAGCAGCGTTATTTGCAGTTGGCTGCTAAAGCCACCAAAATGACCGACCTGCTGGCTATTGAAGATAAGCTTGCCGCTATCCGTACCGAAATTGATTCGGCACAAGGGCAGTTGAACTATTTAAGCAGCCAGGTTAGTTACAGCTCGCTGGATATCAGCTTTTACACCAGGCAGGCCAACCTTGTTAACAACGGCAACGGTTTTGGCTATAAGTTTGAAAACTCATTGAGCACTGGCTGGGATACCATGCAAAACATGTTTTTTTCAATAGTATCCCTATGGCCTTTAATATTTGTCGCTTTAATTATTTACCTGTTAATCATCCGCTGGAAAAAACGAAGGAGAGCAAATGTGTTAACAGAGGCATAAAAAATATCGTTAAAGTTAATTTAATATTTAAATTATAAAAAGGCTGATGCAAAAAGGTATTAGTTGATGAAGATTTAATTAAAAGGGTAGAAACTTTACTAAATTATTTAATAAATGCTTGATAAGTAGAAATTTAACACCTAATTTTAAGCACCTAATTATTTGATCATGATCCGTGTACGGTCTAAAGTTGTACTGTTGGTTGCCCCCCATGTAGTTGGCCTTGAGGTATTGCCTAATAACAAGGTTTTTAAACATATTTCAGCTATTCCGGCTATTTTTCCATCCATACACGATATCAAACCCAACCTGCTCATACTTGATTACGACTATCTTGTTCAGGACATCGAAAAGATACTTCGCCGTTTAAGGGCAAACATTGCATACAAAAACATCAGGATTTGCTGCTATAAAAATAAATGGCACTCCAAGGTTGATCCTTTCCTGAAAACATTAGGCGTTGACCATATTTTTTATGCTGAAGATATGCAGGACGAAGTCACCAGGAAAAGTGCATTTGACGCCATTGGCAATGTTATAATGGACGGGACGTTTTTTAATTTATTAAAACCGGTGCATTGAGCGCCCGTTTCTCTCAAATATCATTGCGGGCGCGGTGTGGCAATGACCTGTTTTTATTCTTATATCATGGCTCTTGCCATCCTGATTCTTAATGTCCTGATTCTTGATCTCTTGTTTCCTGATTCTTGATCTTTTGTCTCACCCTTAAACAACTATATCTCCCTCAAAAACCCTAACAGCCGGCCCTTCTAAAAAGATCTCCGTAAAAGCGCTGCCGTCATAATCAAAACGGATATTGAGGTTGCCCCCCAATACTCTTATAGGTGTGGTAATATGCCCGGTTTGTTGTTTGTGCTGCGCCATGGCCAGCGCAACGGCAGTTACGCCCGTTCCGCAGGCAAAGGTTTCATCCTCCACCCCACGCTCAAATGTGCGTACAAAGTAGCCCTCCTTCATTGGTTCAACAAAATTTACATTAATGCCGTTTTTGCGGTAAGTGGCATTATTACGGATAGCATGGCCTTCCTGGTAAACATTGCGCTGTTCAAGCCCGTCTACCAATTTTACATAATGTGGGGAGCCGGTGTTGAGCACATAAGCATCGGCATCGGTATTAACTTCGTTTACATCAATCATTTGCAGGCTTACCCAATCGCCTTCGTCTGAAATTTTGGCATAATGCGGGCCATCTACCGCCAAAAATTCAGTTTCCGATTCAATAACGCCTAAAAATTTGGCAAAGGCCACAATACAGCGCCCGCCGTTGCCACACATACTGCTTGGCTGGCCGTCAGCATTGTAATAAATCATCTCAAAATCGTATCCTTCCTTGTTTTGCAACAGCATCAAGCCATCGCCTCCGATACCGAAACGACGGTCGCACAGGCCCGAAATCAGCCTGGGATTATGATGATCAACGCTGTTATCGCGGTTATCAATCAAAATAAAATCGTTGCCTGCGCCCTGGTATTTATAAAAATGTATCTTCACAATTATCCTGTTAATATCAGCCCCTTTAATCTTCAACAAAACCCGTGCTAACAATTAAAATAGCCGATGTTTATCTATTTAACAAATTTTAACAAAAAACGGGATAACTAATCATTGATTATCTCGTCTATATGGTATTAAATTTGATCTGTAAAATAAGTAAACTTAATAATAAGAAAGGCAAATAATAAATGAAAAAGATTGGTTTAACACTATTAACCGCTTTTGTTGGAGGTGCGATGGCCTTAGGAGTATATAAGGTTATCGAAAACAAATACTCCGACAACCTGAGCTTTGAAGACAAGCAAAAGGTATATTTTACAAGCAACCCCTCGGCTCCGGTTTCATCAACCGGCGACCTTGATTTCACTCAGGCAGCGGCGGCGGCTACCCCGGCGGTGGTTTACATCCGCACAACCTATACTAACAAAGGCAGCGGCGGACAGGACCAACTGGAGCAAATGTTTGGTGATATGTTTGGTCAGCGGGTGCGTCCGCAAGGCCCACAGATGGCATCAGGCTCTGGTGTTATCATTTCGCCCGATGGCTACATTGTAACCAACAACCACGTGGTTGAAAAGGCCGATAAAATTACCGTTTACTCTAATGACCACCGTACTTTCAGCGCCAAAGTTATCGGCACCGATCCAAGTACAGATCTTGCCCTCATTAAAGTTAGCGCTAATAATCTGCCAATTGTAAAATTAGGCAACAGCGATGACGCTAAAGTTGGCGAATGGGTTTTAGCTGTGGGTAACCCCTTTAATTTAACATCAACCGTTACAGCCGGCATCATCAGCGCTAAGGGCCGTAACATTGGTATCATTGGCAGCGAAAACAGTGATGACGACAACCCGTTCGGCCGTACCCGCAACCAGTCGACTCCTAAGCTGAACAAAGCTATCGAGTCGTTCATCCAAACCGATGCGGCCATTAACCCTGGCAACAGCGGCGGTGCCCTGGTAAATACCCGTGGCGAACTGATTGGTATTAACGCCGCTATCGCTTCGCACACCGGTTCATACGAAGGCTATGGCTTTGCCATCCCGGTTAACCTGGCTAAAAAAGTACTGAACGATATTAAGAAATTCGGTACAGTAAAACGCGGTTTTGTGGGTGTAACTTTCACCGAACTTAACCCGGACGTAGCCCAAAAACTCGACGTAACAACCACCAACGGTTTATACGTGAACGACCTTGTACCGGGCGGCGGTGCCGAGCAGGCAGGTTTACGCAAAGGCGATATCATTGTTAAGGTTGAGGGTCAGCCGGTTTATGAATCATCTGATCTGCAGGAACGTGTAGGCCGTTTACAACCCGGCGATAAGATCAACGTTACCGTACTGCGCGATGGTAAGGACAAAGATTTCGCGGTAACGCTTAAAGGAGATGCCGTAGCACCATCAAACCGTATCGCGGCGTCTAAATCGGCCGAAGAGCTGTTTAACAAACTGGGCGCAAGCTTCCACGCTTTAACCCCTGCCGAAAAGAACAGGCTGCATGTTAACGCAGGTGTATTGGTTACCCAGGTACGTGAAGGCGGTTTATTTGACGCTGCCGAAATACCTGAAGGCGTTGTGATCACCAGCATTAACAAACTGCCGATCAGCAGTATCGAAGATATTGACAAGGCAATTGTAAAACCTATCCAGGGCAATATCATTATTGCCGGGATCTACCCCGATGGTTCGCACTTCAGCAGCGCTTTCCCGGCTCAATAAGCTTTTTTTAAGTGATTTCGCATACGGAAGCTCCGGTCTCTTTTGAGATTGGGGCTTTCTTTGTATGTGGGGTTTTAGGGATCAAATGGGCCTTTTGTGGTAATTAACTTACATCGTCGCCCTCTTGGCCGGGCGGAGGCCAGTCACTTTTTCCTTGATGAAAAAGTAACCAAAAAATCAAGACAAAAAAATGCTTCTCCCCACGAGGCCATGCTCCCAGGCCCGCTTTTTTGTCGAGCCGGCGCACTTTTGTTTTGGAGATTATAATAACTTTTTCCCCTTATTAAACCCAACGTCTTCATCTTATTTCTTGACTCTTACCGTCTTGCTTCTTTCCCCTTACTGTCTTGCTTATATCCCTTCCCGTCGGCGATTGAGCGGGCCAATGTTGGTCAAATACAACTAAGGCCTGTTATCCGCCAACACATCTTAAAACAAATTAACCCCAAAACTCCATCCAACCCAACCGCTCCAGTTCCTGTTATCACGGATAAAAGAATGATGCAGGTCCCGCGCATAGGCGTAACCATCTACCGGGGTGCGCTGATCTGAATATAGGAAATTTAACGATGGGCCTGCAAAAATTGAAAACTTACGGCTTACCTTATAAGTAAAATCGAGGTTGAACTTGTTAAGCTGATTGGTTTTTAACCAGGTACCCTGGTACAGGAAACTTGAACCTATTTCGGTGTTGATAGCCAGGTGCTGCCCCAGTCCAAACTCCCGTCCGAAACCCAAACCAAAGGAATATAGTTTGCTGTTACCATCAACCCGCATGCCGCCCTGCCAAATGGTGTAGAGCTTACTGTTGCCGTTTTTGAAGGCGAGGTTGATATTTTGAGTTTCGTTAGTGGAGATAGTTAGTTTATGGTAACCGCTGTTAATAATATTCAGCAGCCCGATACTAAATCCTGATGAGGTATCGGCAATATTTACCAGCGCCAGTTGAACACCGGTGAGATGTTTGGCATAGTTAAACAATCCCGCCACCTGCAAGCCGCCAAACTTTTGCTGTGCTATATTACCAATCCCACCCAGTTGTAACGCGTCGGAATTTTTGCCTGCAATATTGCCTATCGCCCCTAACTGAATGCCCCTGACTGATCCGCGGGTATGGTTGTAAAGGGCTGACAGCTGCAAACCATTCATGTTTTGTTTTACACTGTTATGGAGCAGGGCCAGCTGAATGCCCCGCACATTACCCAGCACGTTATTGTACAAGCCGCCAAGCTGAATGCCATTTACTGAGCCGCCCACCACATTAAAGATCCCGGCTATTTGTACCGCACCAACATCGCCTTTATCCAAATTGAAAATAATGCCCATTTCAAAGCCATCAACCCCGGCATTATAGCCACCTACAGCATTGAGGGAAACCACATTTACTACCTGTCCGCTGAAATTGCCGTGAGTGCTTACCCCCGGTATGGCCGAAGCCTGGAAGGGGGCCTGTGCAATCAGCCCGCCGAGATTGGCCGCCTGGATTTGCTGTTTGGTGGAAAGGAACAACCTGCCCAGCGAAGTATTTTCAACACCCGAATAATCGTCACTAAGAATATACCCCAGCAGGCTGCGTTTTTTTTTCAGGGAGGTGTCGGTGCTCCTTACATTAACATCTGCTAAAAAAGTAACCGTAGTATCCTTATAAAATTCCCGGCTGATGGTGAGGGTGATCGGCTGGCCTTCGTTATGCAGGCTAATATCAAAATGACCTTCCTTATCGGTCAGTACCGATTGCAATTGCTCGTGCGAGTATACACTGGCATTGGGCAGGCTATGGCCGGTTTGCTCGTCGGTTACGGTACCGCTGATGTTGTAATTGTCGCCCTCGGTAGCCGCCTTGTCGGTAACTATGGTGAGTTGGAGGGGTGCATATCTCAGGATAATAAAATTCTTCGATTCGCGGTACTCAAAGCGATAGCGAAGCATGTGGTCAAGCACTTCTTTGATTGTCCAGTTATCGGCATTGATGGTAACCAGGCTGTCGGTTTTTACAATATTGCTGTTGTATGAAAAGTAGAAGTTGCCTTTTTGTTCGATAGTTTTAAGCACCGTGCCCAGTCGCATTTCGGTTACATGGACGGATATGTTTTTGGAAAGGATGGAATCGGCATGAGCGGTTAAGGCTGTAAGGAGCAGCAGGCAGATGGTATAGTTTAGGTAACGATGTAGTTTATACAACATAAAAAATCTAACGTGTATATTAAGTTATGTCATTGCGAGTGAAGCGTGGCAATCCCGTAGCAATTATTCCACCACATCATTGCCTTGACGGCTTCCAAACGGGCTGTCATGCTGAGCCTGTCGAAGTATGGCGGGCAAGCCTCTGCGCACGAGTCTTCGACAGGCTCAGACTGACAGGCCCTCTTTGTCATTTCACCTTCAGAGGCTCCGGATTTAAATCACTAAGCATGACAGCGTACCATATACAATGTCCCTACCTCAACACAATCCCCTTTTTCCCGCGCTCTACTTTGATCTTGAATGTTTCGGAGATCACCAGCAGCACCTGATCTAACGACTGATCTTTAAACACCGTAGTGATAGGCAGGTTGGCAATGGCTTTATTGCCTATAACAATGTGCGCCCCGTACACTTCGTTTAATGAGCCAACCAGCTCATTTAGCGGGGTTTCATCGCAAACCAGTTCATGGGTTGCATAATAGTTATATAAACGCCCTTTGATGCTTTCTTTAGCCTGCAGGCCATCCTTCCCGGTAACCAACACCTTTTCGCCGGGATTGAGGTTTACGCTTTTTTTCTTTTCGCTTACGTTAACTATGCCCGTTTCAACAATAACCTGCGTTTTGCCGTCGCGGCTCTTTATATTGAATGACGTGCCAACCACCCTAACCGTTACACCGTTCACCCTAATTATAAAAGGTTTGGTTTTATCGGGCGTAACTTTAAAAAACGCTTCGCCCAGCATAGTCACCGGGCGGATTTTGCCGGTAAATTTTTCGGGGTAAATAAGGGTACTGTGACTGTTCAATGTAATCACCGAACCATCGGGCAGGGTTTGCGAACGGGTTTTCCCTTCGCTATCTACCTTAACAAAAGCGATAGCCTTGTTATCGTAATAATGGCTAACCGTTAGCCAGGCTACAGTACAAATCAACAGTAATGATGCAGCTATACCTATCGACCAGCTTGTTTTCATTTTGTGCTCCCGGGCCGGTTGGGTTGTAATTGAGGCAGCATTATTCAGTCTTTTTTGCAGGCGGAGGTAAGCGGCATCTTCATCCAAAGTCTTAGTTGAAGCAATTTGCCGGCTCTCATCCCAGATCAGTTTAAAATTATCATATTCCAGCCTGTTAGCAGGCGAAGCGGCAATCCAGTTCTGTATAGCCTCCACCTCGTCAGGCGTAGCTTCGCCAACCAGGTATTTCACCAGCAAATCATCATCTATGGGCATACCGGTATAGCTCATACAAACCAATTAATTAGTAACAATAAAACAATGGGTAAAAACTCGGCCAGTTTTTGGCGCATTACCCGCAGCGCCTTGCCCATCTGGTTTTCAATGGTTTTGATCGATAAACCCATATGATCGGCAATTTGCTGGTATTTCAACTGCTCAAACCTGCTCAGCTGAAAAATGATACGGCATTGCTCGGGCAGTTCGCTTAGGGCTTTTTCAATGTGCTTCTGCAGCTCGGCCGTGAGCAGTTTTTTTGAGGCCAGTTCATCGCTGCCAACCTGCTCCATTTCATCGGCATAATAAACGCCAAAGCTGGCACGCACCTTCTGGTGTTTTAAGTAGTTCAAACTTTCGTTATGTACCGAGCGGTACAGGTAGGCCTTGATACTGCCATCGGTTTTAAGCTGATCGCGTTTTTCCCAAATGCGGCAAAATACGTTTTGTACTACCTCTTCGGCCATTTCATCATCCTTTAAAAAAGTGTAGGCATAGGCGTGCAGACTTTTAAAGTGATCTTTAAAAAGCCGCTCAAAAGCCTTCTGGCTTCCTTGTTTAATTAAACCAATGGCCGTGCTATCGCTGTATTCCACTTTTAAGGTGTAGATGTTAGCGCTAAAGATAGCTTGTTTGGCCGTTAAATTCATAGTACCCAAATGTTAAAAATCAATCAGGCCAGTTGGATCTGGATAGTGTATAACGAATGATGGATATCCACTTTGCTGCACACCCCATTGGTATAGCTGTAAAAATTGTAATTACCATCGGGCAGATCGATGCGGTACACATGGGGGCTCACCTGTTTAACCTGCAAAAACTGCTGAAAGTTATCGGAGTACACCTGCGCCTGGTCGGCCGGTTCATGGCAGTACAGCAGCATGAGGTTGGCGGCAATTTGTTTTTGATCAACCGTTTTGCCGCATTTGCCTTCGGCGATGGTTTGATAGCCCGAGGCTACGGCTTTGGTTTGACGGTTGCATTTTTCTGAACCATTAACATTTCTGCACACCTGCGAACTCATGAGCTTGCCATTGTTAAAAGTGCTCTCCTCCTGGATCTCCACCTTGATGCTGAAAATGAAGCGCATTTTAACCTCGGAGATCATTTTGAGGTACAGCTCATCTCCCTGGCGCTTTTGGTACAGGTTCATGTGGCCAACCAACTTGCCGCTGTGCAGCACATTGTATTTAACCGTTTGTTCCTGCGCCAGGGCACCCACAGCGAGGCACAGCAAGGCCACCACCATAGCCGCCCATTTTAGCGGACCGAAGATATTGAAGGTTGGGAAAGTTTTATTTTGGAGGGCAGGCCGGATATATTTTTTAAATAACCAAATTATTAAAGCGGGTATCATGGGTTGTCATATTAAAGTGATTGAATAAAGCTTTTAACGCGTTTACTTTATTACAACACTGTAAACTTTTACCCCTATGCCTTTGCATTATTTTGTTCGATTAATTAAATTACTACTATGCCTATATGCATTATATAATTTCAAATATAAGTAAAAAAACGGGTGTCCCAATTTTTTGATTCCCCACGAAAAATTGAAAAAAGCACACCGCCCGTTTTTGCGAAAATGAGCGTGTTCCAATTTTTGAGTGTGAAAACGCGGAACATCTTTTTTATGAAACACGCTGATAATCAAATAATTAATATTTCAACTGAAACAATAATAAAACATTGACTGTCAATTAGTAAAACTTTTAAGAGTAAAATATGGCCTTAATTGAGGTAGCGCCCACAGAGGGATTTTGTCGGTGTTTTTTTGATGTTTTTTCAACGAAAATGAGGTTAGGCGGTGTAGGATAGCTGGGGTACTGACAATATAGCGCCACCATCTGGGCAATATTTAAGAACTATTTTTTTATAACCATTTTGCTGATGTCGGCAAAATGGTTAGCGACTATGTGATATTTGCAATCGTTTGAAGAATGTACATAAACGAAGCCAAATCCATTTCGCTATCGGCGGCCTTATCTGTGTACTCCACATTTTCAAATTCGTGGAAGGTATGGTCAAGTTCGTTATCCCATGAGCCGAAATGGAGATCGGGCACTTGCCACTGGTCTGCGTAAAACCAGTGGTGAGATATGAGTTTCGAGCGGATTAAATCATTCAACGCTGATAATTCAATATTTTGCGGGTTGTTAAATACAATGCTGTTGAAGTTTTTATAGTTGCCGCCATCACGGTAGAGATAGTTGAATTTGATGTTGGGCATCCGGCAAGTTATGCCGAATGAGGGTGTTTGTCAATCGGAAATAAGTGAACTTTAGGGTTTAAATAAACCGTTGTGAACTTTCAAAAATTCAACGTCCGGAAAAAACTTTTGAGGCTCGATCAATAATGAGCCATCATAGTCTATAAAATTGTGTTTGATTGATAGGACGTCCTTGCTTTTCAAAAAGCTTGATGATACTTTGATCTTTAGGTCTTCGGTAATGGTAATGAGTCCGCAATCAAAGGCCTTATCGTGCAGCGTGTTTAAGGCCAAGCCATTTTTAGGATTTAGGCGGTTGCCCTTATCTTTGCTCCATGGTAAAATATGACTTGCTACGATCAGTTCCGGCTGGGTGATGCCCGTGATACAGCATTTGTTGTTAAAGTTAGTGAGTACGATTTTACGAAAGAGTGATTGGTTTACCCTCACGGTTACCAAGCGTTGTCTTTCCTGTCCTTCAACATCGGGCAAATTACTCAGATCGATATAGCTGAACCCTTCAATTGTTGTATGTTTCTTTTTGGCGAGGAGTTTTTCACTTTCAATAAACTGTTCGTCCCAATTATGCATATACTCTTGCCAAACTTGTTTATCCAGTTTGCTGGCGTTTTCCAATCCTTTGACACCTCTTTGCTGAAGCTTTGGGTCGAAACTGGCAAAATTCCCAAGTTTACGGGCTATAGAACTCGGCGACCTGTTGATTAAAGTGGCCAATTCAATAACTTCTGCGTTGCGGGAATGCATCTGGCCGAATGGTATTTTGCAATACAAGTTAATTGCTAATACGCATTCTTCTTTAGTCCAGAGTTTTTGACCTTGTTTCATTGGGTCTTTGTTTTAAATCGTGAAAACGGCTTGTAATCGCACCTCATATAAACAGTAAGATTATTAAGCTGGCATTAGAAAAATTGCTATTAAGCGAGACGATAAGCAGATAAGGTAAAGCGCGCTAAGGTTCTCGGTTAATGCTATTTTACAAACTTCTTATATTTTATCTAAGTTGTCATTTAGCTTTTCAAGAAATTCATAATATTCTTCTTTTATCTCCGATGGTTTTAACGTATCGAAAATTGCACTTTTAAAATCATTAGTAATTTTTGCGCTTTCTAACTTGTCATTAATGCCACATTTAAATATCCAGTTTTCGACATCCTTCATCACCCCATTTTTGCCATTTAGAATAGGCATATCAATCAATCTTTTTTCATTAACCTTGATTTTTGCTAATGCTGAACTAATACAGTCCATAGTAATATAATCTTCTCCAGTCTTTATCGTGGAGTTACTATATATTTCATCATATCGTTTCCATATGCCATACATTCTTTCCGCTTTAAATTCCTTTTGCTTTTCTATGGCTGGTTTATCATTATCGCTAATTACTAAACATTTCTTATTACTCAATTCAAATAAAGGTGTAATGAATTTTAAACTTTTAACACCTGTAGAATTGCTCACTCCGATTTGGCTTAGAGAATCTTTTAATATTTTTCTTTCTTTAGATAGCCCTTTTATTGCCGTTTTAAAAAGCTTTTTATCTCTCCATCCTTCAAATAAGATATTTTTTTCTTTTAACTCATCGTAAATACTGTAACCAAGTGCTTTATATAATACTTCTTCTTCTACTATATTGTCTTCTGCACTAACCTCAATTTCAGTTACTTCATCTACTTTTTTTACAATATAATGTCTCGATATGTTGTGTTTATCTATCAAAAATATTGAATGCGTGCTCGCAACTACTACGTTATTATCTGAGATAGTAATCAATTCATCTCTAAGGCTTCTTACCCCGCTCGGATGCAGGCCAATATCAGGCTCATCAATTACAATTACTGTATTCGATAAATCTTTATTCTTTGCATTAACGGAGAGGCTTAATAAAAAGGTTACAAATCGTTTGAAACCATCGCTTCGCTGGTTGAGACTAAAGGTATTCTTTTCTTTAATGCCTGCGTCAATTTCACTCCCATTTGGGGACAAAAAGAATGAAATGTAATCATATTCCTTCCAGACACTCTTAAAATGCTTTGTTGCATGATCGGCAACACGATCCAAAAGATTTCTAAGTTTATTTCTATTACCGCTTTGCGCGTTTATAATGTCTTCAGTGATATTTATTATTCCTGCTATCTTAAATAAATTTTTTAGCGGCAAGCATATATCAGGGTCAGATGCAAAAGCATCAATATTTATTGAAGCTGGCAACAAATTAGCTTCATCATACTGCCAATACATTAAGTTTGGAAGGCTTTCTTTTATCAGAGATTTTATCTCTGTACCAATCAAGGTGTGTAGCTCTCCGATACTTACATCTGTGTATTCATCAGAATTGAAGTCTAATATAGGCTCTATATTAATAGCAAATAGGTTATCAGCGGACTTTGTTTCGCCTTGCACATACTTCTTGTATGTTTTTTTTCTTTTGAAATTAGCTGAAATTTTAAACTTCGTCCCCAACGCATAATAGGTAGCGGTTTTGGTTTGTTTAATAATATCAACTTGATATATCCCTTGATTTATTAATCTGCAAAATTCTTGCAAATTATAATTCACGCTCCCATTTGTTATAAACTTCTCCGATTTATCTTTTAAATAAATACTGGACTCTATCGATTTATAGATATTTTGAATTTCATGCTCTTCGATTGTAAAAATAAATCTCACATAAGATTCGTCGATTGAGCTTTCATCTGGCAAAGGCTCTCGAACATCCTCTAAATTTGGCTCAATCGTAGATGACAAAAGAGATAGAGCCTTTAATATATTCGATTTTCCACTTTCGTTTTTTCCAACTAATAGTTTGAAATTATTATCGGTAAAACTTATTGTTAAGTACTGAATTGATCTAAAATTCTTAATAGCAACGGATGTCAATTTCATATTATAAATATAGATTTGTTAAATCAAACTCGTATATAATATTTAACAATCGCCACATCCGCCTCCGCCCAATCCAAAGCTAATAATTCGTCTTTAGGCAGCCATTTAAAATCAAGATGTTCTTTTAACACAATCCGCCCCGAAGTAATTCTACAAACAAAGGGAATTAGCTGTATGGTAACGTTAGGATATGGGTGCGTATTGGCCGGCAAAGCGGCTACTATTTCAACATCCACATGAAGCTCTTCCTTAATCTCGCGGATGAGGCAGGCTTCGGCGGTTTCGCCGGGTTCTATTTTACCGCCGGGGAACTCCCATTTTAAAGGCAGGCTCATGGTGGCGCTTCGCTGGGCAGCGAAGACAAGTCCGCCAGTATTAACAATAATAGCGCATGTTACTTTGATCACGTTTCTAAGATAAGAGTTTGGGGAAAGAAACAAGACGACAATGTGAAGAAGCAAGACAGTAGAAGGAAAGAAGCAAGACGGTAAGAGTCAAGAAGTAAGATAAGAACCATGACATATTGTTATCAAGCCCAAAACAAAAGCGCGCCGGGCCGACAAAAAAGCGGGCCTGGGAGTATAGCCTTGCGGGTGGAAGCATTTTTTTGTCTTGATGTTTGGTTAATTGCATCTAAGGTAAAGTAAAGTACTCCGTACGGCCAACATAGCCGTTAACTTAAGGAAAAAACTCTTCAAAGCGAGGGAAGGTGCGACTCCCCTCTTGAGAGGGGTGGAGGGGTGTGTTATTCTACGTGCAGCTTATCGCTTGTATAACACACCCCTGCTCCCGCTCTTTCCCACTACGCCCCCTCTCAAGAGGGGATTTTAAAGCGCATGTGCTAAATTAATCTCTTAGGTTAATGGCCCTCGCCCAGCCAGGAGGGCGACGATGTTTGTTAGTTACAACAAGGTTTAAACAGAATGATGTATACCAATTTACCATGTCCTTTTCCCACCTCACAAAACCAGAGCTTAGGGTGTATGCCCCAAAACACTAAATTATATTCCCCGTTTATACCATATATTTTATTTACCATGGTATAACTTTGGTATATCAAACGAATACATCGAATATGAAAGCAATAATTTTAAAAGACTTTGGCGGGGTTGAAAACCTGGTGTCCGCCGAAATACCTGTACCAACCATAGCTGATGATGAAGTGCTGGTAAAACTGAAAGCCATCAGCATAAACCCTGTGGATGTTAAAACCCGCTCGGGAAAAGGCGTTGCAGGGCTTATTAAGGACGAGTCGCCGATTATTTTGGGCTGGGATATTTCGGGCGAGATCACCGAAGTGGGCGCGGATGTTACCGGCTTCAAACCCGGCGACGAGGTTTTTGCCATGATAGATTTCCCCAAAACCGGTAAAGCCTATGCCGAATATGTTAAGGCAAAAGCTAATGAGCTTGCACTGAAACCAGCCGGCGTCAGTCATGAGGAGGCTGCGGCGGCTACACTTGCCGCGCTTACCGCCTGGCAGGCTTTCCACAGCAACGCGCCTGTTAACCCCGGCGACCGGGTATTGATCCACGCCACATCCGGAGGGGTTGGTCATTACGCTGTGCAGATAGCTAAACATTTGGGCGCCTATGTTATCGCCACTTCTTCGGCTGCCAACCGCGATTTTGTGTTAGGTCTGGGTGCCGATGAGCATATCGACTATAAAGCGCAGCCCTTTGAAACAGCAACCAACAATATCGATTTTGTGCTTGACACCATTGGCGGCGAATATATTGACCGCTCGCTGCAGGTGATGAAAAAAGGCGGCACCATTATAAGCATCGTTTCCGGCATGAACGAAACCGTTACCCCCAAAGCCAACGCGCTGGGCATTAACGGCCACAACACCCGGGTAAAACCCAATGCCGAAAACATGGCCACCATTGCCGGATTACTGCAAAAAGGGATCATTAAATCGCACATATCCAAAGTGTTTCCGTTTGAGCAAATGGCTGAGGCGCATTTGCAACTGGAAAGCGGGAGAACTGTTGGGAAAGTGGTATTGGTGTTTTAAATAAAAATATGTCTTGCGAGTAGGTAAAATCCAGAGGCCTCTCAAGGTGAAATGACAATAGATGTGGAGGGCTTGTCATCCTGAGCTTGTCGAAGGACGCGCGCAGAGGCCCACCCCACTATGCTTCGACAGGCTCAGCATGACACCCATTTTTTAATTATGTCATGGGTAGCGATAGCGTGGCAACCGCTTGCTGTACAGAGCCGGGCGTCAAGTCCGCTATTGCTCTTTTAAAAAACCGTAGTTGTATTTAACTAACATCGACCCGCTCAATCGCCGCGGGTTGGCTGTTACGTTTTTCGCGATTGTTTATTTTTTTTTGAGCTCAAGAGGGCTTGGCCGTTTGTCTTGACACAAAAGTAACCAAAAAGTCAAGTCAGCAGATAGGTTTCTTTGCGCTCAAGGCCTTTACCCTGCAAAGCGGGCAGAACCACGGGCTGCAATTATTTTGCCCTGCTTCGCCCGCTCATTCCCTGGCTTCTGCAAAAACTTGCTATGCCCCTGCAGCCGCACCACCCACCATTGTTCTGCCCGCTTTCGCCCGAAGCTTACCTGCTGACAGTTTGGGAAAAGAAGCAAGACTGTTAGAAGTCAAGAAGCAAGACGGTAAGAGTCAAGGAGTAAGATAAGAACCGTGACATATTGTTATCAAACCCAAAACAAAAGTGTGCTGGCCCGACAAAAAAGCGGGCCTGGGAGTATGGCCTGCGGGGAGAAGCATTTTTTTGTCTTGATGTTTGGTTACTTTGCATCTAAGGTAAAGTAACTGGCCTCCGCGGCCAAGAGCGGACGATGTAAGTTATAAAACCACAAAGCTCGTCCCTGCCCCAATGCACATCCCACCAATGAACAAATGAACTATTGAACAAATGAACCAATCAATCCAAATCCCCATTCCCAAAAGTATCTCCCTGGTTAATATCCCCGGTGTCGAAACCTTTTTTAAACCAGTACATGCGCTGGGCACTGGTGCCATGGGTAAAACTATCGGGTTCTACATGGCCCTGTGCTTGTTTTTGTAATCGGTCGTCACCTATGGCGTTGGCCGCGTTCAGGGCTTCTTCAATGTCACCTTTATCAAGCACGTTTTTCATGGTTTTTTCGTAATGTGCCCAAACGCCGGCATAAAAGTCGGCCTGCAGCTCCAGTTTTACAGAAAGCTTGTTGTATGCGCGTTCGCTCAATCGCGACCGTGCCTGATCCATTTTTTGGGAGATCCCCAACAGGTTTTGTACATGATGGCCAACCTCATGCGCTATCACATAGGCCTGCGCAAAATCGCCGGCGGCACCGAAACGGTTCTTCAACTCATCGTAAAAGGAAAGATCAATATATACCCGCGAATCGCCGGGGCAATAAAACGGGCCGCTTGCCGAACTCGCCATACCGCAAGCCGATTTAGTATAATCCCTAAATAAAGCCAATCGCGGTTTTTCATAGGTTTTACCCATATCATTAAACAGCTTCGTCCAGATATCTTCGGTATCGGCCAAAACCACGCGCACAAATTTCTTGCCCTCATCTTCGGGGCCGTTATTAACGGTTTGCTCCTGCCGGGCCGGCTGGTTGGTTGCCACCTGGTTAAACAGCGCCGAAGGATCGACTCCGGTAAAAAAATAAATAGCGGCCGCTATAATACCAAGTACGCCACCGCCAATGGCTAACCTGCCGCCGCCACCGCCGCGTTCATCATCTACGTTATCGCTTTCGCGTCTGCCAAACCATTGCATATTTGTCGCCCTCCGGCCCCCTAAAGGGGGGGAGCCTCTAAGCACAATAATAAAAAAAGGCCTCGTTTGTTTGAACGAGACCTAAAGTTTTTTACTCCCCCTTTAGGGGAACCGGGGACGAGATTATTTCACAATCTCAAACACGGCCTGGATCTGGAAACTTAGTTTGATGTTTTTGAAACTGATATCTGAGTCGCCAACATTGCTATCTGCCGAAGCTTTGAATGTCATCATATTGGCGGCATACATGCGCGGCTGCGGGAAGCTGCTGTTATCGCTTTCGGTAATATTGATAGCGCCGCCCAGCTTTTCACCAAGGGCAGCCAACAGGTAAGTTGCTTTATCGCGTGCGGCCAACAGGGCTTTGATTTTAAGGTCGCGTTTTAAATCAGCCATTTTTGAATAGTCATAACTTTCAATATTGGTAGCCTGAATCCCTTTAGGATCAATTTTCGACATGATCTGGTTAAACTTGTTCAGGTCGCGCACACGCAGGCCGTATTGTTTGCTGGCCAAAAAGTCGGGTGCTTTTTTCTTTTGATAGGTATTGTTCCAGGCAGATACATTGTTCACCGTAAAATCTGACGATGGAATGCCGGCGTCTTTAACGGCTTTTTCCAGCTGGTCTTCCAGGTCGTTAATGGCAATGTGCTTTTTGCCGTCCATATATTCCTGTAATGATATGGTCACGTTTATAATATCAGGAGTAACCTCCTGCTCGGCAATGCCGGTAACTTCAATTTTACGCCTAAGGTCAACGTTTTGGGCAAATGCGCCAATGGTAGTTGCTAATAGTGCGGCAAGGATAAATAGCTTTTTCATGTGTATATTATTTGATGTTATGACTAAGGTAACGTGTATTTAGTTTAATGTGTAACAGTAAGGCTACAATTATTTGCTAAGCCACTGGTATGCTTGTAAATAAACCGGTGGGTGGTTTTGTTTGAGGGGTGAAGTTAATTCCCTCCCTGGGAGGGCGCGTTGAAATGGCGGTTGCAGGGAGGGGTTTCTTCGCTATGCGTTAATAAAAACGGTCTAAAGCCCCCCCCCTTCCTACACCTTCCCCAGGGAAGTAATCACACGCGCCCTTTCTTTTTATATCTTTTCAATACCCAAACCCTTTATCTTTTTAATAGTTATACTACAACGCACTAATTTATTTGGTTATGAGATCGATATGGAAAGGTTCGATAGGTTTTGGGCTGGTGAGCATCCCTGTTAAATTATATTCGGCAGTACAAACCAGTTCGCTTGATTTTGATATGCTGGATAGCCGTGATCATGCACGCATCCGTTTTCAGCGGGTAAACGAAAATACCCATAAGGAAGTTCCCTACGATAAAATTGTAAAAGGCTATAAGCTTGATGAAGATTACGTGATCATGGACGAGCAGGACTTTGAGGATGCTGCCCCCGAAAAAAGCAAGGTAATTGAAATTGAAAGCTTTGTAGATATTGCCGATGTAAACCCCATGTTTTACGAAACATCATACTATACCGAGCCCGACACCAAAAACAACAAAGCCTATGCCCTGCTTATCCAGGCACTTACGCAATCAAAAAAAGCAGGGCTGGCCCGTTTTGTACTGCGCAGCACCGAAAGCCTTTGCATCGTTCATCCGCTTAAAAATGTACTGGTGGTAACCCGCATCCGTTTTGGACAGGAAATTCGTGGTACGGAAGATCTTAACCTGCCCGATAAGATTGATGTAAGTAAAAAGGAGCTGGATATGGGCCTCACCCTGATCAACCAGTACGCCGAAGATTTTGATGTATCTAAATTTAAAGATGAGTATAATGATGAGCTGCTCAGGATCATCGAAGCCAAATCAAAAGGCAAACGCGCCAAAGTTAAAAAGCTTAAACCCCGTAAAACAGGCAGTGACGATTTGTACGACCAGCTGATGGCCAGTTTAAAAAGCAAGAAAGGAGCCTAATGAAGCCGGAAGTACGGAGTTGAAAGTTTTAAGTCTGTAATTGAATTATTCCTCAAAAAGAGTCAACGTGTGTTGTTTTCAGAACTCATGGTTGGAAATGTTTGGAAAGCTGTTTTTTTAAGAAGATAAAATCCTTCAGACAATACGATTAAATTATCCTAATAATTAATTTTATTTTTAAAAGAATAAGTTTTGGCTTTGTGTTTGTAGTGTTTCTCTCACAAAAAACATTAAAACATCTATCATGGCAACTACTAAAGTAAAAACACCCGAACAAACTAATGATGTGCAGGAATCGGCACTGAATGAATTATTTATTGATGAATTAAAAGACATTTACTGGGCCGAAAAACATCTTACAAAAGCACTGCCTAAAATGGCTAAAGCGGCAACATCCGATGAATTACGCTCGGCTATCGAAAACCACCTGGCCGAAACCGAGCGGCAGGTGATTCGTTTGGAAGATGCATTTGCTTCCATTGGCCAAAAAGCCGTGGCTGTAAAATGTGAAGCGATGGCTGGCCTCATCAAAGAAGGTGAAGAAATTATATCAGAAACCGAAAAAGGCAGTATTACCCGTGATGCCGGTATTATTTCGGCTGCTCAAAAAATTGAGCACTACGAAATAGCATCATATGGCACCCTCCGCACGCTGGCTGGCGTACTGGGCTATGACCATGCGGCCGAACTGCTTGATTCAACCTTGCAGGAAGAAAAAACCTGCGATAGCCTGCTCACTCAAATTGCCGAAGCCGGTATCAACCAGGCATCAAAAGCCGAAAAAGCTTAACGTTTATTAGTTTTTTAAGAGCGGTCGTGGGGGAATTATTCCTCGCGGCCGTTTTTTATTTGAGCGTGTTGTCGCTAATCGATGAACGTAGCGCACAAGATTTCTCCTCGTTATTCGTCGAGATGACATTTCACGTTATATTAAGCAGCACCAACCGTTAATTACATATTAATTAAAGCATTTCCACAAACAATAAGCGGCAAACACGGTTTACCAACAAAAAACCGACGCCCTATGAAACAATTCCTCCTGGCACTATTCGCCTTTTTATTTTGCTTTTACGATAATGTTTTTGCCCAGGATAAATTAGATGGCGTTTATGCCGGATGCGAGTTTTCGCCAAGTCCGATATTTGGAGGGGGCATGAACAGAACTGACGTTGCTATATTATTCAGACCTGATGGTACTTTCAATTCTTCGCTTAACAGTGCCGACTGGCAAACCAGCGTAAGCGGGCATTACACCATAATTAGAGGGGAAGTAACACTTAAATATACTAAAAGCTCATCTGTTTATGGCATAACCAAATATGGAAGCCTTTCCAATTATGCACATGAACTGTTTAAACTTCAGGGGAACATTATACCTCCGGGCTATTACTCGTTCATCAGCGCTATGGGCGGTGGCGGCGCGGCCTATGGTACAACTTATGTAGGCGCTTTAAGCACACAGGGATTGAATTTCGACGGCAAGGGGCATTTTAGCAATTCGCGCTATTCGGGCTCAATGGTAGCCGGCGAAAATGTTGGCGGCGGCAGCTCAAGCAGCCGGGACGGCAGCGGCACCTATAAAATAAACAAAGGTGTGCTTACACTTACCTATACCGATGGCCACACTGAACTACACAGCTTTTTTTGTGATATGGGCGGTAAAACCCGCATGGCTGTAGTTGATGGGCGGGTATTTTTTGTAGACAATGATGACAATACCACCGCTAACAATACCAAATCATCAGCCGCGGCTAAAAAAACTTCCGAAAACTCCGCCGCAAATACAAGCAATGCCGCCGTGCCAAATGGAAAAACCTTGCTTTTAAAAGCCAATACCGCCCATGGAGGCGATAAACTGAATGCCCTGAAAACCGCCCGGTTAACAGGTTCCGTTTCGGGGTTAAAAGTTGTTGAGCTGATTGATATTCCCAACAGCAAGGTACGCGTTGAAATATGGAAAAACGGCAAACCTGTGTCGGTGCAACAAACCGAAGGCAGTAACGGATGGCAATGGAGCAGCGGCAACAAATCCGATCTTCCGGCCAATAACGTTGCCGAGATAAAAACCGCCTTATATACCGGGGTTATTGGGTTGCGCAGGTCATCGCTTGATCAAATGCAGATCATCAATACTCAAAAAATCCCCGATAATGATATGTATACGGTTCAATGCAGGTTAAATGGCAACGAATACGTGTTTGCTATAAATAATCAGAACCAACTAATGGCTTACGGCTATAAGGTAGGCGACAAAACCCTGTTCGCTATGCTGTCAGATCTTCGGCCGGTACAGGGTATTACCATTCCGTATCGTGAGGCCACAACAAGCGGCCAGCAAAAGCTCAATATTCAATACGAGAGCATGGATGTAAACCCTGTTTTAGACGGGCAAAGCTGGGCAGTACCTGCCGGCAACTAAATTCTATTTCAGGTAGATAATTTATTTGGCTTCAGGTACAGGTAATCATTCTTAAAATCGAGAATCATATTGAACCGTTTTAAAAGACCGTTCCCCAAATAGTTAATTTCAAAACCCATCGGGTTTTTATTGCTCAGCATAATGGCCGGCACATTACTAACAGGGAATCCATTGAGCCTGAATAGTGGTGTTTCTACAATCTTCATTTCATATTTTACCCCGCGCGGATCGCTGATGGTGGATGACTTGATGAGTTTAAGATCCCTGGGGAAATTATTTTTAACAGCCCATTCACTATCCAGGATCAATGACTGTTCGGATCCGGTATCCATAGAAAAATTGCCGGTGTATTTTTTGCCGCCTATTTCAAACGTACCGGTAACATATGGGAACGAATGGATAAAACCAATCTTCGAGCGTTCATAACCTTTTAAGTTTTCAGGCATTTTATCGCGGATGATGATACGGTTGTTATCATAATCAACCTCTACCTGTTTACCCTCAAACAGGTTCCAGCCAAAACGGCCATCCATTCCAGTCGAGGTTATGTTTGTGGGCAACATTTCCAGGTTGTGCCAAACTGATGTGCCGATTTGCAGCTTCAAAGCTTTGCTCATGTCATTAAAATTTGGCTTTGCTTTACCGGCCAAAACATCAGCCTGGTTAGGCAGCAGTTTCGTTTTATTTAATATGGCATCACTTGTTAAATGAAAGTCAAATGAGCTTAGGTCAAAGTGAAGAGATAAAGTGTCGGTATCATTCATCACTGCCTTTACTGCAATGGCATTATAGGCTGTAAGTTTAAAGGGAATAGTATCGTTTTTGCTGATTCGGGCTTCATGTTTGGCCGCCGGCGGTATAGCGCTTGCAATTTGCGTATAACATGAATCCTTACCGTTAAGCAGGATAACGAAGTTATACCTTGTGCCAGGCTTAACCTTTATCCTTATCGAATCGATATCTGTATAAAATGTAACCCATTTAGTTTCCCGGGTCCTATCGGCAGTATAAATGTCCGGTCGTGTTTTTGGCGAAAGCGACCATGCATTTTTATCCAAAAATCCGCCATCATTGATGGCTACTTTTTCAGAAGTGGCTTTGATTACCGGCAGTTTCGACTGGCCAAACACAAGCCCGGCAGGCAGCAGGCAGATAAGCAGCAGAAAATATTTCATCGTTTTTATGAGGTAAGGTGCCTAAAGATACACAGGGAATAAATCTTTCCAAAACACAACGTTAAATGAGCTGTATCTCCCCTAAAAAATACAAAATCTAAAACTTTTCAGTGGTCACAGTTATTATACTAATATCTATGAAAATCATTAATTAAAACAAAGTATTATGAACTCACTCCTGTATATCATTGCAGTCATCCTTATAATAGGATGGGCAATCGGCGTATTTTTTACAACGGTAGGCGGCCTGATCCACATTTTGCTGGTGATAGCTATTATCGCGCTTCTGTTAGGCGTAATCAGGCGGTCAACAGCTATATAATGCTGCTGAAAATATAAAACTAATAGGCTATCTCCAAAGAGATGAGCTATCTGAACCTTGATTCGATTGATTTGCGGATTACCTGATAAAATCAGAAAGTCTTTAAATCAAACGGATCAAGGTTTTTTGTATACTTGTTTAAATCATCAGGGAGAAATTCTTAATCAGGGGAGAATCAAAGTTTGAAAAATACATACATTTTATTATTTATGGCAGTTGCAGCCACCATCAGCGCATGTTCGCCTAAAGTTCAACCCTTCGCTGCCACTAATAAAGTATACCACAACCAAACCGATTCATTGACAGAGGTGATTAGCCGCGAGCAGCCGGCCATGCTGGTTGACAGTGCGGGAGGCGCCATCCCTTCGGAGTGGGTTGGCACCGTGAATTTCAACCTGCGTAAGCCCAATTATGTCATTATACATTATACTGCCCAGGATTCGGTTAAACAAACCCTCACCACATTCACTCTGGTAAAGCCGCAGGTGAGTGCGCATTATGTAGTAAGTAAAGATGGCAAGGTTTACCACATGCTAAATGATTACCTGCGGGCCTGGCATGCCGGCATCAGCAAATGGGGCAGTATTACCGATATGAACAGCTGTTCCATCGGCATTGAGATTGACAATAATGGGCACGAGCCTTTTAATGAGGTACAGGTAAAAAGCCTGCTGGCTTTATTGGCCCAATTAAAGAAAACCTACAACATTCCGCAGGCAAATTTCATAGGGCACCAGGATATAGCACCATTGCGCAAACCCGATCCGGGGCCATTATTTCCCTGGAAACTATTAGCTCAAAAAGGTTTTGGGTTTTGGAGAGAAGAACTGCTTGAACTTCCGCCCGATAATTTTGATTATGCTACAGCACTTAAGGTGATTGGCTATGATATCAGCAATCTCCCGGTAGCCATTGTTGCCTTTAAGCGGCACTTTGTACAAACGGATGAAACACCGGTAATGACACAGCTGGATTTGAATATTCTTTATAACGTTTACAGGAAATATTAGCCCGCAGGCTCTAAGGAGGAAGTGGAAATTGCTTTAGAAGCAACCTAACTTTTATCACATAAAATGAAAAAAATCACACCGCAGTTTATTGTGGAATTTATTGCAACTAATAATATTCCTTTTATTCCAACGCAATCCAGATTATCTATACCCATAATCTCAAGAATGTGTAGCAAGATGGAACATCATGTAAAATTTGGCGAGATAAAAATATGCGGCAAATTGATTATAGATGGGCATCACAGATACTTAAGTTCTTTGATCATGAATTTTGAGCTGGGACAAGTGGCGACTAACTTAACGTCGGCAACCAAAGAAACCCCATGGAACCAAATTGAGTTTGATGAAAATGATTGGGATTCTGCTGCAGGAATTGAACACCTAAATAGATTAGACGCGGAGTACAATAAATTAGAATTGGAATTTTTAAGACGAATAACATCTAATGACGAATAAGTAGTAATTTTGTATTATGTTGATTTTATTAGATATAGATGGAGTATTAGTCCCAGCAAACTCGTGGAAGAAACCTGAGTTTATGCCCGACGGCTTTCCCGTATTTAATTCAAGGGCGGTAAAGGCGCTTCAACATATTATAGCGGAAACTAATGCCTCTGTAATATTAACTACTTCACATAAATCGAAGTATAAAGTCGCCGAATGGAAAGATCTATTAAAGACGAGAGGGATTAGCCCTAAAAAGGTTCACCGACTGACGACAAATAGTTTAAAAAAGACACGTACTGAAGAAATATTGGAATGGTATAAAAAGAAACATCAACCGAGTCAAGAGTTTGTGATTATCGACGATGATAAAATGCTAAATGGATTACCTGAAAATATAAAACATAACCTTGTTTTAACCAGCCCATCGGTAGGGCTCACGGAAGATCTTGCAGAAGATGCCATTTCTATTTTAAGGAAAAAGAATTTTACTTTTTCTTAATTAAACAATAATATAAAGCCTCGGCGCAATGCACCAGGGCTTTATTATGATCTTTTTTAATATGTCATGGGTGAAAGCTATCGCCTACAGTTCCACATTTTTATTTATTTTTAGGATCTGGCTCAACATCACCATGCAAATAGCCCCACATCCCTTGCTTTCGGGTATTGTTAAGCACTATTTAATTATAGCGCATAATCAGCGGGTTGTCATGAATTACCGCCTGTTTTCGGACGGTAATCCGGGAATGGTGTTTCATCTGAAAGATCCTTTACTCCAATATAACCAACAACATACCCTTGCCAGCAAGCAACCGGGCAGTTTTGTTTACGGACAAATAACTCATTATAATGATATTACTTCGGTTGGCGAACTGGCTATGCTGATTGTGGTTTTACAACCTAATGCTTTACTATCTTTACTTGATGTGGCGACCTATGAGTTAACTAACAATACCGTACCGTTAAAAGACCTTTTCGGGCAGGAAGCCCTTGAACTTGAAGACCGGATCGCAAATACAGCTAACCTCCAGGCAGCTGCGGCAATTGCCGAACAGTTTTTATTGAACAAAACGGCTTCGAAAGGAAAACACGCCGGCATTACAGATCAGGCTATAAGCATCATTCATACAAGCAAGGGTATCATCAATGTTAAAAATTTACTTGATGTGATGCCCGTAACCGAACGGCAACTTGAGCGCAAATTCAATGAGGAAGTAGGTCTTTCTCCTAAAAAATTTATTGATGCCGTAAAGTTTCAAACCTATCTTAAACAACTTCAAAAACTATCTTCAATAAAAGAACTAAGCTCATTGAGTTATGCCTGCGGATATTACGATCAGGCGCATCTTAATCACTTTTTCCGGAAACATACAGGCCTTACTCCCCTGCAATACAAAGCCAATCATCATCTGTTGGCTATAAACTTTATGCCGCTCGTTTAAATTGCGTTTGTCGGTTTTTTACAATGCTTTTCGGTATAGCTCTGGTAGTTTTGAAAAAAGATGATCAGCGTATGGAAAACCTAACAATCGCCACTGCTCAATTTGAAAACAGAAGCGGTGATAAAGCCTATAATTTATCAGTTATTGAAAAAATGACAGCGGATGCCGCGGCACAAGGTGCCCAAGCAATAGCTTTTCATGAATGCTCGATAACAGGCTATACCTTTGCCCGGAAACTTAATAAAGCACAAATGCTTGAGTTAGCCGAAGAAATCCCCGGCGGGCCAAGCATCGCCACATTAACCGAATACGCCCGGCGATACGACATTGCCATACTGGCCGGGTTGTTTGAAAAGGACAAAGATGACAACCTTTACAAGGCTTATATATGCGTTGATAAAACCGGGATCGTTGCCAAACATCGTAAGCTGCACCCTTTTATCAACCCGCATCTTTTACCCGGCACAGCATATACCGTATTTGATTTGTATGGATGGAAATGCGGCATATTGATTTGTTATGATAATAATATAATTGAAAATGTACGTGCAACTACCCTCCTCGGTGCACAGGTTATTTTTATGCCGCACGTCACCATGTGCACACCATCAACCCGACCGGGCGCCGGTTTTGTTGACCCAGAATTATGGAAAGACAAAGAAGCAAATACAGTGTTACTTCGCCAGGAGTTTGACGGCCTTAAAGGCAGGCAATGGTTAATGAAATGGTTACCTGCCCGGGCATATGATAACGCAATTTATGCAGTATTCGCCAATCCGATAGGCATGGATGATGACCAGCTGAAAAATGGCTGCTCCATGATCCTCGATCCTTACGGCGATATTATAGCCGAATGCCGATCATTAGACAATGAGCTTGTTTTGGCTGAGCTAACCGCCGATAAACTAACCAAAGCGGGAGGCTATCGTTACATCCAGGCCAGGAAGCCCGAACTATACCGGAATATTATCGGCCGTGAACATGAAAGCTTTCAAAAAGTGGTTTGGCTTTAGGCCTTAACAACTTGCGCTCATTTGTAATGAGCGGTTAATCTGGTTTGGCTATTGCATCGCCAGTCGCGTTATAAACGCTAACCCATGTTTAAACCATCGCAAGAAAAAAAATGCCCCGGCACAACAAATGTACCGGGGCGCTATGCTTTTGACCTCCCCCTTTAGGAGGCCGGGGGCTAATCAATCCACTCAAACTTAGTATAAGGCACAAGCACTTCAGGCACTTTAATACCTTTTTCAGTCTGGTTGTTCTCTAACAAAGTAGCAACAATCCGCGGCAGGGCCAGCGCGCTGCCGTTTAGCGTATGTGCTAACTGCGTTTTACCATCGGCATTCCGGAAACGCAGCTTAAGCCTGTTACTCTGGAAAGTTTCAAAGTTTGATACTGATGAAACTTCCAGCCAGCGTTGTTGTGCCGCGCTCCAGGTTTCCATATCGTAAGTTAAGGCAGAACCAAAACCCATATCGCCGCCACAAAGGCGTAATACACGGTATGGTAAGCCTAATTTTTGTAACAGGCCCTGTACATGGCTGCTCATCAGCTCCAATATTTCGTATGATTTATCGGGATGGGCAATGGTTACTATCTCTACCTTATCAAACTGATGCAAGCGGTTCAGTCCGCGAACGTGTGCGCCATATGAACCGGCCTCACGACGGAAACATGGCGTATGCCCGCAGTTACGCACCGGTAACTGATCTTCTTTCAATATCACTTCACGGTACAGGTTAGTAATCGGCACCTCGGCGGTAGGGATCAGGTACAGGTTATCTACACCTACATGGTACATCTGTCCCTCTTTATCCGGCAATTGTGATGTGCCAAAGCCGGATGCTTCATTCACCATTAATGGTACACTTACCTCACTATAGCCTGCTTTTTCGGCCTCGTCGATAAAATAATTGATCAATGCGCGTTGCAATTTAGCACCCTTGTTTTTATATACTGGAAAACCGGCTCCGGTTATTTTAACGCCCAGTTCAAAATCAATCAGGTTGTATTTAGCGGCCAGTTCCCAATGCGGTAAAGCATCGGCAGGTAATTCGGGCCTGGTACCGTTTTCCAATACCACCTCATTGTCTTCAGGAGTTAAGCCTTTGGGTACTGAACTATGTGGCAGGTTGGGCAGCAATACCAGTTTCTGGTAAAGTTCCTCTTCGGTAATGGTAAGCAGATCGCCGAGCTTTTTGATCTCTTCTTTCCAGGCACCGGTTTTGCCCTTAAGGCCTTCCGCTTCTTCTTTTTTACCGGCACGCATCAGCTCGCCTATTTGTTTTGCAGCTGCATTGGCCTCGGCCGAAACATTATCCATACTGGTTTGAGTGGAGCGACGTTTGTCGTCCAGTTCAATTATTTCATCAACCAGTTGGGGCTGTTTAAAATTTTTTACAGCCAAACGTTCCAAAACCTGTTCCCGGTTATCACGGATATAACTAACTTGCAGCATTATTTTATTTTTTAGGCAAAGATATAAATAAGTCTATAGTCCATAGTCGATAGTCCATAGTAATTTACGTTAGCGGTGTAAGCCCGGAACGATGAAGAGCCATGGACCATCGACTATCGACTATCGACTCAAACAACATGAACAATCCAATAGGCAAACTATATTTAGTCCCCACCCCGATAGGTAATTTGGAAGATATGACCTTCAGGGCTATCCGCGTGTTGAAAGAGGTTGATCTGATACTGGCAGAGGATACCCGTACCTCCGCTCCGATGTTGAAACACTTCGAGATCCATCAAAAAGTATTTGCGCATCATCAACATAATGAGCATCAATCAAGCAACGAGATCATTAAGTTTTTGCTGCAGGGGAAAAATATCGCGCTTATTTCGGATGCCGGTACACCGGCTATTTCCGATCCGGGCTTTTTCCTGGTACGCGAGGCTTTGAAGTTTAATATCGCTGTGGAATGTCTGCCAGGCGCTACCGCATTTGTGCCGGCCCTGGTAAATTCGGGCTTTCCTACCGACAAGTTTTGTTTCGAGGGATTTTTGCCATTAAAAAAAGGCCGTCAAACCCGGTACAAGTTTTTGGCCGAAGAAGAGCGGACCATCATACTATATGAGTCGCCCCACCGTTTGTTAAAAACACTGGATGAGATGGCCACCTATTTTGGGGCCGACAGGCAGATCTCGGTATCCCGCGAGCTTACCAAAATGTTTGAAGAAACCGTGCGCGGCACTGTAGTTGAGGTAAAACAATACTTTGAAACGCACCCCATGAAAGGCGAGTTTGTGATGTGCGTGGCCGGCGCAGCGGCTAAACCGGCAAAAGGGAAATATGAAAGGGATGAGGAAGAAGAGTAAAACTTCAACTCTCCCGCATGTCATTGCGAGGCACGAGGCAATCGCATGCTATACAGAATTGCTTTGCTTCCGTGCGATTGCCACGCTACGCTCGCAATGACATTTTACAATTTTAAATATAAGCGACAACAGCATAATTCTTGTCACTCTACATGAAAAAAAACCTACCATTAGCCATACTATCTGGCTTGCTTTTATGGATAGCCTGGCCGCCTACCCCTTATACTACATTTTTACTCTTCATTGGCTTTGTACCTATGTTACTGGCGATTGAAAACATTATTAACGATGATAAACCTAAAAAAGGCAGGCGGGTATTTAATGTAACTTTCATCGGCTTTTTTATCTGGAACTCATTATCTGTTTATTGGGTTTATAACGCGTTAAAAATAGTGGGCGAGGTTGTGGCCATACCCATTACCCTTATCCCCTATTCGCTTGGGCCGCTGTTAATGGCGACGGCTTTCTGGCTGTATTACCGGTTTAGACTGGTTGCCCCTCGCTGGGTTGCACTAATTGGCTTAGTTTGCTTCTGGATCGGGTATGAATACCTGCATCAAAGCTGGGATCTCTACTTTCCGTGGATGACGCTTGGTAACGGTTTTGCCGTATCGCATCAATGGGTTCAATGGTATGAATATACCGGCGTTTACGGCGGCACTTTATGGATCTGGGTTGTAAATATCCTGGCTTTTTTAATTTATACAAGTCTTCACGAAGCTCAAACCAAACGCCACAGAATGGCATTGATCATGGCGATTGCAATTGTTGTAACAGTGCCTCTTGGCTATTCATTATCGGTTTATCATAACTATGTTGAAGAAGTAAACCCATCAAACATCGTTATTGCCCAGCCCAATATAGATCCGTACGAGAAAGATGGTACCATTCCCCCTGCTTCACAACTTGATATCCTGATCCAGCTTTCAAGACAGGTGGCCCAACCCAATACCGAGTTTTTTATATGGCCCGAAACAGCTATCCCCGCACCTGTTTATATTAACGAGGAACAGATAGGCCAAAATGATTTTATTAAGCAGGCCCAGCTTTTTTTACGGAAATATCCTAATGGCAACCTGGTTACCGGCGCCGAAACATACAGGCTATATAACAACAGGGCAACCCCAACGGCGGTTCCCTCACCATGGGGAGGCGACCAGTTCGCAGACTTTTATAGTACAGCCCTCAATATTGAAAATGGCGACAGGATTCAAACTTACCATAAATCACGGTTAGTACCCGGGGCCGAATCATTGCCTTTTGGCGATGCGCTTTCATTCCTGAAACCCGTATTTGAACATTTAGGCGGCGCTACCGGCAACTATGCTCCCGAAAAAGACGCAAAAGTGCTTTATTCGCAAAGCGGCATAGGGGTTGATCCGGTTATTTGCTATGAATCGATATGGGGAGGTTACATTGCCCGCTCTGTTAAAAAGGGTGCCCAGTTCATCGCTATTATTACTAACGATGGCTGGTGGGAAAACACATCGGGTAAAGATCAGCATTTAGATTATGCCAAACTTCGGGCTATCGAAACACGCCGCTGGGTTTGTCAATCGGCCAATACCGGTATTTCCGGGTTTATCAACCAGCGCGGCGATGTGGTTAAACATACTGAATGGTGGGTTAAAACCGCCATCAAACAGGATATCAACCTCAACAGCGAACTTACTTTCTACGTTAAACATGGCGATTATATCCCACAAACCGGCAGCGTATTGGCAGGGCTTGGCATTGTGTTTTTACTGGGGATGAGATTGAGGAAAAAACAAACGTTAACAGCTTAGGAGGCCAACTTAAAGGCTTTCAATCAAGTACAGAAAGGGTGGTTTTTATAATATCATCAAAAAAAGCCTTATCGGCTGTGGCTTTAGCTGATACCTGCATGCCTCTTACCGCATTCATGATGAACCGGGCCAATGCCAGGGAATCCTGAGGGCTACGGATCTCACCACTGTCCTGCCCTTTTTTTATAGCCTGAAGAATGGCATCTTCAAACTGCTGCTCATTTCGGCATACCACATTCTTAACTTCAGCATCCAGCGATGCCAGTTCAATTTCGGCATTTACCATGAAACAGCCTTTACGTTGTTCATCGTTTAGCAAATCGCGCATGGTAAGCTCTAAAAGCTTTTGTATAGCCTCTTTGGCCGATGCTGAATTATTGATAATATCACACATCTGGTTTCCACCCGCCTTTTGATAGCTATCCAAAGCTTTAATATATAAAGCGTGTTTATCACCAAAAGTATCATACAGGCTTGAGCGGCTGATGCCAAGGCCGTCAACCAAATCCTGCATAGACGTGCCATTGTAGCCCTTGTGCCAAAAAATGCAAACGGCCTTGCTTAATACCTCGGCTTCATCAAAATCTTTACTTCGTGCCATAACAAAAAAGCTTTACCCGTTTTGGGCAAAGCTATTCATTTTTAATTAATTGTTTAGTTATACCCTTCCCCGTTTACGTTAACCGGGTTTTACAGGCATGATTATCTCACACCGCCACTGGCCAGGATAATTTCACCGGTTAACCAGCGAGAATCATCAGATGCCAGGAATACGGCAACAGGTGCAATATCATCCGGCTGACCGATACGGCCAAGCGGTGTGGTGCTTTCAATTTGTGCTTGAAAATCACTGCCGATAAAACCTGCGGTGTGTGTTCCTTCGGTTTCGACCATGCCCGGGTTGATGGCATTCACACGGATCTTCTTAGGGCCAAGCTCTTTTGACAAAACCTGGGTAATAGAATCAACCGCGCCTTTGGTACCGGTATAGACAGCGCTTTGTGGAGGAGTGATACGGGTTACCGTTGAGCTTATGTTGATTATGCTGCCGCCTTTATCGCCAAAGCTATTTACCGCTCCCTGGGTAGCAAGCAATAAGCCCAGTACATTGATATCAAACTGGCGGTGAAATTCTTCTTCGGTTACAGCTTCTATTGGTGTAAACTGGTATACACCCGCATTGTTCACCAAAACATCAACACCACCGAACGCTTCTTTGGTTTCGGCAAAAAGACGGTCGACGTCGGCCTTCTTTGCCACGCTGCCTTGTACGGCGATAGCTTTGCCGCCTTCGGCGGTAATTTCGGCCACTACTTTATCAGCACCATTTTTATCTGATGCATAATTTACTACTACTGCAGCACCTGCCGAAGCCAGACTTTTAGCTATACCTGCGCCAATACCTTTTGAAGCTCCTGTTACTACTGCAACCTTGTTTTCTAATTTTTTCATTTTCTGGAAGATTAATTTAATTTTGGATCAATCGTTCCACAAATATAAACTCATTTCGGAACAATCATTCCTGAATTAATTTTTATTAGGCTGGGATGACAAATGAAGGGGGGGACACACTGGCGAACGTAATACAGATTTGTCAATCCAACAATACAATTGTCCATCATAGCTAAAAATTGGTGTCATCCCGAACTTGTTTCGGGAACCCACAGGACAAGCCACATGAAGTATACTTAGCAAGTGAGGTGCTGAAACAAGTTCAGCATGACGGATGGTGGAGACGTCATTTTACCTTCAGAGTTCGCCGGATTTAATTACTCAGAATGCAGGTGCTTTTTAATCTTGTATGGATATAATTCAAGTTACTCTTCTGTTGCCATTTCATTCCTTTTCAGAATAAAGGCCATCAGGTCATTGATGGGCTGTTTGATGATCTTGCCGGTTTTTACACCGTGCAGGTGGCACAGAGACACAAGCTCCTCAGAAAACGAATAAGCTATAGAGCCCACAAAGTGGCATTTATACTTGTGGTATTCGGGGTACGATTTAATATTGGTTTCAATAAATTCAACCAACCCGTCAACCAACATGGAATGTCCGTATTCGGTGGCCTTTATTTCGCTTACAAACTTACTGAACGATGCCAGGTAGGTATTGGCATTAGGCTTTTGATACACATTTTTGATCACGATCTCCTTGTTCAGGTGGTAGGCCTTATCAAATTGCTGGCTGATATCATACGGCATATTGCCATATAAAAAATCGGTAACCAGCTTTTTGCCAAACCATGTGCCGGCACCTTCATCGCCCAAAACAAAACCAAGGCCATGCTGCCCGTCATAGATATCTTCGCCATCAAAAAAGGAGATATTACTGCCGGTGCCCAGCACACAACAAATCCCTTTTTCCTGGCCACAGGTTGCATAAGCGCATCCCAGCAAATCGCTGTCAACACTGATATAGGCTTTGCTAAAATGCGTGCTCAGGGCATTTGATACTATTTCGTGCCTGTCGGGACTGCTGCATCCGGCACCAAAAAAATAAATTTCAGAAATTTCGCCGGCAAACGCCACCATTTCAGGGGCCTGCTCCAGCACAATGCGGGCTATCTCTTTTTCGGTTAAAAAATAGGGGTTTAATCCCGCAGTAAGGAATGAGCGGCTTTCCTGGTCTGAAACGGTCAGCAACCAATCAGTTTTTGATGATCCGCTATCTGCTACTAAGATCATTGACAAATTTCTTCGAGCGCTTTAACAGTAAGTGGCTTATGAATAAATTGTGTAATATGCTTATTATCTTCCGAGTCCCTGATATCGGTAGGATCAAGCGATGACGATAACATATATATTTTTATTCCTTTTTTAGCGATATCCAAACCGGCAAATTCGTGCAGAAACTCAAAACCCGTCATTATTGGCATCCTGATATCTAAAAAAATAACGTCGGGGTTCACCGATCCATCTTTTAATGATTCAATAGCTTCCATTGGCGAGTGACGCACAATGATATCTTCGGCAAAGTTGCTGCTTTCCAAAACCCGGCGTGTTATAAAGCTATCAATGTAGTTATCATCAATAAGCATACAGGTTTTGAAAGGCGCGGTCATGATTCAAAAATAAGTTTTTAAACTTACTATTAAAATATTTTTTATTTGATGTTAATACTGTTTGTTATCTGTTTTAACATGATCTCGGCCTGTTTACTTTGGTATTGCGCAGCAAAGAATTTTGATTGTGCGTCAAGATAGTTACGCTGTGCTTCCCTTACCTCAAGCGGGGTAATATTACCTAACTTATACTTATCAAGCGTAATATCCAGGTTTTTTTTGTTAAGGTTTACATTGGCTTCTTCCAGCTTTACAAGGTCAAGCCCCGAAAGGTATGCTACAAATAAGCTGTTGATCTGGCTTTCAATATCCAGTTTGGTTTGTTTAGCGGCAATGCCGGCATTGTCAATCTGGATCTTGGCATTCTTTTCGCGCCTGTTTTGGTTAAAGCCATTAAAAATGTTAATGCTTGCGGTGAGGCCGTAATTAAAGCCATGTACATTTTGCGACAAGGTAAACCCTGCCGGTGTTTTGCTGTTGGTAAAAGTATATCCCGATGTTACCCCCACCTGCGGATACCGTGTAGCGCGCACCTGTTTAAGATTGATCTCGGCCAGGCGCTGGTTTATTTGTGCCGATAATATCGCCGGATTTTGCAGTTGCGCGTTGTTAAGCACATCGGCCAGCGCAAGCTTTTCATCAATTACAATGGTATCGGCAACAGAAAAATCGGTTTGCAGGTCGCGGATCAGTAACTGGTTAAGCTGTATTTTGGTTGTCTTGAATTGCTGGTACTGGATCACCAGGTTGCCGGTATCTGTATTCAGATTTACCTGGGCATTCAATACTTCCAATCGCGAAGCCCTGCCTACAGCAAACTTATCATTGGCAATGCGCAACTGCGTGCGGGAAATATCAATAGCTCCTTTTAATGCCTTGATCTGTTCGTTCTGGCTGATCAAGTTATAATAGGTATCGATAACGCTGGCCACTGTTCTTTGTACGGTATCCTGTAATCTCAGCACACCCAGTTTATCCATCTGCTTTAGCTGATCATAGTTTGCAAACATGGCGAAGCCATCAAAAATTGTCCAGTTAAGGTTTACCCCATAATTATTATTGGAGTTTTTGGCATTGCGGATATTGTTAACCGTACCATCATTACGGGTTTGCTTGGTTGTTTGGCGACTGTTATTGTCATTAAAGTCGCCGGTAACCACCGGCAAGATCCCGGCATTACCAAGTGTAACATTATTTGATGCTATGGTTGAGTTGTTTTGCGACAACTTGATATTATAGTTGTTTTTCAGTGCTATTTCAACCGCGTCTTTTAAAGTAAGTAAGGGCGCATCCTGCTGGGCTAAAGCCATGGTTGATATCATAGCGAAACAACAAACCAGGCAGGCTATTTTCTTGATCATCATATTATGTTACAAGTTTTCGATCAGTTTAGGTTCTTGATGGTGCGGGTGACGGGCAGCTTCGGCTATTTCAGCCTCTGCAGCCAGGTCCTCAGGGTCGTGGTCATGGTCTTTACGGGTTTTAGCAGCCAGCAGCAGGTACATCATCGGGATGATGTAAAGGGTTAACACCAATGAAAACAGCATCCCGCCCATAATAACTATCCCCAACGACACACGGCTTTTTGCACCGGCACCCAATGCAAACGCAATTGGCACAGCACCAAGCACCACGGCTAAGCTGGTCATTAATATGGGGCGTAAACGCGCAGTTGCCGCTTCAATAACTGCCTCGTATTTGGCTACGCCCTGTTCCATCCGTTGGTTGGCAAACTCCACGATAAGAATACCGTTTTTAGTTACCAACCCTACAAGGGTGATGATCCCAATCTCGCTGAAAATATTGAGGGTTTGATTAAACAACCACAACGATAAAAACGCCCCCGAAATAGCCAGCGGCACGGTAAGCATCACGATAAGCGGGTCCATAAAGCTTTCAAACTGGGCTGCAAGTACCAGGTAGATCAGCAGCAAGGCAAAGCCAAAAGCAAAAAGAATGTTCGATGAACCTTCGGCATAGTCACGTGAGGGGCCGCTTAGCGCGGTACTAAAAGTATCGTCAAGTAAACTTTTGGAGATCCTGTCCATCTCCTTGATACCGTCACCTACGGTATAACCCGGAGCAAGCCCGGCCGAAAGAGTTGCCGATTTATAACGGTTAAAATGGTAGATGGCCGGAGGCGTGGCGCCCTCGGAGGTTTTAACTACGTTATCCAGTTGAACCAACGTCCCTTTTGAGCTGCGCACATAAATTGATTTCAGATCAAGCGGCTGATCGCGGTTAGCGCGGTCAACCTGTGCTATTACCTGGTATTGCTTACCGTTTATCAGGAAGTAGTCGAGCCGGCCGGCGCTATAATATAGTTGCAGCGTTTGGGCAATATCATCAACCGAAACACCTAAGTCGCGAGCACGCTCACGGTCGGTAACCACGCGCAACTCGGGTTTAGTAAATTTGAGGTTAACATCCGTTCCCTGGAAAACCGGGCTTTTGGATACCTCGGCAAAAAAGGTCGGCAGCACTTTACGGATCTTTTCAAAATCCTGGTTTTGGATAACATACTGCACCGGCAACGATGTTTTTGATCCGGAACCACCGCCGCTGATAGTTTGCTCCTGCACCACAATGGCACGTGCATCGGGCATTTTGCGTAGTTTACCATTCAGCCAGTCGGCAAGTTCCTGCTGGGTCCGTTTTCGTTCATCCGGACCAACCAGCCCTACCCTGCCAAAGCCGGTATTTGAAGCACCGCCGCCGCCAAATGATGGCGAAACAATTTCAAGGTTAACATTAGCCTCCGGAATTGAATCTGCAACCAGGTTAGACACCTTATCCATATACCGGGTCATGTACTCATAGGTTGCGCCTTCCGAACCGGTAACGCTGTAACGGAGCAAACTACGATCATCAAGCGGGGCAAGCTCGGATGGGATAACTTTTACCAGGACGCCGATGATAACCAAAGATGCAGCAAGAATGGCAAATGATACCCATTTACGCTTCATGAACTTAATGAGCGATTCGGTATATGAAGTGGTCATATTAATGAAGAACGGCTCCGTTCTTTCGTAAAACTTCGATTTCTTTTGGTTTTTGCGAATCAGCTTTACGTTAAGCATCGGGGTTAATGACAGGGACACGAATGCCGATATCAACACCGCTCCGGCCACTACTACCGCAAACTCGCGGAACAAACGCCCGGTAAAGCCCTGTAAAAACACAATAGGTAAAAACACAGCTGCCAGTGTAACCGATGTGGATACTACCGCGAAAAAAATCTCGGCCGAACCTTCAAAAGCCGCTTTACGGATCGCCATGCCCGCCTCTACCTTCTTATAGATGTTTTCTGTTACTACAATACCGTCATCCACCACCAGGCCCGTCGCCAGAACTATCCCCAAAAGGGTTAAGATATTAATAGAAAAACCGAAGATGTACATAATAAAGAAAGCACCGATCAATGATACCGGGATATCAATCAGCGGGCGGAAAGCTATCAGCCAATCGCGAAAGAAAAGGTAGATGATAATTACCACCAGTACAAAGGCCACGATCAATGTTTCCTGCACCTCAGATATCGACTGATTAATGAACCTCGTATTATCCAAAGCCACTTTTACCGAAATATCAGGCGGAAGGTCTTTTTTAATCTGTTCTAAACGGGTATAAAAATCCTTGGCTATCTGTACATAATTAGCACCCGGCTGTGGTACCAGTGCCAGACCAACCATCGGCACCCCCGACTCTTTAAATATGGTTTCCTCGTTTGCCGAGCCCAACACAGCATAACCAATATCGCTCAGCCTGATCACCCTGTTGCTATCGGCACGGATAATGAGGTTGTTAAAATCTTTTTCCGTTGCCAGTTTGCCCAAAGCCCTGATGGTAACTTCGGTATTATTACCCTCAATTTTACCTGCAGGCAACTCTACGTTTTCTTTAGCTAAAGCCGCACCAATGTCGGTAGCTGTAACGCCAAGTGCCGAAAGCTTGGTAGGGTCTATCCACAGGCGCATAGCATACTGGCGCTGCCCCTGTACGTTAATGGTACTTACACCGGGGATGGTTTGTAAGCCTTCCAGCAGCACATTTTCTGCATAATCATCCAACTGGTTGATGTTACGGGTGTCACTGCTCACGGTAAGGGTAATGATTTGGTCGGCGCTGGCATCGGCTTTGGTTACTACCGGCGGGGCGTTAATATCCTGCGGTAGCTGGCGCTGGGCCTGGCCCACTTTATCGCGCACGTCGTTTGCTGCTGTTTCCAGGTCGGCATCAAGGTCAAACTCAACGGTGATGTTGCTTTGCCCAACCGAACTGGTTGATGAAATGTTGCGGATGCCCGGAACACCATTAATGGATTTTTCGAGCGGCTCCGTGATCTGCGATTCAATTACATCGGCATTGGCACCGGAGTAACTGGTTGATACCGAAATTATGGGCGGGTCGACCGAAGGAAAATCCCTCACGCCCAAAAACTTATAGCCGATAATACCAAATACAACAATAACCACAGACATTACTGTTGCCAATACCGGCCGCTTAATACTTACTGAGGATAAACTCATATTGGTTTATTTAATAACTTTTAAAATTTTCAAAGGCACTTTTGGCCGCATTTGGATCAGGCCCGATACTACCACACTGTCGCCAGGCTTTAAGCCTTCAATTACCTGGATTTTTGTATCGGTACGCAGATCTGTTTTTACCGGTTTTGACATGGCTTTACCATTGTGGTAGATCCAAACCAGGCTGCTTTTCAAATCGGGAATAACCGCCTCTGTTGGCAGCAAAATGGTTTTAGGAATTTGATCAAGCGTTAAATTGATCTTGGCAAAGCTGCCCGCGGTAAGGATCCCTTTAGGATTGGGTGCCTTAGCGCGCACAGTAATAGTACGCGAGCTTGCATCAATTGAAGGGTCAATGGCATACACTGTACCCACAAAACTCTCCATCGAGCTTTCTGTTTTGAACCTGATCTTACTGCCGGGGCCAAGTATAGAAAGATACCTTTCAGGCACAGCAAAGGTTACTTTTGCCGGATCGATATTAACCAGATCGGCAATAGGCGATGATGGCGAGAGGTAACTGCCCGGGCTCACATTCCTTAAACCGATAGTCCCCGAAAAGGGCGCCCGGATCTCGGTACGGGCAATCTGCGCCTTAATTACATCGGCTGCAGCTTTTAACGAATTTAATGATGTTAATGAAGTATCATATTCCTCCTGGCTTATGGCTTCTTTTTGAAGCAACTGACGGTTGCGGCTTTCCTGTTGTTTTGCCAATGCCACCTGATACTGGTTTTGCTGCAACGATGCTTCCAGGTCCTGGTTGTACACTTTAACCAGCAACTGGCCCTTTGTTACTTTAGTGCCTTCATTAAAATAGATCCCGGTAATATTCCCTGCTGTTTGGCTTATCAGGCTTACCTTTTCATTGGCATCAATGGTGCCGGTAATATCAATAATGTTGTTTACGGCGGTATCTTTAACTATCATTACTTTAACCCCTACCGCGCCGCCGCCTTTTTTCTTATCACCTTTACCCGAAGCCATAGCCGCGGCCGATTTCTTTGCCCCTTCGCTAAAAAATTTATTGTAAATTAAATAGGCAACCAGCAGGGCCAGCGCCGTGTAAATAATATATTTCGTTTTCATACTTTGTTTAATCCGTGTGTGATTTAGCTTGTAGGGTTGTTTCGGGTGATACCAATGGTTTTAAATTTTTATGCATGCGGGTAAGTACGCTTTCAAATACCTGCATATCGGCTTCGGATATGCCTTCGGTAATATCCGCGTTGATGGCTTCAAATGTTTCAATGATCTGAGGAACGGCCAGTTTTGCCTTATCGGTAACGCGAAGCAATTGCTGCCGCCTGTCGTTCGGGTTGTTTTCGCGGTAAACAAAACCTTTTGCTGTAAGCAGATTAATGATGCTTACCATAGCCGATTTATCCTTGCCCAGCAGATGTGCCAACGCGTTTTGGGTAAGTTGCCCGTCATGAAAGTAAATGAGCGAAAGTATATAGTGATACCGGGTAACATCCAGGTGAACGGTATGCTTTACCAGTACATTAAGGTACAGTTTACCTAAGCGTATCAGCTTGCGCGAAATAGGTTCAATCAGTTCCATTTACTTAAAAATCGATGTAAAACTAATAGCATAATATCAACAATAGTTGCATGTATCAACCATTTTACAACGGTGTTTAGGGCGCTGTAACGCCACATACATAACTGATTATATAATATTTTATAAATTGCGGCCATGAAACTGACCAACCTACGCACGTTATTTTTTCTAACGATTTTTATTATGAGTACTACTATCAGCAAAGCCGCCGCCAGCGCTCAGATTACCTACAATGTTTCGTTTCCTGAAGCCCAGGCCCATTATGCTGATATTGAAATGCATATTACCGGCCTTCAGCAAAACACCCTTGAGCTCAAAATGCCGGTATGGACACCGGGCTCATACCTGGTGCGCGAGTTCGCAAAAAACATCGAATCATTAACTGCTGAAGCTAACGGCAAACCCGTTGCAGCACCCAAAATCAATAAGAATACCTGGCAAATTGTTACAAAAGGAATTTCATCGGTAACGGTAAAATACAGGGTTTATGCCTTTGAGCTCTCCGTACGTACCAGCTTTATAGATGCCTCGCATGGCTTCCTTTCCACTACGGGCATCTTTATTTACCCGGCCAGCATGCTGCATTCGCCCGCTATCATCCACATCAAACCATATAAAAACTGGGATAAAGTTTCAACAAGCCTCGATATGGTGAATAATGATCCGTTTACCCGTTTATCACCAAGCTTCGATATCCTGTTCGATTCGCCAATTGAAGTAGGCAACCAGGATGTTTTTGGATTTGATGCATCTGGTGTTCATTATGAAATTTGCATGTACGGCGGCGGCAATTATGATAAGGAAAAATTAAAAGCCGATATCCACAAAATTGTTGATCAGGAAACGGCCGTTTTTGGCGAAAACCCCAATAAACACTATGTATTTATTGTACATAACCGCCAACGTAATGGTGGCGGTTTGGAGCACCTGAGCTCGACAGTTTTAGGAGCATCTCGCGATAACTACACCAACGATAAAGGATATCAAAGCTTTTTAGGCCTTGTTGCCCACGAGCATTTTCACTTATGGAACGTGAAACGCCTGCGCCCGATTGTGTTAGGCCCTTTTGATTATGACAATGAAAACTATACTACCAATTTGTGGATAGCCGAAGGTTTTACCGAGTACTACCAGGGTATCATTGTACGTCGTACGCAGCTGTTCCCGGTCCAGAATTATTTTGATGTTTTGGAAGGCGAGTTCAATGTTCTGGAAAACCTGCCCGGAAAGAATGTACAAACCGTTGCCGAATCAAGCTTTGATGCCTGGATCAAGGCTTACCGGCCTAACGAAAATTCAAACAACACCACGATATCATATTATAATAAAGGAGCAATCATTGGGATGATGCTCGATCTGGAGATCATCAACGACAGCAAAGGCAAATACTCGTTAGATGATGCCATGAAGTACATGTACACCCAGTATTATAAAATCAAAAAGCGCGGTTATACCGATGCTGAGTTTAAAGCAGCCTTTGAAAAATTTGCAGGTAAAAAACTGGATGATTTTTATGCCAGATACATCAATGGTCTAACCCCTATCGATTATAATAAATATTTAGGTTATGCCGGTTATAAGGTAGAGGATGAACTGGCCGATAAAAACGATGCGGCTTTAGGTATCACTACTACAACAACCGCAGCTAAAAAAATTATTGTTACGAGCGTGCAGCGTGGTACTGCCGCTTATATTGATGGCATTAACGTAAACGACGAGATCACTGCTATTGACGGAACGCCGGTTACTGATGCTGCAACCCTGATCAATGGTAAAAATCCCGGCGATAAAATTGAAGTTACTGTAACCCGCGACGGGCAAGTTATGACCTTACCGGTTACCCTGCTGAAAAGCAACCGCGTTAAATACAATATTGTTACTGTTGATAGCCCAACCGAACAGCAAATGGTTGTTAGGAAGAAATGGTTAAGCATATAAAAACTACTATTTACAGGGAAAGGCTGGCTGAGAAGCTGGCCTTTCTTGTTTAACACCCGTCTCCAATCGTCATCCCGAACTTGTTTCGGGAACCCACAGGACAAGCCGCCGATTGCCTGGCAAACGTGCTACTTAGCGTGTGGGGTGCTGAAACAAGTTCAGCATGACGGTGAAAGGCTAGCATTTTAGAATGTCCCCGTCAACAAAAAAATTAAAATATTAAAGCATAAGTTATATTTTTATAGCTTATGCCCGCTGCAACCTCATTAAAAAAAATACGCCCGATACAGCTTGTCGCTGTTATTTTTTTTACTGTATCCGGTGGCCCTTACGGCCTTGAGCCGCTATTAAGTTATGCAGGCGATCATGGCGCGTTAATCATCCTGCTCATAACCCCGTTAATGTGGGATGTGCCGGCAATATTTACCGTGCTTGAGCTTAACAGCATGATGCCTGTTACCGGCGGCTATTACAAATGGGTAAAATATGCCCTCGGTACCCACTGGGGTTTTATTGAGGGCTGGTGGACCTGGCTCTATACTTTTGTCGACCTTGCCATTTACCCTGTGTTGTTTGTACAATACGCCGGTTTCTTTTTCCCCGAATTGCTAAATTTTCAGATTCCGGTTTGTTTGGTGATCATCTGGGCATCAGCCGGGTTAAATATTTTAGGCATTATGCCGGTGGGTAGGGTATCTGTATTTTTGAGTGCGGCCGTTCTCGCCCCGATCATATTAATGATAGCGTTAGGTATTTATCACCATAGCGGGCCAATGCACATCCCCTCAACATCATTAAAAGGGCTCAGCTTTCCGTCGTTTGGTATGGCTTTGTACACGGTAATGTGGAATTGCCTCGGCTGGGATAATGTAACCACCTATGCCGAAGAAGTTGAAAAGCCGGTACGCTCCTACCTTATTTCTATTTTTACAGCTTTCGCGTTGGTAATGGTGGTGTACTTTTTTGCCATCTGGGTTGCCCAGCAATCGGGCATTAACCATGATACCTTAACCGAAAATGGGTTTCCTGCATTAGGCGAATTGATTGGCGGGCATTGGCTGGGTATAGTAGTTGCAGCAGGCGGTATGGCCAGTACCCTCGGAATCTATACCGCTGTATTGTTATCGGTATCACGCGTGCCGCAGGTAATGTCTGAAGACAATTTACTTCCAAAAGGAGTTAACAAACTGCACTCTCTTTTTAAAACACCCTTTGTTTCCATCATCATTTGCTCCATAGTAGTGAGTTTTATGGTATTGTGGACTTTTGCCGATCTGCTCATCATTGATGTAACCGTTTACGGCGCGGGGCTTTCTTTAGAATACATCGCCCTCGTAAAACTCCGCGTCAAGGAGCCGATGAAAGAGCGGCCTTTCCGCATCCCGCTTAGCGTTACCGGCCTATGCCTAATAATGCTGTTGCCATTTATTGTTTACAGCGTAGCACTTGGCGGGGCATTAAGCTCAACACCGAAGGCCCTTTCGGCTGCTGTTTTTGCACTGGTTGCATTATCAAGTGCGGAAGTGGCCTGGCAAATTATTAAACTAAGCAAGCCTGAGCTGAAGCAATAATAATACATGAATCAATTGGCCATCTAATACAATTAATTCCAACTTCGCAAATCGTGGTGCAGAAACAGGGCAATCGTTTTTAAACAATTCGATCTGTTTTACAAATCTCACACTGAAAAATTTTCACACAAATGCTTTGCATGCTGTCCACAATTAATCGAATTACACGAATCTCAAATTAATTCAATTCGTGTAACTCGATTAATACGTAAAAATTAGTGTGAAAATTTTCATTTATTGCTTTTCAATATACAACTGGTTAAAAGCTATTTCCCTGAGTGAGGAAAGAAAAATTCGTGCAATTCGATTAATTCGGAAAAATTTGTGGCGATAATTTCTTCAACGTTTCAATGATTGGATAATTGACCGGGATTTGCGTAAATTCGATCCTTTCCCGAAAACTCACATCATATGAAAATCAAACACCGATACCTGATGCTCATTGGTGGCCTTGCTATTTTTGCAGGCTGCCAGAATAATAAAAGTGTGCCGGCCGAAAAAGCTATTACCGCTGCCGAAATAAAAAAATACATCTCGGCTTTAGCCAATGATTCCATGATGGGCCGCAAACCTTTCACCGCCGGCGAAGACAAGGCGATCAAATACATTTCGGAGCAGTTTAAACTGGCCGGGCTCGAACCGGGCAACAATGGCAGTTATTTCCAGGATGTGCCCATGGTGCAGATCACCAGTACGCCATCCCCTGTCATGGAAATAACCGGCGGTAAAACGCCGCTCAGTCTGCATGCTACTACAGATTTCGTAACCTTCAGCCGCCGCGAGGTTGATTCGGTAACGCTTAAAAACTCACCGCTGGTTTTTGCCGGGTATGGTGTTGTTGCTCCCGAATATCACTGGAATGATTATGCCGGACTTGATGTTAAAGGCAAAACAGTTGTGGTACTGGTGAACGATCCGGGATTTAAAAACGGCGATCCTACATTTTTCAAAGGCGATACGATGACCTACTACGGCCGGTGGACTTACAAATACGAGGAAGCCGCGCGTCAGGGTGCTGCAGGGGTGCTTATCATCCACCAAAAAGAGCCTGCAAGTTATGGATGGGAGGTGGTATCCAACAGTAACACAGGCGCCAAACTTTACCTGCAGCAAAAAGACAAGCATATGAACCGCTGCAAGGTTGAAGGCTGGATCACCGAAGATATGGGTAAAAAGCTTTTAGCTGAAGTGGGCATAACCGGCGATTTCCGCGCCCTGGCCCGTAAAAAAGATTTTAAAGCCATTCCGCTTAAGCAATCAGTTACTTTAACCATTAACAACCAGTTAAAGTATTCCACATCGCACAATGTGATCGGCACACTTAAAGGCAGTTCACAGCCGGGCGAATATGTATTATACACCGCCCATTGGGACCACCTGGGCGTAGGTAAGCCTAACGCCAAAGGTGATAGCATTTACAATGGCGCTGTTGATAATGCCGATGGTGTGGCTGCTATTATCAGTGTGGCCAAAGCATTTAACAAGGCCAAAGAAAAGTCCAAGCGCTCTATTGTATTTTTAGCTGTTACAGCCGAAGAGCAGGGTTTACTGGGTTCGGAATATTATGCCACCCATCCCATTTACCCGGTTAACAAAACAGTTGCCGATCTCAACATGGATGCCCTGGGCGATTACGGCGAAACCAAAGACATTGCTGTAACCGGGAAAGGTCAAAACGATTTGGAAGATTATGTTGACGAAATAGTAAAAGCACAAGGGCTTAGCACTGTTGGCGACAGGCACCCCGGCTCTGGCAGCTACTACCGGTCGGACCATTTTAACTTTGCCAAGGTTGGTGTACCGGCCCTTGACATTAACAATGGCAGCATCAGCGCAGTACACGACGGCAGCTACGGCGAAGCTAAACAAAAAGATTATGGCGACAACCGCTATCACCAACAGGCCGATAATTACACCGATACTATGGATGCCACAGGCATGGCACAGATAGCTAATATCCTTTATGAAGTTGGCACTAAGCTGGGTAACGAAACAACCTTCCCCGGCTGGAAAAATGGCTCGGAGTTTAAGGCGATAAGGGAAAAATCGATGAAGTAAAGTCTCTTAGGGGAGACTTGAAAATGGCCTTCTTAAGCCCTCCCCCTTGGAGAGGGTTTGGGTGAGGTTAAAAAAAATCCACCCCGTAACAGAAGGTGGATTTTTTTTTGATATATAGTGAAACTATACCCTTAAAGGGATTTAGTTGCTCATTTTAGCTATGTTGAAGCTTTCGTAAGCCATTTGCCTGTTGTAATCGTTGGCGATGGTTTTGTAGTTGATCAGGTCGACAATGGTACCGATGAAACAAAAACCAGCTGTGAAAAAATAAAGGATCCCCATACCGATCTGATCGGTCATGAAACGCTGTACACCTGATACACCAAGGAAACCTGCAAGCGTTGCGAACATGATATCCTGCGGATTGCGCCTTTTGCTGGCATAAAATGACATAAAAGTGCGAGCCTGGTTTTCTGTTAATGAGGCAGTAGCCTGTTGCAGAAATGTATATTCTTCGGGAGTGATACCGTCGAAAGACATATATGGATTTTGATAAGCGTTCATTTCAGTAAGTTTTAAAGTTTGCGATTGTTTTATGATATAAAGGTACAGTGGTGCTCATAAAACGCCTAAGGGAGATAGGTTAGCGGAGATAAGTAGTCGGTGAAATGACAGGTTTTAACGGTGAAAAGTAGCGTGGAAATTTTACCGAGGATAGGAGTAGCAATAAAATGTCATTGCTGTAAGAAACGACCTGAGAAATCCCAAAAAAAAACCGTGATGGCGTATAAAGTATATTTTGGTGATAGTGCGCTGGGGCCGCGTTAGTGATAGGAGCGGATACCGGCCTGTGGCTAATGCCTGCGCAGTATGAGCGGATAGCACGGGCCGCAGGCAACGCCCCAATTTATAATATCGATCAAAAACGCACCTAATACTCAAAAACTTACAATCACATCATTATACAGAAAGAAGCAATTGCACGGAAACATGGCCACTCTGTATAGCATGCGATTGCCACGTCGCGCCCTGCTCATACCCCTCCCGCTCCTCGCAATGATATGATTTATAAAATTTAGGTAAGGCTCTTAAACTGATTCCTTTCCAGGAGCCTTGTTTTGGTAAGCACATAAATCCGGTTAAAGATCACTGCTACAGCAGGGATGCCAAGCCAGTGGGCGCGGAACGAATTGCTGATATCGCCGTGGAAAAGATAAATAATACTATGCCCCAGGCCGCAGCCCGGGCACCAGCCTATACCCATCAGCTTAAGAGGGCACAGAGTAAAGTGCGATGCTTCGGTTGGCGAGGTCATCGCCAATGAAAGCATCGCCGCTATCCAGAACAAGAGTTCAAAATATTTTGAAAAATAACGTTTAATCAAGTTTGTTTGCTTTGTTGGTGAATAATAATGATACCGCGAAGGCGAGCAGTACCCCAACTATTAACGCACCAAAAATCCGTTCAGAAAAATCCTTTATGTTAGCACCGGATGACGATACGTAGCTGATATAAAGTATTGAGCCGAAAACGGCGATGATGCCGCCTACAATTAATATTTTAAAACTTTGAAAAAGAGCTTCCAAAAAGCCCATCTGCCCATTACACTCGTTTTTTCGATAACTCATGATGCCGAAAAAAAGCCCGATAGCCGGTATAATAAATGAAAAGTATTCGACTGGGGCCACAACGTCTTTTTGCGGCATAACGCCAAGCCGTGGCATAGCAAAGATCCAGATGATACTTAATACGCCGATGATACCCCCTGATAACACTGCATTCTTCATAATTATATAATTAAGATTGATTTATAAATCGGTATGCGCGTTTACATACATAAATTTATCATTAAAAAGTAAATAAGCCCTCATATTGTTTGCATTAATTTTTAGCCTGGCGCTTTTTTATTTTGGCTTTCCTTTTTTGTTTATCTTTGCCGCGGTTTGAACATCCGTGATATATTAGACAGATATAAGGCTGATGACAGGATAAAAGCGTTGGCTACTGCGCTTAACGCATCAAAAAATCCAAGGGTACAGCTACGTGGTTTGGTGGGATCAAGCGATTCGGCCATGGCGGTAGCATTGTATTTTTTGCAGCACAAACACATGGTATTTGTACTGCCCGACCGCGAAGAAGCAGGTTATTTCCAGGCCGACCTGGAAAACCTTACCGGTAAAGAAGCCCTGCTGTTCCCTTCATCATACCGCAAGCCTTTTGAATTTACCCAGCCCGATAGCAGTAATGTACTGGCCCGTGCCGAGGTATTGAATGAGCTTAACCACAGCTCAGAATATGGCCAGCTCATTGTAACTTATCCCGAGGCTTTGGCCGAAAAGGTGATCGATCGTTCATCGCTTGAAAAAAACACCCTCGAAATAGCCGTTAGCAACAAGCTCAGTATTGATTTCATCAACGAGTTTTTGATAGAGTATGATTTTGAACGGGTTGATTTTGTATATGAGCCGGGGCAATTTTCTATCCGTGGCGGTATTGTTGATATCTTCTCTTTTTCGCATATGCTCCCCTACCGGGTTGAGTTTTTTGGTGATTTCATTGAGTCGATCCGTACGTTTGAAATCGAGAGCCAACTATCGGTTGAGCATGTTAAAAGCATTACCATTGTTCCCAACGTACAATCTAAATTTCTAACGGAGAATAATATCTCCCTGCTTGAATATGTTGAAGCAGGTACACAGGTGTGGATCAAAGACGTTCAGTTTACGCTGGACATTATCCAAACCGGTTATAAAAAGGCTGTAAACCTTTGGAAAGCCCTCTCTGCAGATGAAAAAGCACAAAACCCTGATTGGATTGACCCCAAATTTGGTTTTACCGACGAAAAACTGATCGGTGATCAGTTGCATGATTTCCCTGTGGTAGAGTTTGGGAAGCAGTTTTTTTACCATGACGCTACCGCTATCAATTTTGATATGCGCCCGCAACCATCGTTTAATAAAGATTTTACGCTGCTCATTCACAATTTCAAAAACAACGAGGCTGATAAGATAGAGAACTTCATCTTTACCGATTCGGCCAAACAAGTTGAGCGCTTATACGCCATTTTGGACGACCTGGACAAAACGGTAAAATTTACGCCGGTAAGCATCTCCATACGCGAAGGCTTCATTGATCACGAGCAAAAGATAGCCTGCTATACCGATCACCAGATCTTTGACCGTTACTATAAATACAAAACCCGCAAGGGCTATCAGCGTTCCCAAGCTATTACGCTGAAAGAGCTCCGCGACCTTAAACCTGGCGATTATGTTACCCATATTGACCACGGTATAGGCAAATATGCGGGCTTGGAAAAGGTTGACGTGAACGGCAAACAACAGGAAATGATCCGCCTGATTTATGCTGATAACGACCTGCTGTATGTGAACATCAACTCACTTAACCGCATTTCCAAATTTAGCGGCAAAGAAGGCTCCGTTCCCAAAATGAACAAGCTGGGTACCGACACCTGGGAACGTTTGAAGAAAACAACAAAAAAAAAAGTTAAGGACATAGCCCGCGACCTGATCAAGCTTTACGCCCTTCGTAAAGCCCAGCATGGCAATGCCTTTTCGCCCGATAGCTACCTGCAAACCGAGCTGGAGGCATCGTTCCTGTACGAGGACACTCCCGACCAGGAAAAAGCCACTGCCGATTTTAAAAAAGATATGGAATCGCCCCACCCTATGGACCGCCTTATTTGCGGCGACGTGGGTTTTGGCAAAACCGAAGTTGCGGTCCGTGCTGCTTTCAAAGCCGTTGCCGATAGCAAGCAGGTGGCCATTCTGGTACCAACAACCATCCTGGTAGCGCAGCACTACAAAACTTTTACCGACAGGCTCAAAGGTTTTCCTGCCAATATTGATTATGTTAACCGCTTTAAATCAACCCGGCAGATCAAGGATACCCTGGAGAAACTAAAAGAAGGTAAAGTAGATATCATCATAGGCACACATCGTTTGGTAAGCAAGGATGTGAAATTTAAAGACCTTGGCCTGATGATCATTGACGAAGAGCAGAAGTTTGGCGTATCGACCAAAGAGAAGCTGAAACAGATGCGCGCTAATGTGGATACGCTTACCTTAACGGCAACGCCCATTCCGCGAACGCTTCATTTTTCGTTAATGGGTGCACGCGACCTTTCTATTATATCAACTCCGCCGCCAAACCGCCAGCCGGTTGTTACCGAGCTGCACGTATTTAATGATAAGTTGATTAAGGAAGCTGTTGAATTTGAAATAGACCGCGGCGGGCAGGTGTTCTTTATCCACAATCGCGTGGCCGATCTGCCGCAATTGGGCGGCATGATCCGTAAGCTGGTACCGAAAGCCCGTATAGGTATAGCCCACGGCCAATTGGAAGGTGACGATCTGGAAGATGTAATGCTTAAATTCGTGAACCACGAGTATGATGTGTTGGTAGCTACAACCATTATTGAGGCCGGCCTGGACATTCCCAATGCCAATACCATTATCATCAACTACGCCCATATGTTTGGATTGAGCGACCTGCACCAGATGCGCGGCCGTGTGGGCAGGAGTAATAAAAAGGCGTATTGTTATTTGCTAAGTCCGCCTTTGTCAACGTTAACCAGCGAGGCGCGCAAGCGCCTGAGCGCCATTGAAGAATTCAGCGACCTGGGCAGCGGCTTCAATGTGGCTATGAGGGATTTGGACATCCGCGGCAGCGGTAACCTGCTTGGCGCCGAACAAAGCGGCTTCATTGCCGAAATTGGCTTTGAAATGTATCATAAGATCCTCGACGAAGCCATACAGGAACTTAAGGAAGATGAGTTTAAAGGCGTATTCCCAGAGGATAAGCCCCGCCCCTACATTTCTTTTACCCAAATTGATACCGACCTGGAGATCCTCATCCCCGATGAGTATGTAACCAATCTCTCCGAGCGATATAACCTGTATACCGAGCTTTCCAAACTGGAAAACGAGGTAGAATTACAGGCCTTTCAACAAAAACTGAACGACCGTTTTGGCCCGGTGCCGGCCCAGGTTGACGGTTTACTCAATACCCTACGCCTGCAATGGCTGGGCAAGGCCATTGGTTTTGAAAAAATCTCGCTCAAGAAAAACGTTTTGCGTGGTTATTTTATCACTAACCAGCAATCAAGTTACTTTGAAACCGAGGTCTTCCGTAATGTGCTCGACTTTGTGAAGAATAACCCAAGGCGCACCAATTTGAAAGAAGTTAAAAACACGCTCCGATTGGGCATTGAGGGAATTGATAGTGTTGACGAGGCGGTGAGCATGCTGAGCGAAGTGGCGGGGATAATATAACCATCTCTTGTTGTCGTGCCCCACAACAACATAATGTCTTTCTATGCATTGGGATTCCAACAATGGTGAAAAGTTGTGGTGAGGACCTGACAACAGGTATGCAAAGGAAAATAATGATTGCACAGGTGCATCTTCGCTTATAACGATACACCCTTTTCGTAATATCCTTTTATGGTTACGAGCATGATATGCAAAATAGGCAAATGTTATACGTGATCGATTATATCCAATTAAAAAAGCACGACGGGCCAGTATATTTTCTCAAAGCCTCTGCAAACATTTACAAAAGCGGTACCGTCCACCGGCTGCATCCAACCGTAATTTAAGTTCTGTAAGCCCTGGTTATTTTTATCCAGTACTATTCCCGATTCAAAAACCATATGCCCATCCCGTATAAGGTAAAAAGAACTGTTTACTGTAGCCATATCATCATTTTCACGATATTTAAAAACCCAGTTTTTTTTCATTTGAGCCAGTAGGGTTCTGCTATTTGTTTTCCAGCAAATCCTTTTTCTCATAAGAGGATTAAGACCGTCAAAATCTTCGGGCGCAATTACTATATAGGCAGTCCAATCGTCTTTTGAAAAATCACAATTTGAAAAGAGCTGTAACCTTTCGCCCGGCTTTACTTTAGGCAATAAGGGATTGAGCCTATTATTATTAATCTGCGACACCGGAATAGCGAGGTTATAGCCAGTTAATGACATAACAACAACTATTAAAAGCAGGATAGCAACCAGACTGATAAATATTCTTTTCATTAATTGAGAAATGCTGATTGCTTAAAAAAAACAGCCCTTTCTATTAAACAGTAAAGCTACCGATTTTCACCGGTAGCTTTACTATAAAATGAGTCTCTCTGTAAATTAATAAACCGCTAAGCTGTAATTAAGCGTTTGTCCTTCTTGCAAAAACAAATTCGGTGCTTTTGCTTTGTCTGAGTCGTTGATAACGCCATCGTTATTGGTATCTTTAAATTTCACTGAGCCAATTATCGCTGCAGGTGTTTGTTTAGGGCTGCTGTCAATATCGGCCTGGGTTTTAAAAATACCTATCGGAATCAGTCCATTGTAATAGCTTTTTTGGGTTCCTTTTTCAGCAACAATGTAATACTCTCCTATATAGGCAACTACTGCAGTCGCTTTTCCTGACGCATCCGTAGTAAGTGTGTATGAGGGCGCTTCCCCGGTATTGGGTTTATTTACATCATCATACAGTTTTACTGTTGCACCTGCCGATGCAGCGCCGGTCTGGCCATCAGTTATGGTAATAGCAACAGTTGAAGTAGCCGGCCCTTTTTTATCACATGAAGAAAACAAAAACGATGCTGCTATGCAGCCTGATAAAAGTAAAGATGTATATTTCATAAACCCTAAAACGAAACAAGGGAGCTATTGTTTTAATCAGTTGTTAAAAAAATTACCCGTAATGTACTATCCCTCAATAGCAACCGCTACATTTTCTGTTAAGATCCGTTTATTCTTATCCTAATTTTTTATAAATATCTTTTAAATTACGCCCCATTTCCTTGTAATCAAGGCCATAACCTACTACAAATTCGTTTTCTATTTCAAAGCCTACATACTTAAGCTCCTCTATCTTTTTTTGAAGAGCGGCCGGCTTTAATAATAATGAGCATAACCTTAATGAGGCGGGCTCTCTTTCCTTCAGTTTCTGGATTAGATAGTGAGCTGTATTGCCCGTATCAACAATATCTTCAATAATAACTACATCGCGTCCCTTAATATCAACCGTTAAATCAATATCTTCCCGTATTTTTAGCTTACTGGAGGTGCCACCATAGTATGATGCTAATTTGGTGAAGTTAATTTCGCATGGAATACTCACTTGTTTGATCAGGTCGGCTGTAAAAAGAAAGCTGCCGCTGAGTACCCCTATAAAAACGGGTATGCTATTATTATAATCTTCATTTAATTGTATGCCAATGGCTTTAACACGTTCTTCAATCTTATCGGCAGTTAGTAGTATCTCAAATTCCAGATCGGCTATTTGTTTTGTCATTGGGTTTAGTTTGTGTTTTTTAAAGGCAGTATAATTCCGCCGTTTACATTAATCCCGGCGAAATTGGATTTTAAGCGCCTAAAATACTATTAATCACTTACAATAGCGTGAAAAATAATTGTGACATATAAGCTTATCTTTGCAGCCGAATGATTGACTATCAACTTTATACTTTACCTAATGGTATCCGCATACTGTATAAGCACTGGCCATCGGCAATTACACATTGTTGCTTTATTGTAAACGCGGGATCGCGCGATGAAGCTCCGGGACAGGAAGGCCTTGCCCATTTTATTGAGCACCTGCTGTTTAAAGAAACCGAACGCCGTAACACCAGCCAGATCCTCAACAGGCTCGAGCTTGTTGGCGCCGATCTTAACGCTTATACCACTAAAGAATATACCTGCATCCACGCGTCGTTGCTTAACCAGCACCTTGACCGCACTATGGATCTTTTTGAGGATATATTATTTCATTCCACGTTCCCGGATGATGAACAGGAGAAAGAGCGCGGTGTCATTTTAGATGAAATAGCTTCCTATCTTGACCAACCGGAAGAAGCCATACAGGATGATTTTGAAGAGCTGCTGTTTAAGGAGCACCCCATGGGGCAAAACATTTTAGGTACGCCCGAAACCGTTGGCAGGCTTAACGGGGACGACATCCGGGGGTTTATAGCGGCAAACTATAATACAACCGAAATGATCTTTGCTGTACACGGCAATTATGAGTTCAGGAAACTGGTGGCCATGTCTGAAAAGTATTTCGGCCATGTGCCTTTAAATGAGCTTAAAAAAAATCGGGTAATGCCCGTACAAAGTAAAGGTAGTATCCATATCGTTAACAAACCTATCTCACAAACGCACTGTATTATAGGCACACAGGCTTATTCATCGTCGCATGAGCATAAATGGGGCTTATTATTACTTAACAACCTCCTGGGCGGGGTGGGCATGAGCAGCAGGCTCAACCTCGAAATCAGGGAAAAACATGGTATAGCCTATACTGTCGAATCAAATTACACCCCCTTAACCGATACCGGCATCTTCTCTATTTACTTTGGTACCGATACCGAAAAAGTGAACAAAGCTTCAAAACTGATTCATAAGGAACTGAAAAAGCTGCGTGAACAAAAGCTGGGCACATTGCAATTGCACCAGGCCCGGCAAAAGTTTATCGGGCAAATAGCATTAGCGGAAGAAAACCGCATGAGCCTCATTATAGCCATGGCCAAAAGTATGATTGATTTTAACCGTGTTGACACTCTCGAAGAGATCTTTGCAAAAATTAACCTGGTAAGTGCCGAGCAATTGCTGACCATCAGCAATGAAATTTTTGATAATAACCGCCTGATCACTTTGCTATTTGAGCCTAAGCAATAATCCTTTATTTTTGCAAGATGAAGTATCCTATCATTGCCTACGGTGATCCTGTTTTAAGAAAGAAAGCAACAGCTATTGAGCCCGATGAGTATCCGCATATAAAAGAACTGGTTGAAAATATGTTTGAAACCATGTACGCGGCCCGTGGTGTTGGTCTGGCAGCGCCGCAGGTAGGCATGTCAATGCGTTTATTTGTGGTGGATGCCACCCCTTTTGATGATGACGAACCGGAACTGAAAGATTTCAAAAAAGCGTTCATCAATGCTACCATACTGGAAGAAACCGGTGAGGAATGGGGTTTTAACGAAGGCTGCCTGAGCATTCCGGATATTCGTGAAGATGTATACCGCAAGCCGGTTGTACGCATGTCATACTATGACGAGAACTGGAAACACCATGAAGAAACTTTTAAGGGCATGGCCGCGCGTGTTATCCAGCATGAATATGACCATATTGAAGGCAAACTGTTTACCGATAAGCTAAGTCCGCTGCGTAAACGGCTTATCGAAAAAAAGCTTAACGATATTTCAAAAGGAATGGTTGATGTGGATTATAAAATGAAGTTTCCCAACGTTAAAAAAGGAAGATAATACCTTACCCAAAGCATATGAAAAGCCGCCATACAGCGGCTTTTTCTTTTTATATATTTTTATAAATATTTAACCACGCCTGTAAAAATTACAACACTATACCATTGCATTAAACCAATCGGCGTAATTTCGGTCTTTGTTTTGGCATTTTTAATGCGTTATATTTACACAACCAATCATAAAAATCATAAACCAATGACTACCAGACGATCTTTCCTAAAAACTTCGGCGCTACTTTCAGCAGGCCTGTTGGCAGCTCCTAATTTGTTTGCATATGATAAAAAATATATAGGCTTACAATTATATACTGTGCGTGATGCAATGGCTGCCGACCCTGTTGCTGCATTGGCAAAGGTTGCCAAAACAGGTTTCACATCTGTTGAAGGTGCAACTTATACCGGTACCGAATTGTTTTATGGCATGCGCCCCGGCGATTTTGCAAATGTTTTAAAACAGAACGGCCTCATCATGCCCAGCGCGCATTACCGTTTAGGCGAGGAGCTGGTTAACGGCGAACAACAAAAAGGAACCATCATGAACGACTGGAAAAAAGCCGTTGATGACGCCGCCGAAGCCGGTGTGCAATACATGGTTTGCGCATATCTTTCACAATCTGAACGCGGCAATCTTGACCATTATAAAAACGTGGCCAACATGCTTGATATAGCCGGCGAAACCTGTAAAGGCGCAGGTATCCAGCTTTGCTATCACAACCACGACTTTGAATTTATACAGGAAAACGGTAAATACCCATATGAGATCCTTTTGGAGAACACCGATAAAGACCTGGTAAAAATGGAAATGGACCTGTATTGGGTTAATAAAGCAAACCAGGACCCAATCGCCCTTATTGATAAACACCCGGGCCGTTTCCCGCTTTGGCATGTTAAGGATATGGACAAAACCCCTGAAAAGAAATTTACTGAAGTTGGCAACGGGGTTATCGACTTTAAAAAGATCTTTACCCAGGCTAAAAAATCAGGCCTCAAATATTTCTTTGTTGAGCAGGATGTTTGCCCGGGCGATCCGTTTGTAAGCATTGCACAAAGTATCAGTTATATTAAAAAGAACCTGGTGTAATATTGCTTTTACACCGATATCCTGAAGGCCTGCATTTAAAACAAATGGCAGGCCTTTTTTATTCTACAAGGGCAAATTGTTTTATAACACATTTAACGGCAAAGGAAAATGAGCGCAACTATAATCAAATACCTCATAGTCATTTTGATGGCTTCGCTTCTTTTTGCCTGTGTTGCTGAAGCGCAAACCGATAAACAGCCGATTCAGGCCGCACAGCAACATGTTACCTGCCTTTAAGGTCTGGCGGGATTTGAAGCTCAATGATGAGCGGTTCTTTTTTTGCCCCTGTTCCTACGCTCCCTGAACCGGTTAAAGAAAACAAAAGCCAGCAAACAGAGTACACAACCGCAAATGCCATTCAGGCGCAGGCCATAATCGTTGCCCGGGTCTTTTCCGTAAATGGTTAAAAACGCAAACAATGCAATACCCAGTGTTTGGCCCAGTTTTACAAACAGGTATTTAACCGCAAAAAACATCCCCTCGCGATTCTCGCCGGTACGTTTAGCCTCGTTCTGTGCTATTTCGGCAAGTATCGCATTGGGCAAAATACCCAGCGAGGCCAGCGGAAACGATGCGCTGATAACCAGCGTATAGATTTGCACCTGCGGTGTAAATGGAAGTTTGCCCAGGAAAAATATCGCTACAAAAATCAAACTCAGTAGCCCGAACGAAAAAAGCACGATAGGTTTTTTGCCAATCTTTTGCGACAGGTAATTAACCAGCGGATAAAACAGCAGTGATACCAATACCATCGTAGCCATAAGTTCTCCGCCCATAGATTCGGGCAGATTTAACAACGATTTTAAAAAAAACAGTAAGCCGCTTGATATGATGCTTAATGCCATATAGTAAGAAAAATCGGATATTAGGTAATATTTGAAATTCCGGTTTTCAAAGGTTTTTTGAATAGCAGGCAATAGCGGCAAGTGCGATGGGTGACCGTTTGAATACCGTTTTTCGTCAATGGTGAATACAGGCACGAGCATCACCAGCCCGGCAAATATGGCCAGCCCCCAAATGGTGTACTGTACGGAGGTATCGCGATTGAGGGTACCGGCAAAGCGTTGTACCCAGTCGGCAAAGTTATTGACCATGGCCGATAGGATAATCCCTATCACAAAACCCACCTGTTGTAATGATGATAGTTTAACCCTTTCGCTGCCCGTGCGGGTAAGCTCCGGCAGCAGGGCGTTGTACGGGATAATATAGGCCGTAGCACCCATAAAAAAGCAAATAAGCGTAAAGGTAAGCCAGTAAGCGTTATGGATACTTTCGCCCTTTACCATGGGGTAAAAGGTTAATCCGCAAAATAAAGCTGCAGGTAAAACAGCCCATTGCATAAAAGGAATGCGCCGCCCACGACGATTTTCGCTTTTATCACTTAGCGAGGCAATAAAAGGATCAAAAAAAGCATCCACCAACCGCCCGGAAGCTGTAATCACAGACATGATATTGAACAGGCCAAAAAGCAACAATTGAGGTACCAGCGTAGTAAGCCCGGCATTGTTTGGCGGCAGGTAAAAGTAAGGCAGCATCACAATGATAATATTGGTCATGATGCTCCACCCTATCATTCCGCAGGCATAAGCAAGCTGTTTGGAAAGTGGTAGTTTATTGGCTGGCATTTAATGCAATATGCAAATATTACATCAATATATAATGGAGGTTTAACCGGTTGTTTTACAACCCTGCGTAATAATCATAACCCTGTTCGGCCCAGTAATCGCGGGGGCGGTTATTACTGAAAGTAATGCTGCCTATCCGTTTCAGGTTTTTGATGCCATATTTTACAGGGATAATGAGCCTTAGCGGTGCGCCATGCTTTGGAGGCAAGGGTTTTTCGTTAACCTCATAGGCCAGCAGGGTTTGCGGGTGCATAGCGCTTTGCATGTCAACGCCCACGTAATATTCCTTGTCAGGCGTTTCCATGCCTACATACTCAAACCGGGTTTCGGCATCAAGCTTAAAGTGAGCTATAAAATCGCTAAATTTTACACCGCCCCAGTGCGAAATCTGGTCCCAGCCCTCTACGCACTTAAAATCATAAATGATCTCGGTTTTAGGAAGTTTCTTTATTTCATCGATACCGATATTCAAGAGCTCACCGTTCTGCTTTTTGACCGACAGTTTCCAGTTGTCTACATCAATCAAACCATCCGAGCCTATATCACTGTTGTGGCGCACCACCTTCGCCGCCATTTCCTTTGGATAGGTTTTTACCAGGTTTTTATTGCTGTATAGCTGGCGAACCACCTTTTCGTTGGCATTAAGCACCGCACGTAATGGCTTGTGGGCATCTCCTGTAATGCCCGGCACCTCATTGGGCGAAGTATAAAGCCAGCGCCAGCCGCCATATGCGGCACCGCCCAATACCAGGAAGCTGCCGAAGGAGATAAAATTGCGCCGGCTGATCTTCTGCTCAACGGTAAGCTCCTTTTTGGGGCCTTTGTTTTTACTGAAACCCTTATTCAGCTTTTTCATTAGTTTCATCGTTTTGAATTTGAATAGCGGGCTGCGGTTTTTCATCTATCACCTCAAACCCCGAAATAACCGACCTGAAATTATTCCAGCCGGCAAGTATTACCTGTACAACATGCACCAGGAAAAAAAGCACATAGCCAATAGTAAGCACAAAATGCCAGATACGGGCCAGGTGGTACCCGCCGCAGAGCCAGGCCAAATAATTAAACTGTACCGGTTTGTAAATAGCCAGCCCTGTTATCAGCGAGCCAAAGCCCATAACAATAATAGCCGTATAGGCAATACGCTGGGCCGCATTGTATTTGTTTTGAGGTGGGGCCGTTTTGCGGATATGCAGGTCGTGCAAAACCACCAGCCAGGCTTCTTTAAACGAGTGCCGGCTTGGCAACAGCTCCCGCCACCGGCCCGATATAATGGTATATGTAACATACAGAAAGCCGTTCAGCGCAAAAAACCACATAAACAAAAAGTGGAAAGCCATGCCCTCGGCCAGCCGCCGGGGAATGTGCAGCGCATCATAAAAACCCTGCGGAAAAAAGCGAATAAAAGTAACACCGAAGAGCGTGAACGTGTAAGTATCGTTGGCCCAGTAAATGAGTAAGCCACTCCAGATCATGATGGTGAGGATGGGGAAGTTTACCCAATGCGTCCAACGCATTAACAGGGTGTGTTTCTCTTTAATTACTTTCATCTAAATGCTCTTAATGCTATTCAACACAACTATTGTATGTTTTTATCTTGTCGCCCCACATCCGCCGAAACTTTGAACAGGCTTTTCGATGCTGCCAAAACAGCACCGTTGCTTGTATTTTGCACAAAACCTATTACTTCCCATCCCCGGGCCTCAACCCCGGCAGGCAAAGCAATAGTTGCGCTGCCATTGTTTTTGTTTAAAGGCATAGTTTGAAGGTTTCGTACAATTTGAGCGTGGGCCAAAGTGCGGCCGCCGTTTTCACCACGCTCAACTTTTACAACAGCTTGTTTTTGTACCAATGCCACTGATATCACATTAGGTGCGCTCCCGGTATTGCCTTCAACTTTGTATTGTACCGAAGCTGTATTATTCGCATTAAGAGTAACACCTAAGTTTAATTGAACACTGCCGCTCCCCTGCAAGCCGCTTTTAATAGTGCTGCGTAAACGCTCCTCCTGCGAACCTACAAACTCCGTTTTACCATTAACCACAATTTGCGGCGTGTAAACCTGCGACAGGTTTAACCAACGCGCATATTCATTTTGCCGTTTTGAATAATCGGCACTACTGAAAACGTCTTTCCAGCCAAGACGGTTCCAGTAATCAACATGGTAGGCTAAAATATAAACGGGCTTATCGCCAATCTCTTTTTGAACTTTGGCTACCAATTCGTCGGCAGGCGGGCAGCTTGAACAGCCTTCGGAAGTAAACAGTTCAACGAGGGCAAAACCTTTACCATCAAACTTTAAATTATCGTTTTGGCTGGTTTTAGCCCCGCTTTTGCAATTTATAAATGCAACAGAAACGATTACTGCACCTATAACAAACGGCACAAACGCAAGTATTCTGATCTTTCTCATTTCACTTAGATTAAATGATATACGTTTTTTACTGCTTTGTCGGGTTCATGGGGATAACCTTACAATAATTTTTAACTTTTTTTGACTGATATAAATATCGGCATAATAAGCTCAAATCAAGGCATGTAGCGTAACTTAGCAATCATCAGGAATGTCTTGGATTAAAATAAAATAAATTTGAACTTATTTTGTAAGGATTAAGCCCAGCGCCCGACTAAGCCTGTAATTTTATTAGCATTACCGCATTTCATGTTAACCGAAACTAATGTATTAAACCCACATAAATGGGTTGCCGCCTATGCCGATTACCTGTATATGTACGCCATTGTGCGCATCAACGATGAGGACACGGCCAAAGACCTGGTACAGGAAACTTTTTTGGCAGCCCTTGAAAAAGTGGACCGGTTTGAGGGCAAAAGCACCGAACGAACGTGGCTTACCGCTATCCTTAAAAATAAAATTATTGATGTATACCGCAAAAAGTCATCTGGTTTAGCTATAGCTTCGGCTAATAAAGCAGCTCAGGAGCAAGATGATTTTTTTGAGGAAGACAATGGGCACTGGAAAGCTGAATATGCTCCTCAGCCCATCGCGGCAATGGATGATCAGGACCCTTTGTTAAAAAAAGAATTGAACGGCATCCTGCAAAAATGCCTTCAAAAATTACCTGCCCTGTGGAACGCGGTATTTACCATGAAACACATAGACGATGCGGCTACCGAAAACATTTGTACCGAACTGCATGTTAGCCAGGCCAACTTCTGGGTTATCATTCACCGGGCAAAAGTTAACCTGAGGGCATGCCTTCAAAAAAACTGGAATTAAACTGAAATGAGCTATTTAAAAAAAATTATATATAACTGTAAACAAGCCACTTTTCTCATTGAAAAAAAGCAGCTTAAACGACTTACCTTCCGCGAGGAAATGGAACTGCGCATTCACCTGGCCGGTTGCGGCGTGTGTGTATTATACAATAAACAAAGCCGCGCTATCAATGATATGGTGCAGCAGCTATTTCATGATTCGCTAAAAAATGAGCTGAAACTTGATGATGCTTTTAAAGCAGATTTGCAGGCAAGGATTGAAGAGGGCTTGGCGTAATAAGATTTTATCACGAATGGATTTGCATTATGACTAAAATTTGAGCGAATTACACGAATCCATGTTTGACACGAATCTTTGCTTGGCGTAGATAATAGGATCGAATTATACGAATTGGCGTGGGTGATTAGATAGCCGGATCCTTTTTTAGAAAACAACTCGTTGATATTCAATTGAAGGTTTTCCGAAATTTATTACAAGGCCTAATTTGAGGCCAGAGGCTTTTAAGTAGTTAAGCGTTTGTTTGATATATGGGTCGCCGATGTAATTGCCTATTTTTACTTCGAGAATGATACCGTCATCAACTACAAAGTCAGCAACAAAGAAATGCTTGAGCTTTTGTTCTTTATATGTAATGGTAAATGGTCTTTCTCGTACAAATGGGATATTTAACCTGGCAAACTCAAACTCGAGGGCATCCTTATAAACTGCTTCTTTAAATCCGTGCCCCAATATGTTATGAACCTCAAAACATGCCCCGATAATTTTGTAAGATTCTTCCTTAAATAAGATTTCAACCACGGTTAACAGAATTGGTGACCAAAATATAGAATGATTTTAATTTCATCAATAATTTAATTAACTCTCGCGAGGAGTCGATAAAAAACAATTCGTGTAATTCAAAATAATTCTCTTCAGAGAGCAAGGATTCGTGTCAAACATGGATTCGTGTAATTCGATCTAATTGTAATCGACACGCAAAATATTCGTGTTAAAACTCCCTATCCTTCGTATCCATTATAATAGTTACCGGGCCATCATTTAACAGGCTGATCTTCATATCAGCACCAAAAATACCGGTTGCTATCTTTTTGCCTGTCAAGGTTTCAAGCGTTTGTACCATTTGCTCATACATCGGGATAGCCTTGTCAGGTTTAGCAGCCCTTAAAAACGACGGACGGTTTCCCTTTTTAGTTTGAGCAAATAAAGTAAACTGGGAAATCAGTAATATATTCCCGTCAATATCTGCAAGGGCTTTGTTCATGAGGCCGTTCTCATCTCCAAAAACACGCATGCCGACTATCTTATTGGCCAGCCATTGCAGGTCTTCGGTAGCGTCGGCATCTTCCACTCCTAATAAAACCAAAAAGCCGGCGGCTATTTCGCCGGTAATATTCCCGTCAACAGTACATCTTGCCTGGGTAACGCGTTGTAGTACAGCTCTCATATATTTTTACACCAATTCTTTATATCGGCCACAATTTAGGCGAATTTCACTAATCATCTGCCTTATATAAAGTAATTCGCATAATTCGATAAAATTCAAGTCATCATAAAGCATCAGTGTCAATTCGTTATCATTAGTACAATTAGTGTCAATTCCATTCGTGTAATTAGTGCGTAATTAATTAAGTTCGCAACCGCTATTATGTATATCTAATTAATAGGATTTAAAATGAGTACAAAAAAAGGCTTCACTACCACCATATTACATGCCGACCGGCTTGGTAAACCCGAGCATGGTTCGTTACATAAACCCATCCACACCTCTGTAACCTACGGGCACGAGGATGTGCAGGACCTGGTTGATATTTTCCAAAATAAAAAAAGTGGTTACGCTTATTCGCGCCAGGGTAACCCTACTGTTACCGCTCTGGAGCAAAAGGTAACTCAAATGGAACATGGGGTATCAAGTATCGCTTTCTCAACCGGTATGGCGGCAATTTCGGCAACGGTGATGGCCCTTATTAAAGGCACTGACCATATCGTAGCCAGCTCGTTCCTGTTTGGGAACAGCCGCAGTATTTTCCAAACCTTTATTGATATGGGTATCAGTATTGATTTTGTTGATGCTACCTCGGTTGATAATGTACGCGCGGCGGTAAAAGCAAATACCCGCATGGTGTTTGTTGAAACTATTGCCAACCCGGCTACTCAAATTGCCGACCTAAAAAACATTGGCGACCTGTGCGAGGAAAAAGGCATTATGTACGTGGTTGATAATACCATGACATCGCCATATTTGTTTAATCCAATTAATGTTAAAGCCAGCCTGGTGATCAACTCGCTTACCAAATATATTGGCGGCCATGGTAACGCACTGGGCGGCGCGGTTACCAATACAGGCTTGTTTGATTGGTCAAACTATCCAAACATTTTCCCCGGCTTTAAGGCAGTTGTAAAACCCGAGAACCTGGGCATGACCCAGATCCGTAAGAAAGGGTTACGTGACGCCGGCGGCACTTTATCACCCGAGGCCGCGCACACCATTTCTGTTGGTGCCGAAACCCTGGCCCTGCGCCTTGACCGTGCCTGCAGCAACGCTTTGGCACTGGCTAAATATTTCGATAATCACCCAAAAGTTAAAAAAGTATTTTATCCGGGCGTTGAATCGCACCCACAGCACGCATTGGCCGGCGAGTTATTTGCACGCTATGGCGGCTTGATGAGCATCGAGCTTGATGAAAGTATCGACTGCCTGGCATTTTTAAATAAACTGAAACTGGTTGTAAAATCAAGCAACCTTGGTGATACACGTACCCTGGCCATCCCGGTAGCGCAAACCATTTTCTTTGAGCTTGGTGCCGAGCGCCGCGCAGAAATGGGCATTCCTGAAAGTATGATCCGCCTGTCGGTAGGGATTGAAGACCTCGACGATTTACTCGAAGATTTCAAAACCGCCTTAGGCGAATAAATATTGGGCCTTGTGTTATTCACAAGGCCTTTTTTGTTGAATACCATTACCTGTTCACGACTATCGTCGCAGAACATAAAATAATTTTCATTGATCGATAGGGGTTTATATGCTGTTTGTTGTAATATAGACATATGAAAACCTATAAAACCTTGAAAACACTTCTTCGTGTGCTAACCCTTGCACTTATAACCGGCGGCATCCAGGCGCAAACCCGACCAGACTCTTTAACCATCAAATTACACCAGGCTTTTACGCATGAAAGCCTGCCTGGCATGTATGTGATCATGACCGATGGTAATAAAGTTAGTTACTCCCATAGTTTTGGCTATGCAGATGTGGCTAACCAAATCCCCTATTCGGCCAATACAATTCAAAACATTGGCTCGGTAAGCAAAACCTTTATTGCCGTAGCGTTGATGAAAGCTATCGAATTAAAGTATTTTACTTTAGAAACTGATATCAATGATGTTCTTCCTTTTAAGGTGACTAATCCTAACGATCCCAATGGAAAAATAACCATCAGGGAGTTAACCAACCATTCATCGGGGATTATTGACAACCCTGAAATATATCATTACTGCTATCATTTTTATCCTAAGCTGAGGACTTACGACAGTGTTTCGATAAAAACCCTGAACCAGATGGGTTTTGGTGATAAATTAAAGGATACAACTTTAGCCCAGTTCTTTTACAACTATTTATCGCCGCAAGGCCAATACTATAGTAAGGCCAATTTTGGTGAAGGCCCGGCAGGAGGCGTTTCCTCATACTCCAACATTGGCTCGGCACTGGCGGCTTATCTCATCGAGCTCAAATCAGGTCTTTCTTATGCGGAGTTTACCAAAAAATATATCCTGAAACCACTAAAAATGGATCATTCAGGCTGGCATGTTTCAGATATAGATTTAAAGAAACATGCCTATTTATATCTCGATCTAAAGAACCGGTTCCCGTTATATGACCTGGTTACTTACCCTGATGGTGGCCTCAAAACTTCGCCCGAAGATTTGAGCAAATATTTAATGGCCATCGCCAGGCATGACAAAAAACTGCTTACCGAGGCATCATACCAGGCTATGTTCACTCCGCAGTTCAGTAAGGAACATCCGCCTAAAAACATCAACTTAACCTACCGCAACAAAGGCATCTTCTGGAATTTATATACCAACGGCACCATCGGTCATGACGGTGATGACCCGGGTGTTGGTACTTATTTGTTCTTTAATTCCTCGACAGGCAAAGGAGGATTATTTTTGACTAATAAATATTTGCCGAATAAGCAGGCTATTGTTGATGTGCTGGTGAAGGAAGCAGCTGAGAAGTAAGGCTGATGGTGTTTGGGTGATAATACTGACCATAGGATAAATTCTATTTATCAGTTCTTAATGCCGATAAAACTTTTCGAAAATCTTTATTAATACTATTATTATTACCCTTTAGATTCAAAGGAGGATTAAAATGATTTATCAGTAACATTTCTATTTTTTCATAGTGAGGTGTTGGCAATGTGTACATTATCAAATTAGCCTTCATCCAAGCTGACAATTGCCGCTCATCCTCATCGTTGAATTTGGTTTTAGTCGAATTAGGGTCTTTATCTCTGGGGACTTTTTTAAATCCAAACATCACGCCTAAACTCTTTCTTAGAGTTGAACGACCTGCGTTATTGCCCATAAAATGTTGCTTATAATCTCTTGTTCTTAGACTGATGCTGGCGATTCCTGTGTAAACCACTTTAAGACCTTCGAAACATTTGTATATTGGAATACTGTAGCACTCTGGAAGGGTACAGTTCTCTTTTAGGCATAAAATATAAACTCCGCCTTTGTCTCTTAATGCTAAATGACTATCATATTGGGGGTTAAATAAATTATTTTTAAGTTGTCCCAAAATAAAATTTAAATCAATTATTGAGTCCTGTAGCAGTTTTTCTTCTTCATGTTTCGACACTTTTTCAATCGGAGAGACCGAACGAGTCAATAATTTTTTAAAGTCCCCCTCAACAACCTTTATTCTACCCGAAAAAATTAGAGAATTTAAATCCGCAACCTGGAGGTCAACTATACCCCAATCATCTTTACCGTAGAATCCGATATCTCTCATTTTTTGACGAATAGTCTTTTGACCTGATGACGGCGCCTCGTTACGAAGCTCAATAAGCCTTATTAACTCATTAATAGCGGCCGAAGTAAAAGTATCTTTACCTTTCATTTAAGATATCCATATATCCCTCAAAATACTAAATCTGTTGCAAAAAACGTAAAGCTTTATTAAAAAGACGGCTATCAAAATTGCATCTGATGTCTTCTAAGCCCTTGTATCATTACCATGATAAATGCTCAGATAGCTTTCGTAGCGCGATAGGGTTATCTCGCCCTCTTCCAAAGCTTCGAGCACGGCGCAGCCGGGTTCATTGATGTGGCGGCAATTGTTAAAACGGCATTGGTTCATCCGTTCGCGCATTTCGGGGAAGAAATGGCCAAGCTCCTGTTTTTCTATATCGATAACGCCCAGTTCACGGATGCCCGGAGTATCAATAATAAAACCGCCCTGCGGCAGCTCAAACATTTCGGCAAAGGTGGTGGTGTGCATGCCTTTATCGCTCCAGTCGGATACCATGTGCGTGCGCAGGTCCAGCTCGGGCAGCAACGCATTGATCAGGCTTGATTTACCAACACCTGAATGACCGGAAAACAGCGTAACTTTATCTTTCAACAGATCCTGTACATGGCTGATATTAGTACCTTCAATAGCCGAAACCTCAAAGCAAGGATAGCCGATGTCTTCGTAAATGGATTTATAATCGGCCAAAACTTCTAGGCCTTCATCGCTGAAAAGATCAAGTTTATTGAATACCAGCCTTGCGGGAATATCGTAAGCCTCGGCAGTTACCAAAAAGCGATCGATGAAACCCAGGGAAGTACGCGGTGAGGCCAGGGTAACTACCAAAATAGCCTGGTCAAGATTGGCAGCAATGATCTGCGCCTGTTTGCTCAGGTTAATAGCCTTGCGGATGATGTAGTTTTTGCGTTGATGCAGGTTGGTGATCACGCCATCTTCCCTGTCGGGCTCCATTTCAAAATCAACCACATCGCCAACGGCAATAGGGTTGGTTGTGGTAATACCTTTAATACGGAACTTTCCCTTGATGCGGCAATCTATCCTTTGCCCATCGGGAGTTTGTACCTGGTACCAGCTTCCGGTTGATTTTGTAATTAGTCCCTGCATATAATCAAGCTTCAAAAGTAGCAAATTAATTTTGACACTAATTTTTTCGAATTTGAGCGAATTACACGAAGTGCCATTCTACGTCATAATTTGTGTAATTCGGTTAATTGTGAATGGCATGCTGAGCATTCGTGGTAAAAATCTCTCCACGAATTTATTCGAATTAGCGAATTACACAAACTGCCTTTCCGAGCCGTAATTAGGGTCATTCGATCGAATCATACCCCTTGCTCAGCATTAGGTTGAAATAATTCGCGTAATTCGCATAAATTATTGACGCCCTGCAAGCATTCGTGCTAAATAATCAAAATATTTAACTGCATATAGGATCCGCAGTCGTTTCCCTGTACGCTTACAATAATCCGCAATGACAGATAAAACCTTTTACCTATCCCCCTCATTATCAAATCCATCAATCACCCCCTCAATCGCCTTACAATTATTACGAAAATCATAATTTGTTAAATAATCCTTGCAAATCAGAAAATAATCTACTTACTTTACAGACATTATATATGACAATTAACAACACCATTTCTACAATTATTATTACCACCGGTATAAACCTCGGAGGAAGATAATCGTATGGTGTAAAACATAAAATGAAAGCCAAAAGAAAAACCTTCCTCCGCAAAGAGGAAGGTTTTTTTGTTACAGAACGATTACTAACCCATAAATGAAAGTTTTAAAATTCGGAGGAACTTCCGTTGGATCTGTAAACAGCATCCAAACCCTGTTAAGCATCCTGAAGGATGAAGTAAAAAATGAAGAAAAGCCGGTGGTGGTATTGTCAGCCATGGGCGGTGTAACCAACCTGCTTTCGGCCATGGCCGAAGATGCAGCCAACGGTATTGATTTTACCGCCGGGCTTGCCGAACTGGAAAAGCGCCACTTTGATGCGGTAAAGGCTTTGCTCGACGTGCAGAACCAGAATCCCGCCCTCACCCGTTTAAAAATTCACTTCAACCAACTGGAAGAATTGCTGCAGGGTGTACTTACCCTCCGTGAGCTTACGCCTAAAACCCGCGACCAGGTGCTGGCTTTCGGCGAGCGCTGCTCAACACTGATGGTGAGCAAAATTGCAGCCCAGCATTTTGGCGATGTACTTTTTGTTGATGCTGCTGATGTAATTAAAACCGACGGCGCTTTCGGCAATGCTAAGGTAAACACCGAGCTTACCGAAAGGCTGGTACAAGGCCTGTATACCGAAAACAAAGGCAAAACATTGATCGTTACCGGTTTCATCGCCTCAAACGATGCAGGGCAGACAACAACATTAGGTCGCGGTGGGTCTGATTATACTGCAGCCATATTCGGCGCAGCGTTAAATGCTCAGGAGGTTCAAATCTGGACAGATGTTAACGGTATGATGACCGCTGATCCGCGCATGGTTAAAAAAGCGTTCTCTTTAACCGAGCTTACTTATACCGAAGCCATGGAGCTTTCCTACTTCGGCGCCAAAGTGATCTATCCGCCAACCATGATCCCGGCATTTCTAAAAAAGATCCCTATCGTGATCAAAAATACCTTTGAGCCTGAGTTTGAAGGGACGGTGATCCGGCATGATTGCAAGGCCTCTACCCTGCCCATCAAAGGGATCTCATCTATCAATAATATCAGCATCCTCAATTTGGAGGGTAGCGGCATGGTAGGCAAATCGGGCTTTAGCGGCCGCTTGTTCTCCTTGCTTGCCCGCGAGCAAATCAACGTAATCCTGATCACCCAATCGTCATCTGAGCACAGCATTACTTTTGCAGTTCAGCCGCAAGATACAGACAGGGCAAAACAGGTTATCGAACAGGAGTTTGAACTGGAGCTTGCCGCCAAAAAATTGGAACATCTGGTTATCGAAAAGAATCTGGCCATCCTGGCCATTGTTGGCGAAAACATGAAACAAACTCCGGGCATGTCGGGCAAGTTGTTCCATGCGCTGGGCCGTAACGGTGTTAACGTAAGGGCTATAGCACAAGGCTCATCAGAATATAACATCTCGGTGATCATCTCGGCGAACGATCTGTCAAAAGCCTTGAACGCCGTGCACGACGCCTTCTTTGTACAGTTGACCAAAACCCTGCATGCGTTTTGCCTGGGTACCGGCAACATCGGCAAAACATTGTTTAATCAATTGAACGCCCATAGCGAATACCTGAAAGATAACAACGGCATCCAGGTTAAAATAGCCGGTATCAGCAATACCCGCAAAATGACGTTCAATAGTGATGGCATCTCTTTAGATACCTGGCAAAATGACCTGCAATCGTCGCCTTATGAAGCCGATCTGCAATCGTTCATCAACCGGATGAAAGAAATGAACCTGCCAAACTGTGTGTTCATTGATAATACAGCCAGTCCCGTTCCTATCGGTTTTTACGAGGAGATCTTTAAAGCCAATATCTCGGTGATCACCTGTAATAAAATAGGTAACTCGGGCAGTTATAAGCAGTACCGCACGTTTAAAGATACCGCACGCGCTCATGGCGTTGATTTCTTCTACGAAACCAACGTTGGTGCCGGTTTGCCAATCATCAATACCCTTAAAAACCTGATGAACAGCGGCGACAGAGTGCAGCGTATCGAAGCAATACTTTCGGGCACTATATCGTTCATCTTTAATAACTTTAAAGGCGATGCCAATTTCCACGATGTGGTAAAAGAAGCACAGGACAAAGGCTATACCGAACCAGACCCGCGTGACGACCTGAGCGGTAAAGATTTTATGCGCAAAATGCTCATCCTTGCCCGCGATGCAGGTTACGCAATGGAAGAAGCCGATGTTGAAATTGAAAGCGTACTGCCAAAAGCAAGCCTTGAAGCTAAAACTGTTGAGGATTTTTATGCAACATTAAAAACCGAAGACGCGCATTTTGCCAAACTTAAAGATGCAGCCGAAAAAGACGGCAAAGTATTGCGTTACATTGGCAAGTTAGAGGAAGGTAAAGTAACTATAACCCTGCAAATGGTTGATGAAAACCATCCGTTTTACATGCTGTCGGGCAGTGATAATATCATATCCTTTACTACCGACAGGTACCGCGAACGCCCGCTGGTTGTAAAAGGCCCCGGCGCAGGTGCCGAAGTAACCGCCGCCGGCGTATTTGCTGATTTAATAAATGTGGGCGCTAATTAAGCGCCCCCTAACCCCCTAAAGGGGGAACTATAGTTTGATATTTTTAATATGGAAAATAATTTAGAAGAAGTTAAAGCCGCCCCAGAAGCAGCTCCCCCTTTAGGGGGCGGGGGGGGCGACAGTATCCACGTTTTTGCCCCGGCTACAGTTGCCAATGTGGTTTGCGGCTTCGATGTGCTGGGCTTTGCAGTTGATGAACCCGGCGATGAGGTGATCATGCGCTTGACCGGTAAACCGGGCATCACCCTCAGCAAGATTACCGGTGATGACGGCAGGCTGCCGCTTGATCCGGCTAAGAATACCGTGAGCGTTAGTGTTCAGCATTATTTACAAAGTATTGGCCGTACCGATATTGGTTTAGATATCGAGCTGCATAAAAAAATGCCTATTGGCAGTGGTTTAGGTTCAAGCTCGGCCAGTACAGTTGCCGGTTTGTTTGCTATTAAAACATTATTAGGCGATGATTCCGACCCTATAAAACTGCTTCCGTTTGCCATGAAAGGCGAGGAAATGGCTTGCGGCCATGGTCATGCGGACAACGTTGCTCCTGCCCTGTTTGGTGGTTTTGTGCTCATCCGCAGTTATGAGCCCCTTGATGTGGTAAGGTTGCCGCATCCTAAAAACCTGTGGTGTGCCATCGTGTTCCCTGATGTTGATGTACCTACAAGAGAGGCCCGCCAAATAATCCGTAAAAACATCCAGATGAAGGATGCCGTTACCCAGTGGGGCAATATTGCCGGCTTAGTAAGCGGTTTATTTATGCAGGATATCGACCTGATTGGCCGCAGTATGAAAGATGTGCTCGTTGAGCCAGTACGCTCTATGCTGATCCCAGACTTTTATAAAATGCGTGAAATGGCTATGGAACTTGGTGCGGTAAGCTTTGGCATCTCAGGATCAGGCCCGTCTGTTTTTGCTTTTACCAAAGACGAAGCCACCGCACGAGCCATCACCCAAAAGCTGCAACAGCACTTAACCGATTTAAAAATCGGATCCAATAGCTACGTATCAACTATAAATGACGCCGGACCGAAGGTTTTGGGGTAGTCTTAAATCCTTCGCAATACAAACCACTATGTCATTGCGAGGTACGAAGCAATTGCACGGAAGTAAATCCGCTCTGTATAGCATGCGATTGCTTCGTACCTCGCAATGACATCGATTAGATGAGCTCCAATAAACTTAAAAAATCCGAAATCGAAAATCCGAATTCCGAAATCAAAAATGAAACTCTACAGTACCAATAATACCCTATCTGAAGTATCTTTCAAAGATGCTGTTTTCAACAGTATGCCGCAGGATAAAGGCCTATACATGCCTTACAGCATCCCCCGTTTGGATGACGACTTTATCAACAACCTTGATAAATACTCCTTACCCGAAATTGCTTTTAAAGTAGCCCAAAACCTGCTTGGCGATTCTATCCCCGAAGCTGATCTGAAAGCGCTGATCGATGATGCTATCAGCTTCCCTGCTCCTATTGTAAAGCTGGAAGACAATGTATATGTCCTCGAGCTTTTCCACGGCCCATCACTGGCATTTAAAGATTTTGGCGCTCGTTTTATGAGCCGCGTAATGAGCTATTTCCTTGAGCCCGGCGAAAAACAGCTTGACGTATTGGTTGCTACCAGTGGCGATACCGGCGGTGCGGTGGCTCTTGGCTTTTTAGGTGTCCCCAATACCCGTGTTACCATCCTTTATCCTAAAGGCAAGGTAAGCGGCGTTCAGGAGCAGCAACTAACTACCAATGGTCAAAACATCCGTGCCCTTGAGGTTGACGGTACTTTTGATGATTGCCAGGCCCTGGTGAAACAGGCATTTGTTGATGATGAGCTAAACGAAAAATTCCGCCTTACATCCGCCAATTCCATCAATATTGCACGTTTGGTTCCGCAAACTTTTTATTACTTCAATGCATATGCACAGCTATTAAGGCAAGGCATTAAAAAAGTAGTTTTCTCCGTGCCAAGCGGCAACTTCGGTAATATAGGCGCAGGTTTGTTAGCCTGGAAAATGGGCTTACCTGTCGAAAAATTTATTGCGGCTACCAATGTCAATGATACCGTGCCTGAGTTTCTAAAAACCGGCGTTTATCAACCCAAACCATCGGTAGCAACTTTATCTAACGCAATGGACGTAGGCAACCCAAGTAACTGGGTACGCATTGCCGACCTGTTTAAAAACGACACCGAAGCGCTTAAAGAATTGATTGTTGGCTTTAAGTACGATGACGAGGAAACTGTAAAAGCCATCAACTGGGTATTTGATAACTATAATTATGTGGTTTGCCCACACACTGCTATCGCATGGCAGGCTTTAACCGATTATAAGCAGGACCATGCCGCTGTTGACACCGCCGGTGTATTCCTTTCAACCGCACATCCTTGTAAGTTCCCGGATGTTTTCAGCGATGAGGTTGCTGCCAAAATTGAAGTGCCCGAGCAGGTAAAAGAGCTGGAATCAAAAACCAAACTGGCGGTAGCCATCAGTAAAGATTTTGCTGATTTTAAAGGCTATCTTTTAGGGGTTAATTAATTTCAGTATTTTTAGCTGCTGGAAAACCAACAACTATCCGTTATTGCAGAAAGCTGGGTAGGCCTGTCAGTCTGAGCCTGTCGAAGACTCGTGCGGAGAGGCCTGCCCACCATACTTCGACAGGCTCAGCATGACACCCTTTTTTGGTCGTGGGAAAGCTACGCAATAACAGGCAGTTGAAATATGGCCAACTTCAATACCGAAACATAAAATGCTTAGCAAAACCTTGATATTTATCTGCCTCCTGGCAGTTTGCCTAACCGCCTGCAGCCGTAAACAAAAGTTCGACCGTGATAAATGGGATGATGGAGATGGCCTTACGTTCGCTTATCGCCCGGGTATGGTTAATGACCTGATTGAAAGTAAACAGCTTAATAATCTTAAATATCAACAGGTGATCCATTTGCTCCACCGTCCTCAATTAAGCAGTAAAGACAGCATGGTATACGACCTTGACAGAGAATACAGCAGGGGCAAATTAATTTATACCCAAACGCTTGTTGTTTTTTTGAAAGATTCGGTAGTTACAAAGGCCGAGGTTCATGAAACCCACGCAAATAAAAAATGATCAACACCATAATATTCGATTTGGGAGCCGTTTTAATTGACTGGAACCCGCATTATATGTACCGCACCCTGTTTACTGATGAACAGGAAATGATAGATTTTTTGGCCAATATCTGCACTTCCGACTGGAATGAGGAACAGGATGCCGGCCGATCTTTACAGGATGGTACAGATTTGCTGGTGGCTCAATTTCCGGAGCACGAAGCTAATATCCGCGCTTTTTATTCCCGCTGGATAGAAATGCTTGGCGAGCCTTTTCACGATACGGTAGAGATCTTCAAACAATTAAAAGAAAGCGGTAAATACAAAATCTACGCATTAACCAACTGGTCGGCCGAAACTTTTCCGATGGCGCAGGAGCGTTTTGATTTTTTAAACTGGTTTGATGGCATTGTGGTATCCGGCACCGAAAAAATGCGAAAACCAACGCCTGCCTTTTATCAAACCCTGCTTGATCGTTACCATGTAAATGCAGGTGAGGCTTTATTTATTGACGATAATTACCGTAATATTTTAGCGGCAGAAAAGATGGGCATCAAATGCATCCACTTTACATCGGCCGAAGCTTTAGAGATAAAGCTGAAGGAGTTAGAGGTGTTGTAAAATCTTGCAAACCGGCCGCGAGAACATCTGTGATGAAGTACTTAACACGGGCTTACATTTCTAACGAAAGCTCCGGTAATGGCGTTACAAACGGGCGCAAGTTTATGAACAATACATATTTATTTCTGCGGGGCAACTATCCATGCTACAATTACCACAGCCAGTATCCCGGCAATAATCAAATAACTTAACGGGTGGGCAAAATTCACTGTCCAGCCATGTACTTAATTCTTTTGGGCACAATGATCCGGCTATCATCTTTATTGTAATAAAATACGCCGTATTTATAATTATTACTATCCTCTGTAGGTTCCATTCGGTATTTATCCAAATAACTCGCTGCTCAAATACCTGTCGCCCCGGTCACAGCAAATAAAAACGATTAGCCCCTCTTCCAGCTCCTGCGCAAGTCTTACAGCCGCAGATAGTGCGCCGCCGCTGCTCATGCCTGCAAATACGCCTTCTACTTTGGCCATCTGACGCGCCATCTGGGTAGCTTCTTCCTGTGAGATATCCATCACCCTGTCAACGCGTTTAGCATCAAAGATCTTGGGCAGGTATTCCTCCGGCCACCTGCGGATTCCCGGGATAGACGAGCCTTCAACCGGTTGGCAACCTACTATCTGTACGTTGGCGTTTTGCTCTTTCAAATATCTTGAACAGCCCATGATGGTGCCGGTAGTACCCATCGCACTTACAAAATGGGTGATCTTGCCTTCGGTATCCCGCCAAATTTCGGGGCCTGTTGTTTTTACGTGGGCCATGTAATTATCCGGGTTGGCAAACTGGTTCAACAGAAAATACTCACCGGTAGCGGCCTTTTCTTCAGCATAATCGCGGCAAAGCTCTATCCCTTCAAGCAACGTAACTTTAGCGCCAAAGGCCTCCATGGTAAGCGTACGCTCGCGGGTGGAGTTGGATGGCATCACCAGCTCTATCTCCAGATCAAACAACCTTGCAATCATAGCCAATGCTATCCCTGTATTGCCGCTGGTAGCTTCAATCAACTTTGTGCCGGGCTTAATATCGCCGCGCTCGATAGCACTCCTGATCATGTTGAGCGACGCACGGTCTTTTACGCTGCCGCCCGGATTATTGCCTTCCAGCTTGGCGAAGATCCGCACTTTTGGATTTGGGTTCAGCTTTTTAATTTCTACCATAGGCGTGTTGCCTATCAGGTCTATCAATGAAGCCATTATATATTTTTTATGGTAAATGTTCTATTTCTTGTGGCCGAACAATTTAATGCTCAATCTTTTCAGTACCCTGTGGTTAGGTGTGTGGTATACCCTCGAATTTGGTGGCAAACTCTTGGTGAGCCAAACGTTTCCTCCTACCACACTGTTATGCCCGATGATGGTTTCGCCGCCTAAAATGGTGGCCCCCGAGTAAATCACCACATTGTCCTCCACCGTTGGGTGCCGCTTGGTATTGGCCATACTTTTATCCACACTTAAAGCACCTAAAGTAACGCCCTGGTACAGCTTTACATGCTTACCTATTTTACAGCTTTCGCCAATAACAATACCGGTACCATGATCTATATAGAAATACTCGTCTATTTGGGCGGCAGGATGAATATCTATCCCTGTTTTAGAATGCGCATATTCTGTAAGGATCCTTGGCAACAGAGGAATATCATCGATATAAAGGCTGTGCGCCACCCTGTAAAGCGAAATGGCATAAAAGCCCGGATAAGTACGGATCACTTCAAATTCGCTGCGAGCGGCCGGATCGCCGTTAAAAATAGCCTGGATATCGGTATTCAGAATGCGGAATAGCTCGGGAAGGCCCTCAAAAAACTTTTTGGCCAGCTTTGAGGTATCACAGTTACTGCAGGCTTTGGTGGCATGCATAATGTCACAAAGTTCATTCTCAAGCCTTAAAAACTCATCCTTCAGCTCCTCAACTGAAGCATACTGTTGCCCGGTTTGTTCGGGGTACAGCAAATGGATCACTTTTAGTGCCCAGGCAGTAATCTCCCTGTTTGAAGGCACAGCCTCCAGCTTTTGCTGTTTAGCAAAAATATGTTGATAAAAATCCTGACTCATGTTTTATGGTGGGGCTGTTTTGGGAAAACAACCAATAACAGTACAAGTTTATATAAAAGATTGTTGTTAATATGTAAAATGAGCTGGATAATTGATATTTGAGTGAATTTAACCTACGCAAAACCATGAAAGAGCAGATAATTGAAACGGTAATAAGGCTGTTTGCCGGAGCTGACGAGCGCGACTGGGGCAAAGTTAAAAATACATTTGCCGAAAATGTCGAGCTTGACTATAGTTCGATGACCGGCAATCCGGCAAGTGTTGTACCATCCGAAGGTATTATTACGGCGTGGCGCGGCTTTTTGCCCGGCTTCGACAAAACCCATCACCAACTGGCCGATTTTTATGTCATGCAAAACGGATCGGCAGCGCTTGTTCATTATTATGGCAAAGCCGATCATTTTATTGGTGACGACCTATGGATTGTTGAAGGCACTTATGATACCGAGCTTATTGAAACTCATGGCAAATGGGTCATCACCAAACATAAGCTTAACCTAATTAAGCAGGATGGTAATATGGACTTACCGGTACAGGCAACCGCCCGGGTATCTGAACGGGGTTAATAAAAGACCTTGAAGATTTACGAAGTCTTGAAAACTTCGTAAATCTGGGATTATGTAACTCATTACAAATCTGCCCCTGCCCTTTTTCTCCGGCTTAGTCCCGCCTGTAAGATTACGGATATGATGATGATCAACAGGCCTCCATAAAAGGATAAATTGAGCTGCCGGGATTCATTGAATAAAATCATTGCCAGTAAAATACTGTAAACAGGCTCCAGGTTAAAGGTTAGGTTAACCGTAAAGGCAGACATTTTCCTCAAAACCTCGGCCACCATAACATAAAGGCCAACCGTGCAAAAAAGCGATAAAAGCAGCAAATAAATGATATCCAATGTGCCTGGTATTATCATTTTTGAAGGGAAGAAATAAAGATATAGCGGCGAGGCCAGTATTAGCGCGGCAGATCCAACCAGCATCTGATACAAGTTCATAACGGTTGAATCATACTTTTTAACCAGACGCTCGTTCAATATGGTATAAAGTGATGCCAGGAAAGATGATATTACACCGAGTATGATCCCCGTTCTGAATGAGGTATCAAAATGAAATATCAAACCGATACCGGCAAGGGTAAGCATGCTTAGCAGCAGTTCAGTAATATTGAAAGGTTTTTTGTTGATAAGCGGAGACAGAAATGCAGTAAAAAAACTGGTGAGGCAATAGCAAACTACGCCTACAGAAACGTTGGAATATTTGATGCTGGCATAAAAGAACACCCAGTGAAAGGCAATTAGTAATCCAGCCTTACCCATTTCCGTTATGTTATTCCATGAGTACTTAAATTGTGGCTTTTTGATCCATACCATAATCATCAGGAATAAAAAAGAGAACAGGGTACGGTAACAGGTAAGCAGGTATTCATTTAAAGAAATAAGTTTACCAAACACCCCGGTAAAGCCGGCAAGTATTACGGCTATGTGCAATAGAACAAATGTCTTTTTCATTTTTTGCTAAATTAAGAATAGGTTGGGCAAAGCATAACAATACCTGCAATTGCCCGCATTGAATAAATTGTTTTGAAAATAGTGTTGAAAAAATTCAGACCCGATAGAATAATCGATGATCTGTTAGCAAAAAAGAGCTGGTGGTGAATCATTGAAAAATGGCTCCGACGCAAGGATATTGCGAGTAAGGGATTTTGATGTCCCAACTGTGCCATATTTAATGTTTGCTGTTATCATTTGTTGACGAGCCAAAAATATGGAAAAGTTTTGTTTTAACTAAAGATTTGTGATTGTCTTGTCACTTTGGCTATTACCATAAAATTGAAGGCCATTTTGTTCACAGAGATAACTTCTACCGAAGATAACTTAAGCAGAGACCGGTGCGTCCCCACAAGCCGAACGGCCGGGGCACACAACCTATGTGTATGAGCCGGGACACTTATATAATAAATATTTACAGGCGAGCTGCCTATATTTAGATGGATATAACTATGTATCATTTCTTTTTAAATTTATCGGTGATATAGCAACACAAAAGCCTTACGCTCCGTATCATTGCGTATTGATAAAAGCAGCAATGTTAAATTGATACAAATTATAGAATGCCGCTAAAAAGCCCTTTTTTTAAACTTTTAATATTAACGCTGTTTCTATTCCCGGGCCGGGTATATGCCGACATTCCATATCAGTTAGTTTACCTGAAAAATTATAGCGCCCCTGATGGCCTGCCCAGTTCAAGGGTTAACTATTTAATGCAGGACAGCAGGGGTTTTATCTGGCTGGCCACCGATAAAGGCGTGAGCAGGTTTGACGGCCAGCATTTTAAAAACTTCACATCGGCCGATGGGCTGGAAAACAACGAGTGTTTCCGGATTGCCGAGGATAATTATCACCGGATTTTTTTTTACTGTAATAACTACCGGGTTTGTTACTATGAAAACGGACTTATACATAAACTTAATTCATCTCAAAAAGTAATCGTTTTACCTTTTGCCAATTTCTTTTTTAACCGTTATAATGAGCTCTGTGTAAATTACAGGCTTAGTACCAAAGTTTACCATTTTGAGGAATTGAAATCGGAAAGACATGC